>JBAQPM010000019.1:0-21893 GCA_049305795.1 Minisyncoccia bacterium | reverse complement strand
TATAAGAACAAAGCGCCCATTGTAGCCTCCCTTTTTCTTCTTCTGGCCTAGGATTAAGTATACCACAATTTATTGACCTGAGTCAAGAACAATCTGTGCGTATCCCATTTCCCACTCCGCGCGTGCTAGCATATTTCTATGAACCCATTTAAATCCTTGACTCTCTCGTTTTGGCAGCTAGGTTTGTTCAAACTCTGTATGGTCGCTCTCGGCATTATCCTTGGCGTTTATTTCAAAGAATTCCTCATGCCGCTGATCGTTCCCATCACCATCGCCTTTATAGTTCCTGCCCTGTACCTGTTTTTGGTGTGGTGGAAACAATAGAATTTTTTATGAAAAAATAGCCCCGCTCCGACGAATCGGAACAGGGCAGGACTAAGTTTCTAAGGACCGAAGTCCAGAGAGTCCTAAGGTTGATATCAAGCTTACTTGGATTTTGCCATTCGTGCTCTGTCTTCGGCCTGCCACTGCAGACCCTTGGCGCTGAACTTCCGCGCCACGACAAGGCCGTTGGCAAAAACGATTGGGTTCGGGTCATATCCCGCATAGTAGTCGGGCTGGTCGACATACGCTTGACCGAGTTCGGAACCATAGAATAGCTTGCAAGTCATATGCTTGCCCTCGGCGCGGCGATAGATGATTGCTGCCTTCTTGCCGTTCAGAGGTACGTCCGCCGTATCGTCAGTGACGATTTGCACTGTCGATACCGGCATATGCCCCAGCTTTTCCCAGCGCATGTAGAAGCATTCGAGAATGCTCGGATCGCGAGGGATAGGTCGGAAACCGTATTCCATGCCATGCACATCTTTCGCGAACATCAGATGCTTGTCGGCAGGGACGGGCGCTGGCGTGTAAAGTATCCCGTCATCGGATGGCACACCCATACGCTTCGCAAGTGCTTCGAGACCTTTCATTGTTCGTGCGTCCTTTGGCGCGATTTATGAACTTTGACCGAGAAACATGGTAACACGCTACATTAGCCGTGTCAATCACTGCGTAGTGGTTCAATACCTTGTGAACACCCACTAAATCACAAAGGTCATTTGGAGCGGTCTTTTAAAATGACAGGGCGGCGAAGCAAATTTTGAAAAATTCTAAAATACCCAAGATTCTCAAAGGTTCCTGGTAGTGGTAAACTTTGAGTCATGAGTGAGCGAAAAGCCCTTGAAACAGAGCCTTATAAAGGCGTACGGGACTTTTATCCCGAAGACTGGGCGCGAATGACGGCTATTTTCACGAAGGTTCGCACCGTGCTTGGCCGGTGGGGCTATGAAGAATACCAAGCCTCTCCACTTGAGCGTTCTGAAATCTACGAAAGCAAAGGCAACGAAGAAATCATAAACGAGCAGACCTATACTTTTGAAGACCGTGGCGGCAGGCGCGTGACGCTTCGTCCAGAAATGACACCGACGCTCGCACGCATGGTTGCAGGAAAGCGTCGTGAACTTTCCTTCCCTCTCCGCTGGTTTTCTATTGGAAACCGTTTTCGGTATGAGCGTCCGCAAAAAGGTCGCCTTCGCGAGTTTTATCAGACGGACATTGATTTTGTTGGTTTGCCAGCAGGCGAATCTGATATTGAGATACTTACTATTGCAAGCGAAATTTTAAAGGCTTTTGGTGCAACTGAACAGGATTTTTCCATTCGCGTAAATTCCCGCGCCCTTCTTTCGGCAGCATGCCGCGCAACGGGCTATACGGACGAAGAAGGTGCACGTGAATACTGGCGCCTCCTTGATAGGAAATCAAAAATGTCTGCGGAAGAATTTGAAAAAGCACGCGGAGATAGAAAAGACCCGCTTTCAGCAATAGAAGACGCGAGCGATGCTGACGTTGCTCGAGAAAAAGAAACGCTCATGACGCTTCTTTCAACCCTTTCTGCGCGGGGTATCAAAAATGCTGTCTTTGATCCTGAAATTGTCCGCGGCTTTGATTACTACACAGGTATCGTCTTTGAGATAATCGATACGAACCCAGAAAACCCACGTTCCCTTTTTGGAGGCGGTCGCTACGACGGTCTCGTCACTATGTTTGGGGGTGAACCCATTCCAGCGGTTGGTTTTGCCTTTGGAGACGTTACCTTCGCAGATTTTTTGACCACCCACGACCTTCTTCCAAAAAACCAGAATGCTCCTGTGCTCTTTATCGGCACACCTTCAAAAGAAGATGTCGAAGTGGCACAAAATTTTGCACAGGAACTTCGTAGCGCAGGTGTGTCTGTGTTTCTGAATCTCACTGAGAAAAACTTGGGCGACCAAATAAAAGAAGCGGTGAAGCGCTCCATCCCCTATTTCATCGCCTTTGGTAAAAACGAAGGAGATTCGGGTGAAGTAAAAATAAAAACCCTTGCAACAGGGGCAGAAGAAGTACTTTCTCGCGAGAGCGTAGCAGCGTACCTTACGAAAGATTTATAAGTATGCGCGTTATAACGTTTGATATTGAAACGAAGGCGGTCTCGTTGGTGCGGGGCCGACTTGATGTAAACGAACTTGAACTCACCGTGGTGGGTATTCATGATTCTGAAACAGACACGTATTCTTCCTATCTCAAAGAAGAACTACCGCAGCTTTGGCCCATTATCGAACACACGGACCTTCTCATTGGATACAACTCCGACTCGTTTGATATTCCCCTCTTAAATCGCTATTACCCTGGCGATTTAACGCAAATTCGCTCCCTCGACCTCATGAGCGAAGTACAAAAAACGCTCGGACGGCGCCTGCGGCTTGATTCAATTGCCAGAGCAACACTTGGACGCGGCAAAAGCGGAGACGGTCTTAAGGCGGGGACGTGGTGGGAAGAAGGACGGATCGACAAGGTACGCGAATACTGCCTTGACGACGTGCGCCTCACCCGTGAACTCTATGACTACGCTTTAAAACATAGTGGGCTCAAATACAAAGATCTCAACCAAATCCGCGACATTAAACTTGATACGTCCCTTTGGAATATTGCGACACCCCCCGCAACCCTCACTCACACACTTCCGTTATAGAGTTGTAAAATATATTTTCGGTGTTATAATAGAAAGAGAATAAACCAGGGGGAAGTTGAATGCACATCATCCTGTCAACCCAGCCCCGCCATGTGCGGAAGTTGCGACAAGCAATTCAGGAAGCGCTGCGAGGCGCTTGTAAAGAATTGGGAGCCTGTGATGAGGTGGCGGTGTTCATTAAGAACCTGTCCGCCGATTCCGGAGAGAAAAGCCTTCTGCAGATGTACGGCAGACCGACTCTTGCATCTACGGAGGAAAATTTCAATCCGACAGAACACCGGAAAAAACAAGATCGCTGGATGCGCTCTTTTCTGATCCTGATACGGACACAAACAGAGGGGCACGACATCCTCGTTTGGGACGCATTCTCCCAGCGAGAATATACCCTTAAAGAAGTTGTATCACACGCCGACGATCATCTGTGATCAGTTCGACGAGAGGCCCGCCGCCACGGCGGGCCTCTCACTTTTATGTACCTTAAGCATTTTTGAGGAGTGAGAGCAGTGCATCGTAAGAGGAAAATTCCCCTTTTCGCCAGGTACCGGAAAGCATTTCAACAACCGCCACATCAAATTCAGAAAGGGCTTGTGCTATGGCTTCTTTACTAAAGACGAGCGGCAATTCTTTTACACCGTCGGAGGTGAGTGATATAAGAGACGCCGCAACTGGGTTTTCGCCATTTTGTTCCAATAGATGCGCATAGAGCATGAGCTGACGAATGTAGTCTTCGTTTTTTGCAGATACTCCACTGCCCGTTTTAAAGTCGACAATACAGAGACCAGAACCCGTGTCGAAGGCTGCATCAATTTTTCCCTGCATACGCACCGTCGTGTCTCCCACCTTTCGTTCCAGAGTAAACTTTTTTTCGATGAGTGTTGGTATACCCTGTGGAAGTGGGTTTTTAAGATACGCTTCAAATACTGCGAGAGCCTCTTGAAGTAGATCATCAAATACTTTTGTGCGCGCAAGAAGCGAGGTGGAAAAAACGCGCCGGAGCGATGCAAAAGATTCTTCCTTGGTTTTACCAGAAAGATGCATGGCAATTGCCGTGTGCACCGCACTTCCAAGCACAGCGGGGCCTGCGGGTGGTTCCTTAATACGAAGCACGCGTGTTGCAAAAAATGAGGCTGGAGAGATGAGGTATTCGTTAAGCGCTGTCGGTGCAAGACCGTCTACGGTCAAATATCGCTTGGTGAGACGAACAATAAGTTCTGACGCTTTCACCGATTGGTGCAAAAGCGGCAATGATGAGGATTCTGTTTTAGTTTCGAAAAGTCCATGAGGCAAGAGTGTTGAGATTTTTCGCTCTTTCCCATCTTTATTGGTATGGGCGTAAGAAACATAGGCGTGGTCTTTTGCGCGCGTGAGGGCAACATAGAGAAGACGCCGTACATCGTCTAGAGATTGTTTATTTTCAAATGGTGAAGGAATGAGAGCGGGCCGTCCTCCCTTTTCCCAACCCTGCTCGGTAAGGTCTGGAATAAAGACGTGCGAAAATTCCATGCCTTTTGCCTTGTGTGCCGTTATGACCGTTACACTTCCCTCTCGCTCTGTAACGCTTGTTTTAAGAGGACTGATATCGTGTTCAAGCGCTTTGGCAAGAGTATGCATGACGTCAGCAAACGTTGCTGACTGATTGCTAAAAGCTACTTCTTCAAGATGCATCATGAGCTGCCGCACAATGGCGATATCGTCAAAATATTCTGGGTGGGAGAGAAGGTAGTCGCGAGCACCGGACGTAGTAAAGACATAGGAAAAACATTCAATCGGCGTCTGCCCCAGACTTTTTTGAAGACAGTCATTGATCCCTACAAAGGTTGCAGGAAATGTTTCTTCAAGCTTCGCGACGAGTTCTTTGTCAGACGTAGTTCGCAGAAGCATAAGCACTTCAGGAAGTGCGTTACCCCACCAGGGCGCAAGAAGTAGTGACCGCAGTGACGAAAGATTCGTTGGGTCCGCAATATAGTGCATGAGGGAGAGGAGGGCACGCGGAAGCGGGCGAGACATGAGGGAGATGTCTCCCGCCCGAAGGGCGGGAGTGCCGAGCGCTTCAAGCTCCAGCGCAATAAGGTCTGCTGTTTCATTTTTTCTCGCAATAACGGCAATGTCGTGAGGGAGAGTACCTTTCTCAATAAGTTTTTGTATGAGACGCACGATACGCGAACGTTCATCAAGCGGATCGTTTCCGATAATAAGCGAAACGTTCGGACCTTTCTCGCCACGAAGAGCAGCGAGCTTTGTGTGTGTTCCGGTGCTTTCAATCACTTCGTGCGCCGTATCAAGCACATGCTGATACGAACGAAAAGAGGTATCAAGTGTTACTACCGCGGCTCGCGGGAACTGCTCTACAAAATCAGCAAAACCGCCTGCCTCGGCACCCTGAAAACGATAAATTGCTTGTTTCTCGTCGCCAACAATAAAAAGATTTGGGAAATCATCGATAGCAAAAAAAGAAAGAAGGCGGTGCTGGAGCGCATTTGCATCTTGGTGCTCATCTGCGAGCACATATTGAAATTGTTCTTGGAGTTCAGCGCGAAGCGTATCATTTTCAGAAATGCGATTAATCGCAACGCGCAAAATATCTGAAAAATCATACAGCTCCTGGCCCTCTTTCAAATCCTCATAGGTTTTGATAACACGCACAACCTCATCTACCTTGTCGATGCGTGAGAGTTTTTCAAGTCCGTCTTTGGTAAGTTCGCCCACTTTTTCACCCCGTTTATACTGAAGCGATTCATCGGCTTTAATGCGTGCACGTTCAAGGTCGCCCCATGCCTGATACTCGGCAAGTGTTACGCCTTCGCGCGCAAGCGTGTCATACAAACGCTTCATGTCATCAAGATAGGTGTATGGCGCCTTTGGTGGGCGAATCTCTTTTATGTCAGTCGTCTCTATCGCCTCTCGCAAAAGAAGCACTTGTTCAACGTCGCCCATGAGGCGGCGTGCAGCATGTTCGGGAAAATATTCTGGGTGGTGTTCAAGAATGGACTGACAAAATCCATGAAAGGTATGGATGCTCACCTCTCGTGCAACCTCTTCCCCAACGATGTCTGCCAGACGTTTTCGCATCGTTGAAGCTGCAGAATCGGTAAAGGTGAGAGCCAGTATATTTGAGGGCTTTGCTTGCGTAAGACGAAGGATATTTGCAATGCGCAGCGTAAGGATGTGCGTCTTCCCTGTTCCCGGGCCCGCAATCACCAAGACCGGACCCTCAACGGTATCTACTGCCTCTTTCTGCTTTGTATTCAGTTCCTTATACGCCTTTTCGAAGGCAGGGGTGGTTGGCATTCCTTTATTTTACCTTTAATTTCTCGTACCCAAAATTAACAAAGCCCCGCCGAGGAAATCTCGGCGGGGCTACTGGAATCAACTATTCAACTGCTCGAAAACGAGCTTGCTACCAAGGAGCCAAAACTCCCGGGGATTTGCCTTTCTTGAGTTGAGCTGTACATTCCCTGGCCCATGACTAATGATGTCATGGACGGTGCGTTCATCGCCGGAGTCAGCGACCATGACATGGAGCCGTTCCGGCGCGCCGGGTGTGTACTGCCTTTTGAGCTCCTCGAAGATTCTGCTCCGACAGAATCGAAGACCGAAGCCGAGCGCTTTTGCGCAAGCGTCTTGATCTCGAACCTGACCTTCAAAGCCAAGTTCAGAAATTGAGGGAGCAACCAGGTCGACCGTCATGAGGCCAATCTGGAAACTCCACCGAACGGGAAAACGCCGTGGGGAAACGAGCACGCTCTGTTTGAGCGCGAGATTATTCCTAACAGAGATCACAATTCGTTCCCTTCTTGTTTTGATTCCCTGAAATAAAGAACGCAGTACTCGTACACTTTTAAACTAATCATGAAGATATGTCAAACAAAAACGGCCTTTAGGCCGTTTTTGTTTTTAGTAACTCTTGAGTCTCCGCGCCTTGTCATGGAGGCGAATTTTTTCAAGTGCCTTTGCTTCAATCTGGCGAATGCGTTCGCGCGTCACTCCAAACTCTTTTCCTACTTCTTCTAGAGTGTGGTACACGCCGTCCAAAAGGCCATGGCGCATTTCAAGGATTTTTCTCTCTTTCGGAGAAAGGTCGCCCAAGATGTCACGCACCTGTTCCCCCAAAATGCGTTCTGAGGATTCCTGCACCGGTGAAGGAATTTTGTCGTCGGCAATGAAATCCCCCAACGTTGATTTTTCATCATCGTCCCCACTTCCTACTGGATTTTCAAGTGAAAGAGTGTCCTGATTGATTTTTTCAATCTGGTAAATCTTCTCTACTTCAACACCCATTTCAACGGCAACCTCTTCCGGCATCGGATCGCGTCCAAGCGCCTGGGAAAGGCGACGTGAAATTTGTTTGTATTTGGCAATCGTTTCCACCATGTGAACCGGAATACGAATGGTGCGGGACTGGTCGGCAAGTGCGCGGGTTATAGCCTGGCGAATCCACCAGGTCGCGTACGTTGAAAACTTATACCCTTTTTTCCAGTCGAATTTATCGACGGCTTTAAAAAGCCCTATGTTTCCCTCCTGGATAAGATCAAGAAGCGTGAGGTCCGGTGAGCGTCCCACGTATTTCTTTGCAATAGAAACAACGAGGCGAAGGTTCGAGCGCGCGAGAATGTTGCGTGCCTCGTCTTCCCCACGCTCAATGCGCTGGGCGAGCTGACGCTCCTCTGCGGCAGTCAAAAGTGGATATTGACCGATCTCGCGAAGATAAATCTGGATAGAGTCATACGCCGAAGAATCCCGGGTTTTAATGTTGCGTGAAGCGAGATAGTCGTCAGCATTATCTTCAAGCATGCCGCCTTCAAGAATGTCGATGCCGGCACCCGTAAACTGTTCGTACAACTGATCGAGAAAACCAATGTCCTCTTCAATCGTTGGAAATTCTTTCAAAATTTCACTATAGGTAATATAGCCACGCTCACGGCCTTTTGTGATGAGTGCTTCAGCCTTGTCAGCGCGACTTGCGGCTGCTTTTGCTTTCGCACCACCTGCGGCAGCTCTAACTACGGCCATGGTACGCTTCTTTGTCTTGGTATGCGCCGCAGCTTTTTTGACCACCCGTTTTGCGGCTGGCTTTTTCTTTGAAGCGGCTTTTTTAGCCACAACGGGTTTTTTAGTTTTTGTTTTCTTTTTTGATGCAGCCATAGGAATTAAAATTAGGGGAGCCCTGCAATGACTTTTGCGAGCTTGTCGCACAACACTTCCGCTTCGCGAATACGGTCCGCACTGCCCGATCTTTCTGCGACACGAAGCGCCTGAAGGGCCTCTTGATATGTACGAGAAAGTGTTGCCTTTTCAAAGGCTTTCAGAGTATCGTCCGCCGCCTGCTCAGAAGGAGTCTCACCAAAGAGGATTCCGGTCTCAAAAAGGACTCGTTCGGAACCTGGCTCCTCCGGAAGCGGCTGGCCTACAATCCGAGCGTACTCGGTTTCGACTCTTCGTGCAAGCGGCGTACCCACATAATTGTCTCGTATCGCACGGAACAGTTCTTCGTGCGGGGTGTAGACAAGCAGGTCGGGATTCTTTGCAGAAACACTATTTTCTATTGGTCCGTCCACCGCCGCAGTAGTTTTTGAAAGAGACGCTCGCACTGCCTCGGGAGTTGAAGCAATAGCGCGCGCGACAATGCCAACAAAGTGCTCTCGTTCCATCGGACTTTGTATGGCGCGAACGAGCGGTAGCACAATGCGTTCAACATGCATAACCAAACGGTGTGGGTCTTTCTCGGAGGTAAGGAGCACTGAAAGAAAAAATTCTACAATCGGCTTTGCCTCCCCGACTCGCTTTGCGAAATCCTTTGCATCCTCAAGAATGACATCCGCCGGATCTTTTCCTGCCGGTAGCTCTACTGCCTTAACCCGCATACCTGCCGCAAGAGCGACCAGCGCGTGCTTTACTGTTGCCGCAAGACCTGCACGGTCGGCGTCAAGACAAAGCATCAGATTGTCTGAATATCGCTTGATGAGCGATATGTGCTCGGGGGAAAGCGCAGTGCCGGAAAGCGCGACAGCATTTGTGAACCCTGCCTGGTGTGCCTGCAAGAGATCCATTTGCCCTTCAACGAGAAGGGTGAATTGTCGCAGACGAATAGCATCTTTTGCTTTATGCATCCCAAACAGAATGTGCGATTTCTTGAAGAGATCGGTCTCTGGACTGTTAAGGTATTTCGCCTGCTCCTCGGAACTCAGGGTACGGCCAGTAAACGCGACCGTGCGCCCCGCCATGTCCCCTATCGGAAACATGAGACGATTTCGGAAACGGTCGTACCACGTACCCGCCTTTCCGTCAGCTTCCTTTATGAGTCCTCCCTGAGACAATTCTTCGCTCGAAAACCCAAGCTTCCCAAGATGCTCAAGAAGTGCGCGCCACTCGTCAGGCGCATAGCCGAGACGCCAAGCGCGTATCGTTTCCGGCGTGAGTCCGCGCGACGTAGCGTAGGCGTATGCCGCAGAATCTTCGGAAAGATGTCCGGCAAAGAATTGCTCAGCACGTACCATAACCTCCCGCAATCGATCTGCCTTTCCATGGTCTTCCCTGGCGCCGCCATACACGATTTCAACTCCAGCTTTCTCTGCGAGAATTTTAAGGGCACCTTTGAAGTCAACGCCCTCCATCTTTTCTATGAAGGTGAACATGTCACCTCCCTGAGACGACGAGAAACAATAGTAGCTTCCTCGGTCAGGGTTCACGAAAAACGAAGGCGTTTTTTCTTTGGTGAATGGCGATAGTCCTCTCCAATATTTTCCCGCATGCGTAAGTTTTACGTATGGAGAAACTACGTCGACAATCGACAGTTTTTCTTTTACGAGTTCGACCGTCGTGCCTTGCATGACGGTGGCATCCATTAGGAGCGGACTTTTGTCACTCTCGATGAGGTGACAAGGGTCTGCTCTTCTTCCCTGCTTGGCGATGGACGTGATGCCTGAAGATTTCCTATCGAGCCATGCTTCTTGCTTCCTGCAAATCCAGTACCTGCGGGAATGAGACGGCCGAGAATGACGTTTTCTTTGAGACCACGAAGCGTATCAACACTACCCTTGAGAGCTGCGTTGATAAGAATCTTCGTTGTCTGTTCAAAGGAGGCAGCGGAGAGGAAGGATCGGCGTGAGAGCGCAGACTCTTTGATACCAAAGACAATTTCTTTTGCCTGCGGCGCCTCTCGCCCGTCTTTCTTTGCCTCGGCTACTGCTTCAGCAAATTCCCAGTCTTCAATAACATCACCAACAGAAAATTCTGTCTCTCCCGTAACCGTAATGCGAACTCGAGAGAACATCTGCTTCACAACTACTTCCAAGTGCTTACGTGACACGCTTGCACCCTGGAGCTCGTAGATTTTTGACGCTTCAGCGATGATGTATTCCTGCACAGCAGCACGACCAGCGTTCTCAAAGAGTTCGTCGAGATCTGCAGAACCGTCGGTAAGGATCTGGCCTTTTGCAACCTTCTCGCCAGTCTTCACGAGAACCTGGCGCGGATATACTGCAAGATATTCGGTCGCAGAACCATCTTTCTTGCCCTGGCCCATTTCAGGCGCAACGACAATAACTTTCTCGCGACCTGATTCACGGATTTCAACAATGAGTCCGTCAATCTTTGATACAACCGCTGGATTCTTTGGAGAACGTTTCTCGAATACTTCTTCAACACGAGGAAGACCCTGGGTGATGTCGCCACCTACCGAGGCCGTACCTCCTGCGTGGAAGGTACGCATGGTGAGCTGCGTACCTGGTTCGCCAATCGCTTGCGCCGCAACGGTTCCTACCGCTTCGCCAAGATCCACAAATTCCTGCGTGGTAAGGTCCATACCGTAACACGAGGCACAGACGCCATAGCGAGTTTCACAAGACATTGGGGATCGGACGCTGATAGCCGGAACTGACTCAGTGCCAGCAACGTCACGCGCATCGTCGGCTGTGAGGTAGTGGCCTTTCTTGAAAGTCTTTCCTCCAACCTCAAGTTCTGCGGCAAGCGTGCGGCCGCGAATAGCATCTGCAAAATCAATCTGAATGCCGGACGCAGAAATACGATTAATCGTAATGCCGCGCTTCGTACCACAGTCCTGTTCCGTAATAATGGAATCTTGTGCAACGTCAAAGAGACGACGCGTAAGATACCCAGCGCGTGCCGTACCAAGAGCCGTATCGGTGAGACCCTTACGAGCACCGTGCGTACTCATAAAGTACTCAAGAGGATTGAGTCCTTCCGTCATTGAAGACGTGATAGGAACTTCAATCGTTTCTCCGGCAGTGTTTTGGATAAGACCTTTCATACCTGCCATCTGGGTAAGGTTACCCAAGGAACCGCGGGCACCAGAACGCACCATGTCGGAGACTGAACCCATAGGATTCATCGCGTCTTCCACATGTTTTTCAACGTCCTGTTTTGCGGCGTGCCACACTTCAATAACCATACGGCGCTTCTCTTCTTCTGAAAGAAGACCGTTTTTAAAGTCATTTTCAATGTGCGACACCTTTTCTTGTGCCGCAGCGATGACCTCCTGTTTCTTTTCAGGAACCGACACATCTTCAAGGCTCCAGGTAACGCCTGACTTAGTAGCGTATTCGAAACCGAAACGCTTCACCTTGTTTACGATGTCCGGAATTCTATCGAGTCCGTAGCGAACAATACTGTCGTTCACGACGTGCGCGAGCACCTTTTTGGTTATCGCATCGTTTACGAATGGATAGTCTGAAGGAAGAACCGTGTTGAAGAGAAGACGTCCGACGGTTGTTTCGAAAGGCTTTTCTTCAAAGCTTGCATACTTTTCCTTTCCTGGAGTTGGCGCGACATGCACAAGCGCACGCAAGTCAATGGCGTCATATTCATACGCAAGGATGGCAGCATTTGGAGACTGGAAGTAACCTCCTTCACCTTTTGCACCCTTCACAACCTTGGTGAGCCAGTAGGTTCCAAGAACGATATCAAGCGGCTTTTGGGTCATGACAATCATTTCACCTGAACCTGGCTTGAGAAGGTTCTTGTTTGCGCTCATGATATTTTTTGCCTCCCACTGTGCTTCTTCTGAAAGCGGAACGTGCACGGCCATTTGGTCGCCGTCGAAGTCTGCGTTAAAGGCAGGACACACGAGCGGGTGAAGCTGTATAGCGTCACCTTCAATGAGTCTCGGTCTGAAGGCCTGAATACCCTGACGGTGCAGCGTTGGTGCACGGTTGAGAAGCACATACTTTCCTTGAATCACCTCTTCAAGAATTTCCCACACTTCAGGCACGCCGTCTTCAATGAGACGACCGGCGCCACGGATGTTAAAGGCGAGTTCACGAGAAAGAAGTCCTCCAATCACAAACGGGCGGAAGAGTTCAAGCGCCATGTGTTTTGGCAAACCGCACTCATCAAGTTCGAGCGAAGGGCCCACAACGATGACCGAGCGTCCTGAATAATCAACACGCTTTCCAAGAAGGTTCTGACGGAAGTACCCTTGCTTACCTTTAAGATAGTCTGCAAGTGATTTGAGTGGGCGACGCTGGCTTGGAGTAAGCGCGCCCGCACTTGCGCCACCCTTACGGATAGAGTTATCAAGAAGTGCGTCCACTGCCTCCTGAAGAATGCGTTTTTCGTTACGGAGAATAACTTCCGGCGCATGAATATCCAGAAGTTTCTTCAAACGATTATTGCGGTTGATAACGCGACGATAGAGGTCGTTTACGTCGCTCGTTGCATGTCGCCCGCCTTCAAGGGCAACCATTGGGCGAAGTGCTGGAGGAATAACTGGAATCTTCGTGAGGAACATCCATTCAGGACGAGTGCCTGAAGAGATCATTCCCGCGAGAAGCGAGATGCGTTTTGCAAGCTTCTCACGCTCCGCTGCTCCTGCCTTTTCGTACCGAACCTCAAGAGTCTCTTTGAGTTCCTTAAGGTTAAGAGTGCGGAAGAGGTCATAGATAGCCTCTGCGCCGATGCGTGCTTCAAAAAGCGTTCCATATTTCACGGAAAAATGGTGGTATTCCATTTCATCGAATACGCGGCCCACAACAACGCTTTCTATCTCCTGCTTTGCAAGAGTCATTTTTTCCTTAAGTGACTCTTTGTCGGCGTCAGTGTTGGTGTTTTTGTACTTTGTCTTGTACTCGCCTTCAAGTTCTGCAAGAAGTTTCTTTTTCGTATCCTCGGCAACCTTGGTGACGATGTACCCTGCAAAATACACTACCTTTTCAAGCTCCGTTGCTGAAAGCCCGAGGACAAGCGCCATACGACTTGGCACCGAACGAAGGAACCAAATATGTGCAACTGGCGTAACAAGCTCAATGTGACCCATGCGTTCGCGGCGAACGATGGAGCGTGTGATTTCAACACCACACTTGTCACAGACAATGCCCTTATAGCGAATACCTTTGTATTTGCCGCAGTAACATTCGTAATCCTTTTCAGGACCGAAAATCTTTTCGTCGAAAAGACCGTGTTTTTCTGAGCGCTGCGTGCGGTAGTTAATTGTCTCCGGTTTGGTGACTTCTCCGTGACTCCACGCAAGAATGCGTTCTGGCGAGGCGATCGCAAGACGTATCGCTCCCCACTCTTTTTTTGGTGCGCCCGAATATCGAGGTGACATAGCCATAGTGTTGTTGATTAGGAGCGATCTTCAGGCGGCGTGTCGATAAGATCGACATCAAGTGCCAAACCGCGGATCTGGTTAGTAAGTACGGAGAACGATGCTGGTGTTCCTGCGTGACTGATTGGCTCACCCTTTACAATGGCATCAAAGGCAGCCGAGCGGCCCTGAATGTCGTCAGATTTAATGGTGAGCATTTCACGAAGCGTGTAGGCAGCACCATAGCCGAGCAGTGCCCACACTTCCATTTCCCCAAAGCGCTGACCGCCGTTCTGGGCTTTTCCGCCAAGCGGCTGCTGGGTGATGAGTGAGTACGGACCGATGGAACGCATATGAATTTTGTCCTCCACCATGTGGTGCAGTTTGAGAATGTACATGTATCCAACGGCAATGTCCTGTCCGAAAGCTTCACCCGTGCGACCGTCATAGAGCTTGACCTTGCCGTTTCGAGGAAGACCTGCAAGTTGAAGTTCGTCAGCAATCTCGTTTGCTGTTGCTCCTGCAAAAGGAGGGACGACTGCCTGGTAGCCAAGCGTGTGTGCGGCAATACCAAGGTGCATTTCAAGAATCTGCCCAAGGTTCATACGAGAAGGCACGCCAAGCGGCGTCAAAATGACGTCAACGGGGTTACCATCTTTGTCGTACGGCATGTCTTCAGCAGGAAGCACGCGGGAAATAACACCTTTGTTTCCGTGACGACCGGCAAGCTTGTCTCCCACCGAAACGTTTCGAACCTGTGCAACCGTAATCACCATTTTCTTGATGATGCCGCTTTCAAGCTGGTCACCTTTTTCGCGTGAGAAAACACGTACGCCGATAACGCGGCCACGCTTCCCTCCTTCCATACGAAGCGAGGTATCTTTCACGTCCTTTGCCTTGTCACCAAAGATAGAACGAAGAAGACGCTCTTCTGGCGTAAGCTGCGTCTCGCCTTTTGGTGTTACCTTACCGACGAGAATGTCGCCGGGGCGAACTTCAGCACCAATGCGCACCACACCTTCCTCGTCGAGGTTTTTAAGACGCATTTCTCCAACGTTTGGAATGTCGTGCGTGGTCACTTCAGCACCAAGCTTGGTGTCACGAACAAGACATTCAAAGTCTTCAATGTGAAGTGTCGTGAATTTCGAGTTCTGCACGAGGCGTTCAGAAACGATGATGGCGTCTTCATAGTTTGCGCCGCTCCAGCTCATGAAGGCGACGCGAACGTTTTGACCAAGGGCGAGTTGACCGCGGTCAGAGGAAGAGGCATCCGCAAGCACGTCGCCTTTTTTCACCTTGTCACCGGTATGAACGAGTGGGCGCTGTGAGAATGCAGAGTTTTGGTTTGTTTGAGTCAATCCCTGAAGGCGATACTCCTTTTTCTTTCCTTCCTTAGGTTCAACCACAACCTTCTTTGCATCCACGTAGGTGACTTCACCCGCCTCTTCGGCAAGGATAAGACGACCCGTATTCTTCGCCGCATGCTCTTCAATACCCGTTGAAACGAGTGGGGCTTCGGGAATAAGACATGGCGTTGCCTGCTTTTGCATGTTCGAACCCATGAGTGCACGGTTTGCGTCGTCGTGGTCAACGAACGGAATCATCGCTGTCGCAGCAGAAAACATCTGATAGGTGGAAACATCAATGAAGCTAATCTCGTCGCGCGAAACGATAGCAGGTTCGCCACCGCGGCGTGCTTCAAGCGTTTCTCGTACAATTTTCTTCTTTGAGTCGAGCTCGGTTGCGCCGTGCGCGATCACCTGCTGCTCTTCTTCAAGAGCGTTAAGGTATTCCACTTCCTCAGTCACGACACCATTTTTTACTTTGACGTATGGAGTCTCAATAACACCAAACTCGTTCGTTCGCGCATGCAGTGCCAAACGAAGAATAAGACCGATGTTTTGACCTTCCGGCGTGTGAATAGGACAAAGGCGTCCATAGTGGGAAGGATGTACGTCACGAACTTCAAAGCCCGCGCGTTCACGCGTAAGTCCTCCGGGACCAAGCGCAGAAAGCGTGCGCATGTTTTCAAGCTCCGCAAGAATATTCTGCTGATCCATGAACTGAGAAAGTTGGTTTGCCGTGAAGAATTCACGGACCGAAGCCTGGAATGGGCGCGGGTTCACGAAAGCCATCGGAAGCGAGGTTTCCGTTTCAATGGTGGACATGCGGTCCTGGATATTGCGCTTCATGCGCGACATACCAACACGCATACGAGCCTGGAGAAGTTCACCCACAAATCGGACGCGACGAAAACCAAGGTGATCAATATCATCCGGTTTTGCGTTTGGGTCTACGTTAAGGCGGGCGATTTCGCCAACGATGTTGATGAGGTCTTCCACCGAAAGCGCACGGGCATCAAGTGCCTTTGGCGTAAGTGGCTGATTGAAACGTTGGTTAAGACGGTAGCGACCAACTTTTGAAAGGTCGTAGCGTTCCGCTGCAAAAAGCGTTTTCACGTATTCACGAGCATTGTCCGGAGTTGCAAGGTCACCATCGCGCATGCGGCGGTGAATTTCAACATGAGCTTCGTCCACCGACTTTGCCGTGTCGTGTGCAAGCGTTGCTTGGATTGCTGCAACGGCCGCGTCGTTTCCGATAAATTTCTTGAGCAATTCTTCACCAATACCTGCGCCAAAAATGGTGAGGAGGTTGGTAACCGGAAACTTGCGCTTGCGGTCGATTTTTACATAGATAGCACCGTCTGCCTCTGAATCAATTTCGATCCATACACCGCGCGCTGGGATGATTTTTGCACCGAAGTATTGTTTTCCGCGAAGTATCTCTGAAATGAAGAACGCGCCGAACGAGCGAGCGAGCTGGGGGACAATCGCACGCTCAACACCGGACACGATAAAAGACCCGTGTGGGGTCATGATAGGCATGTCCGCAAGGAAGACGTCCTGTGTTTTTTCCGAACCAAACGTTTTGTTGACGAGCGTTACCTTTACCTTGATGGGTGCTTCATAGGTACGCATGTTTTCACGCGCAAATTCTTCGTCGTATTTTGGTTCGCCAATTTCGAAATTCTCGATACGAAGCTCAAATTTCTTTCCCGAATAGTCAGGAATGGGAGAAAATTCTTTAAAAAGTTCAGCGAGTCCTTCTTTTAGAAGCCACTCAAATGAATTGCGCTGATGGGAAACAAGATCAGGAAATGCGACTCTCGGTGCCTGGTATGCTCCGAACGTCTTTATCGGCATGTCTTTTTTTTGCATGTCGCGTTTGGGTAAAGTTTGAAAAACAACGTAAATTGACCTGCATGGATACAGGCCGACCTCGCGTCGTCTTTCTACGCTGCTAAATATGTAATTCTCCCCCAGAATCACCCCCGCCACTCAATCTGTCTGGTATGGCTATAGAATACGCGCACTATGAAAACCAGTCAAGACATCGGTGTTGAAAACGATGAGTTCTTCAGGCACGTTTTTTGCGCCATACATCAATGTTTGCGTGGTGCCCTGTCTGGAGAACCTTGGGGACCCTGTAATGCTTCCCTTTCCACACAATGGCTTCCGGTCTCGTATACACCTCATGCGAAGCGACACGGCGTTCTTCGACCGAAGCATCTTTCCCAAGAACGCCGGGAATACGTCGTGTTATTGCGTCAATCATGGCGAGCGCCGGAACTTCTCCGCCCGTATAGACCGCTTCCCCAACGGCATATTTTTTTACGGGTGCAATTGTTTTCAACATCTTTAGGGCCCGCTCATCGATGCCTTCGTAGCGTCCACAAACAAAAACAACATCATCGTATTTCGCCAAGGAATCCGCATCCTTGTTTGTAAATTGTTTACCACCCGGAACAAACCAAACGATCGTGACTTTTTTCTTGCTTTTTACAACGCGGGAGACTGCCTTTTGCACGGCTTTAACCACCGGAAGTGCCTGCATCACCATGCCCGGCCCCCCACCATAAGGTCGTTCGTCTACCTTTCCCCATTTGTTATCAACAAAATCGCGGGGGTTTTGGTACGCGACAGCAATCTTTTTTTCTTTCCGTGCTCGACCCAAAATGGATGCGTCCAGATACGGATCGCATGCCTCTTTAAAGAGCGTAATCAGGTGAAAGCGGATCATAGTATCGCACCAGTGCTTCTTGCGTGAGGAGTTACACTAATTCATCAACAACCTGATCAACGGTCTTTTCTTCTCGATCGCTATCCAGGGCGCGCTTGCCTCCCACTGGCTCGTTTATTTTAAGATTTACGCGCGCATTGTGCTTCATTCCCACCACACGCAAAAGCGTGCGCAGTGATTTTGCCGTGTTTCCATCTCGCCCGATCATTTTACCCATATCCTCTGGATGAACGGTGAGGACAAGCAGAACACCCATCTCGTCAACCGTGCGTACAATAACTACGTCATCCGGATGATCAACGAGTGCTTTTACGACGAAATCGAGAAATGCGTGATCTTGTTCCATAGAGGGATATTCGAAAGTTAGGGAGACCCCTACCAGGGACTCGTGGGCACAACTATCTCATGAAAACAGAAAACGCGCCAGAGGCGCGTTTTCTGTTTTTGGAGAAAAAATTATGCTACTGGAGTCTCTGCGGGCACTTCCGCTTCCGTCTTTGCAGCTGCCTCATCCGCCACGGCAACTTCTTCAGCCACCGGCTCTACTGGAGCAGGCTCACTTACAGGAGTTTCCTCAGTTAGAACTTCTGCAGCGGGAACAGCTTCTGGAGTCGCTGCAGCTGCAGGAGCTTCCGCAGCAACCTCCTCTTTCTTTGGAGGCGATTTCTTTGGAAGAACGTTTACTTTCTTTCCTTCCAAAATTCCCTTGTCGATAAGAAGGTTCATGAGTGAAGGAGAAACCTGGGCACCCTTTCCCATCCAGTCCTTAAGGCGGTCGGCAGCAATCGTAAAGGCCTTTGTCTTTGGGTTGTAGGTTCCAAGAAGGTCGGTATAGGTGCCTGCCTTTGGGCTACGGGTTTTCTCAAGAACGAGAATGCGAAATGCCGGATCGTTTTTCCGGCCAATTCGCTGAAGTCGAATCATCAACATAGTGGTACGAACAATACCAAAGGAGCTGTATTTCGTCCAGCGTTCCTAAAACTCTCCAAAATCCGGCACCACATCAACTACCACTGAATCACTCGCACTGCCGCAGGTAATAGTGTAGGTGGACTGGGTGGAGACAGTGGCCGTGCCCGAGGAAGGATCTGAAAGGGTGCAGGAAGGATCGACGGTGGTGGTGACGGTGGCAAAGCCAGGGCCGGAGATGGTGCAGGTGGTGCCTTCAGGAATACCGTCAGCGCTCCACGTAAGGGTGGTGGTACTTCCCTTCTTCACTCTCGTTGGAGAAGCGGTGATGAGAGCTATCGGTGAAGCATTGCAGCCGGTGGGGTTGGTAGCGATGGATACGTTTGGAAGACAGGTGGTGTGATTTCCCCCTCCGTCCGTCACTTCCATGGCATAGTTGCCGTCAGGAGTGCCACTTGGGAAGGTGTAGGTAATGGAGGCAGATGTTTGGGTTGGATTTGGAAGAGATGGTGCAACCATGTTCCAGGTGTATGGGCTCTCGCCGTGCGACGTGCTGTATGTGACTGTGCCAGGGAGCGAGGTGAGGGTGCCTGGGGAGGCAGTGCAGGAGAGAGAAGTGCCGCCTGTGGTGACCGTGAATGAAACCCAGGGGGTGCTGTCGCTGCAGTTGTTGCCTTCGTTTGATTCATCGATAACGTCGACGAAAGATGTGTTGTTGTCAGCACAAAGGCGGATGTACCAGGTGCCGGTGGTAGTGAAGCGATAGGTGGTGGAAACGGCATCAGTGTCGTTTGCGGCGAGCGCCGGTGAGGCGTCAGTGCGCACGGCGGTGACGGTGTTGTGGTCGCTATTATTGTCTATCTGGAAAAGGTTGGTGAAGCCTCGGTCGGTGCCTGCGGTGGTTGAGGTGTTTGAAACGATGCCTGAGAGAGTAACGTCGGTGTTGACTGCGACGGAACCTGGATCGGTGATTGAAGCGGTGAGGTCAGGGAGGGCGTCGGCTGAGACGGTGAGGATTGCAGTGTCGGTGTCAGAGCCTCCAGGACCAGTACACGTGAGGGTGTAGGTAGTGGTGTCGGTTGGGGTGACAGAGCGGGTGCCACTTGCGACAGGGGTGAGTGAGGTGAAGCCAGGGGTGATGGCAGCTGTGGTGACGTCTCCCCCACAAGAGTATCGGAGAGTTGAAGAGCCTCCGGGGGCTATGGTGGAAGGGTCTGCCGTGAGGAGGGCGATTGGTGCAGTTGGAGTTGTGGTGCCAAGGGTGATGGCGTATGGGGTGAAGGTGGAGGCAAGGCCATACTGGTCCTTGGCACGAGCTTTGAAGTCTTTTTTGCCGGTAGTGGTCCAGGTTTTTGTGGAGCTTTGGCTGGTGCCGGTTTCAACAAAACCGGTGGCTGGGAGGAGTTCGTCGACGACGTTGTCTCGGTTCCAATCGATTTCGTACATGAGATTGTCGCCATCAGGGTCGGTGGCAGTGAAAGAGAAGGTATAGGAAGTGTCGGTGGTGCCGGTGGTGGGACCCGTGATGGTCGGCGGATTAGGGGGGAGGTTTTCTGCGTCAGTTGCCGTGAGGGGGTACGAAATGGTTTGGGAAGGGACGGTGAGAGTGAAGAGAGAAGAAGCGCTCTTGATATAGTGCTGAGGACCGCCACCAGTACAGTAAGTTTCATGCTCCCCCCAGCACTCTTGCGGATCTTCCGTATAAAAGAAGCCGGCATTGCTGACACTAGAATTCCCCTTGTTATCTGCTATGAGAGTGCCATCTGTATCATAGAGAGATTCATCAGAAACGGTAGTCCAGTCTCTCGACTCTCCAGAGCCAGTACGTTCCTCATGACTTGTAACAATGAGGTAGGTTCCATCGTCACGACCTGAACCTTGGATGTAACGATCTCCTGCTGCCGTGCTACCGGCAGGGGTGTCGTAATAGACAGGAGTGTAGGTATAGTAAGCAAGGCCATTTGCATAGGTATCGGTAGGAAATTCACAATCATGGCCCTCTTGATCCAATGCCTTCCCATAAAACTTTCCATAGGTACTCGCAAATTTGAACTGCGGGTTAAGAGCGCCGGCGCTTGTCACAACACAACGCATAGAGTTATTGCCATCTACTCCTGTCTCAAGCGGCTCGCACGTAAGACCTGATGAGTTCGCAATGGATTTAGTCGGCGGGTTGACGCTTAACTCGTAGTTACCAAGATACTGACCGTCGCCCGCAATCGACATATGTACGTAGTCATCTGCTTCGCAGACCACTGGAGGATGCGGACTATCGCTTGCAGCCCAAGGGCCGCGCGCGTTCGGTTCCCATTGACCTCTATGCACAACACCCGAGTCACGGTCATAAAACACGCCACTTGAACCGAAGACGCCGTTAGTGAGCCAAGGAAGATCATTTGCTGTATGCGGAAGAGAGAAGAGAATGTTTGTCCCCACAGGAACGCTGTCCCGAGGGTTTATGGGTACACCCGTATCTGCATTTGTTGCAGTAACTTGATAAGTAACTGTTATGGAGGGATTATAAAAACCCATATTGCAGGTCCACGGTATTCCGTACCTCGAATAATGGTATGAACAAACAACGAAATTATCACCTCCTGGGCCTGAAAATGTAGTGCTCCAGCTCGCACTCTCCGCCCCCACCTTCCCCGGCATCGAAAACACTCCAAAGAGAACGAAGGTGAAGAGAAGCGTGCTAAGAAGTGATTTAGTCATACTCATGAAAGTGGGTTGGTGGTAAAGGGTGGAGGAGTGCGGCGTTTGTGAAGAGCAAGGGCGGCAAGGATAAGGAGGAGGACGGCAAGGACGGTACCTCCGATAAGAAGGAGCGTGTCGTCTTTGTCGCATGTGGCACCAAGGTCCTTACAGGTGTACGGAATAGTGACTTCGTCAATGAGCGTATCGCCACTCCATAGTTTTGCGGTGAGGGTGAAGGAAGAGGCTGCTTTGGTGAAAGGTGCCGTGAGGGCGAGAATTTCTCCTGGAACAATACCGGTATAGGTGTTGTGAGCGAGAGTCTTGCGAAGGAATGGAAGGAGACCATTGCTGGTAGCAGAAAGTTCAAGACGGCCGTTTTGGAGAAGGGTGTCGCTTGTGCTGTGCACGCAGGCAACGGCGAGACTCCCCTCTTTGGCTGGGTACTCATTCACCGTGAGGAAGTTGAGGCGAGCGTCTTCCACGCCCTCGCGGACATAGCGCACACTAATGATAGAGGTAGTGTCGCCACTTGTGAGTGTGCCAAGGAGGAAATAGACGGGGTGAGCAGTGTCGGTGACGGTATAGGAAACAGTGGTGGAGGCGTTTGGATGTATTTTCACTTCTTCAGTTTTTTCCTCTATGAGGTGAGACTCTTGGAGAGCATCCCAATAATAG
>JBAQPM010000018.1:0-20692 GCA_049305795.1 Minisyncoccia bacterium | reverse complement strand
AAGGATTTCTGAAATCCTTGCGCGCATTTCTTCAGAAATTACTTGGGTATCTTCGTGTAAAAGTTCTGCTTCTTCAAGGGCGGCAACAAGAATGGGAACAAGGTTCTTTGCGTGTTCGCGTTTTGCGAGCATGGGGAAGACACCGCCATACTGTCGGTGAATTTCTATTTGCGAGAGGAGAGCATTTCCCAGCACCTTACATGAGGTATTTTTTTCATCTCCCTCGCAATCAAGGATTGAAATGGCCGTCTCGTCGCACGAAGTTTCAATGGCGAGAATCTTCATGTTTTTCTTCAATAAGTGTCCATGGAAACGGACCTTCGCGCGCAATAAGAAAGCCCGAAGAATTCGGGTGGCCGTTACCACCAAATTTCTGAGCGATTTTGGAAACATCTACCGACCCGTCTCCGCGAATTGAAACACCGTAGCCCTCGGGGTGAGCAGAAACAACAAGTGCGATAGGTCCTTTCTTTTTGGCGAGCAGGTTCCCGACAAGCGACTTCATCGACTTTAGGGGGTGCGCATTTGCGAAGTAACACTCGTATCCTTCAAAGGAAATAAGTTTTGCGTGTTCAACTGAAAGATGTGCAAGAAGTTCAAAGTATTCAGCATAGATGCGCGTGCGTTCAAAAAGCTTCTCGCTTTCAGTAGGGTCATCTAATGTTTGTGCAATCTCGTCCCAAAACTCAAATGCAAATGGATGTACTTCAAGATAGGTAATGAGGGCACGTGTGTTTGGAAGGGTGTATCGGAACAAATCGTCATCCTCGATGTGTTTTAAAAGGAGTGGTAACGGCGTGTCTGGGTGAAAATAATTCCACGCAATAGTGGCTCCGGAGCGGTTTGCGTCGTATACAAAACTTGGCATGCGCTCGACAACCTCACGAATACCTTCGTGGTGGTCAAGCACCGTGACACTTTTTGCGTCTTTAACAAACTGGTCCATGATTTCCTGTGGGTAGCAAAAATCAATGAAATACAGATTGGCGCCTTTGCAAAGTTCATAGGGTGGCTCATCTCCGCGAGAAAGGGGAATGTAGTGGGCAGAGTCTCCAAACTTTTTCCACGCAGCATACACACCTCCAAAACCATCAGGGCAGTTTCCGTGATACAAAACAAGCGTTCTTTCGTGCATATTCTCTACTTTACCGTTTATCGCACGAAGCGTACATAAATACCCGCAGATATGAGGCGCTCGCTTCCAGATTCTTTAATTTGCAGTTCGCCATATTCACCTGTTGTTTCTCCAAAGGTGCTTTCTACAAGCTGCAAGAACGAAGTCGGCGTGTATCCGGCAGCGTAGCCATTTATAAGAAAAAATGATCCAGGAGTGTCCGACAAAAGACCTCGAAGTTCTTCCATGAGTTCTGGAAGATTTTCTTCAATGTGCCAGACTTCGCCTTTTGCACCGCGACCAAAGGCAGGCGGGTCGATGATGATTCCTTCATAGGTGTTACTGCGTCGCGCTTCACGTTTTGCAAATGCAAGGGCGTCGTCCAGTATCCAGCGGATGCCGTCTTCGGGAATTCCAGAGAGTGTTGCGTTTTCGCGTGCCCAGGCAATGGACTGTTTTGACGCGTCCACATGGGTCACTTTCGCGCCTGCTTTTGCTGCGGCCACAGTCGCTATGCCGGTATATCCAAAAAGATTTAACACCTTTGGCTCCTTCATGGTAGCGATATGCGCGGCAGTCCACTCCCAGTTTGAAACTTGTTCGGGAAAGATACCCGTGTGTTTAAAAGAAGTGAGGCGTGCGATGAAAGAAAGATTTTCCCAAGAAACATGCCATGAGTCTGGCATGTGTTTTAGAATGTTCCACGAACCTTTGTTTTCGCTCCATGAAAATTCAGCGTGAGCTTCTTTCCAGAGTTCCTCGTTTTTCTTTTTCCAAATGGCTTGCGTTTCGGGGCGGGCAACGATGATGTCGTTGTAACGCTCAAGCTTCATGTTCTCTCCCGAGTCGAGGAGTTCGTAGTCGGCAAAGGGAAGGGTGACGAGGTCTTTTCGTTCCATATTTATGCGCCGAGGGCTTCAGGATGTCGGCCGCTCCACGCGTAAAAAACAACTCCTGCAGAAACCGCAGCGTTTAATGACTCGGTGCGTGGATGCATCGGAATGGTCAGTGTTTCATCGCAAAGTTCGAGAGTTTTTTCGCGAATGCCGCGTCCTTCGTTTCCAATGATAAAGGCAGTGGGGGCGTCAAATGTTTCTTCGGAAAGTTTTTTAGTGCCGTCCATAGCAAGACCGTATACCCAAAAACGCTTTTCTTTGAGGGTTCGCACGACGTGGTTTACGTTTCCGATGGCCACAAGCGGAATTTGAAATGCCATACCTGCAGATGTTTTAACCACCGTTCCCGTTATCTGTGCCTGGTTGTGTTCGGGAATGAGAACGCCCGAAAGTCCGAATGCCGCGGCCGAGCGGATGATCGCGCCCACATTATGCGGGTCCTGCACTTCACCCAGTATCACGATAGCTGGATTTTTTTCCATGGGAAGCGAATCGAGAAACGATTCAAAAGGCTGAAGGAGTTTGGTCGGGTCTATGACGGCAATAACGCCCTGGTGCACAGCATCGCGGCCTACAAGGCTTCCTGCCTCGTTACCTTTGAGCTCTGAAATAGGAATATTTGCAGCCACAAGCCTGCTTTCAAGTCCCGCTTCTTTTGCAAGAGGAGCTAGGTACACTTTCTTTATGATGTGGGGCGCACTCGTGAGGGCCTCAGTGAGTGCGTGTTTACCGTATATATAGACTTTTTCGGAGCGTTTGTCGCGAGGCTTCATCTTTTAATTATAACACAGATTTAAGAAAAAAGGAATTTGGTGCGCGGTAAGGGACTTGAACCCCTGACCCTCTCAACGTCAATGAGATGCTCTACCAACTGAGCTAACCGCGCAGTAATTCGCAGAATATCCTGATTTACGCTAGTATTCAACCCGCATGCAAATCATTAAGCTTGAGGAAGTGGGTGTAGAAGCCGCCGCCCTGCGGGCGGCGGCCGTTCTTGCAGGAGGTGGCATCATTGTCTATCCGACCGACACTTTGTATGGTCTTGGGGTAAATGCCCTTGATACCAAGGCTCTTGAAAAACTCCGCACGCTCAAGGTTCGTGACAAGAAAAAGCCCGTTTCAATTCTCATGCCTTCCATTGAGGCTATTGAATGGCACGCCGAGCTTCCGCCACATGCCAAGGACATTGCACACCGTTTTTTTCCAGGCGCGCTCACGCTCGTGCTTCCTGCGCTACCACATCTTCCGCAGGAACTCACCTTTAATGACACAATCGGCGTTCGGGTTCCCGCTGACATTTTTTCTCGCGCTCTTGCCGAAGTTTTTGCGCATCCCGTGACCGCCACTTCGGCGAATCTTTCCGGGATGACAACACCGACAACTATTCCAGAAATGCTTGTGCACTTTGGCGCGCGCATTCGCGACATTGATCTGCTTATTGACGCAGGTCCTAGAGACGCTGGTGTTCCTTCCACTGTCGTTACCTTTGTAAACGGCGAGCCAAGAATCCTGCGCGAAGGAGCAATTTCAAAAGCAGAACTCGGATTTTAATCAGGGATACATTTCCTGTTTTATTTTTTCAAGTGCGGCGAGGATAGTCGGATCAGTGATTTTTGAAAAACGTGGTTTTCGCACACCGTCTTTTTCCACTTCTTCCATAAACATAGAAAGGGGTCGAACATCAAATAATTTTCCCTCTTTGTATACACGTGCTTCGTAAAGAGGACGATATACAGCCGTGTAGGTGTCTTCAGGGCGGCAATCGTCTTCCGTGTGATGACCCACACCCATTACTTCGTATGCATAATTATTCAACGGGCCAGAAGTGTCGTGTTTGTAATGATAATAAAATCCCTTATCGGGAATGTTCTGTGGCGGAAGTGTTTCGTGCATTGAGCCTAGTGTAGCAAACGGTTTCTACCAATCCGCATCTTCGCCATCCACGACGCGCCACAGATACCAGCTTGCAACGGTGCGGTGGGGCTCCCAGCTTTTTGCAAGTTTTTCCATTTGCACGGGACTCGGCATTTTCTTCAAACTAAATACCTTCTGGAATCCTTTTTGGATACCAAGGTCACCTGTTGGAAGCACATCGGGTCGATAGAGCGTAAACATGAGAAACATATCTGCAGTCCATCTTCCGATTCCTTTTACGACAATGAGATGCTCGCGTATTTCCTCGTCTGTCATCTTGGAAAATTTCTTGGGCTCAATCGTGCCGTCGAGAAATCTTTTTGCAAGGTCTCGCAGATAACTCATCTTTTGTCCTGAAACACCTGCTTTTCGAAACTGAAGGTCTTTGAGTTTTAAAACTTGCTCGGGTGTGGGGAAGTCGGTTTTTGGAAAAAGTTCCAAAAATCGTTTCAAAATAGTTCCCGCCGCTTTTCCCGAAAGTTGCTGAAAGATGATTGAGCGCACAAGAGAGGCAAAAGGAGCGCCCGGCCGCCGCACTGGCGGCCGGGGCCCCTTCCTCACCACATGTTTCAAATGCGCATCTTTCTCGAGATGTTTTAAAGCCTCATCAATTTTCTTCTTTTGCATACTTAGTCGCGGAGGTTTATACGCCGCAACACTATGCCAAGTCGGGTGATAAGGACAAAGCCAATGCCCCAGGCAATGGGAAGCCAATACGGGATGCCAAAAAGAGAAGATTGATTCCAGTTTTGCTGGTAGCCAAAAATGCGAAACCCAATTTCAATCAAAAGGCCAAAGCCAATGCCAATCACAAGAATCCAACCCTCGTTTCGGTGATTTTTGAGAAGAAAGATGAGAAAGGTCACCACGACGATGAAAGCCGTGAGCGAGAGCTCGCTCATCGTTCCATCTGCCTGAAAAGCGAGAAAAAGAAAAGCTGCCGCTGCGGGTATCCCAAATTCTTGTATACCTTTTTTCATACTGTAGGGCTGATTATACTACTAGCCGAAAACGCTGTGGTGGTATTGCAAAAGCCGTAGTATTTGATATAATGTATCCAATCAGTTCAATGTATTAAGAGGTGGAAATGACTGATGATTCCAAATCACCACAGTCTGAGCAGGTCGGTGTCCAGTCTGGACACGTAGTTCGTGTCGGACACAAGGACCGCCACGAAGACCCGCTCCGGAGACTGAAAGAAGAACAGCAACAACAGAGGCAGCAATAACGGCTGTTCTCACCCAGATTCCCGCCAGCCTTTCAGGCTGCGCGGGGTCTTTTTTATAAATTGAATTCGCCCAGACCGAAGGTCTGGGCGAATTAGGAGCATGAGTTTTTTAGAATCCAATCATCGACCCTCCGTGGTACCGGTGGTAACCAATACACCTCGGGCCTTTGTCGTGAATCTGTTCCTCACCAGAAAATTTTTTGAAGCTACTACCTTTTCCAACGAGGTTTTCATACCAGTATGATCCATCCACCCCAAAGTATCTGGGACCACGACCGCCATGAAAGATTCTATTCTTGTAATTCTTATAAAGTGCTTGTTTCAGAAGCGGTATTGCCGATTCCGAATAAAATCCGAAATAATGCATCATCCACACGGGAATTTCTTCAAACGAAATAAGTGTGGTACCGCCACTTACGGTGCTCATTGGTGTCACATGCCAGGTATCCGTTACCAAGAACATCCCAACCTTAACGGTGATGCGCTTGGAACCCGGGAATCCAGAAACGTTCGTTGAAAGAGACGAGGTTGCATAGCCGGTCATCATCGCCTTGGACCAGGCCATTTGAACCGCTTTTTCAAAATCACGTCCCTCGATAACTTCTTGAATGCTCATGGCACCCTCCGTTGGTTAAACTTCTGAAGGGAAAAATACTCCTTATAGGGGTGCGGGTCAAATAAAGGTAAAGGGCGGACAGACTTCGCTAGAAACGCGAATCTGTCCGCCCTTTATCAGATCCCTTTGAGAGGTCTGAAGTTTCTGCCCAATTTTTTCAGAGTCTCGCTATGAACAGCAAATACCTCATAGGTACCATTAGCAGTTGGCACCGCCACACGTGTGCCACCATTGAGTCCGGCCTTTCGTGCTTCTCGAACATCATCAGTTGATTCGAAAATTTGTACCTGACAAGTCTCACCTTTTCTTTTGAGGGTAATATACCCGATCGACCGAACTGGTCTTGGTTTCATCAACGGCGGTGGCGGATCCATGCATACTTGCAAGCTGCCACCCTTTCTGGGATTTTTTCCGTGTTCCTTGATGACCGTAAAGGTTTCGATGAGTTTGCCGATTATTCCAGTATTCTCATCGATTTTATCGACAAGTATTGTCCTCATCCCGTTGGGGCATGATGGCCACTCAGATTCAAGTACAGGAGTGCCAATGTATTGTTTACCTTCAGTTGTGAAGGCAGTAATTTTTTCGCGGGCCAGTATTTTGCGCATACGTTCTTCACGCGCCTCTTGCCGAGCCTTATCGAAACACTTACTCATTTCGCCCTCCTAAACGTTCGAGTGAAAAGGACCAAAAGCTGAAAACGAATATGCGTCTTTTCTGCTTCAAAGTCAAATAGAATAACGGGGAAGTCGCGTTTCGGTTAGTCGCACCGTAAGCTGGAGGAACTCTGGTCAGGTTTTCTTCTTGCTCTTAATTACGCCTAGGGATTAGAAATAAGTAGCGAGGGAAAGTGCTATCATTATTGACATGATTGATGTAAATGTTCTGAACTATTTTCTTGTTATTTTGGGCGGCTTCGGAGTGGTATGGGGATATCGCCGCTTCTCCAAACTGCAGGACAAGAAGATTGGTGAATTTGAATATGCAGCCCTCAGTGCTCTATGGGGCATTCCGGTCTTCATCTTCTTTTTTCAAGTTGTTAAGACACAAACAACTTTGTTGGAAGGAATATTCACAGTGCCAATGCTCGCTTCTCCTTATCTATTTGGTATAGGTGTGGCACTCGGATACTTTGGAAGTTGGGCCGTCCGTCTATACGCCTTGCTAGAGAAGTATCTAGAATCGAAAAAGACTAAGCGGACAAAAGAATAGCAACGATAAAGCATCCGGCAGTAAGTATTGCCCAAACAAAGCCTCGCAATGCTGACTTCGAGTCTGTGTTCCTTTGCGCCTCCTCAAAAGTGCCGCCTGAATATTGCTGTAAAACATCGTGATAACTTCTTAGACCAAAGAAGAATCCAACTGTTCTCGCGAAAAATGAGGGTTTTTGTGTTGACCAGTCCATTCCGACAGCGTCAGATATTGGTCTAACTGCAAATGCCATTGTCGTGCCAAGTGCACACAAGATTCCGAGAATATTCCAAACAGACGAGGAGAAAAGATGTGGTTCAATCATAGTGTTTTATATCGTGGGAATCTCTGCTTAGGAGACGGTTCTGTACCTGATAAATCCCAATTTGTGACCCCACGGGGAATCGAACCCCGATTTACGCCGTGAAAGGGCGCCGTCCTAACCGTTAGACGATGGGGCCTTATTCGCATAAGGCAGCACAAGGGCCATCCTAGCATTTTTATGCCTAAAAATGCTAGGATTACCGACGACTTGGACGTGGCAAAGCCACGCCCAGACTGGAGAGGTGGCAGAGTGGTCGAATGCGCTAGTTTCGAAAACTAGTAAGGGGGAAACCTCTTCGGGAGTTCGAATCTCCCCCTCTCCGCCCGATGTCCAAATTCGAACCCAAGCAAAATAAGGGTATTTGGATGAACTAATTATTTATTATGCGAATTGAACGAGCTAGATTAATCAACGGGCAGACACTTGAATTTGGAGACTTCAACGTATTTATCGGAGGGAACGGTGTTGGAAAGACGACTGTCCTCCTAGAAATGTTTTCACGTATCGCAGCGACGACTCGTAATAAATACCACTGGGTTGAGGAGCTAACCTATGGTTCTGACGACACTCCTCGCGACATGGGTTTGATAAAGAGTACTTTGAAAAAAGTACTCGATGGGGCTCGCCGTTTTTACTACTCGCCAGCAACAAAAAATATTAATGGAGATGCCGATACTCAAGATGGCAATCTCAGGTTTACGGAGAATGAATTCGCAGAAATGGATGCAACGCCTGACGCAACAAGATTTACTACTGACGTACGCTATCGAAGGCCGTTTGTATCTTTTATGAGCTGTGAAGCCAGGCTAGGTGTAAGTAACTCTGTTGGACTGGCAGGTTTTCAGAGTCCTCCTCCTGACCCTGTTAACGTTCTTTACAGAGATCCAGGACTATTACGAAATATCAGCGATCGTGTATTTCAAAGATTTGGCTATCGATTAGTACTTCTTTCCCATGCCGGCATTCAGTTAGAGCTCGGCATCTCCAGAGAAATGCCCCCTGTTCTTGATGCCGCACTTCCTGTCGGTGAGATATATGAGGCGATCGAAACATGGAAAAATGAGAAGTTTATTCCTATTACCGAAGCGGGACACGGCATGAGGAGTATGATTAGACTGCTGATCAGTCTGCTTGAGCCGGTCAATCAAGTCATTCTAATAGACGAGCCAGAAATTCATTTATACCCACGCCATAAACGTTGGCTGGGCAAGGAGTTGGTTTCTTTAGCTCGTAATCAACACAAGCAAGTATTTGTGGTCACACACGATCCGATGATCTTGCAAGGAATTCTCGACGCGACCACCACCACTCGTATTTTTAGGGTTGATCGGGATGATTCCGATCAAGGCGTTGTAACAACATGTGACTTTGATGCGATCACTAATGCAGGTGCCATAAAAAATCAAGAGCAGTATCTTCAAGGACTTTTCTACCAACGTTGCGTAATTGTAGAGGGTGCGTCAGATCGATCTTTTTATGCAAATATTTTTGATGACTATCCCGATTTGGAAGACAAGGATGTAGGATTAGTTGTTTCTGGCGGAGCAGGTAATGCGAAGCATCTTGCGGAAATCGTCTCAAAAATTGGATTAAAGGCTGCTTTTATCTTTGATCAAGACGTACTCTTTTGCGAACCTCATTCTATTGGAGAGATTTATCGTATTTTAGGAGGAACGGATGATGTCCTAGCTCCATTGAGAACAGCCCTTAATGCTATTCCGGAGATTGCTGCTGCTCCTAATAATGGAAAGATAATCAAACAACAGATTGGTTATTCAGATAAAACCGGAGTTGGTACTGCATGGAAAACGAGTAATCAAGCTGTTCTTGATACAGTCATTCCCGGCCTCGAGAGCAAAGGTATTTTCCTGGTTCCCAATGGCAGTTTAGAGAGTTGGGCTCCTTTAGTTGAAGAGAAAAAACGGTTTGCCGAAATGGCGCCTGACGTCATTCGGGTTGATACAGCTTTACAAAATCCTTTAAAAGATTTTGCTCGTAAGGTATTTAGATTTGTCGAGATAGAATTAACGTAACTCCCGCTTTGTTAGACTCTAAAAAGAGATCTGATCCTCAAGAGGTTTAGTGCCGTCGATCACAATATCGGCGTGCTCCTTTGGGTTATCCCGATCCATGTACTTATTTTCCTCCTCAAACCAATCATTCCACATTTGTTCAAGTTCTTCTCTGGTCTTGCCGGTCTCGTACCCACCGTCTCGCTCGATGCCACGCTGCAAACAAACTTCCTTGGGCGTATCAACAAAAATATTCAAGCTGATATAGTCTCGAAACTCCTTTCTCGATGAGCTGACACCCTCCAAGACCATTATCTCAGTCACGGGATAATCGACTACCGGCTCGGGTGTGTGATTTTCCCACCACTTAGAGCGCGAGTAGTTCAAGGTTCTTGCACGGGCCTTTATCGGCTCAAAAACATGCTCAATAATTAGTGGCCACCAGTTAAGAGGATTGTCCCAACTGGCAAAGTCGTCGGTCTGGATGAGCGATGCGCCAAGCTTGTCTGCAAGCAAACGTGCAAAGGTAGATTTGCCCGATCCGCCGTGGCCGTCTACTGCGATAAAGAGGATGTTACCGACTTTCGGCTGTTTCGTGACTAGGATTTCTTTGAGATTTACTGCCATAGATAAATTATATGCTAAATGGAGTAATCGACCTCGTTCTTGCCTTTAGTTGATTTAGGTTGCGGTACCTCAAACCACTCCGGATGCGCTTTATACATAGCCCTCAATTCCTGTATACTTTTATCAAGTTTCCCGAAGGCAAACCGTATTTTTGGTTCGAATTTCGGGACACCACCACCGCTAAAAAGAAAAGGGCGAGACGCAACTGATGTGCGTCTCGCCCCAAGCTTGTGAACGGGTCAGTGGTAGTACTGCGACTGTCGCCAGTCCTTCCAGCACCGATACTTCAGGTGAGGACGGCCGAAGTGATCATCCTCTGTCACCCGGCGGACGATTTTCTCTTCGTGGGAATGGTTCCCGCCGAAGGTCGTGCCGCTCATGCAAGGCCGTGCCATTTTCAGGTTCGGCCGAACATTCCGTTTGGCCGAAGGAGCCTTTGTCGGGACTTGCAGGGTAGGTTCGGCAAAGAATTCGCCCATGGACAGCGGCCGCAGAAGGCCGTTGCCCAAATGAATGGTCGGGATGCGCTCCTGGCCACGACGGATGATGAAAACCAAGTCCATTTTCGTCCCCCTTTTGATTTTAGGCCCAACTAATTACTCGTTCTAGTGTATACCATATAATTATATTTGTCAAGTGCCCCGTAACGGCTCACTAGCTTAGGCGGGGTAGCATCGCGCTTTCCAGGGGGTCGTGGTATCATTGATCCCATTGGTCGAATTATTCAGTTAATCACTGGACGCGTTGCCGCTTCCTAGGGGCGACGCGTTGAACACTACTATGGATGATACACAGATGACCCCTGCTCCTGCGGAAGAAGGAGTCGAAGAAACTACCGTTCCAGCAGCAGAGACTGAAACTTCGGCACCCGAAGTTACTCCTGAGGCGTAAGCTCAAAGAAAAACAGCCGCCCGAAAGGGCGGCTGTTTTTCTTTGCCTATGCAGGATATGGTACATTTTTCTTATGTCGTTTGAAGTACCACCCCCCAAAGACTGTATCGAGTGTGGTGGGGGAGCCATTCACCATCGCCTTGTCTACATTTCTATTTTCCTTGATGGGATACTGGGATCTCTATTTGCGCCGGCAGGTCTGCAACAGTGGGTAGCGCGCTCTTTTGGATCTACGAAGCGTCCTCGAACGCCGCGACTTTTTGCATTTCTGACATGGCTTGGTATTGCAAAAAAACAGGAGAAACCAGATGACCACACCATGTTGCTCGCGAAGATGCTTTGGGAAGAAGCGGACGCACGCGGTATTTCCATGTGGGAATTTCGTCTTTTCAATCTTCCTCGCAATATTTTCGTTGCAATGCTTCCTTCGGGGAAAACAATTGCTTTTGAGGGCATTCCTCTTCCTCCAGAAAGTATCGACAGAGTGTTATGGATGGACGACAAGGGCGTATTGAAGAAAGAATTTAAAAAGCTTGGTCTGCCTGTTGCACGTGGGGGAGTGGCATTTACCCGTGCGGGCGCAGAACGCATTTTCGAAGAGATTCAAGGCACGGTTATCGTAAAGCCACATTCGGGTTCTGCCTCTCGTCACACGACCCTTCACATCGATAACCTTGCCGAACTTGGGCGAGCGTTCGCAATTGCCAAACAAGTGTCGCCTTTTGTCGTTGTTGAAGAAGAACTTTCGGGCGCTGTATATCGGGCTACGGTCGTAAACGGAACCTTCGCCGCGTTTCTGCGGCGTGACCCGCCTCATGTGGTTGGGGACGGAGTACTCACCATTCGAGAGCTGGTTGAAAAAGAGAACATGCACCCAGCACGCGGAGGACCGTATTTTTCAAAAATGAAATTGGATTCGGCGGCTACCAAGGAGCTTTTGTGGCAGGGACTCACTTCAACGAGTGTTCCCGAAAAAGGCCGATACGTTACGTTGCATCAAAAAGTGAATTGGAGTCTGGGAGGAACGACTGCAGATGCCACGGAGCATGTGCACCCGGATAACGTCGCTCTTTTTGAAGAAGCGACTCGTGTGCTCAAGGCCTCGATTTCAGGCATTGATTTCATCATCGAAAATCCGTCAGTATCGTGGAAAGAGCAACAGCGTTGCGGCATTCTTGAATGCAACAGCATGCCATTTTTTGACAATCATCATCTCCCCTTTGAAGGCGAGCCAAGAAATGTGGCCGCGCGTATTTGGGATATGGTTTCTTAGCGCGTTTTGAGCCAAACGTAGATGTCTTCGAGTGCTTTTACGGCGTCGCCTGCGGCGATGTTGTTTTGGTGGTAGAGCTCGTCAGTGCAGTCTCCTGCAGCCCACACGCCCTCAATAGACGTGCGTTGGTTGCGAGGGTTGGTCTTTACCCGTTTTACCTCGTCAAGCTCAACTACGCCCCCAGCAAAGTCAGTGTTAGGCATGACACCTATTTCAACGAAGATGCCTGTGACCGGAAGCTCAGTGGTTTCTCCGGTGGTGCGATTGCGGACAACAAGACCAGACACGAATGCATCTCCTTTTACTTCAATGGGTTCAGAGTTTAGAACCGTTTTCATGTTCGGATGTGCAAGAACTTTTTCAACCGTGATAGGGTCGGCTTTGAACTCATTGTTGCGGTGGACGAGTGTCACCGACTTACAATAGGCAAGAAGCTGAGCAGCTGTTTCAAAACCAGCATTTCCGCCGCCAACCACGGCAACGTCCATGCCAGAAAACAGGGGACCGTCACACGAGGCACAGTAGGTAACTCCTTTGTTTTCAAGAAGGTCGGCACCAGGAACGGAAAGCTTCCGGCGCGCAGCGCCGGAAGCAATCAAAACGGATTTTGCCTCAAGAGTTTTGCCGCTTTTAGTTGTTACTTTAAAACCCCCCTCAATTTTTTCGAGATGTGCCGCACGCTCACCCTCATGAAGTTCAACCATGTCGCGCTTGTACGCATCAAGGTGTCCCTTCAAATTCTTTGCAAGATCGGCACCTGAAACCTTTACGGTTCCTATCCAGTTTTCGATTCCTTCTGAAACAGTGCTTTGTCCGCCAAATTCTTCGGCGATGACTGCGGTTTTAAGATACTTGCGCGCCGCGTATACGCCCGCAGCAACGCCTGCGGGCCCGCCGCCGATGATGATGAGATCCAACATAGTGGAGTCCAGTGTACCGCTTCAAACTGGTGGGGTAAAGGTGGATAAGAAAACAGGACCACAATGTGTGGTCCTGTTTTCTACGCGCACACAATCTTATTTTTTGTGACGACGAAGGAAGGATGGAATGGCGCCCCAGGTTTCGTCTTCCTCTACTTCAGGAGCCGCAGGCTTAAGAGGCTCTTCGCGTCTTTGCGGCTGCGCAGTCACGATGGGTTCGCTCTTTTCTTTTCTTACTATAGGAGCTTCTTCGGTTTGTGTGCTGGCAATCTCTTCCGGCACAGCATGCTTCGAGATGTCGTTGTAAATTTTTCCACGTGCCTCTTGCTGGTCTTTTGTAGGAAGGGAGAAAAGCGAACGCTCAAGCATGGACGAACCAGCAACTTCGCTTGGGCGCTCTGGGAAACCTGTCGCAATAACGATGATGCGAATCTGTCCCTTTTTCAGTTTTTCGTCGCGCATCATACCGAAAATTATTTTCGCTTCGCGATCAACGGATTCGTTGATGACCTTTGCGGCTTCCTGCACTTCAAGGATTCCAAGGTCGTCTGATCCTGCGACTACAAAGAGAATGCCTTTTGCTCCATCAATTGAAACATCGAGGAGTGGGGAATTAACCGCGCGCGCTGCGGCTTCGCGAGCGCGGTTGTCGCCATCAGCAAGTCCAATGCCCATCAAGGCAGGGCCTGCGGCCTCCATGATCGTCTTGATGTCGTTAAAGTCAGTGTTGATGTCGCCTGGCGTCGTGATGATGTCTGACACTCCTTCCACTGCCTGACGGAGTATTTCGTCACACATGGCAAAAGCGCTTTTTGCCGAAGCCCCTGGTTCAACGACGGTGAGGAGTTTGTCGTTTGGAATAACGATAAAGGCGTCGACTTCTTTTTTGAGTTCGGAGAGTCCGCGTTCTGCAATTTCTTGGCGCTGCGCTCCTTCGAAAGAAAACGGACGAGTAACCACAGCAATGGTGAGCGCACCAATTTCTTTTGCGATTTTTGCAACAATGCCAGCAGCGCCAGTACCCGTGCCGCCTCCCATACCGCATGTGATAAAGACCATGTCGGAACCCTGAAGCGCCTCCTGGATTTCTTGGCGTGTCTCCTCTGCGGCGCGGCGACCGAGGTCTGGATTCATGCCAGCGCCAAGACCGCGGGTGAGATTTTTACCGATATGAATTTTACGCTTTGCGAGCGAACGGTGAAGGTCCTGTGCGTCTGTGTTTATTGCGATGAATTCAACACCCTTCACCTTGGAGTTGATCATGTGGTTTGTGGCGTTACAGCCCGAACCTCCCACTCCGACTACTCGGATTCTGGCGAATGTTTCTATTGCAGGTTCAACGCGCTTTGACATAGATATAAATGATATGGATTATCGCTCATGATACTAGAACGCCAAGATATGCAAATATTGACAACATCCGTCTGCGTGCTGCCTTGGAAACTCGTTACGGCATGAATTGACGGAAAAATTGCTCAAGCATCTTGCCGATTTTAGGAAAACCATGCTGTTTTGGTGTTTCGGTATCTCCTGTGAGACCCCAAATGGCAAGTCCGTAGGCGACGGCCCACGTTGCGTCTCTGATTTTTGCATCGTTGCTTATTTTCATTTCGGCGATGCGTGACGGAAGGCTGAGAGAATTTTTTGCGATGTCGATAATGGAGCCTTGTCCTGAACCACCTCCCGAAAGAATGATGCCGGCAGGAAGCATGCCACGACGACCAAGTGCCTTGGTGTGTTTATCGACAAGATCAAACATGCGTTCAAAACGCGTCGTGATGATGTCATCCACCTTTTTGCGTGAATACATTGCACCGACCAGTTTCCCAAGTTTTAGTCGTTCCGCGTCTTCAAGGGAAACTTTAAACCCAAGGGCAAGGTCGTCGGTGACGTTGGTGCTGCCCATAGGAAACACCTTTATTGAAATAGGAACGCCCTCGTCGTATATCACGATTGAAATGGTTTCTGATCCGATGTTTGCAAGAACGCAACCCTTGGTTTTTTGGTCTCGGGTGAGGGTGACATAGGAACCTGCAAGCGGAGAGGCCATACGGTCGAGTATTTCGATGTTTGCATCCTCGACGGCGCTTGTGAGCATGTCTGCATGTTGAGTAAGGCAGGTAACGAAAAGGTAGTCGCCCTCAAGACGCAGACCTTTCATGCCCACGGGATCTCCAAGCACCTTCTGTCCGTCGACTCGAAATTCAAGCGGAATTTCGTGAAGCACTCGGCGGTTGGTGAGGCTTGCTCCTGCGGCATGTCGAGCTGCATCAAGCACTTTTTCCGTATCGACATCAGAAATTTCTTGGTCAGCTCTTGAGATGATGGTTTCTCCGCTTGCTCGAACCTCATCAAGAGAAATGCCGCCAATGGCAAGAAAGGCGGACTGGATGGGGAGGTGCGCCGCCTGCTCGGCCTGTGCCTTTGCTTCGCGAACACTTTCACTCACTTCGCTCTTGTTTACTACGTATCCGTGGCGCAGTCCCTTTGACTCGGCAAGCCCCGTGCCGATGACGCGCGGCAAAACACCCGAAGGTCCTTTGACCTCCTCAACGATGACGACCTTTGTTTGATAGGTCCCGATGTCTATTCCGGTTGCGATGCGTCGAGCCATGGGTAGTAGTAGAGCCAGAGAGGCGGGCAAGGTATGCCCGCTCTGACTTATCCATTGTAGTGCCGTGTCGGTATCCTTTCAAATGAAGGAGTGCGTGGATAAACAATAACCCCACAAAATCGGTGTAGGAAAGTTCGTATGAAGGAGCCTGTTCTTTCGCAATTTCCAAACAAATAATTATTTCGCCGCTCCTAGTGTCGGTCGCATACGAAAGCACATTTGGGGTGTAGGTTTTTCGTCGCAGTTGTCGATTGAGTCTCTGTGCGTCTTCTGGTTTTACAAATACCAGGGACATATCCCAGGAAGGTAAGAGGCTTTTTTTTGCGGAGGCAAATGCAAAGCCCGGCGCTTTGCGCCGGGTCATGTTTCGTAGTGAAAGTTCGCCCATGAGAAAAAAATAGAGCTACTTGCGGCGGCGATTTTGAGCCATCGCGACAAGGTCAATCTTTCCAAGCTTTACTTGCTCTGTGAAATCTGCGCGACGAGCACCCTTAACCATGGCGCGCTGGTGTTCGACGTTCTTTGATTTCTGGCGTTCGTAGTAGCGACGATGACGCATTTCACGTACGAGACCGAGTCCCTGCGCGCGGCGGGAAAAACGACGAATGAGCGAGGTTGAGCTCTCGTTTTTACTGCGACGAACCTCTACGCGCGTGGCGTTTACCATAATGGGAGAAGAATAGCACAGGAGCGGGTTTTTACGCAACTTTGCGCAAACGCTCCACAAGGTCGTCAAGCGGAATAAAGGTTTCCGTGTGCGTTGCCCGCTCTCGGAGGATTACGGAGCGCTCTAGTGCCTCTTTTCGGCCCATGATGATGACATACGGGGGGTTGATGGTTTCCACAAAGCGCATCTGTTCGGTGAGTGACTCAATGCCGATGGCTTGGGTGAGGGGAATGCGAGCGTGGCGCAAAAGGTCTGCCATGCGAATGCTTTCACGTTTCGCTTCTTCTCCAATATGCACGAACACGAACCGAGGTTTCGCTTGGACCTTCATCGCTGAAATTGAAGCAGGGGCAGCAACTTGAATGCGAATGACAGCTCCAATGGACGGAAGGGAACTTTTGAAAAAGGGTCGGGCGAGGTCATTGTAGCGGGCTCCCCAGGCAGTAATGCGGGCGTCACTGGTTATTTCAAAACAGGTTTCAGTCCACGCGCTTCCGCGAGAAAGAAGGGTTGAGGCAAGTTCGTAAGGGGTGTCAGTTGATTCAAGGTATTCAAGGAGGTCTTCAAAGTGTTTTCTGCTCACTTCCGAAAGGTGGTCAGTTGGAGAGGGGATGCTGTCATTTGAATTGTCAGCGATCAGAAGCTCCGTTGCTTCAAGCACATCACGTTTTGCACATGCGACACAGTCGGGGGGAAGTGCGGCTCCATGTTTTCTGAAAAATTGTGTGAGTTCTTTTGCGAATCGTCCACGGGTTTCTTTGTCGCCCATGCTGTTGAGGCGAAGCACTGGCTCCACCTTGGTGAGGTCCATGATAAGCGCGCGCACCGTGCGTATAAGCACAGCGTCGGCAATGGCGCGGTCAACACCCATGGCATGAAATTGAAGCGTAATTACTTTCGGCGAGGTGCGCCCAGGTGCGGCGTTACTATGCCAAAGGAAAAGTGGTTGCTGCGGAACATCAAAGAGGTTGGCATCGCGCACTTGTTTCAGGAAAGGAACAACGTCGCGTGCAACGGGATCATACAGGTCAGGTGAGATGCCTTCGGGATAGGGAGCTTTCGTTCCTTGTCCGCGCTTGCCTGCGGCGAGTACGGAAAACGGCGTGAACCCGTAATAACTTCCGATCGCATGAGCGCGACGCAAAACGTCATCAGGACGAAGTGGGGATGCACTCATGGTGTTTGCTTGGTAATGCCTGGGTAAAGACCAATTTCGGAGGGTGGCAAAAGACGAAGAATGGGGCGGCCGAGAATATCATTTTCCGGAAGTGCCCCCCACACACGCGAGTCAGAGCTGTTAGGACGGTTGTCTCCGAGAACATAGAACTGTTTGGGTCCAAGATGCATGTCGCCAGAATATGTTGCGTCTTCTGCAACGATATAGGGCTCGTCGAGCGTAAGGGTCGTGCCGTCGGCTTTCTTAATGGTGACTGAACCGTGATTAATTTGTACGGTTTCGCCTGGAAGTCCGATGATGCGCTTTATGTAAAACACTGCAGGGTTGCCGGGGTAGCGAAACACCACAACGTCGCCACGTTCAGGCGCATAAAAACGATACGTGAGTTCGTCTACGATGAGGTAGTCACCATTTTCAAAGGTGGGATGCATTGATTGCCCCTCAACCACAAATGGCTGTGCGAGAAACAGACGAATAGGGAGCACAATGAGCACGGCAAGGATCATGAAGGTCACGATCTCCTTGAACGCATGCTCAAGAAATTTCATTGAGTGCATTGTACGCGTCGCGTTTTTCTGCGCAAGTCTTGAATTAAAATCACACAGGTGCTAGAGAGCGTGAGGAATCATTTTTTACATCGTGCTACCATTCCGGCAATGGCAACTGTCATCGTGGGACTCGGAAATCCTGGAAAAGAATACGAAAAGACACGGCACAACGCTGGCAGGATGGCCGTCGAACTTTTGCGCAAGCAAAACGACCTTGATGACTTTGTTTTTAAGAAGACTGCAAATGCACTGGTGTCTGAAGGTGTGATTGAGGGAGAAAAAGTAACGCTTGTTCTTCCCGAGACCATGATGAACCTATCTGGGAAGTCTGTTATGGCCTTGATTAAGTCTCCGAAGGCTGCAAAGAATTTGATAGTGGTGAGAGACGATCTCGACTTGCCCATTGGCGTTATTAAAATGACGTTTGCGCGTGGAAGTGGCGGACACAAAGGTGTTGAAAGCATTATGCGTGCTATAAAAACCGACGCTTTTGCTCAAATTAAAATTGGCATTTCGGCACAAGGTAAAAAAAATACGGTTAAAAAAGTTTCCGGTGAGGAAAAAGTGGTGAAACACGTGATTGGAAAGTTTTCTCCAAAAGAAGAACCCGTGCTCAAAAAAGCATTAAAGAAAACCGCAGGTGTCCTCACTCTTTTTGTCACCGAAGGTATCGAGAAAGCGACGATGGAGGCGAATACGCGGTAACACCTGGACTTCGCCGAATATAGTGAAAAAAGAGACCGCTCCGGGCCGCTTGGCCAAGTGTTAGTCTCTTTTTTCACTATGTTCGGCTTCGTAAGCAGAAAACGCCCCGCTGGGGCGTTTTCTGCTCTTTCGCACTGAACATGCGAGCTTCTACTTTTTCTTTTTTGTTCCCATGAAGGAAAGCGTCATGCGCTGATCCTTTGGTTCAAAAAGGGTGATCTTGAATGGGTAGCTTTTACCAAGCTCGAGGTTTTCGCGCAACTCCGCAGGAGTCTCAAACTCCGAGATGTGCACGAGACCTGCAACGCCCTCTTCCACTGAAGCGAGTGCGCCATGCTTGTTGTACTTGATGACAACGCCCGCAACTTCCATTCCTTTCTGATAACGATCGCCGGCAGTGGTCCATGGATTTTCCTTAAGGGCTTTAATAGAAAGCGATACCTTGCCTTCTTTAATTTCAATGACCTTCACACGGACTGGGTCACCAACTTTAAAGAGTGTACGTGGATCTTCCACAAGACCCCAATCGAGTTCGCTGATGTGCACCAAGCCTTCAAGACCTGTTTCAAGCTTCACAAACACACCAAAGTCAACGACACCAGTGACTTCTCCTTCGATAGTGTCTCCAACCTGGTATTTATCAACGAGTGTTGCTTTTTCAGTGTCCTCTTCGCTTGTGCGCTCTGAGAAGATGAGCTTACCTTCGCGTGCGTCCGCCGTGATAATGCGGACCGGAAGTGTTTTGCCAACGAGTTTTTTGAGTTCGCCAAGAATCTTATCCTTGTCGCCTTCAGGGACACGAGGGTAGTGGTCTTTCGTAAGCTGGGAAGCGGGAAGGAATCCAACAATGCCCTGCCATGAAAGGATGAGTCCGCCTTTGTTTGCGTCTTCAATTTCAAGCGTGTAGACAGTCTGTGCGGCAATGGCCTGTTCGGCTTCGCCCCAGATAGCAGCCTGGCGAGCTTCTTTGAGAGAAAGTTCAAAATAGCCTTCGCGACCGGAAGGGTCGACCACTTTTGCCGTGATGGTGTCTCCGATGTTTGCTTTGCGAAGTACATCAGCGGCGTTTAGGTATTCGCGTCCGTAAATAAGGCCAGTACCAAAGGGAGGAAGGTCAACATAAAGGCGACCGCGCCCGATGGCGACGATCGTGCCTTCGACCAAATCTCCCGGACCCGGCGGGGTAGGGATTGAGTCTATAAATGAAAACATTGGATGGTCCGCCTCAACGATAAGCGTTGAAGCAATAGGAACCACCTTTTTAGTAGCTGTTTCTTCTGACATGAAAATAAAAGCGGCGCGGCTGTTTCAAAACGGGTACTCAAAACCTTTTGCTTTGAGGGGTTAATCCATTCCTACTGCCCGCACGCAACAAGGAGAATATAGCATAAAAGAAGAAAATAGAAAGCGGCAGACCATGGGTGGTCTGCCGCTCTGTTTTGGGTAGGGAGAATTACTTCTTCCCTTTCTTTCCATTGTTGTACTGTGGCTTCGAACCCGTCGGACCACGCGCTTCTGCGCGAGCCTCCTGATCACGCTCGGTACGTTTATGCTTCTTGCGAAGCACTTCCGCGCTCGGTCCCTTCCGTTCGGGGAGGCGGATGGCAACGGGAACGACCTCGAGGGACGAATGCCCACCCGACGCGACACATGTCGCATCGAAGTGCAGCGCGTGCTTGGGTGAGATTTTGGCAATCACGCGCGTTGCGCGCGCCCGAACACCTGGCCGAAGCAAACCTTGCTTCCCAGCTTCCTCAAGGAAGTCGAACGCCGTCTTGAAGACATTGTCCGACAATTTCCCGCCGACCTCGATTATGGCCACCACCTGGTGGTACCACCAATCAATACTGCGGGCCTTTTCGACCGCCGGTTTCTCGGCCTGTTCGATCCGCTGGATTTCATTCCGGCAGAGGTCGAGGCGAAGACCGGTCTGCAGCTCGATCGGGAGCTTCTCGATCTGAAGCGTGTCGTCCT
>JBAQPM010000017.1:0-35364 GCA_049305795.1 Minisyncoccia bacterium | reverse complement strand
TTTTTATACCCACTGTTGGTTAAAAACTTTTTAGAACATTACACTCCGCCACCCATTCCTGAGCGTGCCTGTGGACGACTTTTCACTGGGCGACCAACGGTGCCTTTTACTGTTTTCTGCTCCGTGTGCTCATGCTCGGCATGTTCGTCGTATGTTGGAAGTTTTGGTTCAGGACCTTTGATAACTTTTTCAGCTTTCACAACCTTTTGTTTTGGAGTGAAAATTTGCTTACCCCTATACATACCCGTGACTTCATCAACACGGTGTGGAAGGCGAAGATTGCCGGATTCCTTGTCTTTTACGATGTTTGTCCCAACGAGCGCGTGGTGCGATCGGCGGTTTTTCGTATGAGAACTGGTGTGGCGCATTCGTACTGACATGCCGGAAACCTTATCATAAGGCGTATTAAAAAGAAAGCGCGCCGCAGGACCAGAGTCATGCGGCGCACCAAAACTTCAACCTGCCCGTAAGAGATGGACAGCGACTCCATGCGGATGCATCCGCTCTCCAGAGGCGCACTTTTGCGCCTCTTTTTTCGTCACTTCAACCGGGACCCCGATTGCACTACGACTGCATCGCATCTTGCCCTTCTCAACGCGACCGGAAGTACCGGGACACCCGGCACAACATTCGAAGCCAGTTCCTTTGAGAGCTTCCTTGTGTTTGAAGACGACGAATTCTTGTTTCCCCATTTCAACTTTCACCCTCGTTAAATTGACATCAAAGCAAGAACACCTTATTCCATTATACCCCAAATCTAAGTATTTTGCAACTTACAAAATGACCGACGGTGGATATCGCAGAGGCCGTATTTTTGAAGTGCCTCTTGGTGGAGCTGTGTTCCGTACCCCTTATGTTTTTCAAAGCCGTACTCGGGAAAACGCTTTGCAAGCTCGACCATATGTCGGTCTCGCGTAACTTTTGCCGCAACTGACGCAAGCATTATTGCGGGAATGAGCGTATCTCCTTTAATGATGGTTTCCTGTTCGTATTCTTCTGGTGCATAAAGCAAGCCGTCGAGAAACACCCTCCCTTCCGATGGGTTCGGTAAAAGCAGACGTACTCCTTCTTCGAGAGCATCTTTTACGGCCAGCGTAATTCCCTTTTGATCAATCACTTTCGCACTTGAAAAAGAAACATGAAAGCGCACTTCGCCTTTTTGCTCATATTCCTTCAACTGTTCGAAAATGCGTTCTCGTTTCTTTTCGGAAAGCTGCTTTGAGTCATTTAATCCTAGAAACGCAGCATGAAAATCAAAGTCTTGCGGGGCAATAACCACCCCCACAGCCACCGGCCCCGCGAGTGGGCCCCGCCCCGCTTCATCGACGCCTAGGATAAACATTGGCCCATTGTACCCCTAGGCGCGACACGATGAGGTTTTGGACGCATGCGGAGCGGTTCGTATACAATAGAAAGTAATGGCAAGCCGATTCATCCATTTGCACACGCACAGCCACTACTCATTTCTTGAGGCCCTGCCGAAAGTAGACGAACTCGTCGAGAAGGCAAAAGAGGAAGGTATGGAAGCACTCGCGCTCACTGACTCTGGCAACTTGCATGGCGCAATTGAATTTTACAAAGCAGCAACGAAGGCCGGCATTAAACCCATTCTCGGCGTTGACACCTACATCGCTCCGCGCTCACGGCATGAGAAAGATCGAACACTCGATGCGAAACGTTCGCGCATTGTGTTGCTTGCCGAAAATAACGAAGGATACAAAAACCTCCTGAAGCTCGTCACCCTTTCTTTCACCGAGGGCTTTTTTGAAAAACCTCGCATTGATAAAGAACTTTTAAAGACGCACCATGAAGGACTCATTGCTCTTATTCCCTCTTTTGCAGGGGACGTTCCAAAACTCTTGGCCTCCGGAGACGCGGCGGGCGCAGCAGCAACCCTGGCTGAATATGTGAGCATTTTTGGCAAAGAACATATATTCCTTGAAATCACGGATCACCCGAGCATTTCCGGACACACGGAGAAAATGGAAAAGCTCAAGAAACTTTCCAAGGAATCCGGAGTGCCGCTTGTCGCGCAACACGATGTGTATTACTTGAAGCCAGACGACCGAGAAGCGTGTGAGGTGATGCGACGTATCCAGCACGGGGCCCAAGGACGAAACGAACAAGAAGATTTTTCTTTTGTGGGTGAAAAAAAGATGCTTGCCCTTTTCAAAGATATTCCAGAGGCCGTTGACCGCTCAAAAGAAATAGCCGACCGATGCTCAGTGTCGTTTGAACTTGGAAAGTGGGTCTTCCCTGTTATGCCCGTTTCCGAAGGATATAAAGATCATAATGAGGAATTACGGGCTAAAGCATTTATCGGCATTGAAACGCGCGGCATTGAAAAAACAGAAGAGGTAGTGAGCCGTATCGAATATGAATTAAAAATTATCATCGATAAAGGTTTCGCCGTGTATTATCTCGTCGTTTCCGACCTTTTGCAGTATGCCAAAAGTGCCGGCATTTTGACGACGACCCGCGGCTCCGCCGCGGGCTCCCTCGTCGCCTATCTCACCGGCATCACGAACGTTAATCCCCTTTTCTATAAACTCCCCTTCGAGCGTTTCCTCAACCCCGAGCGACCAAAGGCTCCTGACATCGACATGGACATCGCCGACAATCGTCGGGACGACATGGTAGCCTACGCAAAACTCAAATACGGCGACGATCACGTCGCGCAAATAGGAACCTTCGGAACGCTGATGGCGCGCGCTGCCGTGCGCGACGTCGCGCGCGCTCTTGGCCACAGCTACGCTGTGGGTGACCGTATTGCAAAACTCATTCCACAAGGGTCGCAAGGATTCCCTATGACCATTGACCAGGCACTTGAACTTGAACCTGATTTGAAAGCGCTTTACGAAGAAGACGAGGACGGGCGCGAAGTTATCGATCTTGCAAAGCGCATCGAAGGCTGCGTGCGGCACGTCGGCGTGCACGCTGCCGGCGTCGTGGTTGCTCCGACACCCCTTGTCGAGTGGACGGCGATACAGCCCGACCCTAAGGGCACCGGAAAACTCATCACGCAATATGACATGTATTCGATTACGGACGAATACGGCGGCGTGGGTCTTTTGAAATTCGACTTTCTTGGCATTAAAAACCTCGCCATACTTTCTGACGCCGTACGACGTGTGGAAGAATCCCGTGGAGAAAAAGTCGACATTGAAAATGTGCCCATTGAAGACACGAAGACATTTGAAATGCTTGCACGCGGCGAAACGGAAGGCGTATTTCAATTAAACGGCTCGGGCATGACACGCTATTTAAAGGAGCTGCGCCCCACAACCATTCACGACATCAACGCCATGGTTGCTCTCTACCGCCCAGGGCCGATGGAAACCATTCCGCAATACATCGAACGAAAAAGAAGTCCTCACAATATTCGATTTCTCGATGAGCGCATGAAGGAATATTTGGACTTTTCCTACGGTCTTCTCGTATACCAAGACGACGTGCTTTTGACGGCTATAAAACTCGGTGGCTACTCGTGGCTTGAGGCAGACACGCTTCGTAAGGCCATGGGTAAAAAAGTACCGGCCATCATGATGGCCGAAAAAGAAAAGCTCGTAAAAGGTTTTATGGAATACGGCAAACTTTCAAAAGCTATGAGTGAACAAATCTGGCAACTCATTGAGCCCTTTGCTGCGTACGGATTTAACAAGGCCCACGCTGCAAGCTATGGAAAGGTTGCCTATCAGACCGCTTACATGAAAGCGAACTACCCGGTCGAATATATGTCCGCCGTGCTCACGGCGGATTCTGGAGATACTGATCAAATTTCAATATTTGTTGCTGAGTGTAAGCGTATGAACATTCCCGTGCTTCCGCCGGATGTGAACGAAAGTGGAACGGACTTTACCGTTGCCGGAGAAAACAAAGATACGATTCGCTTCGGACTCACCTCGATTAAAAACTTTGGAGAAGGTATTGCACTCTCTATTCTGACCGAACGAAATGCGAAAGGACCTTTTACTTCCCTTTCTGATTTCTTGAGTCGCGTGGGATCAAGAAACCTGAATCGCAAATCACTTGAATCCCTCATAAAATGCGGGGCACTTGACCGCTTTGGAGAGCGTGGAAATTTGTTAACCCATATCGAGACGCTTCTTGCCTATCATCGCGATGTGACAACTGAGACTCCACAAGATTCTCTTTTCGGTGCCATGGCTGCTCCAGTCCTTACCCTTCCTCCAAGTGAAAAAGCGACCTCGATGTTGGACAGACTTACCTGGGAAAAAGAGTTGCTCGGCATTTACGTGTCGGGCCACCCTCTTGATGCGTTTAGCGCCATCACGAGCAAATCAAAACTCACTATCGAGGCAATTAAAAACGACCCGCAACCGGGCATGCTCATCATCCTTCCCGTACTCATTGCCGACGTACGCCCGGTGCTCACTAAAAATGGCGACAAGATGACATTTATAAGATTCGAAGACACGACTGAGAGCATCGAGGCAGTTATTTTTCCAAAACTTTTTAAAGAACACAGCGCACTTCTTACCCCTGGCACCTGCGTTTTGATAAAAGGAAAAGTCTCTGGCCGCAATGGCGAGACCAGCCTCACAGTAGAAAATATAAAGGCGCTTTAAAACCTGAGCGAAGGGATGTTCATCAAAGGGGCTCTCGGAGCGCGACTGGCGCGAGAGTGAGCGAATTTGAGAGCAGACGACGCTTCGTCGCACTGGCGAGTGCAATTACGCGTACCCTCTGAGGGACATGCCGAGCGAAGGTTTTAAAACCCACACCCAGGAGCCACCTAAATATGCTATGCTCTTTTTTATGACCCTGGAGGAAAAACGGCATACCTTGGCTCACCTTTTGGCCGCCGCCGTGCTTGAGCGCTACCCCCACGCAAAGGCAACCATAGGCCCTGCCATAGACACTGGTTTTTATTACGACTTTGACTTTGGAACCGGCGAAAAACCGGGTGATGCCGACCTCGCTGCTCTTGAAAATTCGATGCGCGATATGCTCACTTCATGGAGTGAAATGACGGGCACTGAGGTGTCCCTCAAAGATGCGCAAGATCGTTTCAAAGATAATACGTTCAAACTCGAACTTATTGAAGAGATTGCAAAAAAGGGAGAAAGAATAACACTCTACACTGCTGGCGGGTTTACCGACCTTTGCCGTGGCGGTCATGCAGAGTATCCCGCAAAAGACATTGCCTCTGATTCTTTTGCACTTGAACGCATTGCCGGGGCCTACTGGCGTGGGGATGAAACGAAACCTATGCTTACCCGCATTTACGGACTTGCCTTTGATACCAAGGAAGACCTCGAGGAATATCGTGTGCAATACGAGGAAGCAAAAAAGCGTGACCACCGGAAACTCGGCAAAGAACTAGATCTCTTTACCTTCTCGGAACTGGTAGGTTCGGGAATGCCGCTTTTTACACCGAGGGGCACAACCATTCGATCTGCCATCGTCTCTTTTTCTCGTGAACTAAATGCTGAACTTGGCTTCGGCGAGGTACACACTCCGAACGTAAACAAAGCGGAACTTTTTAAAATTTCTGGTCACTACGATAAATACAAAGAGGACATGCTCTCGGTACGTTCGCAGTATGTGGAAGATGAAATGTTTTTAAAGCCAATGAACTGCCCGCAACACACGCAAATCTATGCGTCGCGCCCCCGCTCCTATCGTGACCTCCCCATTCGTTACTCTGATTTCTCGATACTATACCGAGACGAACGCCCCGGAGAACTTTCAGGACTCACTCGTCTGCGTGCTTTCGCGCAAGATGATGGGCACCTCTTCTGCCGCGAAGATCAGATTGAAAACGAGATCAGCAACTTACTCGTTGCAATACAAAAAGCACTCAAGACCTATCGTATCGACTACTGGATGCGTCTTTCACTTCGCGACCCTGAAAAGAAAGAGAAATACCTGGGTGACGACGCAACCTGGGAACAGTCTCAAAACATTATGCGTTCACTGCTTGTTGAGAAAGGAATTCCACACAAGGAAGTTGCAGGTGAAGCCGCCTTTTACGGACCAAAAATCGACATCATGGCAGTTGATGCGTTAAAGAGAGAGTGGCAGATATCTACGATTCAGCTTGATTTTATACAGCCATCACGTTTCAAACTTGAATACACTGCGGAGGACGGCACCAAAAAGACACCCGTCATGATTCACCGAGCATTGGTGGGTTCACCTGACAGATTCCTCGGTATCTTGATTGAACACTATGCGGGTGCTTTCCCTGCGTGGCTCTCGCCTGTTCAGGTTCGCATTGTTCCTGTTTCCGAAAAACATACTGCATACGGGAATGAAGTTCTTGAGATGCTGCGCAAAGCGGGTGTACGCGTTGACATTGATGACACCAACGAATCACTCGGCAAGAAAATTCGCGCAGGTAAAACAGAAAAGATTCCCTATTTACTTGTAGTCGGCGATAAAGAAATCGAAGCACGCACGGTGTCGGTTGAAAGCCGAGACAAAGGAAAGCTTGACGCTGTTTCAATTTCCGATTTTGTCGCAACGGTTAGTGAGGAAATTAAAAATAGGGCGTAGCAATAAGAAGAGTACAAAAAGCCCGCGCCAAAGGCGCGGGCTTTTTGTACTTAAAATCGCAGGAAAATTATCCGTGGATCGTAGCGAGTGCGCGTGTGAGCGCGAGTTTCGCGCCAGTTACATCAGCAACATAGCTTGAATCAATCGCATTTGCGAGCGAAGAAATCAAACGTTCAAGACGAGGAGTGTCGATATGTGCACAAAGGTGTGCAACTTCTCCGTCGACAGCAGTTGCGTCAACACGAGAACGATATACATCGTCAAGTGCGACAACAACATCCGTGAGAAATGCTTCTGCATTTCCCCCACCACGCACAAGGTTGCGAAGCGCGCTAAACACTTCATCACGATCGCCTTCAACAAGGGCAGCAATAAAGCCGCGAACTTGTGGGACTACTCCTGGACGTGCGACTTCTGCATGAGTACGCACTGGCTCAACATGAGGTGCTTCTTCGTGCGCTACTGCTTGGTGCGCATGAGTATCTACAGGCGCTTCAACCGCTACTCGTTCGCGAGACAGACCCTTTACGATGTCGTCAATGGAGAGTACTCCCTCCTCAGCAAAGGAACGGAATCCGTGCTGTGTCGAATAAGATCTCGCTTCTGGTGCATGCGTCTCTTGGTGAGACGCCGAAGCAACGTGGACTGCGTGCTGTGTGCTTTGGTGCGCATCAACAGCGTGAATATCGTGGCCAGCGTTAATAGCTTGGTGCATATTTGTTCCGAATGTTCGTGCACGATGTGTGAAGAACGGGAATACCTTGAAGAGAAGTAAGTAGGCAAGAGCAAGGCTCCAGAGCGCAAGCGCTACCCAGTAGAGGACGGTGCCAACCGGACCAAGGTCAAGACCCGTGTATGGGATCTGTGAAAGATACACATACGAAAGTGGCTGCGGTGTTGGGTTTCCTTCAAGTTCAACGCGCGGACGTGAAGAACTTCCACCACCTCCCCCGCCGCCTCCGCCTCCGCCACCACCCCCGCTCGAATTGATAGAGACCGAGGCAGTACAGGTGACGGTTCCATAAGGACCAACAGCCGTGCCGGTATACGTAGTGTTGCTTGTTGGGGAAACACTTTTAGTGCCGTCAGCAACCGGTGTGACACTTCCAACGCCCTGGTCAATAGAGAACGTCGTTGCATTCTCCGTTGTCCAGTGAAGCGTTGAAGAATTACCACTATCAATTGAACTTGGGTCTGCCGTAAGCGTACAAGCAGGAGCTGGGTGGAACGTAACGGTCACCGTTGCAGGACAGGTCACGGTGCCAACAGAGTTTGTGGCAGTAAGCGTATAGGTTGTAGAACTAGACGGTGACACCACTTTTGAGCCCCTAGTAACAGGAGTTACCGCGCCGATGCCCTGGTCAATAGACACTGATGTTGCTCCACTAACAACCCACGCAAGGGTTGAAGTTGCCCCAGGAACAATAGAAGCTGGTGTTGCGGTAAATGAATCGCATTTCGGAGCGGTCGGAGGCGGAGTTACAGTCGAAACACCCACCGTTGCTGTACACGTTACGGTGCCTGCAGGGCCCGTTGCCGTCCCCGTATAGGTCGTAGTTGCGGTCGGCGAGACAGAGCGAGTGCCTCCAGCAACAGGAGTTACGGCACCAATACCCTGATTGATAGAGAACGATGTTGCGTTTTGCGTCGTCCACGTAAGGGTTGAAGCATTTCCCTTTTCGATTGACGTTGGATTTGCGGCAAGGGTACACGCAATTTGTGTAGGCGAGACTACTGCAACTCGTGCCGTACAACGCGCCGTGGTTCCGTCAGAAGCTCTCGCGACACCCACATAGGTTGTTGCAGCAGAAACGGTAACATTCCTTGAACCTCCAGAAACAGGAGTTACAGCGCCGATGTTTTGGTTGAGGGTAAACGAAACCGCATTCTTAGTGGTCCAGGTAAGTTTCGAAGTTCCGCCCGCGCTCACTTGGGTTGGGCCTGCAACAAGGGTACATTCCGGTGCATTTTGAGCTGGAGGGACTGGAACAGTAATGGTGGTATCACAGGTGGCCTGACCACCAGGACCAGTTACTGTAAGAGTGTATTTGGTGGTTTTCGCAATGGAAACAGCTCGCGAACCTCCATTTATGGACACGGAACCGACACCATTGTTGATCGTGGCGTCACTTGCGTTTTGGGTTTTCCAAGTAAGGGTCGAACTACCGCCACCAACAGGAAGTGAAGTCGGGTTTGCAGAAAGTTCACACTGCGGCACGGGAGCCGGTGGTGGGGGTGGAGGAGGGGGTGGTGGAGGAGGTGGAGGAGGTGGAGGAGGTGGGGGTTGAGTACAACAGGGTGGAAGATCAGCAAGAGCATGTTGAGGAGTCGCAAGACCAAAGGCAAATGTCATTGTCATGCTGATCGAAAGGGTCGCAAGCACGGTAAAGACTCCCACAGCGATGGGTCGTGCTTTCACGTATGCGATCTGTTCGTTCATAGTCACCATAAGTAATTTCAATAACAGTAATAATCGAATCAATAAATAATTCCCGTGCCGCTTTTACGGCGTATAAAAAAGAGGAGCGTGAGGGGGTCCGATTGCTCGGACCCCAACACCAATGTGTCAGTACTTCTCGTCCATGCAGGTTGCATGATCAAAGTGCCAGATACGCGGTCTACCATTCCATCCCTTCGGATGGTCGGCAGGTGTGTAGCTGACGACGGCAATACCGTTTCGGTAGTCGTTCCACCAGATGTCCTTGCCACACGAATCCCCTTGCGGAGTTTCAATGCAGAACACGAACAAATATGGTGAATCTTTCTCAGCGACTTGAGGTGGGAGACGAAGAATATTCCACCCAATGTCAGGAGCATAACTACCTTTACGTTGGCCCCTGACCCCCATGCCAGCAAGAATACTGTCGGCCTGCGCAAAGTTGCAGTCGACCGAAGGACATTCTTCATACCACGGCGACTCGTAATCCCTCTCACCTGCACGCAGGATAGCGGGATTACATTTGTCATCATGGAGTTCCTGAGGACCATACTCCTTCAACCGAAAGCCGGTATCACCTGCACGTGTCTGCAGCCAGATGTACACACAGCCGTCGGGTTTCTCGGGCTTGCCGACCGGATTGGTACAGTCCTGAGCCAGGACAACCTTTCCGGTTTTAGGATTCACCCAGGCCTTCTCGCCCGGTTTGAAAAACCGGGCGATGCAGTTATCTTCCGCGCGCCATCCCGAAGTGGATTTCTTGGAAGGCTTTAGACAAGCCATCCAGTACTTTCCAGGGGGGGCTGCCTTGATAACCAGCGACCGGAAATACCCTGGCAACTGGCTGACCGAAGCCAGCTTGGCATCCGGATCGGACACCTGCAGCATTTCCAGGTAATCGATGGGACGAGCGCACGACCCATCCCGCTTGCAGCGGGACGAATCGAGCATGGTCTGACCCGTCGGGTCGACCCGGAGCAATTGCTCCGTGATTTCGGCCAACTGGCTGGGGTTGTCGAACCCTCGCATGAAGGGATTCCCAAGGGGAACCGCTTCCGCCGATGCTGTCCACAAGAAAATCGTGGACAGCGCGGCGATGAGCACTCGGACGATGGGTTGAAACATCGCGTCACACTCCTCTGTTGCGCCGTCCCTTTGGGACGGCATGGTTGAAAGAACAGAACTCCTCCTGCATTTGCAGAGAGCCAACCACTAAGGGCTATGCCCCGAGTGCGTGGCTTTCAACAAGCGATGCGGTGACCACGAAACGGTCAGACTTTGTACCGAATGAGTCACAGGTCGAAAGAGTTAGTTTCGAACCAGAGACCGTAAGCGGTATCGCGCCTGAATTCGCATCATCATTTTTCACTTCGTCTACTTTATAGACGTACACGTTTTCAGATGAATACACGGTGATTGAATCACCCTTCTTAAGTTTCTGAATGTCGTCAAAGGTCTTATAGGCAAGGTTGCTCACTACCGGCAGATAGCTTGAGTGCGCAAAGAGAATGACATTTCCTTCCTCGCCAAGCAATGCCGACGTTGGATAACGGACCGCACCTTTCAAAAGATAGCGGTCGAGCGTTTCCACGTCGGTCGTTGCTGGGTTTGCAATTGAAGCCGTAAGTCCGATTTTCGGAATGACGATTTTCACCGGCGCTTCGCTCTTTGCAACAACAACGCGAGGAGCGGCTTCGGCAGCGACAAGCGGCGAAGCAGAAAGTATTGCTTCCACGCGAGCATCCTTTGGAGCGTTCGGAACAATATCGAGCGCAACGAGAAAAACAAGCGTGAAAGAAAAAATCACGAGGAAAAAGAAGAGGAATATCCACTTTTTCTGGTACGCCTGCCTTGTGGCGCCAACGAGTCGAACGCTCAAAGGCTCTTTCTGCGGTCCGTGATGCTGCATATCGTCCTGCATATAAATACACCATTATCCATTCTTTGTCAAGTGGTCGCAACATCCCATGGGCTGCCGACTATTTGACAAAAAATAGCATGTGTGCTAGACTGCATCTATATGGAACAACCATACCAAAACGGGCACACCTACGAAACACGACAGGCAGCAGTGAATGCACTTGCCGTTGTGGGCTTTGTCGCCCTCGTATTCGTCGGTATCACTCTTGCAATTTATGCAGCGCGCTATGTGCCAATTGCCATTTCGCGTGTTTCTTCTTTCTTTACTATTGCTTCGGTTGGAAACCATAACAATCTTAGCGTTATTTCTTCAACCACTATTCCCTTTCAGCCAGCGTCAACTACGCCAACTTTTGCCGTAGCAACATCAACGGTTGCGACAACGACAAAACCTGCAAAGCCTGTGGTAAAAAATCCACCAGTTGCTGGGTACACTACCGTAACGACTGCCTACCCTACTCCTGGTTCGGTAAAGATTCCCCAAAACAACACGACGCTCTATGGTCTTCCAAACCTCGCCGTGACTATCACTGCCGTTGGATACATTGATGACAATGGAAACTTTGTCGCCGACAAAACCATCACTGACGACCAAGAACTTGCCGCAAAGATTCTCGTTACTAACACGGGAACAAACAACTCGGGTGAATGGGACATCAAAGTAATCGTTCCAACTAAGACTGACAGCACGTTTGAGGAAGATTCTTCACAGGCTTCGCTTGCGCCGAGCCAGTCAAATGAAATAACCCTTCGCCTTACCCGCGGTCGCCCTCGAGTTGGTGACAACGAAGAGATCGTCGTCGAAGTTGACCCCGATCACCGCATCACGGAAACAAATGAAAGCGACAATGACTTTACCGCTCTCATCGATGTAGAAAAAGATTAAGGTAATAAGAAAAAGCGCCGGCCCCCTTGGGGGCCGGCGCTTTTTCTTTATTTATACATCCAAGTTTGCAAGCTTCGCATTCGACTGAATAAACGACTTGCGGGACGCCACATCGGTGCCCATGAGCACATCGAAAATACGGTCAGCTTCTTGCGCGTCTTCCACCGTCACTTGTTTGAGCACGCGACGCGCAGGGTCCATGGTTGTCTCCCAAAGTTCTGAAGGATTCATTTCTCCAAGACCTTTGTACCGTTGGATGTTTGCCTTTGCAGCTTTCTTGGTTGGAACTTCTTCTTCAGGCGCTTCAGCATCCTCCGCTTCCGTAGTTTCTGATACGTCCCCAATAGCAACACCAAAATCTTTTAACACTGCATTACGCTCGTCGTCGGAATATGCATAACGAACATCTTTTCCTTTTGAAACCTTATAGAGCGGCGGCTGGGCGATGTAGACGAATCCGCCATCAATAATGGGTTTAAAGTGTCTATACAAAAGCGTAAGCAGGAGTGTGCGGATGTGGGCGCCGTCTACGTCGGCATCAGTTGCAATGATTATTTTGTGGTAGCGGAGTTTTGAAATGTCGAAGACGTCTCCAATCGCCGTTCCCATGGCGATAACCAAGGCGCGAATTTCAACTGACGCAAGCATACGGTCAATGCGTGCTCGCTCAACGTTCAGGATTTTACCGCGTAGCGGCAAAATGGCCTGTGTGCGACGATCCCTCCCCTGCTTGCTTGAGCCACCGGCTGAATCTCCCTCTACGATGAAAAGCTCCGCTTCTTCTGCTGCCTTCACCTGGCAATCTGCAAGCTTGCCCGGAAGCGTCATGCCTTCAAGTGCACCCTTGCGAAGCACCGAGTCTTTTGCAGCTTTCGCAGCTTTACGAGCCTTAAGTGCAAGCAACACTTTATTTATAATTGCGCGCGCATCGTCCGGATTTTCTTCAAGAAAAGCAGCGAATGCTTCACCAAATACGGTTGCCGTTGCGCCCTGCGCCTCAACCGAGCCAAGCTTTGCTTTTGTCTGGCCCTCAAACTGAATTTCGGGAAGCTTCACCGAAACGACTGCCGTAAGACCCTCGAGCACGTCTTCTCCGGTGAAATTTTCATCTTTTTCCTTAAGAATGTTCGCACTTCTTCCATAGGTATTGAGCGTACGGGTAAGAGCAGTTTTAAAACCGGTGATGTGCGTACCGCCTTCGCTGTTATAGGTATTGTTGGCAAATGCCGTAATGCGCGGGGTGATGTCATCCACATATTGGAGCGCGACTTCGACCATTACTTCCGCCGGAGCTCCCTCAGGTTTAACGGTCCTGTCTACATAAAAGATATTTTTGTGGACACTTTCTTGGTGCTTGTTGTAAAACGCAACGAGCGATTTTAATCCTCCTTCAAAATAGAAGGTGAATGAAGGAACATCGAGTGCAAGCTCGCGGAGATAAAAAGCTTTTTCCGAGTCAATCGCTCCTACATCGCGCGCATCAATGATGCTGATACGTACGCCCTTTATCAAATAGGCCTGCTGGCGTAGGTGGCCGACGATTTTGTCCCACTGCCAATGCACGCCATCTTGGAAAATCGTATCGTCAGGCAAGAAGTTAACCACCGTGCCGTGCTGGTTTGATTTACCAATTTGTTTTACCTTCGCAAGCGGTTTCCCAATCTTATATTCTTGGAGGTGAACCCCTCCCTCTTTGTGAACCACCACCTTGGTGTGTACGGAAAGCGCGTTCACTACGGATGCACCCACGCCGTGAAGACCGCCTGAAACTTTGTATCCGCTTTCATCGCCACCGAATTTTCCTCCGGCGTGGAGTGTAGTCATGATAGTTTCAAGTGCTGACACCTTTGTCTTTGGGTGGATGCCAACAGGAATGCCGCGACCATTGTCCACAACACGTACATATCCTCCCGGCAAAAGAGCGACCTCTATGTCGTCTGCGTGTCCGCCCATCGCTTCGTCGCGCGCGTTGTCAAAAATTTCCCACACGAGGTGGTGGAGACCATCAGGACCCGTGGTTCCAATATACATTCCGGGGCGCTTGCGCACTGGTTCGAGCCCCTCAAGGACGGTGATGGAGGAAGCATCATACGCGGCGCCTTTGGCGCCGCGTTTTGCAGGGTTTTTCTCTTCTTTTCCAGCCATAATCTTAGGTAAAGTATATCACAAAAACGTCCTTCTTTCCTCTCCAATTGTGGAGTTTTGAGCTACGTAGCAAGCAAGGGACCCCGGCTGAGGTCCCTTCGCATATATTGTGTAGAAGGAAGAATACGTTTTCTTCCTGTTAGATGCCGAAACCGTTCGTCACGGCATCTGCACATTCCTGTGAACAACAAAAGAGCTGGTCACCTTCTGGGCAACTCGCCCAAAAGACGTCGTCGTCAGGCCCAATTTTGTTTGAGCAATTCGGGTTGCGACAACTGCGTGTACCATGACTCGCGAGCATATGCTCCGCCGTCTTTCGTGGCCCCTTCATGCGAAGGGTCACTCTAAAGGCACCATCCATGGCCGTACCCTCCCCTCGCGTAATGTTCAAATGAAGACCTGGTTAAAGTATAGACCTACTGTTCACCTTTACCAGCGCCCGAGGTTCATATCTTTTAACGGACTTCGTAATCCTTTCCAGTAAGCGCGACAGTGACTTTTTGCATCACCGTTTGTAGTTCTGCATCCGTAAGCGTACGGTCCATGGATTCAAACACAAGACGAAAAGCATAGGAGGTACGTCCTTCTTTTTCAAACCGATCGAATTCGTCAATGCGCACTAGCAACGTGCCCGCCGCGTCCGTAATCAGTTTTTCGATTGATGCACTCGGAGTCTCTGACGGGACCCACACGGCAATATCACGGGTTGCAAAAGGATACGTTGAAAACGAACGGTAGGGGCCAAGACGATACAATATTGGTACATAGGTTGAATCTTCTTCTACGCGTGGCATATCGGAAACTGGTTCGGATGTTTCAACCACGAGTTTCTCTCCCTCTTTCGTAAATATTGTTCCCACCTCAAAAAGTTTTGGGTGTACTCCAGGAGGAAGGACGCGAGGCGCATAATGTTTTGCCTTGACAAGTGCCTCAAGCATGTTTTCTCCCAAGCTGGTTCGCAGTGCGGGTTTTTCTTTATCAAGTGGATTGGCAAGAATAATATCGCCCTTTTTTGCAAAAGATTGCGTGCTGATTTCAGTAAAACCTTTTTCAATAAGAACATCTTTCACTCGCTCGATGCCTCGGAAGCGCGCCTGACCGGCTGGTGTTTCTGGAGCAGCAAGCTCTTTAGGAGCGATACGATCATAGCCAAGAATTCGCCCGACCTCTTCGACCACATCTTCTGCAATGGCAATGTCGGTACGAGGATATGGCGCACGAACACGGAATATTTCTCCGTCTTGCACGACTTCAAAACGAAGGCGGCGGAACACGTCCTCAACCTCTGCCTGTGAAAAATCAGCGCCTAAAGTTCCGTTGATACGCGCAAGGGACACTTCGACGACAGGAGCGTTCGTGTAGTCCGGCACCGGAGGCGTTTTAAGTGACACATCGAGGATAGACGAGAGCTCGTACGCGATTCCTTGTTCTGTGTTGCAATCGGCCGCGCGGTTTGGAAGGACTTTAATGTCGAGCATGTTGCCCGCCACTTCATCTATTTCGAAGCAATGAAAGGTAAACGCATCGGCGATCTCAGCCACGCTCGGAAGCGGTTTTTCAAAATAACTCTGCAATGTTTCGTGCGTTACTTTCATAGCGGTTTTTCGTCAAAGCCATGTACAAAACGAATATCGCCCGAATGGAACAGACGTATGTCGGGAATACCATACTTCACCATAAGCTGACGCTCGAGTCCTAGACCGAATGCAAAGCCAGCGACTTTCTCTGGATCGAGTCCCGCGTTCTTAATTACGTTTGGGTGGAACATGCCTGCGCCACCCATCTCAAGCCATTTCCCCTCTTTCCCAGGCGCCACGTACCACGCATCAACCTCGACTGAGGGTTCAGTGAATCCGAAAAAGCTCGGCCGGAACCGCACCTTCGTCTCCTGTCCCAAATATTCTTTATAAAAACTCTCGAGCGTACCCTTTAGATGTGCCAGAGTTACCGCACCCACCGGCCCCACCGCAAAACCATCAAGCTGGTAAAACTGTGCCTCATGCGTTGCGTCCGTCGCTTCATTTCGAAACACTTTCCCCGGATTTATTCTCCGCAGTTCTGTCTTCCCTTCCTTTGCCATTTTCTCAAGTTCACGCACAGAAACAGACGTGCAGTGGGTACGAAGCACCATGTCTTTTTGGTCCTTGATCCAGAACGTGTCTTGCATGCCGCGGGCTGGATGGTTTGGCGGAATATTGAGCGCCGTAAAATTATGAAAATCGTCTTCAAGCTCTGGCCCATACGCAATACCAAAACCCATACGCCCAAAAATTTCCGCGATCTCGCGAATGGCAATTGACATAGGGTGCAGGCGACCGGATTCATTCATTCCGTTACTCATAAGAAAAGCATAGCAGAATATGGTATAATTCGCGATTATGGGCCCAGAAACCCTGGCGTATCCTTTTTTGTTTCTAACGATTTTTTTTGAATCGTTTGTTTTGGTTACCCTCCTTTCAGGACCGGCCCGCCTTGCCCGGAAACGCGCCCCAGGCACGTCCCTGCCGTCGGTTGCCATCATCATTCCTTGTTACAACGAGGCAACAACCATCGCCCGCACGGTTTCCTCAGCCCTCGCCCTCGATTATCCCAAAAATAAACTCGAAGTCATTCTTGTTGACGACGGCTCCACCGATGGAACCCCTGAAGCAATGGAGCGTTTTCGAACCAACGCTCAGATAAAAATTATTCGCAAAGAAAACGGTGGAAAACATACAGCGCTTAACGCGGGCATTACTGCGACGAATGCGGAGCTTGTTGGATGTCTGGACGCCGATTCTTTTGTCGAGCCAGATGCACTTAAGGAAATTATTTCGTGTTTTGAAAATCCAAAGGTTGCTGCCGCAACGGCGGCCATGTCGGTGTCCGAACCTTCAAACCTCTTGCAACACATGCAGAACGCCGAATACATCTTCGGTATTACCCTTCGCCATACCCTTTCGTCGGTAAACGGACTCTACGTTACCCCAGGCCCTTTTTCTTTTTATCGCCGAACAGTCATAGACACCTTGGGTGGATTCACGTATGGGCACCAAACGGAAGACCTTGAAATGGCGCTTCGTATCCAACGCGCCGGATACCGCATTGAGAATGCGCCAAGAGCGAGAGTCTATACTAAGGCCCCGCACACCGTGCGGCGTCTGGTCAAACAGCGCACCCGCTGGACAACGGGTTTTTTACGCAACACTCTTTTTAGCTACCGTGATCTTATCGGCAACCGCCGCTATGGAGCCTTGGGCATAATTGTTCTTCCCATTGGTATCGCAGCCATTGTAAGTGGTATAGGGCTTTTCTTTCTGTCCTTCTATCTTGTGGGTCAACGACTTGTGCACTCATATCTAGTGCACCAAGGTATCCCCTATGATTTTTCATTCCCGAGCGGCATGCCAACCTTTGACTGGTTCTACCTGCCCCTTACCATGTACCTACTTCTTATGGTGATAACGCTTGCCATTACTCTTTCGATGATCACGATTGGCAAGCGGGTTTCGGGCACTCCAGGATCGCTTGGTCGCGGAATTGCTGGATATGTGATGCTGTATGGATTCATGGCGCCGCTCTGGCTCATGCGGGCAACCGCAGATGTTATTACAGGAACAAAACGGGGCTGGAAATAACACTCACCCAGCACCTAACTCAAAATATTTTTTGAGTTAGGTGCTGGGCTCGCCAAATCCGCCTTTTTACGCTAGAGTCCCGCTATGTCACTTGTCACCCGCAACGCACTCATTGCGCTTGGTATAACCATCCTCATCGTGGGAACGGTCGTGTATGCCGTAAATTACCTCAATCGTGCCCGCATTAATGAACTGAACTCAATTCAGGAGCAGCTTTCCATCGATACGCTTTCTCTGGATACGCAATTTTCCCTTCTTGAATCAGCGCCTTGCAGCGCAGCGTCTGAGGGCACTGAACTTACCTCAAAACTAAACGACCTTGGCGAGCGACTTTCCTATACTGAAAACCAACTTGGGCTCGATGATCCCCAAGTCATTCGGCTCAAAGAGCAGTACACGCTTCTTGAAATCCGAGACTACCTGGTGACAAAACAGCTTGCAAAAGAATGCGGTACGAAACCGGTAATAACGCTCTATTTTTATTCAAACAATGATGACTGTCCGAAGTGTGAAAACGCAGGGAAGGCACTTTCGTATCTGCGAGAAAATTACCCCACTCTTCGCGTCTATTCATTCGACTACAACCTTGATCTTGGCGCGCTTAAAACTCTGATTTCGGTGGAGAAAATAAAGCCAGAATTTCCAGCTTTCGTTATCCAAGGCACGCCCTACTATGGCTTTACTGATCTTGAAGAACTGGTAAAAGAATTTCCAAAAGGAGCTCTTGTGGGAAGCTCTACTGCGAGTAAAAAATAACGCCCTTGGGAGCGACTGTTCCAAAGGCTTACTATTTCCTATGCTTCCCCCGTGAGAGCCGGAGGTCGGATTCGGACCGACGACCTGCTGTTTACAAAACAGCTGCTCTAACCAACTGAGCTACTCCGGCTCTCACGGGACAAACAAACAGATTGCTCTACTGCCAAATGCAGCCGAGCACTGTGTGTATTCTTATAACACACAGGCGAGGCGAATGCAGGCAGAAAGCTTTGCTTACCAACTGAACTAAGGCGGCTTATTACTTCCAAAACAAAACTCTAACGAGTGCTCCCTACCTTACCATACCCGGACATTCAGGCTCAAGAGTCACCTAGTGCGACGTTACTTCTCTCTCGGAGACTTGCTGCGAAAGCATGTGCGGACGCAACTGGCGCTTAAAGTGACTCATTGAGGAAGCAAATGCTGAAGGAGATGGGGTGTCCTTCGCTGCTCCGGCAGCACGGCGCGCGCGAAGTGCGCGCACAGCGCGAGTAAGGACTCGTTCGAGGGCGCGTATCGCAGTCAACGAGACATGCGCGATGTCGTGCGCTACACGCTCGACAACGCTACGAAACGTGGTTCGTACCAACGAACCAAAATCAACATGCGTATACACAAAAACGAGACGAGAAACTTCCGTATCAAGCAGCGCGCGTTTTTCTGAAAAGAAACGCATGCCTCGCTTCTGTTCATACCAAGTAAGCAAGAGAAAACTTGCGAAGACAGTAATGGAGACGGCGATAAAAATAAGGTTGGTCATTAGCGTGCTCCAAACCGAGCAAATTTAGAAATTTCAACGCGTTCTCCAAATTTCTGTGATGCTTCGGTAATCAAATCGCGTATTTTTTTTGTATCATCCTTGATGTACGGTTGATCAAGCAACACCTGATCTTGAAAATACGAAGCGAGTTTCCCTTCCATGATTTTCGCCTTCATGTCTTCCGGTTTGTCTTTAATGTCTGCTTCAAACACTGCCACCGCAGCTCCCTTTGCATCTTCTCCAATTTCGTCTGCTGAAAGGTAGGTTGGGTTTGTTGCCGCTACCTGCATAGCAATATCGCGAGCAAGCGCTACGAATTCTGGATTTTTAGACACGAAATCAGTTTCCGAAGAAAGAAGGACCATTGCGCCAATGGCACCGTCGTGAACATAGGTACCAATAGCGCCCGCACCGAGCTCGCGATCAGCTTTTTTCTCTGCAGCGCCTGCAGAAAGTTTGTGGAGTATAACAACGGCCTTTTCAAGGTCGCCTCCCGCCTCTTCAAGCGCCTTTTTACACTGCATGACTGACACGCCAGTACGATCACGGAGCTGCTTTACACTATCGGTCGAAATGTCCATAAAAACAGTTGATTACTTTTAGATTATACCTCACAACGCCTTCCCGTATCGGGGAGTACGTATGTTATGCCTTGCGTCCTTCTTCAAAGGCAGCTGAGAGCTCGCCAAGAATGAAGGTAACTGCTTCGCGAGAAGCATCGTTTGCAACGATTGGGTATGCCGCGTCTTTTACGTTGCAGTCTGAACCCATAATGGCGATGATAGGTATACGCGCGTCTTTTGCTTCCTTCGTGGCATGTGACTCGTGACGCGTGTCAACAATCACCAGGGCATCTGGGCGCTTGGTGAGATCAGTGATACCTGCAAGACGCTCCGAAAGACGGTCGATTTCGCGGTCAATACGAACGCGCTCAAGCTTTGTATAGAGCTTTGCAAGCTCGCCTGATTCACGTTTTGCAAGAAGGTCAGCAAGGCGGTCAATGCGCTTTTTAATTTCTACGAAATTTGAAATAGTGCCTCCAAGCCATCTGCTTGCGACATAGGGCTGACCAATGCGGGCGGCTGCATCTTTAAGAATGCTTGCGATTTCAGCTTTACCGCCTACGAAAAGCACAGTCTTGCCATCTTTTGCGAGCGCCGCAAGCGCTGTTTTTGCTGCCGCAAGCTGCTCGTCAGTCTTTACCAAATCGACAATCTCAACCTTTGCCTTTGCACCCAAAATAAAGGGTTTCATTGAAGGGTGGCGGCGGCGTTTTGCTTGCGCGAAATGCGCCCCTGTTTTAAAGAGGCGCTCAATCTTTGAATCCGATACGGCCGTTGCCATTTGTGGGTCCACTATACGCGAAGCAAGTGAGAGATGCAAGGCTGATTTCCAAAGCCTTACAGGGCCTTATTCTGCCTCCTCTGCACTGCCGACGCTCCCCTCCGCAGCTGCTTTTTGAAGAGAAAGAACCATATCGTCAATGCCCCCCGCAAGAATGTTGGGAAGATTGTGCCAAGACTCTTTCAGGCGGTGGTCCGTAACGCGATCTTGGAGGAAATTATAGGTGCGAATCTTTTCGGAACGGTCGGCAGTGCCGATTTGGGATTTGCGTTCTGCCGCATGCTTTCTTGCTTCTTCTTCTTCGTGGAGTTGTTCAACTTTTGCCACAAGCACTTCCATAGCTTTTTCTCGGTTTGCTTTCTGGCTTCTCTCCGAAGAGGAGCGTACATCAATACCCGTTGGGATATGCACCAGGCGAACGGCGGTTTCAACCTTGTTCACGTTCTGCCCCCCTGCGCCACCCGATCTTGAAAATTCCATCTGGATGTCGCTCGGATTGATGTCGATAGTGGGTTTTGAGCGAATAGGAAGCGCCGCAACTGAAGCAGTCGACGTATGTATGCGGCCCATTTTTTCAGTAAGGGGCACACGCTGTACGCGGTGCACACCTGTTTCATACCGAAGGGCGTCATACGCGTCACCGCTCTCAATCTCAAGAGTGAGATCGTCTATCGTCCGTACGCGCCAGCGCTTCCCTTCAGCGTATTTTTGATACATGTCACGAAGCTCTTTGGCGAAAAGATTTGCTTCGTCCCCACCTGCACCCGCACGAAATTCAAGCACGAGAGCTTTCGGCCGCGCGACCTCTTCTTTTTCCTTTGCCAGAATACGTTCAATTTCGTTTAAAATCTCTTCCTGTCGAATGGCGTTTCGTTTTGCATCTTCCTCAGCAAGGTGGATGAGTTCTGGATCTCCCCCCGCGGCTTCACGTCCTTCTTTATTTTCACGTTCAAGACGTTCAAACTCTTCCGCAAAATATGCAGTGGTGTGGTTTTTTTTGAACTCGGGCGAATACGGAATCATCTGTGTACCTTAGACGTAAACAGCAATTGCATCAAGACCTACACAAAACCGCCCCTGGGGCGGTTTTGTTTTTATGCTACGTTTCGTTTTGCTGCACGCTGGCGGAATTTCTCAACCTGACCGCCTTTATCAAGAGAGCGTTCCTCACCCGTGTAGATAGGATGGGATTTGCTTGAAATTTCAATATTCACCTTCGGGTACTCCTTCCCCTCATAAGTAGTCGTTTCCTTGGTTGTTATGGTGGAACCAATGAGAAACTTCTCGCCAGAAGCGAGATCTTCAAAGACTACAGGGCGATAGGTATCCGGATGGATGTCTTTCTTCATGTAAAAAGGACTATAGCAAAGTCTGCCAAAGGTCGCAAATGCACGTTAGTTATCGGCCAAGAAATCGACATTGGCCTGAATCCTCTGCGCGTGCGCCATAACACTGTTTCCATACCCCTGTCCTGTCGTCGCCCATCCTCCACCCGCATAATATTTTGCAGCTGCAGTGTGTTCTGCCGTGTATCCGCCAGCACTCGCCCCAAGATCAGCGAGATATACAGACATTGCCGCAATAGCGTCTTCAGCCGCCCAAGGGTTCGGAACAGCGTGTCCCGTAGTTGCGGCAATTCTCGACTCATATGAACTCCAGGTTGATGGAATGAACTGGGCCGGGCCCATGGCGCCACCGTAGCCAATTGATTGCGGACAAGATACGACCTGATGATGTGGATCAAACCCGAGACGCGAAGCAAGGCTCAAAAATGGCGCAACATCACGCCCAGGCTTCATAACGTTTGCAAATGGCGTCCCCGTATTTTTCCCAACGCCTGCCCCCGTCGTATCGTCCGTGAGATAGCACTGTCCCACGTTCGCGCCCAGGTTTGATTCCTGAGTAAGGATGGCGAGAATGAATGCCGGACGGACGCCCGTTTTTGCAGACGCCTTTTTCGCATATTCGAGTGCATCTTCGAATTTGATGGCCGAAGCATCGCGAAGTGGGAAAAGAGCTGCGCGGATAGCGGCGGCTTTAGCCTGCCGCTCAGCGAGAACTTTTTGATATTGGGCCTCCTGGTTTGTGGTAATAGCAAGCAGCTGCTGTTTTTGCGTTTTATCTGTTGAAATCTGTTTTTGCTTAGTCTGGACCTCGTATTTTGCATCAGTAACTTTATTTTGCGTAGTCGTGAGCGCCGCTTTCTCGCTTTCAGTCTGTACCTTTGCCGTTTGAATATCGGAAAAAAGAGCCTGCAAATCTTCTTCTATGGAAGCAAAGGAGTCGACATCGGAGAAAAAATCTGACACATTTTGCGCGCCGAGCGCTACTTCGATGACGGAATAATCATCAATCTGACTTTCCTGCCGCAACATTGATGCGAGGGATTCTTTACCACGGGCAATACGATCTGAAAGTTGGCCAATGACTTTATTTTTTGATGCAATTTGCGCGGCAAGCTGCCGGATGGCGATATTTTTTGCATCTATTTGAGCTTGCGCTTGTTTGATTTGCGCATCAAGGCTCGTTACGTCGCCTTTAAGCGTATTCTTTTTAGCGCGAGTTTCGTCGAGGATTTTTTGCTGGGCCGCAATTTCTTTTTGAAGTTGGTCGTATTCGGCTTCAAGCTGTGCTCGCTCGGCAGGAGTGAGTTCCTGAGCGCGTACGCCATGGAATGCCAAGCCTGAGGCAAGGAAAACCATTGCTATAAGGAAGATGAAAAAAAACTGCCTCCGCATTTCTCCCCAGTATATCATTCCCTTGAAGACGCCGAAGTGGATCGGCCCTTACGAAAAACCGCCGGCCCCAGAGGGGCCGGCGGTTTTTCGTAAGATTATTCTTTTGACTCTCCTTCTGAAGACTCCTCTTCCTTGCCCTTCTTTTCTACTTCAATAGCGTCCATATCAATGGCGACAGGAGCTTCTTCAACTTCTTCCTCCACTTCCTGGATAAGGGCAACCACCTCGTCATCCTCTACTTTGAGTGTTACTCCCTTTGGAAGCTTCAAATCCTTTGCATGGATTTGGTCACCAATGTTTAGAAGTACTGAAATATCAACCTGAATGTCATGGGGAAGATCCGCGGCTTCTGCTTCAATTTCAACTTCGTGCATGACCTTTACAAGGTTTGCGCCTGCCTTCACTGCTGGCGATTCATTGATGAATTCAATAGGCACTGCCACCTCCACCTTCGCGCCTTTCTCAATAGCATATAAATCAACGTGGCGGGGGACGTTCGTCACAGGATCGTGGTCAATGTCGTGGATAAGAACCTGAAGTTTCCCGCTTCCTACGCCTGAAAGTTCAATAACCGAAGACTCTCCTGCACTTTTTAGTACACGGACAAAGTCGCTTTGAGAAAGCGAAATAGAGGTAGCCTCCTGTTTTGGACCATAGACGACAGCTGCCATTTTGCCAGCAGAAACAAGGGCGCGGGTACGCTTTCCTGTCTCTGTTCGCTTTTCTGCTACAAGGCTATTCATTGGAGCGCAGTATAGCCAGCGTTTGCGTGGTTGTCAAAATCCAGGCTTAGAGCGTGCACCCGCCTGGGCTAGTGTAAATAGCCCAGTCAACAGGTTGTCTCGTGCCATTCAAACCATAAGGAGAGTCAGTCCCTCCAAAGTTCACGGCACATCCGCTATTACTCGCGTCCCGAGCTGGATCAAAAAAAGTAGGATACGCAGTGTATGCCACATTGGTGCAGACACTGCTGCCTGAGCCATACGCAACCATAAATTTGTAATCTGATCCACTCGCAGTTGACCTGTAAAGATAACAACATTTTTGTATGCCATTTGTTTCTGGATCAACTGGAAGTGCACTTATAAAACCTTGCGTGACTAGGCTCGTTAATCCAGAACTACTACTCCACGCAGTTCCCGAGCCGCCCCAGGTGCTGCAATGACTCGTGTGGGATGTAGAAATAGGATAGGAACCGTTTTTTGAACGGTACAACTCAAGAGCGCTTTGAATTTGCTTTGCGCTCTGTATACGTTTTGAATCGTTGCCTTTTAACCTTGTCTGATTAAGAGACGCAAGAACTACTGACGACAAAAGACCTATGATCGCAATGACGACCAAAAGTTCAATGAGCGTAAAGCCGCGATTTTTCGATTTCACAGAGATGGTGCCCCTTTATTATAGTCCGTAGGTAAAAAATACGTAGAGGGCAATACCCGCTATAGCAATAGCAGCAATGAAAAGAACCGTCTGGGCACCTTTTTCATCTTTTGCGAGACCTGTTTTAAGCACGAGATTAGTGAAAAAAGAAGAGCGCGGGGAACGAGGGTCACGCTGATATTCTGGCTCATTAAAGGTTACGTTATCCATGCTATTCACCATACCCCCTGTCAGAATGAGCACAACCCCGAAGTGTGGAAAAGATATTCTACCCAAGGGCAGCGGAAACTTTTTTAAGACGTGTAAGAAATGCTTCGCGCGCGGCGGTAACGTTTTCATCTTTACCCTGCCACACTGTCAAAGCTTCATCTTGAAGTGCTCGCGCATAGCTAAACGTAAGGGGCCAAGGTGCTCCGGCGATTTTTGCTTGCTGAGATATTGCTTCAAGGTTTTCAGTTGCCTGATCGGGAGTTTGCCCCCCAGAAAGAAAAACGATGCCTGGCACTTGTGCAGGAACGGATGCCACAAGAGCCTCAATCGTGTCTTTGGCAACTTCCTCTGGAGTGTCTTTTTTACCACTCTCCTTTCCAGAAAGTGCCATCGCTGTTTTTACGATGATGCCTGACATATCAACTGCCTGGTCAGCAAGTGCTGCAAAAACCGTTTTTAGGCCCTGGGTAATAACACTCTTTGTACGCAAACGGTTATGTTTTCCCTCAAAAAGCACCTCTGGTTCTAGTATGGGGACCATGCCTGCTTCCTGCACCGCGCGAGCATACAGAGCAAGACGTTTTGCATTCTCAACAATGGCATGTGCGGTGGGATGTCGATCGCCTTCGATGCGAAGCACGGATCGCCATTTAGTGAATTGCATACCTTTGCCGCGGAAATCAGCGAGGCGTTCCGGCAGACCAATGAGTCCCTTGGTAATGACCTCCTTGGAATCATCGACAAGCGGTTCTATTCCTTCATCCACCTTAACACCGGGTGCTATGCCGTGACTGGTGAGCATATCTCCAAACAATGTTCCTTCATTTGCTTTCTGTCCGATCGTTTCAGAAAAAAGTATGACGCCGGAAAGATAGTGTTCGGCACCTGGCGCGGCAAGAAAAAGATCTCTAAACTTGCGGCGCATTTCTTCGCTTGGCGTAATGCCATAGGAGGTAAGCCTGGCATCGGCAGTGTGCACGCTTTCATCTGCAGCAAGAATTCCTTTTCCCGGCGCAACAAGCGTGCGTGCAATTTCCGCAAGATCAATCATAAAAAAATTGTATCACGAGCGTGATACAATTTTTTTATGCGATCAATTGATTTTCTCGCCGTGGGCGATATCGTGACCGAACCATTCATCAAACTTATCGATGCAAAAGTCCACTGCAATCTAAACGAAGACGAGTGCACTATTTCTATGCGATGGGGCGACAAAATTCCCTACGAATCCGCGGAAGTGATACGGGCCGTGGGAAACTCTGCAAACGCTGCCGTGTCTGCAAGCCGCCTTGGACTTACTGCAGCCCTCGTTTCTGATATAGGAAATGACGAGGTCGGACGGGGAAACATTGCCCAACTCATGGAAGAGCGTGTTATGACTGATTTTGTGCGTATTCACCCAGGCATGAAGAGCAATTATCACTATGTATTGTGGTACGAAAGCGAGCGGAGCATTTTGGTGAAGCACGAAGTGTATCCGTATCGTTTTCCTGACATGTCCCCTGCTCCGCGCTGGGTGTATCTTAGTTCCCTCTCGGAACATTCCGAAGCGTATCACGAAGAAATTGCTGCCTATCTTGGCACGCATCCAGAAACGAGATTTGCTTTTCAACCAGGAACATTCCAGATGAAACTTGGCTTTGAGACTTTGAAAAATCTCTATGCACGAACTGAACTTTTCTTTGTTAACAAAGAAGAGGCCAGGCGGATTTTGAAACTGGAAGGAAATGCTGACATAAAAGAACTTCTCCAGAAATTGCACGCGCTTGGGCCACAAAAGATTGTTATCACCGACAATCGAAACGGTGCTTACGCTTTTGACGGAACACGCTATTTTTTCGTGCCGCTCTATCCAGACGTGCGGGCACCTTTTGAACGCACGGGAGCGGGTGACGCTTTCGCGTCATCGGTCACTTCAGCCATTGCACTTGGAAAATCATTTGAAGATGCCCTTCTGTGGGGACCTATAAATTCAATGTCGGTTGTCCAAGAAGTGGGTGCTCAAAAAGGACTCCTTACTCGCACGAAACTTGAAGCATACCTGGCACAGGCACCTGCGGAATATGGCGTATCTGAATATTAAAACACTTACAATGAGAGGAGGGCTTGCATCGTCTGTGTATCATATTCGTTTGCAAGTACATGTGCAGTTCGCACGATAAGCATGGTCATGAGTGACCCCACAATGGTAACGATGAGAAGTGCAAAATAAGTGCTAATCTTTCTGTCTTGTGTTCCGCGATATCTCATAATCGGTTTTCATCTTTTACAAAAAGATGTGCGACGTGTGCAATATACGGGGCCCCGAGTCCGTAGTGCTCGATGAGTTCATCAGGCTCACCCGATTGCCCAAACTCGTCTTGAATACCGAGAAATTTCATAGGCGCAGGGTACTCTTTCGCCAACACTTCGGCAACGGCACTTCCCATGCCGCCGGCAACTTGATGCTCTTCAACGCTTACCACGCGCCCTGTTTTCTTTACGGCTTTCACAACAGCCTCCACATCAATCGGTTTTATGGTCGGCAAGTGAAGAACGAGCGACCCGATACCGTCCGATTCGAGTGAACGAGCAGCAAGAAGCGCGTTATAGCTCATAGACCCGCTTGCAATAAAGGTGACCTGTGGCCTTTCACTTTCCCAAAGAGTGAGTGCCTTGCCTATTTCAAAAGGCGTTTGCGGAGTGGTAAAAACAGGCACATTCGATCTTCCAAATCGGACATACACGGGACCATCTGTTGCCGCTGCAGCAATAACCACTTTTCGTGCCTCTTCTGCATCTCCCGGGTTTATGACCGTCATATGCGGGAGCATGCGCATGAGTCCTATATCTTCAAGCATTTGGTGCGTTGCGCCATCGGGACCAACTGACACTCCCGCATGCATACCCATAATTTTTACGGGCTGCTGGTTTAACGCTATCGTGGTGCGAATTTGTTCATAGTTTCGGCCAGGAGAAAAAGCGGCATACGAAGCGATGAAAGGAATTTTTCCCGCGGTCGCGAAGCCGGCCGCGGTTGCTGCAAGATTTTGTTCGGCCACACCCATCTCAACAAATCGACTAGGGAATTCTTTTTGAAACCACTCTGCCCGCGTTGATTCGGTAAGATCTGCGCAGAGCACCACGATACGTTCGTCTTTTTTTGCTGCTTCGACCACGCCAGTTCCAAATCCATCACGAGTGGATTTTTTTTCGATGTTAGAATTGAACACCGATGGGCTCAGTTTTGCGTCTGCATTAAGCATATTCGTGCGGCAGTTTCCCTCCCATGGAACGTATTTCCTTCAGGAACTTTTTACCTTCTTCTTTCGTTGGAGGTTTTCCGTGCCAGTGATAATCAAATTCAATTTCAGGTACCCCTTTCCCTGGAATGGTATGCGCGATGATAACGGTCGGTTTTTCGTAAATTGCTTTTGCTTGTTCCACAGCAGCAATGAATGCTGCAATATCGTGTCCATTTATTTCAAGCACGTGCCAATTAAAGGCGCGATATTTATCTCCCAAAGGCTCGAGCGGCATGATGTCTTCGGTCATGCCGTCAATTTGAATGTTATTTCTATCAATAATCGCAGTGAGGTTGTGGAGTTTGTTTTTTCCAGCCCAGAGCACTGCTTCCCACGTGTTTCCGGCGTCATGTTCACCATCTGACAAAACAGCATAGATACGGTTCAGTTTCCCGTCCATACGAAGGGCATAGGCAATGCCAGACGCTTGCGAGAGACCGCTACCAAGAGGTCCTGAAGTAGTTTCAAGACCTGGCAACCGCGTACGCTCGGGGTGTCCCTGAAGATGTGAACCGAATTTGCGAAGCGTACGAGTTTCTTCGATAGGAAAATAGCCCGCATGCGCCATTGCGGCATACCGGACGGGCACGATGTGTCCATTTGAAAGTATGAGTCGATCGCGCTCTTCCCACGTTGGATTTTTTGGATCGTGTTTGAGCACGTGGAAATACAGCGCCGTGAATATATCGGCCATGCCAAGCGGGCCTGCGGTGTGGCCACTCTTTGCTTCAACAAGCATGGAGATTATTGTTTCGCGAATCTCTTCGGCCTTTTTTTCAAGCGCGATATTGTCAGCGTCCGTAAGAGCCATTGGTAACAATTATACCGTACCGATTACTCATAGAGGCCGTATTGTTCCGTCAGTGCATTAAATTTTTCAAGTTCAGCTTTCAGATCCGGCGCCTTCCAAAGTGCCGAACCAACAACAAGACGATCGACCCCAGCGTCAAGAAGCGGCGGCGCCGTGACAAGTGAAACTCCTCCATCCACTTGTATTTGAATGTCCGGGTGTTTCTTGCGAAAAGTTTTCACTCGCTCAAGGACGTGCATGTCAAAAGGTTCTCCCTGTCGCCCTATGGCTCTAATACCCATGAACTGCACATATTCAATGTGTGAAATGAACGGCTCGATAAGGGCGAGATCGGTGCCTATGTTAAGCGCAAGACCAAACGAGAGAAGGTCCACGGCAAAATCTTTTCCGTGGCCATAATGCATTTCAATTTCGTCGACCGCTTTGGAAAGAAAGTGGCTGCTTTCAGCATGCACGGTGATGCGTGAAGCGCCTTCGGAAATCCACCCACCCATAACGCGATCGGGGTCGCTCACCATTAAATCAATGTCAAACTTGAACTCGCCCCAACCTGGAAGCGTCGTTCCGTTTTCTGCTTCCGAGAGAAATGTGTTTGCTCCCTCTACTCCTTCTGAGTAGGGCCACGTGGGAGGAGTTGCAAAACGACCGTCGACTACGTCTATTTGGACGAAGTCGGTAAGCCCCGACAATCGCTGGAGTTTTTCTTCAAGATCAAGCCTTGAAGAAGGAAGTATGGCAGGCACGACAATGCCCATACCGTTAATTAAATAGTAGTGTGACTAAATATCAAGCTTCGCTATTCGACGAAGATGGCGAGATTCGCCAGAAAATTCCGTGGCAAGGAATATATCCACTGCTCGTTTTGCCTCTTCTTCGGAAAGAAACCCTGCACCAAGGGAAAGGATATTCGCATTATTGTGCTCACGTGCCAGACGAGGAATGTCTTCGTTTCCACCGTAATAGACCGCCGCGCGCGCTCCTTTTATACGATTTGCAGCCATAGCTTCCCCCTGTCCTGATTTCCCAAGAATGATGCCGCGAGAATCTTCATCAGTAGCTACACGATGCGCGGCGAGACGAACAAAATCTGGATAGTCATCTTCTGGATCAAGAACCAATGCGCCCATATCCTCCATATGATATCCAAGACCAGAAAGATATTGTTTCAAGGCTTCTTTGAGCGCAAAGCCAGCATGGTCACTTGCCAAATAGATGTTAGACATTGCCGGCCTTGAGTGTGTGCTGCACGAGCGTCTCGGTATACCCCATTTCATTGTCGTACCACGCAAGCACTTTAACGAGATTTCCATCAACAACGCGGGTCATACCAAGGTCAGCGATGGATGCGAACGGTTCCCCAACAATATCACTTGAGACAAGTTCTTCATCTGTGACCGAAAAGATTCCCACCCACCGTGGGTCCTGTGCAGCTTTTCGCAAAATCTCATTCACTTCTTCAGCGGAGGTTGGACGTTTTGCAATAAACGTAACGTCTGCAATTGACCCGGCTGGCACGGGCACTCGAAGCGAGATACCATCAAATTTCCCAGCAAGTGCCGGATATGCCTTGGTGACCGCAATCGCCGCGCCAGTTGAAGTTGGCACGATATTTTGTGCGGCAGACCTTCCCTCTTTCATATCTTTTTTCGATGGGCCATCTACAAGCGACTGACTTGCTGTGTAGGCATGCACGGTTGAAAGTATGGCTTTCTCGATGCCGATAGCTTCATCCAAAATCGCAATCACCGGACTTGCAGAGTTTGTCGTGCATGAAGCGTTCGAGGTTATCTTGCACGTCTGCAGACGGTCCTCGTTAAGACCCATAAGCACGGTCGCACCAAGCGACTCATCGCCTTTTGCGGGAGCCGAAATAATGACACGTTTTGCGCCAGCCGTAATATGCGCCTGCGCTTTTTCATATTCCGTAAAGAAACCGGTAGATTCAATGACCACATCAACATCGAGCTCTTTCCAGGGAAGGAGCGCTGGATCTTTCTCCTGACAAAATCGCACAGGCTTTCCGTCAATCACGAGCGTGTTTTCGTGTATGAGAACAGGAAATGGTGCACGTTTATATACCGTGTCGTATTTGAGGAGGTAGGCAAGATTTTCAAGTGAACCAAGATCGTTTACTGCAACAATATCAATTCCTGGCAGCCGGCGAGACGCCGCTGCCCCCTGCTGCAGGGCCCAGGAACGACGGACAAAAGCTCTGCCAATGCGACCAAATCCATTAATAGCGACACGAATATTTTTCATATATTTCTATTGTAATGGTAAACCTCTTCTGTTTCATCCCTAGGGAGTGGGTGGCACAGGATCGGCCGGAGCCTCTGGTGCTGGGTCTTGAGCTGGTGGTGTTTCGGAAACGGGTTCAGGATTTGCGGGTGGCTCTTCACTTTGCGGAGGTTCCGATGAGTCGGCCGGAGGGGTTGTTGTTCCCGGTGCAGGCGGCGGTGTTTCTTCGACAGTGGATGGAGATGTTGAGGTTTCCGTTGCTGGCGTGCTCGTGCCGGTAGAATCTGCGACTGATGTTGAAGATGTTGCAGCTGGAAGGGTTGTTGTCGCAAGAGGAGGAGTCGTGGTGCTTGGCGTAGGAAGTGGCGTGGTAGCGGCAGTTGTTGGAGGCGCCTCATCTGAAGGAGTTGGGACCGGTGGGTTTGTGGTGACTGGTGTCGTCGTTGCAGCGGCAGGTGCGGCAAGCTGTCCTTCCGTTTGGATGATGAAGAAGTCAAAGGTGACGTCCGCAGTTTGTGCTTTTGAAAGTTTTACCCGGAAGGAGCCGTCGCGCTTGTCAGCAAGATACCAGTTTCCATCTACTTCTGACGTCATCGTGATAAGCACCTTCGAAGTTGCTTTCGCATAGGGGTTTTGAATCTCCACCACAGTGTTACCTGAAAGAACCACACCGGAGCCAGCAATCGACTGACCGGCCGCATCGGTCGCCGCAACAAATTGACGAGCAACGAGCGTATCGAATTGTGCAATACCTTTTTGGATCAGAACACCGAGGTCTTCAAGCGCGCTTGCGAGTGTCGAAGTCGAGAATGTGATCGGCGTTCCAGAAGAAACGGTGATGCTGCCATCTTCAAGTTTTTGAAGACGCTCCTCCAAAGAATCCATACGCATGCCAAGCACGTCGACCTTTTCAGCAAGAGCCTGCACGCCAGCAAGAGTGAAGGTGGTGAGTTTGTAGATATCAACTCCTTTGCCATCAACGGAAAGCACCTGGTCTGGAGCTTCTTCTGCGATGAGACCTAGACGAAGTGGGTCATGTTGGTCCTCAATCTTGTAGTGATAGGTCGCAACTTTCATGTCCCTGATCTGTCCAAGGATGTCTTCGGTTGAGGAAGCGGAAAGATACTTGATGTCAGTTTTTGCATCCTTGGTTGAAATATTTATGAAGGCAGTTGCTGCGACATCTCCCATGACAGCAAGTTTGTACATTGACGTAGTCGTACCAATGCCGACATTGCCCGCATCAGTCACGGAAAGTGCCGTGGTCGAAGCGGTGCTGTTGATGAAGCGAGTGCGCGCATTGAGTTCCTGTGTTGCTTGAATATTAAGACCCGTAAGACGTTCAAAGTGAATGGTTGCAGGCTCGCCATCATAGCCGTAATCAACAAGTTTCGGATCAATAGTCGCGACCTCTTCCGCAATGAGACCATAGGAACCAGGGCCCTCTTCTGGGCTATACGCACCAGACTTATAGTCGAAAGAAACAACATGCAACTGGTCTAGGATATTCAACGCGGAACCAGTTGGAAGTGTTGCAACATTCTCTTTGTAGCGAATAGAAGAAGGTATACACGTTGCGCCGCCGGCATTGGTTACTTCGCCGCCAGTTGTAATACAAAGAGCGTTACCCGTTGCTGAAGAAGTAAGGCCAGACAATGCCACCGTTCCGTTTACTGAAAGCGTGCGCCATGGACTCGTGGTTCCCACTCCCACCCTCCCCCCATTCGTCACAATAAAGTTCGTTGCCGTCGAGGAGCCGATCGCAAAAGCTGGGCCCGTGATGCCGCTTGGATTTATGGAGAGCTGCGCCCATGGCGTTGTTGAACCGACGCCGATGTTACCCGTTGAATCAATACGCATTCTTTCATTTACTGTCTGCGCACCACTTTGTGTCGCAAACGCTATGAAACTTCCAACGCTGCCCGTATATCCAGATACGATACGAGCAATAGCAGTAGTTGAGTTCGTTACCGCACGATTGCTAAACAGAATTTGCGACCAAGCATCAGTGGAGTTTTGAGTATTTACTATGTGCGTAGTCACGCCAGTGGTGGCCTGACCAAAGGCATCAGCTCCATCGTATGCCGTAGCGTTCGCACTTGAGACAACGAATTTAGACACAGGTGTTGTCGTTCCAATGCCTACATCCCCAGCTTCATCAATCACAAACGGTGTTGTATCAGGCGACGTTGAATCTTCAACTATGAATGAAGGTCCTGTTCCCGTGTTGGTGACGGAAAGTTTTGCATAAGGGGTCGTAGAGCCAATACCCACATTGCCATTTCCTCGAATGCGCATACTTTCTGCAAGTGTCGAACCATTCCATGCCGAAAATATCAGGTCTCTATCTCCACCATTCATAAGTTCATTTGATATACGCCCTGTGGTAACACTGGAAGCCGACAATACGAAATCCATTGAAGATGCTGTGCTTAAAGTGTTTGAAAGGTTTTCAAGTCGTATCCCTGTGGTGCGTGCCCCCGCACTGGTATTGGTGACGGTTAGTTTCTCGGTTGGTGATGCGGTACCAATACCAACCTTGTTACTGCTAAAATCGTACACCAATCCTGACGTTTCAATCGCCAAGCCCCCCGCAAGGGTAGAGGTCGCCGAGGCGGAAGTACCAACAAAATTAGCGGCAGTAGCGGTGCCTGTGGCTGTGAGGTTGGCAAGGGAGATATCCCCAGAGAAGAGGGCGTTGCCCTGGACGGAAAGATTTGAAGATGGTGAGGTGGTGCCAATGCCGACGTTTCCGTTCGAGAACAATGTCAATTCATTGCCACCTACACTGCTATTAAAGTTGAGGCTAGCCCCGGCGCTCAATTTCTGGAATACGGTTGAATCGGTGCCGTTCGGATAGATGGCGAGACGACCGGTGCTGCCGGTAGTAGCACTAATGGTAAGGCCGCTAGCCGCACTTCCCTGTGCTCCGTAAATATCAAGCTTGGAAAGCGGAGAAGAAGTACCGATGCCGACGTTGCCCGCAGTAGTGACAACCACCTTGGGGCTTGTGAGAAGCGCTCCCGAACCGATAATGAATGAGTTTGCATTTGCTTGATTCACTCCAACGGACCACACACCCGTACCAGCATTTAGGAAGCGGATCATGTTTTGCACCGCTCCACCGGTCCCGTAAGCATCCATATCAATGATATTGAATCCCGTGTGTGTGCTGGAGATACGGGCAGCATTCGATCCTGTGGTAGAAACGTCAAGACGATATGACGGGGAACTCGTGCCGATACCGGTGTTGCCAGTTCCCTCTATCGTAAGGGCATCTATTGTTGTACCAAGCGTACGAGTACGGAAGTTGATATTGCCTCCCGAACTATCCCAACGATTGTCAAAGTATAGGTCACCAGCGCTCGCGTCATACCAGAGGCTTCCGCCGATCGCACTGTTGTCGTTTCGCGTGAGGTTAATGGCGATATCACCAGAACCAGAAGCACCAGTAATATCCAACGATCGGGCGACTGCCGAAGAGTACGGACTTGCGGGAGAGTAGGTGCCCGGGGTGCTCGTGCCGATGCCGACGTTGCCGGCTGAGGTGATACGCATCTTTTCCGTTGGGAGGGCGTTTCCCGATGCTGTTGAAAAGATAAGGTCAGCCAGAGAGCCCGCAGTATCTGTGAAGGCGGTGCCAATTGAGGCTCGCACCCGGTTAGCAAGGCTAACCGAAGCATCATCACTATAAAACTGAAGCTCGCCCCAGTTGCTGCCAGTCCAGTCGCTTGCGCTCGTGGAAGAACGAATACTAAGAGTCGTTGGGAATATCGTTGCCGAACCAGTCGAAGACGCAACCTGCAAACCTGCCGTTGGTGACGGAGTGCCGACTCCGACATTTCCATCTGTCTTGATGGTAAGTTGCGTCGTATTATTTTCACGGAAAATAATATCCCCGCCCGTTGGACGGTTTATGAAAAGGCTACTTTGCGCCTGTGTTTGGGAGGAAACAAAGGTGTAGTTTCCTATACCGGTTCGCCCGGTGAGGTTTATGGCATTGTAATCAGTATTTGCATCCCATGGACCTATGAATATATCCCCCGCATTGGCTGAACCCCAAACATCAAGTTTGTACGCCGGCGTGGTCGTCCCGACCCCCACATTCCCCCCTGCCGTTGCAAGATACGTATTCCCTGTTGAGGTGAATTGGGTTGAAGATGCGTTTCCATTGAATTGCTGGAGGCCGGTCCAAGTATTCGGACTGGTGAAATCGATGGCAAAGGTGCCGGTGCCAGAGTCATAGGTGAGACCGGAGCCTGCGGCAAGATCAACTGAGAGGATTCCTGCGGAGAAAGCGAGCGGTGCACTAATGG
>JBAQPM010000016.1:0-1881 GCA_049305795.1 Minisyncoccia bacterium | reverse complement strand
GTCCAGCATCCAATCCGGCCTTGCCTGGACCCCCGCCTTGCCCCGTCTCAGGGCACTCTACGCCGCTTTATGAAACCGATTCTTCCACACCGTTCGTCCCCAGGAACGGTGTGGAAGAATCGGGCCTGAAAAACGAGCGCCAAGGGCTATTGCCACGGCGTAAAGGGCGCTTGTAGCAGCCCATTGCCCATTTGAGAGTTTGGGCAACCCGATCCAGCCGCTCGCGCCTGGGACCGCCATAACGGATTCTTCCTGCCCACAAAAAATCCGAAAAATAGTTGCTGTAAGTGCTTGACAAAGAGTCAGTTAGTAAAAAATCATTTTTTATGCTAAATGACTCTGTCGCAACCGTTTACAATCATTATGCCGCACCGGCTCTCCAGCTCGTAGCGGCGTGTCCCACCTGCCGGGTTTGCCCGGAACTATCCGACCCGGCGTGGGTCGCCCTCGGCCTCCAACGCGCCCTGTATGAAGCGCCCACCGGGCGCGGTTTCCTCCAAACCCATGGTGTGGATTTGGCCTTCTGCCCCGACTATTCCCATTACTTTCACACGCTCAAAAGCGCGCGCCGACTCCAGTTGCTCCAAGAGGTAAACGAGCGCTTGGTCCAAAGCCTCCTAGCGGATCTGCCCGATGAACTGGCGGCCTTCCCCCAGTTGGATAATTTTGATATTTATGCCGGGGACGGCCACTGGCACCAGGCCGCCAGCCATGAGCCCGTGTTGGATGGCAAGATTTATGCGACCGGGCATTTCTATGCCTTGGATCTGCGCCGGCGCACGCTCGGTCGGCTGGCCACCGCCCAGGGCAAGAAAGAGCATGATATACACGCCCTCAAACGCCTGACCCGAAAAATGCTACGCCAAGGCGCACCCGTGGGCCGCCAAGTGCTGTATGTCTGGGACAAGGCGGCCATCGATTTTCAGTTTTGGCACCACCTCAAACGTACCGCCGGGATTTACTTCATCAGCCTGGAAAAGGAAAACATGGCGTTGACGGTCATGGGCCATCCAGCCTGGGACCAAACCGACCCGATTAACCATGGCGTGCTCAAAGACGAGCTGGTGGGGACGAGTAACGGGGTCCTGCTGCGACGGGTCACCTGTCAGGCGCCGGATACCGGAGAGATTCGCGTTTTTCTAACCACGGAGCTGACCCTGCCGCCGGGACTCATCGCCCACCTGTACCAGCGGCGCTGGCGGATCGAGAAGGTGTTTGATGGCTTGAAAAATAAACTCAACGAGAAGAAATCCTGGAGCGCGGCCCCCACGGGCAAAGCGGCGCAGGCCGAGTTTTTATGTCTGACGCATAATTTGCTCCGGCGCATGGAAGAGGTGTTGGACCGCCAGGAGGGCGTCATCAATCAACCCGATCGCCAGCGACGCACCCAACGGCTGGCCGCGCAAAAGTCGGTCACCGAGCAAGCCGGCCGCTTGTGGCCGAGCACGTGGGCGACGCTGGCAAAGCCCGTCCAATACTCCGTCAAACTCATCCGGTGGTTACGGTCCAGCATCCAATCCGGCCTTGCCTGGACCCCCGCCTTGCCCCGTCTCAGGGCACTCTACGCCGCTTTATGAAACCGATTCTTCCACACCGTTCTGCCAAGGGACTGTCGTTATTGACGCCGGACGTAGCGGTGACGACCGGAAACTGGGCCAATTTGGCAGCGGAACGGCAAATCGGACCCTTATGATCCCAGCCATCCGCATTCCGCAATAGTTTGCCGGTCTTCCCCGAAATTCGTCCCAATTGCCCCCCGGGGGAAAGCGCCTCCGTTCTTCCCGCGCCATGGTTCTCCCATGAACGACAATCCTATTAGTAATCCAGCTTCCTCAGCGACCACTTCGCCCACCGGCTCACCGTCGAGATGGTCGCCTTGGC
>JBAQPM010000015.1:0-9030 GCA_049305795.1 Minisyncoccia bacterium | reverse complement strand
TTGGAGAGCATCCCAATAATAGAGTTTCCAGGTGAGAGAGGCTTTGGTGGGAGTCTTGGTGGTATTAGTGACATTTGCTTCTATACGAACGGCTGTGGTGTCTTGGGGAACGCGGGGCGTATAGGCAGCAAAGCGGAAGGGTTCGTGGTTCACGGTCACGCTGTTTTTTGCAAAGCGGACACTTCCTGTGTTTGTGCCAACAACGGTGAATTGGTAGAGGGGGCCGATGACGTCATCGGTGAAGGAGAGCCCTTGGAGGTTAAAGCGTTCAGAGGAGGCGACGTAGGTGGTGACTTGATAGTCGCCCTGCTCTGCACCTTGGGGAACATCCCAGGTGAAGCCAACGAGCTTTGTTTCTCCCGCCTTAAGAGTATAGGTGTCGGGGAGTGGAAAGAAGTCAACAACGTCAGGACCGTTCACATCTTTGGTGGTGCCTCGGCTCTTGAATACCTTGGCATATATTTTCACTTCTTCTATGGGATAGGTGTTTTGATTGGTGATGGTGCCTGAAAGAGCGAGTGGTGAGCCAGCGGAGACTTGCGCGAGCGATCCTGAAAGTGAGACGGGGACGGAGCCGAAGCGGTAAAAGTCGAGGCAGGATGTGAGACCCGCAGGAGTGCGGGGTGGGAGAAAAGAGAGTGGAGTGGTGGTCTGTGCGGAAAGAGAGGATGGAAGAGCTAGAACGAATAATATCGGAAGTACAAAAAGCGATCGGAATGTGCGAGACGAGATCGTGAAGCGATGCATCTTGCTGGTAAGTATATATGGAAGAATAGTGTGTGGAAGGATGCGCTGTGTATAAACAACGATATGGAGATTTCGATCGCTCGCCCAAAAACCATAATCTTGGTAGAGTGCAGACATTGAAAATGCGTGTAGACGACGAAAAAATATATCAAGGACCCATCACCGTAACCCGCACTGGCAAGGGTTTTTTTTCCATCCCTGATCCTTCGGGAGCAGCCCCCACAAAAAAACCAGACCGCCTAAACGATTTGGTCATACCGCGCGAGTGGCTCCACACTGCCCTTCCCGGCGACACGGTAAAAGTGACACCTGCGGGCATGTTTGAGGACCGAAAAGCGGGAAAGGTTTTGGAAGTGGTGTCACGCGCCAACGACCATTTTGTGGGAACACTCGCAAAAACCGAGCGCGGTAACACCATTCTCATTCCTGACTCAAAAAAAATGTATGTGCCTTTTCTTGTCGCTCCGATAGGAACGGATGCGCCCTTCCCTCTTGGCCACAAAGTAGTAGTGAAATTTCTTGGGTGGGACCCAAGCGAAGAAATTCCAAAAGCGCAAGCTATCGAAGACATCGGTGAGGCAGGAATGCATGAAACGGAAATGCGCGCCCTTGCCCTTGCACAAGGATTTCGAAGCGACTTTCCTCCTGGCGTAGTGAGTGAAGCCAAAACACTTGAAGAAACGGGAGAACAATTGATTGCAAAAGGAGCTTTAGGTCGCCGCGACTTTCGTGCTATTACCACCTTTACTATCGACCCGGTAGACGCGAAAGATTTTGATGACGCGCTTTCGGTTCGCAAACTTGAAGACGGAAACATTGAAGTGGGCGTACACATCGCCGACGTTTCGTATTTCGTAGTGCCAGGAACCGCTATTGACCGAGAGGCACGCAACCGCGCAACCTCGGTGTATTTAGTCGATCGCACTATTCCGATGCTTCCCCACGTGCTTTCAAATAATTTTTGTTCTTTGAATCCAAACGTCGATCGCCTTTCCGTCTCTGCCGTCTTCGTGCTTGATACCAATGCAAACATTGTTGACCGATGGTTTGGAGAAACTGTTATTCACTCGGCAAAACGTTTTACCTACGAGGAAGCGCAAGGGGTGCTTGACGCGGGTTCCGGCACGCTCTATGAAGAGCTTTCAATCATTCGGAACCTTGCCCGGAACATCCGCACCAAACGTGTTGCCAAAGGTGCCATTGAATTTGATACCGCAGAGGTGAAGGTGGAGATTGATGCGGACGGAAAGCCTGTTGCCATTCGCCTCAAAGAACGCAAAGAAACAAACCTTCTCATCGAAGATTTCATGCTTCTTGCAAACGAAGCCGTGGCCGAACATCTTGCGAAAATTGCAAAGCAACAGCACGCAACTCACGGACTCATTTATCGCGTGCATGATTCTCCAGACGCCGACCGCATTGAAGATTTGTCGCAATTTTTGAAGGTGATGGGCTATGACCTTAAAACCACGGCAGGAAACGTGAAAGGTGTTGACCTCAATGCCCTTCTTGAAAAAGTGAAAGGGACGCCTGAAGAATATTTGATTAAAACAGCGACGCTGCGCTCTATGGCAAAGGCTGTATACACGACAAAAAATGTTGGACACTTTGGACTTGCCTTTGACTACTACACGCACTTCACGTCCCCTATTCGTCGCTATCCTGATCTGTTGGTGCACCGCATGTTGAAACACTACGAACATGACCAGAAAATTCCGACACAAGAACTCGAAGAATTTGATTCGCTTGCCTTACACGCTTCAGAACGTGAAGTTGCCGCAGCAGAAGCTGAGCGCGATTCAATTAAACTCAAAATTGTTGAATTTATGGCAGATAAAATTGGACAAGAATTTGATGCGGTTATTTCAGGTGTTTCCGATCGAGGCATCTATGTTGAACTCAATGAAACGCACGCTGAGGGCATGATAAAAATCCGCGATCTGGGCACTGATTATTTTATACACGACCAAAAGCGCTACCGACTCGTTGGCGAGCGCACCAAAGTAGAGTTTGCTCTTGGTGACCTCATCCATGTAAAACTCATCGCGGCACGCGTGCTTGATCGCGAGCTTGATTTTGCTCTTGTAGAAAAGATTGGGGTTTAAATTTTTCCGCGAGCTTTAAGCGCATCGAGAATGCGTGTAAGCGCCAGCATGTAGGCTGCTTCGCGAAGGGTGACGCCGCGATCTTTTGCGACCTGTTCTACTTCTCGATATGCTTTCCCCATCGTGTGCTCAAGTCGGTTACGCACCGTTTGGACGGTCCAGTAATCGCCGGTGCGATTTTGTATCCATTCAAAATACGAAACAGTGACGCCGCCTGCATTGGCAAGCACATCTGGAATCACGGTTACCCCTTTTTGTTTCAAGATTTCATCTGCCTCGGGAGTCACGGGACCATTTGCAATTTCAAGAATGATTTTTGCCTGTACGGCCCCTGCATTATCTTTGCGAATTTGTTCTTCAAGCGCTGCCGGAACGAGAATGTCCGCAGCTTCAGTGATAATGGCATCGGCACCTACAACTGCACCAATATCTTTGAGGGAACTTCCTTTTTCTTTTTTCGAGAGGATGTCATCGATTGCAAGACCGTTTACGTTTATGAGTGTTCCAGAAGAATCTGCAAGCGACGTAATTTTTACTCCCATCTCGGCAAGAAGACGCGCAGCCTGTGCCCCCGCATTGCCTGCACCCTGAACAGCGGCCGTGAGTGTCGAGGGGTTTAGTTTTTGATCAATGAGCGGAAGTCGCAACACGGCGATGGCACCGTCTGCCGTTGCGGTGTCGCGTCCTAAACTTCCGCCAAGAGAAAGGGGTTTGCCGGTGATCATGGCCGGCGCATTTTTACCGATAATTTTTTCGTACTCATCAAGCATGACGCCCATCACTTCTGGCGTGGTGTATACGTCTGGAGCAGGAATATCGATGTCAGGACCAAGATGCTCACTGAAAGCTTTCACATATTCGCGCGAAAGTGCATGAATATCTTTTTTCGAAAGTTTTTTTGGATCGACAGCAATGCCCCCCTTCCCACCACCCATCGGAATGCCGACCACGGCACACTTCACTGCCATCATGGCAGCAAGTGCCGAGACTTCGTCTTCGTCTGCGTCAGGGTGGAAACGAATGCCACCTTTATATGGTCCACGTGCGTTATTGAATTGAATACGGTATGCCGGAAAGGTTGCCGAACCACCCGCCTCAAGAGCAATCGTCAAATCTGCTCGCAGTATGCGGTCTGGTTTTTCAAGTGCTTGCCGCTCAGCATCGGTAAGTCCGAGAAGAATTGCGGCCTTGTTCACGTTTTCTTTAAAGTATTGGAATGCGGCCATGGTGGTGTTTTTAGTTGATGAATTATGCGGCCTAGAGATCATACGCTTATATAGGATTTATGCAGTGGGGATATCCAAAAAACAAAGGCGGCTCCTGCGGAGCCGCCCGAACCCTGATAGTTATGCAGGGCGAGGTTTTAGTCGATAGGCAACGAGACCCTGCAGGAGCCCAAAACAGAGTGTTCCGATCAAAGGAACAGAAATATCTTCCTGACCGAAGAGGAGCACAAATACTCCAAAGGGCGGAAATGCCACGAAGGACATTTGCAGAATCTCTTCTATTCTTTTTTTCGTGGAAAAGATGACCGCACAAAGTGCTAGGCCCGCAGTGGCAAGCGAAGAGATTACCAAGAAGAAATTCTGTTGCCCGCCTGTTAGGTACGCCAGGTAGTAAAGCGGGATAGAATAAAAAGAAAGTACGCCGAAATAGCTAGCCGCTACGGCAAAATACTCTGATTGAGCGGTAGTAAGCCACTTAATAAGAAGAGCAAGCAACAAACACCCCACGGCCATTAAGAACACGACGATGTTGTTGAATTCGAAAGCAACTCCGATGAGTATGATGACCAGCGAAGTAAGGATGTTTGCAAAGAACACCGTCTGCAGCATCTTTTCCATTTCAAACCCTCCAAATTCAATTATTCGTTTCGCGCGAGCGCGCGAAACTTCCGAGAGGAGTTATAGCACAAAAATGAAGTAGTCCAAATGAAGGTCTACTTTGCCACACTCACGGCCTCTTCGAATTTAACTGAAAGGAGTTTTGAAATACCGTCTCCGCTCATGGTAACGCCGTAGAGAATACCCGCGCGGCTCATAGTCTCTCGGTTGTGCGTTATGAAAATAAGTTGGGAGCGCTTTGAAAGATTTTCGATCATGTCGCCATAGCGGCGCGAGTTCGCTTCGTCGAGCGCCGCATCGGTTTCGTCCAGTATCAAAAATGGTGGCGGGTTGACCTGGCTCATTGCGAAAATAAGAGCAATGGAAGTGAGGGCGCGTTCGCCTCCTGAAAGCTGCACCAAAGACTGCACTCGTTTTTTGGGAAGATTCACCGAGATTTCAATACCTGGTTTTGAAAGTATCTCTTGGCCCGCGCGGTCTCCTTCCTCGTCTTGTTCTTGCTCTTCGGGTTCTTCAAGCACAAGCTTTGCGCCGCCACCGCCAAACATCACGGAAAAGAACTCACCAAACGACGTATTCACCTTGCGAAGTCCCTCATTGAAATTTTTCGTGAGTTCGTCGTCAAGGTCTTTAATGAGCGCGCGAAGTCCTGATGCGGACTGTGCAAGGTCTTGCAATTCGCGCGCAAGAAAGGATTCGCGCTCGGTGATGTCTTTGTATTCAGTGCGAACTTCTTCGCCCGTACCACCTGCCTCTTCAAGACGAATTTTAAGGCGCTCAATAGCACGCTTCTGCTGCTCTTGAAGAGCACGGTCTTCTGTTTCGACAGCGGCGGGCGGTTCTCCCGCAAGAAGCAGCGAACCAACGAGTGCTGCAACCTCTGCACGATTTTGCATAAGTTCTTCGTCCAGAAATGCGAGTTCATGCACGCGCGCCTCCTGGCGCGCGACCTCTCCTTCCTGACGAGCCTTCCCTTCTGCAAGTTCAATAAGGGTATGTGTTCCTTCACGCCCCGCTTCTTCATGGGCAACGACGGCTTCGCGAGCACGCATGAGTGCACCCCGTGCCTGCTCAATCTCTTCGGAGAATTTTGCATCTTTTTCAAGAAGTGCGTCTCGTTCGTGTTCTAACCGAAGTGCAGCCTGTTCTTCGTCCGCAAGATAGGCGTCTGAGGGTAAAGCAAACCGTTCAAAAAAAGCCCGGACGGTAGTGCGAATGGCGCTGAGCGCTGAGCGCAGTGCATCAATCGAATCGCCAGCATGTTGTGTTTGATTTTCTATTTCATCACGAAGTGCCGTGAGGTCAGTGCGGGGAATTTTTGCATACGGGTCTTGCGCAGCTTCACGACTGCGGCGTTTTGCACTTTCAAGCGCGCCTTCCGTTTTACCGATGTCACGCGAGAGCGCTGCGCGATCGGTTATAAGCTTGTCGAGCTCGCGTTCGGCTTCACGCACCAATTCAGAACGCTTGAGCCCCTCGGCATCGACACCTGACTGACTTCCACGTTTGCTAAGTTCGGCGGAAATTTCTTGTAGACGCTCGATTGCCGCCTGTTTGGCGACCGAGGCAAGTTCCTTTTCTCGCGCAAGATAGGTTTCTTCAGTAGCAAAATATCCGCGAGCTTTGTGGGCGAGCTCTTGGCGCAGCTCATCGGCACGCTCCAATTTCTCAACCTGCTTTTCCAAAAAACGAAGGTGTGGGGCAAGCTCTTTACGAAGCGCTTCCACTTGCTTCATATTTTCTTCCGTTTTTTCAAGCTTTCGTTTGCTTTCCTCCTTCTTGAATTCATACGCCGTAAGCCCGAGCGCATCTTCAAGCATGGCTCGCCGTTCCCGCGAATTCGCGAGCAAAATCCTGTCCGCCTCTCCCTGGGAAATAATGTGGTGCCCCGTTTCGCCTATGTTTGCACTCGAAAGCAATTCTTGAATATCGCGCAAGCGTGCTTTAGAGCCGTTGATCGAATATTCACTGGTGCCGTCGCGAAATACGGCGCGTTCAATACTCACTTCATCAAAATCAAGCTTGAACTGCTTTTTCGAGTTATCAAATACGATGGCAACGGCGGCTCGGTTTGCGCGTGGGGCGGAATGTGAGCCGCTAAAAATAAGGTCCTCGCTTCGCTTCCCTCGAAGTGATTTCATAGACTGCTCTCCAAGTGCGAAGCGGAACGCTTCGGCAACGTTTGATTTTCCAGAGCCGTTTGGGCCGACAATTGCCGTTGCGTGCGAAGAAAAATCGAGCACGGTTTTCCGCGCAAAAGACTTAAATCCGGCAATTTCAAGCCGCTTCAACATGCCGTTTAGTATACCTCGTCTCGAGGGGATCCGTCTCCACAATTCACGATGGCTTCCCAAATCTCATGTATTTTTCATTGAAAAAGGATATGCTTGCGGGTATGACTACACGGAACATCTGGATTCTTATCGGCATCCTCGCGATCATTATTCTTGGCGGGTGGTATCTCGTAACTCATCCACGTACGTCGCCTGCGCCCGAACCTACCACTGACATGATGCCAACAGAGAACGCGACCCAGGAACAAATGCCGCAAACAACGGCACCTACCGGATCGAGTACGGAACAAACAACTGAAATCTACAAGGGGTAAACTACCAGCCCTCTTTATCAAGACCAGCCTGTGCCGCTGATTGTTCGGCATCCTGTTTTGATTTTCCTGTCCCCTGTGCAATTTCCTTTTCACCCAAGAAGACTCCGACGGTGAAATGTTTATCGTGATCAGGACCAACTTCAGAAATCGTTTTATAAAGTGGCGTAATGCCTTTTTTGTCCTGTGCAGATTCTTGAAAACGACTCTTTGCATCTTGCCATGCGCGGTTTTGAATGACGTCGTCAATCTTTGGAAAAAGATGTTTTGCGAGAAAGGCATCTACTGCCTCGTATCCCTGGTCAAGATAGAGCGCACCCAAAATCGCCTCAAAAGCGTTTGCAAGAATAATTTGCCGCGCGCGCCCGGTGTCGCGCGCCTCGCCTTTTGAAAGGAGAAGCATGTCATTAATCCCAAGCCCCTCAGCGACAGCTGCAAGTGAATAGGTGTTCACGAGTGCGGCACGATAGGCCGTGAGTTCCCCTTCGGGTTTTAGAGGAAACTTATCGAAAAGAAACCGCGTTGACGCGAGTTCGAGCACGGCGTCACCTAAAAATTCGAGTCGCTCGTTGTGAGACTGCTTTGCACCCCGATGTTCGTTCAAATAAGAACGATGCGTGAGAGCCTCGACCAAAAGGTCGAGTTTTTTGAAGGTAAGGCCTAGAATCTTTGCGGCTTCGGTGAAATCCATAGGAATAACTTAGAGCTTACGGCCTCGAGTACTGAAAGACAAGCACGAACCTTTTTGTAGCCTTCCCTATTTTTCTGAGCGAGATTTATCTAGAAGCGTCTGCACTGCAGAGGTCACAATGGGCAACATGTCATCATAAAAATTCAAATCAAGAATATCGGCCAAACGAAACCAGCGCGCGTCATCAAGTCCTCCTTTTTGCTCGAGGGTAATGTCGGTGTAGGGAGATTCGGCAAGAAAATACATGACATGCTTTCGTTTTTTCCCCGTCTCGGGATGCGAAGCAATGTATTCGTTTTCACCTACCTTTTCTTGAATCACTACTTCGAGTCCCAGTTCCTCGTGTATGCCCCGAACAGTTCCTTTGGTTACTTCTTCACCCTCTGCAATTTTTCCCTTTGAAAGGGTCCAGTGTCCAAATACGTCATGCACCAGAGCGAGATAGTATTGACCCTCATGTTTTGTATACACAACCGCGCCACCCAATTGTTCGACCGGAAGCTCTTCGCGTTTGATCAATTTTTTCTTTCCTATTTCGTCTTTGCCCGGCTCCCCCATTTCTTTGTAGACGGCACCAAGAACGCCGTTTACAAAACGGCCTGAAGAATCGCCACCAAATGTTTTAGCAAGCTCGATAGCTTCATTGATAGCTACTTTCGCGGGAACTTGAGAACGATCTGCAAACAGCAACTCATAGAGTCCTATGCGAAGAATATTGCGGTCAACAGGCGCGATTTTATCAAGCGGCCAGTCGGGAGCTGCTTTTGAGATGATGAGATCGACATCATCTTTTTTCGCGAGAACACCTTTAAGGAGTTGTTCCATGAATGGCTGGTCGGTCGAGTCGCCTGCAAACTCCGTAATGTTGCGCACCAACATCTCATGTGCCGCTTCAGAAGAAGCAGTTGTGGTGTCCCACTCAAAAAGTGTTTGAAGGACGACTGACCGTGCAAGGTGCCTGTTAGCCATGGATTCTGGGGTAAGAGTACCAAGCGACCCATTACGTGCAAGTGAAGATTCGGAAGAACTGTGCAGAGT
>JBAQPM010000014.1:0-19986 GCA_049305795.1 Minisyncoccia bacterium | reverse complement strand
GTCCATAGCGACGGCGGAGTTCGGCACCTCGATGTCGGCTCACCTTAGCGCGGGGCTGGAGAAGGTCCCAAGCGTATGGCTGTTCGCCATTTAAAAAGGTACGCGAGCTGGGTTCAAACCGTTCAGCAACTGATTCGTCAGTTGGCGAATCGGTGATTGAACGGTTTGAACCCCGAGGTTAGAAACTTACGTGGAGACGTAAGTGTGCGAAAGACAAACTCACGGCGGTCTCGGATAGGAATATTCGAGAAGCAAATCAACTGATATCGGTGGAATCCTTTAATGCGAAGGACAATACCGAGGAAAGGAAGAAGAAGTTTGACTTCAGCTTCCGTCCTTAGAGACTGAATGTTGATCACCCAGTCCGGGTGAAGTTACAGTCCGACCCTCCGAGTAATCGGAGTAAACAAAGTGCGTGAGACAGGTTGGTCTCCTATCTACTACAGGCGTTGATTTTTGAGGGGGCTTGTCCCTAGTACGAGAGGACCGGGATGAACTGACCTCTGGTCTGGGAGCTGTCGTGCCAACGGCACCGCTCCGTAGCTATGTCGGGTCACGATAACCGCTGAAAGCATATAAGCGGGAAACGTACCCCAAGATTAGAAATCGTTATGAGGCTCCTAGAAGATGACTAGGTTGATAGGCTCTACGTGTAAGACGAGTAATCGTTTGAGCGGAGGAGTACTAATATGCCCAGTCTCTTGTGCGGAACCTTGTGCAACACAAGTTGTGAGTGTGCTATTACCTATGCGTATTCGGTTGTTGACGAACAGACATTGTTCAATACATCGAATTTTTTGTTCTGGTGATTCGGCGCTGTGGTCACACCCGTTCTCATTCCGAACACGGCAGTTAAGCACAGTTGCGGCGATGGTACTTCGAAAGAGGGAGAGTAGCTAGTCGCCAGAACAAAGAATTTGAAAGCAAAAATGCGTTCCCCGAGGGGAACGCATTTTTGCTTACTAACGTCTCCAGCCTGCAGGTTATATACTGTTTTTATGTCGTGGTCGTCCCAAAGAAAGGCTTTTATTCTCACCAGTATAGGAGCGGTTATCTTTGCTGTTTTTGCGGTGACGCTCATTTCGGTTTTGTATAAAACGCCATCGTGTACCGACCAAAAAAAGAATCAAGACGAAACGGGCATTGATTGCGGCGGATCGTGTTCGCGTCTTTGTACGGCAGAAGTTGCCGCACCCTCAATACGTTTTGTACGCCAGCTTTCTCCTCAAAACGGTCGCACCGATATCATCGCATACATTGATAACACCAATGCTCATGCGGCCGTGAAGAATGCTGCATTCAAAGTGACGCTTTATGGCGCAGATAATATTGTGGTCACTAGCAAAACAGGAACCGTGAATTTACCGCCCGCTTCAACGGTCCCGCTTTTTATACCAAATCTTTTTTCAGGTTCTCAACCAGTCGTGCGAGCGTTTCTTACGTTTGATGAAAGTTCATTTGTCTGGTATCGCCTAAATGAGGAGCTTCCCACGCTAGCCGTATCTGACGCGCGTCTTTCCCTTGGTGAAACCCCACGGCTTTCTGCAATAGTTTCAAATTCTGAAGTCCTTCCAATGCGGGGAGTTCCGGTCGTAGCAACACTTTTTGACGCACAAAATAATGTCATTGCAGCTTCGGGCACGGTTGTTGATCTTCCTGCGTCTGCCGCAGTGCCGGTAGTGTTTACCTGGAACGCGCCATTTTCGGGCATTCCTGCACGCTATGAAATCATTCCCCTTGTGCAACTTCCGTAACAATGACTGATCGCGTTAAAGCATTTTCTTGGTTGTCACTGCTTGATGAGTGGCCACTCCTTCTGATCGGGCTCTCGCTCTCGCTCCTTGGATTGCTTACCATGCACACCTACGGCGGCACTGATTCACTTGCGCCTCGCCAAGCGATTTGGATTGCACTTGGCGTCGCTGTTTTTTTCCTGCTTGCTGCCATGGACATACGATTTATACGTCGCGCGCCGATCATCATGACTGGATATGCTATCGCGCTTACATTATTGGTTCTTCTTCTTGTGTTGGTGCACCCTGTTATGGGTGCACGCAGTTGGTTTTCCCTTGGTGTCCTTTCATTACAACCAACTGATCCAACCAAAATACTTTTGATTGCGCTTCTTGCGAAATATTTTTCACGGCGGCATACCGAAATCGCGAACATACGACACATCATCATTTCAGGTCTCTATGCTGCCGCGCCCATGCTTTTGGTGTTGCTACAACCAGATCTTGGCACGGCAGTAATCCTAGGCTCCCTCTGGTTTGGTATGGTGCTGATCTCTGGTATACCAAAACGCCATCTTGCCATAGTGCTCGTGCTGGGAGTTTTTGCGGCGACTGCTCTTTGGTTTGGTGGCCTGCATGACTATCAGCGCACGCGCATCATGGCCTTTCTTAACCCTGCAGCTGACATACATGGTGCCGGTTACAATGCCTACCAAGCCACCATCGCCGTTGGGTCGGGGCAGTGGTTTGGAAAGGGGATTGGCTACGGCACTCAGTCAAAACTTCGATTCCTTCCGCAATATGAGACAGACTTTATTTTTGCCGCCTATGCGGAAGAATGGGGATTCGTTGGTATCGGTATTGTGCTCGTGCTATACGGACTTCTATTCGCAAGGCTTCTTGAAATAGCTCGTCGGGCCGCCACAAACTTTGATGCATTTTTTACCATAGGAGTACTCATTCTTTTTCTTTCGCATGTCACCATTCATGCAGGAATCAATGTGGGCTTGCTGCCCGTGACAGGAACGACCATTCCATTTATGAGTTATGGTGGTTCGCACATTCTCATGGAATTTGCAGCACTCGGCATCGTGGCGTCGCTCACCAAATATGCCCGCAGTGCACCGAGAGAACTTGCTGGTCAGGAATATATCGGCTGAAGCATTCCCCCCCCCAAAAAAAACCTCCACCTGCTTCGTTGCTCGCTCATGAAGACGTTTCCCAAACGTCTTCATTTCCTCACCATATGCTTGATATGGCCTCGGTTCATTCCTCACTCGCGCCTCGCATCTGAAGGTTTTTGGGCACGCTCCAATACACATTCTTTGTTTCCGCAAGCATTCGTTCAAATGAAAAGTCTTTTTCAACACGCGTTTTGAGTGCTTTTCCGTATGCCTGAGCCTTTTCGGGGTGTCCTAAGAGAAAAAGAATTTTTTCTGCAATGAGGTCGGAGCGCAGTGGTGGCACTAAAAGTCCGGTTACCTCATCCTCAATAATTTCGGGAATGCCTCCCACCTTTGATGCGATAACGGGGAGACTCGCATAGCCAGTTTCTATAAGTGCATAGCTGAGTGCCTCGCTTCGAGAAGGGAGGAGCATGAGATCAAACGCGCAGAGATATGCGGATGCGTTTTGGACGAATCCAAGCAGCCGAATACGCTCAGTGAGACCAGTGTTTGCGATGCGATGCGTGAGCTCTCCGCGTTCTTGGCCTTCACCAATGATGACGAGTCCTAATTCTTTATAAGCAGACGCGATTGATGCAAATGCATCAATCGCGTCTTGTATTCGTTTTGTAGGATGTAGTTCTGCAAGAACGCCAATCCACGTCTGGGCGGCAAAAGTTGGAGCAAGTGTCTTGCGTGCTTCTTTTTGTGATGCAAGTGTCTTTGATGCAATGCCAAGAGGTATGACCTGCATCTTTTTTCGTAAAAAGGACACACGTTCAAAATCTTTTTGTACAGCCTGCGACACACAAATAGTTTCGTGGGCAAGCAAAATGGACACTCCATGCAGTACAAAAAATGCAGCGCGTTGCCAGCGCGGGCGGTCTTCATTAAATGCCCAGCCGTGCGCGGTAAACACAATGTGCGGAACTTTTGCAAGTCGTCCCGCAAGCGCCCCAAGCCCGCCTGCTTTCGAACTGTTGATATGAAGAACCGAAGGACGTTCGCGCCGCAGAAGGCGAATGAGTTCGCTTAAAGCATGCCATTCACGGATGAAAGAAACATCGCGCATAAAACTCGGAAGAATAACCCGCCGAACACCGGCCTCCTTGAGCTTTCGGTCTAATTCTCCAGGAGCTCCATAGGCGACCACCACCGCTGTTCCTTCATTGTGGAGGGTGGTTGCCAGGTCGTATACATAACGCTGGGCACCGCCCCAGGTGCCTTTTGTGATGAGATAGAGTATTTTAGGGGTAGTCGACATATCGTAATGGAACCTCTTTCCCAGGAGAAAGGTTATATAGTATACAAGCGTACCACATGACTATCGGCAGCCGCAGAGCTTCGGTGCTGTTATTTGTAGGCGACATTCTTGCGCTTATTTTTTCGCTATGGCTTACGCTTTTTCTGCGTTCCGGAGCTCTGCCTTCCGAGCAGATTTTTGAAGCACACCTCGGACCTTTTTCATTTTTATTTGTTGTCTGGATTGCTGTTTTTTTCATAAATGGTCTGTACGAGAAGCGAACTATTTTTTTCACCCGTGACCTTTCAGGCAGCATCGTCCGCACGCAAATTTTTAATATTATTATCGCAGCATTGTTTTTCTTTCTCGTTCCTGCTTTTGGGATTACGCCGAAGACGAATCTCTTTATCTACCTCTTTGTTTCGCTCGCCCTGATATTGCTGTGGCGTCTCGTTCTTTTCCCGAAACTTGCCGAACGACGTTCGCGTTTTGACGCAATCATCATCGGTACCGGCCCGGAAGAGGAAGAGCTCAAAAAAGAATTAAATGGAAATGCGCGCTACGCCATACGCTGTGAGGAGTCTCTTGATCCGCGCACTATTTCACCCCGGGAATGTGCCGCGTTTCTTAACGAGCGGGCATCGAATATCCAGTTGCTCATTGTCGACACCCGCGACCCGGCCGTCGCCCCACTCGTGCCGCAGCTCTATCAACACGCCTTTGAACACCGCTCCTACCACATCGTGGATTTGCTCACGCTGTATGAAGACGTGTTTGATCGTGTTCCGCTCTCACTTCTTGATTATGAATGGTTTTTCCGCTACGCCACGCGCCGGGTGTCTGGTTTTTATCTTTTTGCAAAACGGTGTATAGATCTTGTGGGCGGAGTATGTATGGGCATTATCACCGTATGCGTGCTGCCGTTTGTGTGGCTCGCCCTTCGGCTTGAGGGGTCTGGGCCACTCGTCATTAGACAAAATCGTATCGGTGAGCACAGCACGCATATCATCGTATATAAGTTTAGAACCATGCGTGCGAATGATTCGGCGAGCGGACAATGGATAGGGGAGAGCAAAAATCAGGTGACAAAAGTCGGAGCGTTTTTGCGCCGCACTTCGCTTGATGAATTTCCCCAGTTTCTTAATGTGCTTCGTGGTGAACTTTCCCTTATTGGTCCACGAAATGATATTGAAGGCTTGGGAAACAGGCTCGCCGAGGCGCTGCCATATTATCGGGTGCGCTATATTGTAAAGCCAGGCATTACCGGATGGGCTCAAGTAAATCAGCAGTATGAACAGGGACACATCAGTCCTCAGTCAATTGAGGAAACAAACATGCGTCTCGCCTATGATTTTTATTATCTTAAGCATCGTTCGTTTATCCTCGATGTGATCATTGCGCTTAAAACGCTCAAGCGCATGCTTTTCCGTTTCAACCCTACACAATCATGAACCAGAGATACCACACCATACTTGTCACCGGAGCCGCGGGCTACGTGGGCGCCATGCTGGTCAACGAACTTTCAAAACGGGAAGATGTTTCGCGCATTATTGGTGTCGATAAAGATCCTGCTCCAGATTTCATCGCTGCAAACCCGAAGCTGGTATTCATTGAGGCAAATACGAGCGACGCAGGTTGGGAGGAAAAAGTCGCGTCCTACGAACCGGATGTTGTTATTCACACGGCGTGGCAGATCCGGTGCTTTTACGGGAATCCAAAACTTGAATGGAAGTGGAACGTCGAGGGAACAAGGCGCGTATTCCGCTTTGCATTTTCCACTCCTTCAGTTACCCGTCTTGTTCATTTCTCTACCGCTTCGATTTACGGCGCGTATGCGACGAATACCTTTACGCATCGTTTTCGTGAAGACGAACCGCTTCGTGAAAAAGAATATTTGTATGGTATTGAAAAAGGCCAATCGGAAAAAGATCTTGAGCAGATATATGCACAGTTTGGGCAGAAGCAGAAAAAGGTGCCGCAAGTTTCCATCGTGCGTCCGGCGGCTATTACCGGCCCACGTGGGCGCTCCATGCACCACCGCTTTGGTCTGCAATCCGCACTTTCTGGAACATTGAAGGGTTCCTTTATTTACCGAATCGTACGTCTGTTGGTTTCTTTTGTTCCCGCAACAGATGGCTGGTGCCGCCAGTTCGTACATGAAGACGATGTGGTGGACATCGTGACCACGCTTGCCCTTGAGTCTTATGACGGAGCCTATGAAATATTTAATCTTACACCTCCGGGCGCACCAGTCATGCCAGAGGATATGGCAAGGGCAGTGGGGAAGAAAACGGTGCATGTGTCACCACGTATAATCCGTTTCGCGTATTTCTTTTTCTGGCACATAACGCGCGGAAAGATTCCAACCGCTCCGGGAAGTTGGCGTTTTTATTCGTACCCCATTGTGATGGAGGGAAGCAAGGTTACGAAGCTACTTGGGCACGAATATAAAATGGAATCAAAAGATGCCTTTGTGAAAAATGAAGGGCGGTATGCTACGCTCCCTTCATGATTGTTGAGGGAAAAGAAATAGCGGCGCGCATACTCGCCGCGACCCGTTCAAAGGTCGCGGCGTTTGGTCGTCCCCCAATCGTACGTGCGGTTACCGTATCTCCCACTGCAGCGACCGAATCGTATTTGCGCATAAAAAGTGCACGAGCGCTTGATGCAGGTATGCACCTTGAGGTCGTACGTTTTGAAAATTCCGCAACGACCGAAGAAGTTATTTTTGCTGTGGAAAAGCCTGGTGCGGACGCGGTCATTGTGCAGCTTCCGCTCCCGTCATCTATTGATAAAAATCGTGTGCTCGAAGCCATTCCACTTCAAAAAGATGCCGATGTGTTGTCGTTTGCTGCAAAGAACGCATTTGAGACGGGTGCTCCGCGTGCACTTCTTCCGCCAGTAGTTGCTGCAGTCAAAAGGATTCTTGCGGAGGCATCCGTAGATCCAGTTTCGATTCGACATGCCGTGGTGTTGGGACAGGGCGAATTGGTAGGGAAACCTATTGCCATATGGTTGGGTATACAAACAAAAGTCACTTCAGTAGCTCGCGAGCTTCCACGCGAAGAACTTTTAACGCTCCTTAAAGATGCAGATCTTATTGTCTCTGGCATCGGCGTCCCCCATTTCATTACACCGGAAATGATTTCCCCAGGAGTAGTGCTTATTGATGCGGGTACCAGCGAGTCGGACGGAACAATCGTGGGGGACGCCGACCCTCGTTGTAAAGAAATCGCCAAAGTCTTTACACCGGTCCCTGGCGGGGTAGGCCCCGTTGCGGTCGCGTGTCTTTTTAAAAATGTACAAGAACTTTTAACAGCGAAAAACGGCATATGAAAAAAATGGTAGTTACGGGTGGGGCAGGTTTCATTGGAAGTAATCTTGCCGAAGGCTTGTTGCAAGAGGGATATGAGGTTCACATCATTGACACTCTCGTAAACGGAAAGCGTGAAAATGTGCCCGCGGGCGCAATGCTTCATGAAGTCGACATTCTCGATACTTCCGCAGTTACTGAAGTTGCAAAAGGCGCTGACGCGCTTTTTCATCTTGCAGCGCTTCCACGTGTTTCCTACTCAGTTGAACATCCTATTGAATCAAATCGTGTCAATGTCGATGGTACAGTCTCTGTACTTACCGCAAGCAAAGATGCAGAGGTGAGGAAGATAGTTTATTCTGCCTCTGGATCTGCATACGGCAATCAGGACCAGCTTCCTTTTCGAGAAAATATGAAGGCAAATCCCGTTAATCCGTACGGCCTTCAAAAGTACATTGGCGAACTGTACATGAAATTGTTTTCAGAGACGTACGGTTTAAAAACCGTTTCCTTACGTTACTTTAATATCTATGGTCCGCATATGGATCCTTCGGGCCCCTACGGTCTCGCAATCGCTAAATTTCTTGAATTACGCAAGATGAAAGCTCCCCTGACTATTGTAGGCGATGGAACCCAAACAAGAGATTTTACGCACGTGAAAGATGCGGTCCGTGCAAATATACTCGCGGCCACATCCTCGAACATCGGCGCAGGAGAGGTGATCAATATAGGCACGGGTCGCAATGTAACTGTCAATTACCTCGCAGATCTCATAGATCCAGACGGTATACGGGAGTTTGTATCTCCGCGTATGGAGGCTCATGATGCACAAGCTGATATTTCGAAAGCACGTGAACTTCTTGGGTGGAAACCAGAAATTAGCCTTGAGGATGGTATCGCAGCCTTAAAACGAGAGTGGGAAATTTCTTAGAATCATCCGCTTGGCGCAACGGACTAGCACAAAAGTCAATTTGTCTCTAAAGTTGGTCTGGTGGTACACTACTGCTCATGTGGAAATATCGGCTCGCCGCTTTTAGCGCCCTAATTTTCGGGGCGCTTCTCCTTTGGTTTTCATTTTCGACAAACCACCCAGACTCACGCTATGCAGTAAAACTTGGTCTTGATCTTGCGGGTGGTACCGAGCTCATCTATCGGGCAGATATCCCGGCAGATATGACTGACACGGGGGGAGCACTCGAATCTCTTCGTGATGTGATTGACCGCCGCGTGAATCTTTTTGGTGTTGCGGAACCGCTTGTTCAGCTTGAACATTCAAGTGTTGTCGCCGGAAAAGCAGAAGACCGTCTTTTAGTTGAACTTCCTGGTGTCACCGATGTAAAAGCTGCGGTGGACGCAATCGGGCAAACTCCAGTGCTTGAATTTAAGTTGGGCGCAAATATCGAGGGGACAACAACCGAATTTCTTGCAACAGGACTTACGGGGCGTTATCTAAAAAGCGCTGAGCTTCAGTTTGGCAGTGGAACAGGCGGCACAACAGTAAATGAACCTATCGTGTTGCTTCACTTTAGCGATGAAGGTAAAAAACTATTTGCGGAGCTCACGGCAAAACACACGGGCAGTGTTCTCGCCATTTTTCTTGACGGCGAACCTATTTCAACTCCCGTCATCCGAGAAGCGATTCCTGATGGCACCGCACAAATCACCGGCCAATTTTCTCCGCAAGAAGCACGAGAGCTTGTGCGTAACCTCAATTTTGGCGCACTTCCTGTTCCCATCACTTTGGTGGGTAGTAACACTGTTGGACCAACGCTCGGCGGGCAGGCATATCATGCAGGTCTTATTGCAGGAATTGCCGGATTCGCCCTCGTCGCATTTTTCATGATTCTTTGGTATCGCCTTGCGGGTGTTGTAGCGACCCTTGCGCTTATCATCTACACGCTTATCACTATCGCGGCCATTAAATTCATCCCCATCACGCTCACTGCTTCCGGTATTGCAGGATTCATTCTTTCTATAGGCATGGCAGTAGACGCGAACGTTCTTATTTTTGAGAGAATCAAAGAAGAGCTTCGTAAAGGGAAGGGAACACGGGAGGCGGCACAAATCGGTTTTGCGCGAGCATGGCCTGCTATTCGCGACGGACACCTCACGATGCTTATTTCTTCCACCATTCTTTTCTGGCTCGGCACCTCAATCGTGCAGGGGTTTGCGCTTGTCTTTGGTTTCGGCGTTATAGTCTCACTCTTCTCGGCGGTGTCGCTCTCACGAGTTTTCTTGCTTGCGATTCTTCCAGAAAATGGCGGAAAATGGTGGAGGAGACTCATGTCGAGCGGTTTTCATTTCAACGTCTAGCCTATGTACATCATCAACCATCGCGGATTTTTCTTCTGGCTCACCGGGGTCATCCTTGCGGGCGCCATAGGTGCAGTCGTATTTTTCGGACTGCCGCTTTCTATTGATTTCACCGGAGGTTCGCTCATTGAAGTTTCGTACACAGGCGTACGCCCGGACATCGTCGCTCTCAAAGAGGAGATGTCTGTGCTTTCAATAGGTGAAGTTTCCATTCGTGAAAGTAGTGAAAGTGGCATCGTGCTCCGTTCAAAGACATTGAACCCCGAAGAACATCAGGCAGTCATAGCCATACTCTCGGACAAAGGTGCAGCGCCCCTTACGGAACTTCGTTTTAATTCCATCGGCCCCTCTCTTGGTTCCGAGCTTGGTAAAAAGGCATTGTGGGCAATTCTAGCCGTTACCTTTGCCATCATGCTCTATATTGCCTGGGCCTTCCGCAGGGTTTCAAAACCGGTGCCCTCATGGGGATACGGTATTACGGTCGTCGCCATGCTCGCCATCGACATAATCGTGCCTACTGGTTTTTATGCCATTCTTTGCCACTTCACCGGAGCAGAAGTGGATGTGCTTTTCATTGTGGCTCTGCTCGCCCTTCTTGGATACTGTGTGAACGACGTCATTATCGTCTTCGACCGCGTACGCGAGCATTTGAAACTTAATGAGGAGGGAAATATTCAACAGTCATTTGAAGATGTTGTAGGAACTGCCATCACCGAAACGCTTGGCCGCTCCATAAACACTTCACTCACCGTCGTGCTCGCCCTTCTTGCACTCATCTTCCTTGGTGCAGAAGCAACGCGCAATTTTGCGCTCGTGCTTCTCGTGGGTGTAGTCATCGGAACCTTCTCTTCCATTTGCCGCTCCGCTCCGCTCCTCATTCCTCTTGCGCATTGGTTTGCGAAAGACACTGACGCTGCGAGCACTAAAAAATCCAAAAGATGATTCTTGGTATCACTGGTACTATTGGGGCAGGAAAAGGTACGGTGGTTGATTATCTCGTTTCAAAAGGCTTCAAGCACTATTCAGTCCGTGCGTTGCTTATCGAAGAAATACAAAAACGAGGACTTCCAGAAGATAGAAATGCGATGCGGGACGTTGCAAATGAATTGCGGCGAACACATCACCCAGCCTTTGTCGTTGAAGCTTTGTACGAGCGCGCAAAGGAAGAGGGAGGCGATGCGCTTATTGAGTCTGTCCGAACCCTGGGGGAAGCGGAATTCTTGAAACAAAAAGGTGCACTGGTCGTCGCTGTGGATGCGGCTCAAGATATTCGATACGATCGCATCGTCACCCGCGGTTCTTCAACCGACAAGGTTGATTTTGCCACTTGGGTGATGCAAGAAGAACGAGAACTTACTTCAACTGACCCTTGGGATATGAATGTTCTTGGAGTCATGGCTATGGCCGATGCTCGTATCGAAAATAATGGCACCATTGAAGAGTTACATGCAGAAACTGAAAGAGCACTTGCCGTCCTTGCTTCAAAATAATATCTCGTTATACTTTCCCGTATGCAGCAGGTTACCTATTGGTTCTGGTTTACCACTCCCTCCGCAAGGAGAGGATTGTTTTGATGCGACCTAGGTAACCCCCCTCCATCAAAACAGCCCCCTCCTCACGGAGGGGGCTGTTTTTCTGTAACCCAGAATGGGAGGATTCCATGAATCTCAACAATGAACAGGCATTCGAAATACTCATGAGTTCTTTCACGTGTGTAGGTCATGACACTCTGTTGGAATTGGTGAACTGCGGTTCACTTCTGCGAAATCAGTGTCGGATTTGCAAGAGGTTTCTTGGCTTCACCACTCCCAAGAAGCGGGAGGAATGAATGCGAAAACAAAAGCCGGCAGCGCGTAGCGCTGCCGGCTTTCTCTCAATCTATGAAATGGTAGTTCCTATAAAAGGTTCGCCGGAAAGATATTTCCCAAATTCATCAAGTTTCGTACCATTCACTATAGCCACCTCAAGACCAAGTTCCTGCGCTTCGCGCGCAGCAACTGGGTCAAATGGGGAAGAGAGGCCGGGATCCCACTCAGGCGGAATGAGTGTACGAAAATCAGGCCACGAGATGTTTTCTATCTTCTGTGCATCAGGATTTTTCCGAGGGTCATCGGTGTACACATAATCAATATTTGAAAGATTGATTACTTTTTTTGCTCCAAGATTTTTCGCAGCAAGCACAGCACAGTAATCGGTTGACCAGCCCGGTTTCCACCCCGCGCCTATGATGATGGCATCGTTGCTTTCAAGGGGCAGTGTAGGATCCTTGATGATGCGAGGGCAAGCATGTTCAAAAAAAATGGAACGAAAAAGGTGAGCATTCAAACGTGTTGAATGAATGCCAAGCCAATCAAGGTCTTCTCGAGAAAAACGATCATGTCGAACAGCCTTGCCTGCATCCTGGTAGCGGCGCGCCGTTCTACCGCCGCCCGTGATGATATAAAAAGAAAAACCCGCCTCGACTTTCTCAAGAATACGGGTGCGAAAATCTGCAATAAATCCGGTATCAATTTCGTCAGGGACGATCAAAGATCCACCTACGGACACAACAACATATTCACGCTTCATAGTTGATTGGCGTTCATTAGGCAAAGGTTTGACGGCTTCACTTAGCATACCTCCTAGAGTTGTGCACAGCAACATTGACGGGTAGATTGTGCCTGCTACTATTCAAGGCAGAACATGAGGGGGGAGAATGTAGGGGTGCTCTATCGCCCTTTCGAGGGAGAAGGCATTCCAATGCAAATGGTACGGAATTTAAAATACCGTATGTGCCCATTAATTGGGGAAAGGGTTCGCCCGCCATTGCTACAGCCCCATTCGTCTTTCAGACGGAAAACTCTCATGTGCGCGCCGCGACTGGCTGCTTTAGTTGGTAGGGTAACGGCCTACCAAGAAGTAAACCACTCGTGTTCTTTTGAACTAAACTTAGAAGGAAGGCTACCACGCGCAGGTAGCCTTTTTCTTTTACCACGTTATATTTTTTCTTCAGGTTTTTCTAGCTTACCGGAGTCATGAATTTGCTTCGCCACATTTTCGGCGAGCCAGGAGCTTGATTGCGGTTTATCGGAACCTCCGACACCAAAAATCATTTTTATGCCACGAGCGTTACAGATGTCTGCTTCGGGAATATTTGCGAGTGTACGGTCACCACCTTTTGCGAAAATATGTATCGGAAGTTTTTCAAGCATATGGATGATGCTCATGTCAGGGGCGGGATCGCGAACGATGATTTCATCAATATAGCGAATTGATTGCAACACCTCAATGCGCTCTTCTTGTGGCATAAAGACATATCCCTTTTTACGCATAAGCCACTCGTCGTCGTTCAGGATAACTATCAACTTGTCTCCAAGTTCGCGGGCCTGTTTGAAATAGCGAATGTGGCCGACATGCACGGGGTCAAATCCACCTGAAACGGCGACAACTACGGGGTCGGTATTCATGGCTAAAAGTATACGATACTGGCCCTAAAAGCACGGCAATTTGAAAGGGGGAGCCCTTTCAAATTGCCGTGCTTGACTCGCCGTTGCAACACATATAGTATGGTTCCACTGCCCTAAAGGGGGCGGTTTTGTTTGGTCTTCGACAACTGAATATGTGCGAAAAGTGTGAACCCAGCACTAATGTTAGTGCTGGGTATAGATGTGTTTTGTTTTGTTCCGCCTATTCTTAATGAGAGTTTGATCATAGCTCAGGGTGAATGCTGGCGGCGTGGATAAGGCATGCAAGTCAAGGGGGGCCGCAAGGTCAACCGGCAGACGAGGTAGTAACACGTAGGTACGTACTCCAGAGTCGGGCATAGCCAGCCGAAAGGTTGGGTAATTCCCGATGGTCCCGAAAGGGTAAAGGTTTTTCGCTCTGGAAGCGGCCTGCGCAGTATCAGCTAGTTGGTAGGGTAACGGCCTACCAAGGCTACGACGCTTAGGGGAGCTGAGAGGCTGACCCCCACCGATGGGACTGAGAGACGGCCCATACTCCTACGGGAGGCCGCAGTCGAGAATCTTCCGCAATGGACGAAAGTCTGACGGAGCGACGCCGCGTGATGGACGAAGTGCTTCGGTACGTAAACATCTTTTATGAGGGACGAAATTTTTGACGGTACCTCATGAATAAGGGGCTCCTAACTCTGTGCCAGCAGGAGCGGTAATACAGAGGCCCCAAGCATTACCCGGAATCACTGGGCGTAAAGGGTGTCAAGGCGGTCGTATTAGTCGTTCGTAAAATCCGTGGGCTTAACCTACGGCTCGCGAGCGAAACGGTACGACTTGAGGTTGGGAGAGGTGCGTGGAACTCACGGTGTAGGGGTGAAATCCGTTGATATCGTGGGGAACACCAAAGGCGAAGGCAGCGCACTGGCCCAAATCTGACGCTCACACACGAAAGCCAGGGTAGCGAACGGGATTAGATACCCCGGTAGTCCTGGCCCTAAACGCTGCTCGCTCGCTCTACGGAGTATCGACCCTCTGTGGGGCTAAGCTAACGCGGTAAGCGAGCCGCCTGGGTAGTACGAGCGCAAGCTTAAAACTCAAATGAATAGACGGGGACTCGCACAAGCAGTGGATTATGTGGCTTAATTCGTCGACAAGCGAAGAACCTTACCAAGATTAGAAATCCAACTGCATCCAACCTGAAAGGGATGGAGCCTTCGAGGGTGTTGGACAGGTGATGCATGGTCGTCGTCAGTTCGTGGTTTGAACTGTTCCCTTCAGTGGGGTAACGAACGCAACCCCCGTTGCCTGTTACATTAGTCAGGCGAGACTGCTCCCTCACGGGAGAGGAAGGTGGGGATGACGCCAGATCAGCATGTCCCTTTGATATCTTGGGCTGCACACATAATACAATGGTCGGTACAAAAGGATGCAATACCGTAAGGTGGAGCAAATCCCAAAAACCGTCCTCAGTACGGATTGAGGTCTGCAACCGACCTCATGAAGCTGGAATTGCTAGTAATCCTGGGTCAGCCATACCAGGGTGAATACGTTCTCGAGTCTTGTACTCACCGCCCGTCAACTCAAGGGAGCTGGGGGTGCCCAAAATCTTGCCTAGCGCAGGACTACGGCAAATTCAGTGACAGGGAGTAAGTCGTAACAAGGCACGGCTAGCGGAAGCTGGTCGTGGATCATATCCAAATGGAATCGGTTCTCTCGAAAGGAGGACTAAGTCGAAACGGTTTCGCAAGAAAACGTAAGGAGTAGAGCGTTACATCCTTAAATGTACGCTCGGTCGCCAGGTGCGTTACTGGTATAAGTGGGAGCGCTCAATTGACGCTCCGACTTATGAATAGGCGGAACAAAAGAGAATACATCATACTTATACAAAACGCCCACAGGTGGGCGTTTTGTATTCACGCAGGCTGCATTTCAGTAGTCGCCTGAAGACGCTTTACAGCACGTCGCCAAATGCGAAGCTTGTTTTTATGACGGCGCCATTTTTCTTCGGAAGTGGAAGGGCTCCTCGTGTTGAGGAATTTTGGTTCTCGCGTGTTTCCACGGTGGACCATCGGTACCTTTAGTATACGGCCGTAAGGTGGAAGATACTGGAAGACCCTGGGGATTTCTGGTAGTATCGTCCCATTGCACGCTTAGCTCAGTTGGTAGAGCACTCGACTGATACTCGAGCGGTCCTAGGTTCGAATCCTAGAGCGTGCACCATATATGGATCCTACGGAAGTTCATTTTATTGGGAAGGTTGCTATGAAGGTTGTTGTCGAGCGCAGTGACGGTGCAATATTACTTGTGCGTGATTTTGGGAAAGAGTTGTGGGATTTGCCAGGAGGAAGGTTGAATACGAATGAGCTTCCGCTTGAAGCACTTGCTCGAGAAGTACGGGAGGAGTTGGGAATAGCGGTTGAGATAAAAAATCCGGTGTGCACGGACACTTTTCTTCTTTCAGACGAAGAAGGTCATCCGCATTTCCTTGTTGTCTATAGAGCAGTGATGAGAGATGAAAATGATTCTCTTGTTCTTGCGCCGGACGAAATAGAAGAAGCGCGCTGGGCTACCGAAGAAGAAATAAAAGAGCTTTCTTTTTGGAAGGAATACGAACGAGCACTTGCAGAGTATTTTGCTCAAAAGAAAATAGCATGAAAGACATTTTCATCATGTTGGGGCTTTGCATTGGTGTTTTTGTAATTGGGGCTGCACTCTATTTTTTCGTCCCACCATATTCTTGGAATATGCCCAGCTTATAATCTACCGTTTGTCATAGCGCGCGCGGAGTACTAGGATGCATCTATGGACGCCTCTGCCCACTTTCACAGGAAGAAGATAACCCTCATAGGCCTGGGGCTTCTTGGCCGTGGGGTCGGGGATGCGCGCTTTCTTGCAGAGTGCGGAGCGGACCTCATCGTGACCGACCTTAAATCAGAAGCGGAGCTCGCAGAATCGCTTGCAGCTCTTAAAGGATTTCAAAATATTTCATACACGCTCGGGCACCATGCTCTCGAAGATTTCAGAGGCCGTGACCTTATCGTGAAAGCGGCGGGTGTGCCGCTCAATTCTCCTTTTATAGAGGAAGCCAGAAAAGAGGGAACGCCCGTACGCATGAGCGCAGACCTGTTCGCAGAATATGCCGGCATTCCCATTGTTGGAGTTACGGGCACGCGCGGCAAATCGACCGTGACACATATGATTCAAGCAGTCCTCGTGGCAGCCGGAAAGAAAGTGTTGCTTGGAGGAAATGTGCGTGGGGTCTCGACGTTTGCTCTTTTGGAGCAGGTGCACGGCGACGAAGTCGCCGTGCTTGAACTTGATTCGTGGCAGCTTCAAGGTTTTGGAGAAGTAAAAAAGAGTCCACACATTTCCGTGTTCACCACTTTCTTTCCAGACCACTTGAATTACTACAAAGAAAGTCCCAATCAATACCTTGCTGATAAGGCAAACATTTTCTTGTACCAAAACGAACACGATACCCTTGTCCTCGGCGCGCAGGCTGCCACTATTGTTCGTGATACCTACCAAGACGAAATTCTTTCAGAAATAGTGATTGCAAATGAAGATGATGTTCCTAAAGACTGGGTGCTTCAGATTCCGGGGGAGCACAATCGTTATAATGCAGGACTTGCTCTTGCGGTTGCGAGAACTCTCCTGATTGAAGACGTCATAAGTCGTAAGGCACTTGAATCGTTCAAAGGTGTTCCAGGGCGCCTTGAATTTCTCCGAGAAGTGAATGGCGTGAAATTCTATAACGACACCACAGCCACCACACCAGAGGCAACGTTGGCGGCACTTCATGCCCTTGGAAAAGAAAATGTATCAAACCTTATTCTTATTATGGGTGGTGCAGACAAAAATCTAGACATGAACAAGCTTCTCCTTGAAATTCCAAAGCGTACGAAGCGCGTCATTATGCTTGCGGGTTCTGGAACGAGTCGCATTTGCACCTGGCTTCCCGAGGCCTCTATTTTCGATAGTCTTTCTGCCGCTGTAGCAGAAGCTTTTGCTTTTGCAGTCTCAGGAGACATCATTTTGCTCTCGCCCGCCTTTGCTTCCTTTGGCATGTTCAAGAATGAATATGATCGAGGAGATCAATTCGTAACACTAGTACAAGCATATGGAAATTAACGGACGAAACATACACAACGTTTATATGATAGGCATCGGCGGCATAGGAATGTCCGCCCTTGCACAACTACTCAAAGACCAGGGCATACAAGTGTCCGGCTCCGACCGTGAGGCAAGTCCGGTAACAGAGCTTCTTGAATCAAAAGGCATCACTGTGTTGATCGGCCAAAAAGCAGAGAATGTCCCGGAAGATGCAGATCTTGTGATTTATAGCGAGGCAGTGTGGGAAGATAATCCAGAGCGCATGCGCGCAAAAGAACTTTCCATTTCACAAATTTCGTATTTTGCAGGGCTCGGTGAAGTGTCAAAAGGGAAGCGCGCCATTGCGATTTCAGGGACTAATGGAAAGACAACTACGACTGGTATGGCGGCACGCATTTTGCAGGGTGCAAATGCGTCACCGACTGCCGTTGTAGGATCTTTGGTGCGGGATTTTGGTTCAAACTATCTCAAAGGTGATTCTGATATTTTTGTCGTTGAAGCGTGTGAATATAAACGCGATTTCCTTACGCTCTCGCCGCAGATTTTAGTAGTGACTAATATTGAATGGGACCATACCGATTACTACAAAGACCTTGCTGATCTACAGGATGCGTTTCTTACTTTCATGCAAAAAGTTCCTGCAAATGGCGCAATTGTGACGGATGCGAAGCATCCGAACATTGCGCCACTCCTTGAAAAGGTGCAGGCACGCATCATTGATTACATCCTTCAACCCGCATACGACATTCGTTTGCCAGGGGAGTTTAATCAAATGAATGCACGTGCGGCGGCAGCCGCCGCACGTGCATTGCTTCCCGATATTTCTCAAGATTCCATCGCCACATCTCTTGCCGCCTTTGAAGGAACGTGGCGGCGCTTTGAATACAAAGGAAAAACGAAAAATGATGCCGAGGTCTATGATGACTATGCCCACCACCCCACGGCAGTTAAAAAAACGCTCGAAGCGCTTCGAAAGAAAACAGAGGGCCGCATATTTGTCGCATTCCATCCGCATCTTTACAGTCGCACTCGCGATCTCTTACCGGAATTTGCTACCGCATTTGCGGACGCGGATGAAGTCCTCATTGCACCCATCTATCCGGCGCGTGAAATTGACGATGGAACCATTTCAAACAAGATCCTTGCGCAGAAGATTTCTGAAACAGGGAAGCGTGCTCGCTCCGCGACTTTTGAAGAAATTGAGCAAATTTTTTCAACCGAACCAAAAAAAGGAGATGTCATTATGACTATGGGTGCCGGGGATATTTATAAAGTGGCTGATAAGTTAATTCGAAAATGATATGGAGCCTATAATGAACAAAAAACGGGAAGGTTCAAGTTTGGTTCCCTATAAACGCGTAGGAGGTGAAATATTTTTCTTTCTTCAAAAGAGAGATAAAAATGCGGTGCGTGCTCCTGGTCTTTTTGGCATTTTTGGCGGAGGATTTGAAGAAGGTGAGGATGCACAAATGGCGCTTGTTCGTGAGATTAAAGAAGAGTTGAATTACGTACCAAAAACGGCGATTTATTTCAGTAGGTATGAGTTTGCGATGGGAATTTTTCATGTGTTTATTGAAGAAGTCGGCGGCGGATTTGAAACAGAGGTTAAGGTTGATGAGGGTGAATACGGGAAATTCTTGACTCTTTCCGATATTGAAACCATGCCGAACGTTTCTCCCTCTACACGAGCTATCGTGAATCAGCTTTCAGAATTTCTAACTCAAACATCTTGATATGGGAACACTTTCTATCGTTGCAACGCCCATCGGGAATCTCGGAGATATTACACTCCGAGCACTTGAGACGTTAAAACTCGCAGATGCTATTGCGTGCGAGGACACCCGCGTCACCTCAAAACTCCTTGCGCGCTATGAAATTCAAAAACCGCTTTTGGTCTACCACGCTCGCAGTGGGCGCTTGCAGGCAACCAAGGTTCTCGCTCTTCTTCGAGAGGGGAAACATATCGCTCTTGTAACTGACGCAGGCACGCCCGGCATTTCAGACCCCGGTGCTGAATTAGTGGCAGAAGTTCGTGCACGATTTCCAGACGATGTTCGTATTGAATCAATTCCGGGACCTGCGGCCCTTACTGCCGCACTTTCCATCGCGGGCCTGCCATGCGCGGATTTCGTCTTTCTTGGTTTTTTGCCCCACAAGAAAGGACGCGAAACTCTTTTTAAGGAAATAACCGCATCAAAACGCACCGTTGTTTTTTATGAATCTCCGCATCGCATTGAAAAGGCGCTCGACTCACTTGCTAAAATTTTGCCTGAAAATCGCATGATTGCCGTGTGCCGAGAACTGACGAAAATGCACGAATCAGTTATACGAGGGAATGCTTCGGAGGTGGCTGCATATTTCAAAACACACGCCGACCAGGTGCGCGGGGAATTTGTCGTCATCGTGGCCCCAGGATAGGGTACTTATACACAGCTTTGTATAACGACCCTCTCTCGCTATACTCTAGGCATGTCTTCTGAAGGAACGCTTATCTTGCTGGGGGTGGCAACAGCGATTTCACCTTTTTCAGGAATTCCTTCTTCGTGGCTTGCGTGGGTCCTCCCGGTCTTTGGGATTTTGATCGCAATTGTTGCCTATCGTATTCGCAGAAACCGAATTAATTTCCTCAAAGAACAAACCCCTTCTTACACCGAGGCCGTTCCCATTGGTG
>JBAQPM010000013.1:0-38460 GCA_049305795.1 Minisyncoccia bacterium | reverse complement strand
TCCTTGCGCGCGAGCCTGGACTTGAAGAGCAATTTTTTGCATTTATTACCGAAAACGAAATTCCTGACATTGACGCCCTTGCCGTTACAGTGGGCCCGGGGCTTGAACCGGCACTTTGGGTTGGTATTAATTTTGCCAAAGCTCTTGCAGTTGCCTGGAACAAACCTCTTGTCGCCGTGAATCATATGGAAGGACATTTTTTGAGTGCGCTTACAAAACAGCTTGCCGGTGGCAGCTTGCAGCTTGCAGGAGTTCAACTTCCCGTGCTCGCCCTTCTTATTTCCGGCGGCCACACTGAACTAGTGCTTGCTAAGGAGTGGCTTTCATATGAATACGTCGGGCAAACGCGAGACGACGCAGTGGGCGAAGCGTTCGACAAGGTTGCACGCATGCTCGGCCTCCCCTACCCAGGAGGCCCAGAAATTTCCCGTCTCGCCGAAGTATGTCGCGAGCAAGCTGCAAACTGCCAGCTGCAAACTAGCTTTACCCTTCCGCGTCCAATGATAGCTGACACGACCTGTGATTTTTCATTTGCGGGACTCAAAACGGCGGTGTTGTATCTTTTGAAAAACAATCCCGAAGTGAGTGAACCAGACAAGAAACATATCGCTCATGAATTTGAAAACGCCGTCGCTGACGTGCTTTGGTCAAAAACAAGTAGGGCCCTTACTAATACAGGGGCCAAGACATTTGTCATAGGCGGCGGGGTTTCTGCAAACACGCACATTCGCCGAGTGTTTGAGGAACGCATAGCGCAAGAACACCCGGAAGTGGCTCTCCACATCCCCGCCGCCACCCTCACCACCGACAACGCCATCATGATTGCTCTTGCCGGCTTCTACCACGCTCGTAAGGGAGATTTTGCGAACCTCGAAACCCTGCGCGCAAACGGTAATCTTTCACTAACCTAAAGGCAGGCGTTTTGGGCTATATTTTGGTACATTACTAGGAATGGACGAGAAATTCCTAAAGCCCTACAACCCTGCCGAAACCGAATCCCGCATCTACAAAATGTGGGAGGAAAGCGGGTATTTCAACCCGGACAATCTGCCAGGAGAGCGCTCCGAGCCTTTCACTATCGTGATGCCTCCGCCAAACGCAAACGGCAGCCTTCATGTTGGACACGCGCTTGCAATAACCATGGAAGACTTGATGACGCGTTTTAAGCGCATGCAAGGATATAAGGCACTTTGGATACCCGGAGCCGACCACGCAGGTTTTGAGACACAGGTAGTGTATGAAAAAAAACTTGAGAAAGAAGGCCGCTCACGTTTTGGCATGGACCCGCAAGAACTCTACAAAGAAATTCTTGCCTTCACGCTCGAGAACAAAAAGAATATGGAGAACCAGGTACGCTCGCTTGGCGCCTCTTGTGATTGGTCTCGAGAGAAATTCACCCTCGATCCTGACATTGTGAAAGAGGTACAAAAGACCTTTACAAAAATGTTTGACGACGGACTTATCTATCGCGGCAAACGAACCGTAAACTGGTGCTCCAAACATCAAACCTCTCTTTCAGATGTTGAAACGGAAAGCGTTGAGGAAGCGACGCCTTTCTATTATTTCAAATATGGCCCCTTCACGATTGGCACTGTGCGCCCCGAAACAAAATTTGGGGACAAATATGTAGTTATGCATCCGGACGATGAACGCTATGCAAACTATACCCATGGACAACAGATAGAAGTTGAGTGGATCAATGGCCCCATTATGGCAACCATCATCAAAGATGCAGCTGTCGAAAAAGACTTTGGAACGGGCGTTATGACCATAACGCCGTGGCACAGCCAAGTTGACTTTGAAATTGCAAAACGACACAACCTCGACATGGAACAAATCATTGACTGGCGCGGCAAACTTCTCCCTATCGCCGCAGAATTTGAAGGAATGAAAATACAGGACGCCCGTCCGAAGATCGTTGAAAAATTAGCGGCAAAAGGCCTTTTGGTACGCACGGATGATTCCTATAAGAACATCGTGAAGCGTTGCTATAAATGCAATACCGTCATTGAGCCTCAAATAAAAGATCAGTGGTTTGTGAAGATGGCACCACTTGCACAAAAAGCGATCGAATCAGTGAATGCTGGAGAAATACGCTTTATCCCTGAGCATGAGGAAAAAGTATTTCGGTATTGGATGGAAAATGCGCTCGACTGGAATATTTCTCGACAAATAGTGTGGGGTATTCCCATCCCTGCGTGGTTTAACGGTGATCAGATAGTAGCGAGTGTTGAAAAACCAACTGGAGAGGGGTGGACTGCTGACACGGACACTTTTGACACCTGGTTTTCCTCTGGCCAGTGGCCACTCCTTACCACCGGATATCCGGACGCATCAGATTACACCACGCACTATCCAACCGACGTAATGGAAACAGGACGCGACCTCGTTTTCAAGTGGATACCACGAATGATTATTTTTGGTCTTTACCTTGGCAAAAAAGCACCGTTCAATACGGTCTATCTCCATGGCATGGTGAACGACGCGCAGGGCAAGAAAATGTCCAAATCAAAAGGAAACGTCATTAACCCCCTCGAGCTTACCGAAAAATACGGCACCGACGCGCTGCGTATGTCGCTTATTGTCGGCAACACTCCCGGCACTGATCTTGCGATGCGGGAAGACAAAGTAAAAGGCTACAAGAATTTCGCAAACAAGCTTTGGAATATTGCACGGTTTGTACTGGAACACACCAAAGATGCCAACCAGAACGCTCCTCTTACAGAGCAAGACTCAGAAACGCTTAAAGAGATTCAGGATATGGCTGCCGACGTAACGCGAGACCTCGAAGCATACCGAGTATATCTTGCTGCTGAAAAGATTTACCATTATGTTTGGCATCGTTTTGCTGACACCATTCTTGAGGAATCAAAACCAATACTCACTGGAGCTGATGAGTCTGCGAAAAAATCACGCCAAGCACTTCTTGTCACCCTTCTTGACCAATCGCTTCGTCTTCTCCACCCTTTCATGCCCTTTGTTACCGAAGAAATCTGGTCGTCACTACCGGACCGAAAAACACCCCTCATCGTAGCTCCCTGGCCAAAACAATAGTGCGTAGTGCTGCTAGAATAAGAGAGTGAATTTCGAAGCGATTTTCTTTGCTTTCCTTGTTGGAATTCTGCCAGCGTTCGTTTGGCTATTCTTTCTGCTTCGCGAAGACGTACGTTGTCCAGAACCAAAACAGCTCATACTGCTTGCCTTCCTTTCTGGCATGGGCGCAGTTGTCATTGCCCTCCCCCTTGAATATGCTTTTGCCGACTATCTTGGCACAGGAACCTCAAGTCCATCAGTGCTTATTTCGTGGGCCATTATTGAAGAAGTAGTGAAGTATGGAATCGCGGCAGCCGTTATTTTGTGGCGCAAAGCGGTCGACGAGCCTATTGATTTTGTGGTCTATATGCTTACAACTGCCCTTGGTTTTGCAGCTCTTGAAAACACACTCTTTCTCATATCGCCTTTTACGTCTGGAAATCTTGGAGACGGCCTTGCCACCGAAAGCCTACGATTCATCGGATCAACACTGCTTCACGTTCTTTCTTCTTCGGTGGTTGGCTTTGCACTTGCCTTTTCCTATCGCAAAGTCGAAACCCTTGCCGGATATTCCCTTCGCTCCCTCATGGTTATCGTGGGACTTATCCTTGGCATCACGTTGCACGCCCTCTTTAACTTACTTATAATTTCCGGAGACGAGTCAAACGCGATGAATGCTTTTTTCAGCGTGTGGACCGGCATCGTCATCTTTTTCGCGCTATTCGAAATTTTGAAATATTTCGAATATCGTAATTTACCAAAAAACACTTGCTAGCATGGCTATACACAAAAAACGATCCTTCTTCGAACGCCTCTCCGGGTCGGTTCCCGCTGGCAGTTATGATGCCTTTGATGACGATCCTCTTGAACCTGGAGAACGCCCAGTTATGACTTCTCGCCAGAATTCTTCTCCCCGTGCTCCTGCCATACACAGCATTCCTGAAGATGATGGAAGCGAAGGGCAGCTTCCTGTTGATGTGTATCAGACGGGAAATGAAATTGTCATTCGCACCTTTGTTGCCGGTGTGCGCCCAGACGAACTCAATGTATCCATCGCACGCGATATGGTGGTTATCGAGGGCTCTCGCGAGGAACGCGAACAGGTTTCTGATTCCGACTATTTCACCCGCGAACTTTTCTGGGGGTCTTTTGCCCGCACCATTCTCCTTCCCCAAGAAGTCGATGTGGAAAATTCTTCTGCAACCTCAAAAGACGGTCTTTTGACCCTTATTCTTCCAAAGCTCGATAAGGCACGCCAGACGAAACTTAAAGTGCGAGCGGGCTAATCGAAGCTAACCCATTTCAAAACCGTAAACGGAGCCGGCGGGCGATTCGGAAGACTAAGACTTATGGCCAAGCGGCCCGGAGCGGTCTTTCGGGTCGCATGGCGGCGAAGTAGGTTTTGAAATAAATTCAAAGATGAAATCTATTTTATTTCAGTAGATAGGACCGGCAGCGTGTCTACTTGTTCAACCTCAAAACGAATCCTTCCGATAATTGCCCCGTACGGAGTTTCAATAGATACGCGCCACAAACCTGGCAGAGGGTTTGTCATCACCGAATAGCCTCGATACCCTCCATCGCGACCCCCACTAATAGGAAAAGTGACTTTTGAACGCGTCTGCCATGCGCCTGCGGCAACGTCGTACCACTCCCATTCATGCACTATCGGAATGCTAATCGTGATAGGCGCAAACACTGCACTATACACATACACCGGGTCCCCAAAGGTCAGGTGAATCGTTTCGGGTGTAAAGATATGCCAAGACCCTTTTTCTGTCTGCACTTCGTATCCCCCACCTGTGGCGTGCGCTACACTGTGATACACACCCACGTCCTTAAGAGAAAGCGGGAGCGGCGGAAGTATCCCCGTAAAATAAAAAAGGTTGACGATAAGGAGTATGCCACCCGACACGCTTAGAATGCGTTTAAGGCTTGGCATCAGACGTTTCTCGTCTACAACACGCAGCAGAAAAAGAAAAACTAAAAATAGCAGCGTGCTTAGAATCCCGCTTTCAAAAAAGACTAGGCCACCCATGGACCCCTGTGCAATAGGAAGAGCGAAAATAGTATACGAATAAAGTGTGAAGAAAAAGAGAACGGTTTGAAAGACGAGGCGCTCTCGGTATTTGCGGAGCACTTCGTTTCCAATAAAGACGGTTGCGAGAAGCAAAATGAAAGGCCAGCTCGTATAGAGATTTGCGCTTCGCGTGTAGAAAATAATACAGCCGGAAAGGAGGCTGCCCAGACAAAATTGGGCGATAAGCGGTAAAAAAGTGGCGAGTGAACGATTGCCAGAAGCAGCAAAAAGATCACCTCGTTTTGCTGCAACTTTATGCGTAATGAGAATAGCTACTGCTGCAATGGTCAGATAGCCAAGAAACACCGTGTTGACCCAGGGAACATCAACACGACGGAGGACCAGGTTGTCAGTAATGAAACCCGTAAGAAATACGACTGTCGAAATATGGCCTTCATTTTTTGAAACCCAGGCCAATGTCTTTTTCCAGAGTCTTTTCATGACTGCCTTGTGGTGCTTGGAGGCGGGCTCGAACCGCCGACCCCTTCCTCTTCAGGGAAGTGCTCTACCAACTGAGCTATCCAAGCATGCGAACTATTGAACTTTGTACTGTTCGAGCACTTTTTGCAAGCCTTCCATATATGAGCTATCTCCAGCCCCCGAAGGGTCTTTCATAAGGTCCATAAAGGGAGCCAGGTATGCCGAAAGAAAATAGAAAGGCACAATGGCAATCAGGATCCAGAAAACAATTCTGCCAATGAGTCCTATCCACGAATCTCGGCGCATAGCGCGGAGTATCCGATTATTATCTTCCGTTACGCGCAATGTCTCCTCAAGGAGTGACTTTAACTCGGGGTCCATGAATATCAATTATATCCTATGTTTTGGTGCCCTCACCAGGAATCGAACCTAGATTTGCTCGTTAGGAGTGAGCCGTTCTATCCATTGAACTATGAGGGCGCACAGACGACGATAACACAAAACCGCCCTTTCGGGCGGTTTTGTGAAAGAAGTCCTATGCAGTGATCCCAAGAAGCGAAGAGAGACGCTCCTTATCAAAACCAACAACCATCTCTTCTCCAATGAAAATGACTGGTACGCCCATCTGACCTGATTTTTGTATCATTTCCTTGCGTTGCTCAAGATCAGAGGCAACGTCGTGCTCCGTATACGCTACGTTATGTTCTTTGAAAAAATCCTTGCTCATTTGGCAAAAATGGCAGGTTGGCGTGCTGTAGATGGTGACTTGTTTATCCATGATTGATTTAGTTTACGAGGGATATTGTACCACAAGGGCCTGTGGATAACGGGTGCGAGTAGCGGGAATCGAACCCGCGCCCGATGCTTGCTCCGATACAAAGTGCGGGATAGGAGAATCGAACTCCTGCCTCAACCTTGGGAAGGTCGCGTCCTACCACTAAACCAATCCCGCATTAAAACCAGTTAAAAATCTTCTGCCACCAATGTATTGTGGGCGGCGCAGCAGCCGGCGTCGAAGGTGGCACAACGATGATAACTTCTTCACCAGGACGCGCAACCCCACGAGTGTCACGAAGGGCTGCTTCTTGTCCCCGCGGGGTACCAAGCTCCTGTAAATCAGCACGCAGCGTTGCTTCCCGAGTCTCAAGGAGGGCAATTTCAGCCCTGGTTTTTGCAACATCGCGGCGAGCCCGCTCTTCTTTTGCGAAAATACCCCAGGTGAGATATGAAAACCAAAGAATGCCGAGCGTAAACAGCGTTGCAAGGGCGATATCTTTAAATGAAGGGCGGTGACGTGCGCGGCGCATACTTTAGAGTATACCCCGCACCAAAGTGGGGTCTAACGATCACTCTCCTGAACCATTTTCATAAACACTTCTTCAGGAATCTCCACTTTACCGTGCGCTTTCATGCGCTTTTTACCCTTCTTCTGTTTCTCAAGAAGCTTTTTCTTGCGAGTAACGTCGCCTCCATACAAATATCCGGTAACATCTTTTCGCATCGCCGAAAGAGTGCGTGAGGCGATGATGCGTCCTTGCGAAACCGCTTGGATTTTTGCCACAAAAAGCTGGTGGGGCAAAATACTGTGCAATTTTTCAACCATACGCTCGGCCTCTTCTTGAACGCGTCTACGGGAGAGCACGCGCGCGAATGCTGGCACGGCTTCCTCTGCTACCAATATATCAAGACGAACGACATCAGCAGGACGTTCATCAAGAAATTCATACGACAACGACGCGTATCCTGAAGAAACATTTTTCACTCGATCAAAAAAGCCGCGCATGAGCTCGCGAAGCGGCATTTCAGCAGTAAGCTCAATGCGCCCATCGTTGTAGTTTTCAGTATGTGTTACGGATGCTTCGTGGTCATGAAAAAGTTGCATGAATGCCGAAAGAGATTCGCCCGGTGTGATGAGCACTACTTTCACCCAGGGCTCTTCAATAAGGGCGATATCACCAAAGTCTGGAAAACGCGAGGGCGTATAAATAATTTCCCTTTTCCCCTGCCGGGTTGTAACGGCATAGGCGATAGTTGGAATGGTAACAATGAGTGTAAGAAGAAATTCCCTTCGCAAACGCTCCGTAATTATTTCAAGGTGGAGCATGCCAAGAAAACCGCAACGAAACCCGCGTCCAAGCACGCCGGAAGATTCTTCTTCAAATGAAAGCGAGGAGTCTGAAAGTCGCAGTCGCTCAAGCGACTGGCGAAGCAGTGGCAAATCATCCTGACTTTCAGGATACACGGAAGCCCATACCACCGGACGCGGCCTTGCGTAGCCTTCAAGCGGCGGAAGAATTCCTTTTGGAAAACCTACCGTATCCCCCACTGCCACGACGCCCGGCTCTTTTATGCCAGTCACAATGTAGCCAATCTCACCAGCGGAAAGTGTTTCTGCCGGCGTTTCGTCTGGCATAAATATGCCCGTTTCAAGGGCTGTAAAGGTTCGCCCGGCAGCTTGAAACACAAACGGCATGCCTTTTTTAAAGACTCCATCAAACACGCGGGCATACACGGCAATGCCGCGATGCGTCGAATAGGAGAAATCGAAAACGAGCCCTCGTGCCTCATTGGTTTCTTGGGGTCGCGGAGGTGGCACGCGCTCGACGATTGCCGCCAGAAGCTCATCAACACCCTCACCTGTGCGACCAGAAACCTTGAGGACCGATTCAACCGGAACCGAAAGCAACTGTGCGAGCGCTTCACTAGTTTCAGATACACGAGAATACGGTGAATCTATTTTGGAAATCACCGGAATAATCACACATCCAGTCGCCTGTGCCATGGAAAGAGTCGTAAGCGTTTGTGCCTGGACGCCCTGCGTTGAATCGACCAAAAGAACGACACCCTCGACTGCCTTAAGTGCACGAGAAACTTCGTATGAAAAATCGATATGCCCAGGAGTGTCTATGAGATTTAGAATATAGTCTTCTCCGGAAGATGCGCGATATTTCATCCTCACTGGCTGCATCTTTATCGTGATGCCGCGCTCACGCTCCAAATCCATGCGATCCAATACCTGGTCGCGCATCTTCCGAGCCTCAATGGTTCCCGTGTGCTCCAAAAGCCGATCGGCAAGGGTCGACTTTCCGTGATCAATGTGGGCAATAATCGAAAAATTACGTATGTGTGTAGTCATTAAAATTCAGATTGTGGCGGAAGCATGCGGGTCTTGATTTTGAGCAAGGATTTATAGAGATCACGAAATTCACGGTTCTCAAGAAGGACAAGTATCAAAGCAGAAGCAGCCAGACCCACAATACCAGCGACGAGACCCTCCGTGAAGACCGCCCCCAAGGTGCTAAGTGATGCGATATTTCCAAGAGTGAAAAGTGTGCCGTAGGCTGCTGCACCACCCACTATGGCAGCACCAAGACCCTCGAAAAAGGGCCTCATAAAGCCCTTGGCAACTCCAGGCGCAACAGTTTTAAGGGTGAGGAGTGCAAGGATACCCATGCCAAGTTGCCCAAGCATAGCCCCGAAAGCAATGAAGAGTACTTCTGTTCCTGGGACATCTCCAACACGAAGGAGCGCTTCGATGAAAAAACGAAAGGTTGGTATAACGTTTGCAAAATGCAATGTTCCCCATCCAACCGTTACGGAAATGAAGAGGCCAAAACATTGAATGAAAAAAGGGTTCCATGAACGATGCGCCGCGTAAAATGCTCGTGAGGCAAGTAATACCAATCCCTGCGCGATAAGGGAAATGATAAGAATAGCAAGAACAGCAGCAGTGAGACGCGTGGCATCCCAATCAAATGCCCCACTCCCAAGGACCACGCGAACGATGTGTGCGCGAAGAACAATGGTGAGCACCGAGATAACCGCTGACCAGAAAATAAGATGTCGTCCAGCAGTCGAAAGTATTGCAGCAAATCCATTTTCATCTTTACGTCCCGCATGCTCGGCAAGTGCGGGAAATGCTGCTGTGGCGTACGACGCGCCGATAAGTGAAAGAGGAACGGCACCCAAGTTTGAGGCAAGCGCAAAAACCGAAACACTGCCTGACCCTGTCTTTGCCGCAAGCGCGGTAAGAAAAAGCGTTGCGAGAGAACCCACTCCAAGCGCGAGCGAGCGCGGCAGTGAATCTTTCATGACTGACCACATGGAACGCATGTGCGGCCATAGCAGCTTCGGGAATAGACTTGCCTTTGCGAGCGTTGGAATTTGTATGGCCAGGTGCAGAAAAGCACCGGATGCAACTCCTATGCCTATGCCCACAAGACCGAAATGAGGATAGAGGAAAATGGCGCCCAAGATAATGCCGAGGTTATAGAGAACAGGCGACAGCGCAAAAAGAAAGAAGCGGCGCTGAACCTGAGTAACCGAAGTTGCAATGGAAGAAAGCCCGAGCAAAATTGGCTGCACTAATAGAAGACGCGTAAGCGATACAAATGCATCTGCGTGAACTGACTCCATAAATGTTGGGAAAAGCAGAGCAAGGAATATTGGTGCGAACACTGCAAGAACAACCGAAAGGATTCCCCCCACCAACAAAAGAAACGATGTTGTTTCTGAGATAAGTTTGCGCGCCTCTTCTTTACTCGCGCCTGCAATCCTTGGAATAAGCACGTATGCAGATACCAAAGAGGCCACCAAAGCAAAGACAAGATCTGGAATTTTAAAGGCGGCGTAGTATACGTCGAGCAAGACGCCCGCACCAAACTCATGCGCAAAAATTCGATCTCGAAGAAGAGCTAGCACCTGAGACGCGAGCGTGAGGGCGGCAAGAACGTACGCGGCCTCGTGGAGGCCGCGTACGGGTTTGCTTAGTCTTAAGAGGATGCTGCGCCCAACCATTTAATTACCGCGTTGTTCCAGGCGCTGACGACGTCACGGGTTCCTTAACAGGAGCCTCTGTAAGCGTTGTTGCCGGAAAAGGATTCTTCCCAGCCTGTAGCGAAGTGATGTACCCAGACACGGCTTGGGTATTGTCTTCTGAAAGTGCGCTCACTGTTTGAAGCTCAGCGACTGCTTGGGAGTAGTCTTTTTTAGTAGCATACGCCACGGCAAGGAAGAAGTGGGCATTAGCATATTGCGGATTGAGCTTTGTAGCGTTTCCAAGGGCGGCAATTGCGCCGTCAGCATCACCCGTTCCAAGGCGAAGGAGTCCAACCTGGAACAATATCGTCGGATCGTTTGGTGCAAAGTATGCTGCCGCTTCAGCCGCTTGAAGGGCCTCTTTTGCCTTCCCCATCTGAACTTCAAGCTGGGAAAGAAGGAAGATTGCCTGCGTGTAATTATGTTTGAGGCTTATCGCTTCCGTAAGAGCTTCTTCGGCTCCGACGCCGTTTTTCTTTGCTATTTCAAGCTGCGCCACCACATACGGTAGAACTGGATTTGAGGGAGTAAGCTCCTTTGCGTGCTGATAGGCGGTTTTAGCATTCTCATAGGCGCCATCAATACCAAGAGAAACTACGCTTGCATATACATTCCCAAGTGCTGCCCAGTTTTGATAATTGGAAGAGCCAAGCTGCGTTGCAGTGAGAGCATGTGACACTCCCTGCGAAAGAGTGGCCTGGAATTGAGTGCGTGCCTGGTCTTGCGTAAGCGACGAATCAGAAGCTATTTGATTCATGCGTGCAATCGCAACGGTGCTTTGTAGGCGATATGCTCGATCAGAAGGACTAAAGAGAATAGAACGAGCGGCTGCCTCTTCAGCAGTTTCGACATCTCCGCTTGCAAGTGCTGCGACACCGCGCGCATATGAAACGCTTGCGAGATACCGTTCCACAACGACATAAATCGATGCCACCGACGCAAGCAGAAGCAGTGTGAGCACAAAAACAATCAAGAAACCGATGCGCGGGCTCCGCGCGAATGCTACTCCCCACTCGCTTGCTTCTTTACCATGACGCAGCGAGGAAGCAAAAACACCAACAAAGACAAAGGCGAGAATAATGAGCAATGGTCCTGGAACAGAGACAATCGAAAGGGCGAACAAGTATGCTGCCCCCACGAAAGACGCCAGCGATACGAATCGCAAGAACTGGTCATTGGGAGTCCGAACGAGAAGAAACCTAACTCCAACAAACAAGAAGAAGCCCAAAAACACTACCCACGCAATGGCACCGAGGGCACCAATGGTCACTAGGGATGTTGGAATATATCCAATACCTGAAGTGAAATCAAGATTCCAGAAAACAGTCTCGTTAAGGGAGCGATCGCGGAACTTAAGCCACTGCTCTGCGAATGTTCCAGGACCGGTGCCAAACACCGGAGACGATGCATAGGTGTGTCCTCCTATATCAAAGGTAGCCTGCCACGAAGGGCGGACATCAAGAACCCCTGCATGAAGGGCCTCTGAAAGAGCCGACCCAATAGTCGCCCCTCCCATGACAAAGAAAAGCGAAGCCACCAACACCACGAGCGGTGGAACAATAGCGTGAGAAGGAACTTCTCCGGTACTTTCCTCTTTTATTCCCATAACAACGACTCCTTCAAGATCAGCATCCGCAGAAGAAGAGCGTCTGCGCATAACACTTTCAATGAAAAGACCAAGTGCAATGAGACCCACAAGAATCCAAATAGGAAGTGAATTCACAAGGGAGAGTACGAAGAGTTCAAATGCGCCAGCAACCCAAAGAACGATACGTAGCCGACGTCCTATGGGAAGAAAGCGGAGAGCAAGAAGGCTTATCGAAAGCCCAAGACCAAGAAGCATGCCAATATCTGCAAAGGAACCAATGACATTGCTCGTTGCCGCAACGGTGTCTGGCATTATTTGACCCGCAATAATAAAGCCCAGTTCAGAAAGCAGAACAAGTCCAAACGCTACGGCACTCACCCGAAAGAACGTGCGGTAGTGATCTCGTCTGCGTAGTACGAGCGCAGCAAGAGTGGCAAGAAGAGATGCAAGCACAATAAACCCAAACGTATCTGTTTCAAATTCAGTGCCAAAGAAAGCCCTCCCGATACCGATACCAGAAAAAAGTGCTGAGAGCGCATACGCACAAGGCACGACCCAAAGGAGTGCCACAAGAGGAATGGGCGGAACAATAATATTTCCGCGAGTAAGTCGCGCAATAATAAACAATGCGAGTGAAGCTATTGCGCCCACTGCAAAAAGAGAGGTCTTGGTGTAGAGGAATGGAATAGTGGCAGATGGAATAAAGGCAACCGCACCAAAACCAATTGTTACGGCGAGAACCCATACCGCTGCTGCGTCAAAAGAAAAACCGCGCCCTGTCGTATTTCTTGTAAGAGTAGTATCCATGCTTTGCATCTAACCCTGGTAATGTAGTCACCAGTATACGCTCTTACCGACCTCGTTGCATGATACATTCTGTGCACAAGAGCATTGTGTACCTATGAAATTTATAGTATAATACAAGAGACCAGGTTTGACGGTCGCTGATCTTACTAAAGGTTAGAGGAAAGTCCGAACACGGCCCAGCACCTAACTTTGTTAGGTGCTGGGAGCATGGTAGCGGGTAACGCCCGTCCGCAGTAATGCGCGAGGTGCGAACAGAGACGTCTCCGACGAAAGAAAGGAGACATCCTTGGAGAATTTTTTCTTTAGGGATGAGTCTTCAAGGAAACTTGGAGATTGAAACGGCAAAATCCTTACCTTCGTGCAAGGCCGTGTCCCGTACCACTTTTACAACGCGATGACGACAGCAATATGATCCGTTTTGTAAAAGTGGTACGGGAAGCGCCGCTTGAGGTGTTGCGTAAGTAACATCCCAGATAGATGGCCGTCCTGCGTTCCCCTCAAAAGGACGTACGACAGAATTCGGCTTATAAACCTGGTCAAGAAAATGAAAAACCCACCGTGAGGTGGGTTTTTCATTTACCGTGTGCACTAGATGATTTCGCATGTGCCGCTCGCACAGGCTAACTCTTTTTTGAGTTCGGTTTCGTCTTGTCGTTCGTACTGATAGAGCTTCGAGTAATCAATATGGCTCAAGCGCGAAGACATCGCTTCATACTGCTCCTTCGTAATAGGCTCGTTCGGTGCGAGGCGATAGATGTGGTTTGAGCGGGGCAAGAACGAAAGACCCCCGACGATATCCCAGTTCTTGTAGACCCAGTTTGCAACTCCAATCCATTCATCATCTCCCACTGAAATGGTGACTGAAGGGTTATGTTCGGTATAGTTTTCTTTCACAACCTTCCAGTGTTCAAGCTGGTCGATAGCAGAAAGATCATCTTTCGTGATTGCTCCCTCAGGAGATTTAACGGGGAATTCAAGCACATAGGTATTGGCCGTTTCCTCTGCCTGGCCCACTTCAGGGTGGAAAGGAACTCCTTGGTCACGAAGCATTTTGAAGAGCGAGTCGGTTGCACTGATGCGGATGCGCTGCATGTAATAAGGCGCAAAACGTGGGTGCATACCGGAGGCGACGTCAAACGTTTTTGAAACGGTGCCGGAAGGTTTAACGCAAGTTATAGCTGTTGACTGGTTGACTCCAAATTTCTTTGCGTATTTTTTATTCACCGTGATAGTCTCGGATCTCATGGACTGCAATATCTCTGGGTCGCGAGATGCTTTTGAATCCCACTGACCGGTGATGGAAACTCCAAGAAGCCGTTCCTCTTCGCAATTTTCAGTCCATTCCTTCGAAAGGTACGGCAGGTTGGTGAGTGTTGACTGGTAGGTGCCAAGAATCGTTGCGAGTCGAGCTTTGCGGATCAGGCTTTCTTTCGTATCGTCTGCGCGCGCAATGACCTCCGTAAGGTTACAAAACTGCTTTGATTTGAGTACAATTTCGCCGCAAGGGTTCGTGCCACTAGGACCTACCATTCGTCCGTTTTTAATGTAGCCGGTCTTCTCCCAGCCCTCAATGCGACGGGCGGGAAGCTGCTTCATGAGACCTCCGCGGTTGAAAATGCCCCGCTCGCCCGCTCCACTTTTAACAAGAGCCACCCACTCATCCATAAATTCTTCGTTGGTCGGCTTTTCCATATAGACCGCAGAATTGTTTGCAATAGAGCGGTGCGGATGCGTCATGTAGAACTGACCTTTTTTGGCGTCACGTACATCCGTGTCGTCAAGATCGGAAAGAGAAATCATGGCTGAGCGACGCACACCACCCGCAACCACACACTCACCTATTTTGCAGATGACATCGTGTGCATCAATGTTGCGAAGCCGACGTCCCTGACGGGTAAGAATGCGGTCACGCGCAAATGAAAGGAGTGATTTAAGAGGCTCGGGGCCAGACGCCTTACCGCCCATAGTTTTAAGACGTGCTCCTGCAGGACGAATTTGTGAGAAATCAAAATCAATATCTTTTCCGTCGTACCAGGTTTTAAGACCAAGGGTAAGTGCGTCACACCAACCTTCTTTCGAATCGGCAATAACATGGGTCGCAAGTTTTTCACCACTCTGATATTTGATTTGTGGCAACGCCTGAATGTTTTGGCTTTCAACGGAATACCCGACACCCGTTCCACACATCGAGATGTACATGATCTCGGCGAAATCCTGGAGTTTTGATGGAGCGATGTAGGAACAGTTATAGGCACACACGTTTGAACGTCTCGCCGCTTCTCCTGAAAACTGCATGAGACGCATCGACGGCATGACTTCTTGTTTCAAAATTGCCGTGCGAAGTTCTGCATATTCTTTTTCGCTGAGTTTATCTTTGAGGTTCTCACGCATGAATTTCAAGTAGCGATCCACTGACTCAACCCATGTTTCGCGACGACCCTCTTCGGGAATCCACTTCGCATAGGATCGAAGATAGACAAACTCTCCAAGAGTGTTGTTTTTGAAATAACTTTTACTTTCCGCAACAAGCTTTCGTACGTGTTCAGGAATTTCAATCTCCGTGCTACGCATCTGTGCGCGCTTGTCTCGGTAGAGAATGTAGGACTTTGCAGCTTTTACATAGTCGTTGATGATGAGGTGCTTTTCAACGGCATCCTGTATACCTTCAACGGTAGGAAGAAAGGTTTTATATTTGCGGGCAAAGCGAGCAAGCTCGCCCGCGACTTGGTGAGCAACAAGAACAGCATCTTCATGGCTTCCCTCCTCAGAAGCTGTCATCGCCTTATGTATCGCAAAAACAATTTTTTCAAATTCAAAAGGAACCATGCGCCCGTCGCGTTTTTCAATGTGGGGAATGAGTTCCCTATATCGTTTTGTCTCCTTTGATTCTTCTTGGATGGTTACGGTAGAAAGAATAGGAGCTTTCACCTTTGCTGAATCTGACACAGAAGACTTGACGATTTTTGACATACGAAGCGAGGGTTATTAATAGGCGCCTGGGGAAGGACGTAAAGATATTTTACTCCCACTACACTGCCCTGTCTTGGGGATAGTGGAGTGCAAAATGTTTAGAAAAATTTACAAGGGAAGAACGAGTGTCGAACCAGTGCTCCAACCCTGAGCGTCCATTTCGCCAACACGGGTTTCAAGGACATATCGAACGGGCTTCGAAGGATAAAAGACATGCGGATAGGTGCTTGTCGCCACTGCGCGCTCGACACCAACAATTGTTCCATTGTCCGATAGCCACAGGATGTCAATTGGTGTGAGCATATCCTTCATCCAGAATCCGTAACGATCATTTTTTGGAAATACGAAGAGCATTCCGTAATTTGCAGGTATGCTTGCCCTCCCAGAGAGTCCTTTTTGTTGTTTTGGAGGAGTATCAGATACTTCAAATTGAAATGTAGTGGTCGAAACTACCTGCTGGGCAACAGAAGAAGGATGATCGTCTTTTTGTCCTTTAAAGAAAACAAAAAGACTAGCTATGAGAACCGCAATAAGGACAAAACTACCGTACAACTTTTTTCTTTCCATAGAGAAGCTGGGGTTTCTTTGCAAAAGGATTTAAGAGATAGCGAGCAATGAGATCTATTTCAATATTCACCGTATCGCGAGAAACAAGGTCCCCCAAGTTTGTTTCTTTGAGGGTATGCGGGATGAGAGCGACCGAAAAAGTCGCTGTGTCCCTGCGCGCTACTGTAAGGCTGACGCCATTCACTGAAATAGAACCATGAAGTGCTACATACCTTCTGAATTCTTTTGGAATTTCAATAGTAATCAAGCGCGAGGTTCCTATTTTTTCTACCGAAATAACCTTTGCTGTTGAATCCACATGCCCAAGGAGTAGGTGCCCATCAACGACACTCGCAAGTGTGAGCGATCGTTCAAGATTCAGCGGTTTCCCTTTGATAAATGAGAAGGCAGTGGTCTTTCCGAGCGTTTCAGGCATATACACCACCTCAAAGAAGCCTTTAGCATCTTTCACCACGGTTGAGCAAATACCATCAATGGAAACACTCTGCCCCAAAGCAAGCTTCCAGCCTTTCGGCTTTTCTACGCGCACAACACGATTCTTGCTTTCAGAAGTAACCAAGAGCACGGGAGTTTTCGCCTGTATGATGCCGGTAAACATGAGAATTGAATTATACGCCCTTAAAGTAGAGCCGGGTGGTGGTGATATCCTCCGCAATGGTTTTTTGAAGTGATTTCACGCTAGAAAACACTATCGGGTCGCGAAGTTTCTTTTTAAGGCTTACCTCAATTTCCTTGCCATATAAATCCCCCGAAAAATCAAGCAGGTGCGACTCGAGCAGCCCCCGAGACTGGTCAGCATACACCGCAGCTTGATATTCCTTTCCCTCGACAACAACAATACCAGCGTAAATACCTGAAAGGGATGCATCGGCGAGCACGATGTTTGCTGACGGAAATCCGTTTTTTGTCCCTTCGCCCTTTCCTCTTCCTACAATTCCTTTAAATTCCATGGCGGTGTATCTGATTAAGTACCCCAACATTGAGGGTTCATAACGGTATTTTAGCTAACTCATAGAAAACTCCTCGTGGCCTTCGGGTCACTGACCTAAACCGTAGCTTTTGAGACAGCTGGAGTAGTTTAGATCAAAGTTTGAAGAAGCCGGATTATTAGCAGCTCTGTAGCAATTTTGACGAATTTGAGATGGTCGCCACTCAAACCAGTAGAAACACCCTGCACACAGGACTAAGACGAGTAAGGCTACAAGAATTACATTCTTATTCATAATTTGATTATAGCAGGACACAAGCCTCTCGGGTCATCCCGATAACAAGTATTTAGTGCGGAGGCGGAGAGATTCGAACTCTCGGTGGGTTGCCCCACGCCACGTTTCCAACGTGGTGCACTAGACCGCTATGCGACGCCTCCTCGTTGCACTTTTATAGCACGAAAACAACTCTGGGGCTGCTTTCCTTTCTACTTCTCTCCAAGAAGCGCGCGCACGCGCGCTTCGGTTGGCGGATGTGTTGAAAAAAGACCTTCAAGCCAACTTTGTCGCTTCCCTTCTGGTTTTCCAAATGGTTCGTCGATAAAAAGGTGTGCGGTGGCGTGACTTTTTCGAAGCATAGGTTGGTTGGCCGCACTGATTTTTCGGAGTGCCGAAGCGAGACCTTCGGGATACCGTGTCAAAAGAGCCCCCGAAGCATCGGCAAGATATTCGCGTCTACGAGACACGGCAAGCTGGATGAGTTTCGCTGCAAGGGGTGCAAGAATGATGCCAACAATGCCAAGTATGAGTACGATTACATTCCCTTGCTCACGGTCACGACTGCCGCCATAAAATGCCATGCGAAGAAACAAATCGGCGACAATCGCGACAAACCCTGCAAGCACGACGGCAATGGTCATGAGAAGAATGTCTTTATTTTGTATGTGCGAAAGCTCGTGGGCAATGACGCCCTCAAGCTCGGGCCGAGACATTATGGAAAGGAGTCCTGTCGTCGCGCACACCACGGCGTGTTTCTCGTTTCGTCCGGTGGCAAAGGCATTTGGTGCTGGGTCGGTTATGACGTAGAGCTTTGGCATTGGCATACCGGCAGTAATCGCAAGGTTTTCGGTGACGGTGTAGAAATCAAAGAATTCTTCGCGCGTTGCAAGGCGCGCTCCGGTCATGGAGAGAACCACGCGGTCTGAAAACCAGTAACTCCAGAAATTAGTGAGGAGAGCAAATCCGACAGCGACATAGAGGATGCTGGGCGATTGGTAGTACCAAGCAATGGCGTAGCCAATGGCAATGACGATGACCAAAAAGCCAGCCATGAGGCCCCAGGTGCGCAGAACATTACTCGATCGTTCTTGATAGAGGGTCATAATTTCCCCATAGTACCGCGTTCTATTTGCCTTGGCGAGAGAACTTTTATTCTATTGAACCGTTGTCTTTGGAGGTGTCTCTGGGGCTATTTCTGACGTAGAAGATGGAGTGTAATTCTCTGGAAATAATCCCGATGGCATTACTGTTCCTGACGAGGTCGAAACATCGGCGGGCGGTACTGGATGACTGTCGTCAACATCTGGCTTGATTCCCAAAAGGGCGCGTCCCCATGATTTGTATTTCACCGGCGGGCCATATTTATTTTCTCCTTTATTCCCCGGCCAAAATGAAATGAAAAGGTTGGCAATAAAAGAAATGAGGAGGAAAACGGATGCCCAAGGCTTATATGCGAGCGAACCGTCTATCTGAACGGTTCCCCAGAGCATTATGGCAACGCTAATAACCAAAAAAATCAAAACAAACCATCCGGAAAGTCCGAGATCGTGAAGTCGTCTTACTTCAAGACCGATTGAGAAAAAGGCAAGGACCGCGACAATGCTTCCATACGCCACTATTGTGGCTAGAAAGAAATACGATAGCGGGATCGATGTTAGGAGAAATTTCAAGAGAATGCCACCCAGGAGCAAGGCCGCCACGGAACAAAGCCAACCAAAAAAGAGCGCTCCCCAAAACTGGCCAATGCCAATGCGTCCGTTAAACATACGTAGTCTTTAATTTATAAGTAGTTTCATCCTACCACCTTATCCCTCCAAGGTTGGTTTTGTGCACGCTAGCTGGCACCACCGCCTCCACCCCCTCCACCGCCTCCGGCACTGCCGCCACCGCCTGAAGCGCCGCCTCCGGAACTTGCAAACGCAGAAGAAAGACTCGCACTGAACCCGGTGGCAAACGCCGATGAAGAAAAAGAACTGCCGGTGCTGCCTATGTATCCACCGCCAGTACCCTGGTACCAGGAAGGAGGTTGCATTGTGATAGATCGAAATGCCTTTGCCCACTCTTTTTCGACGCTAAAAATCATGGCGTACGGCAGATATTTTTCAAAAATCTCCGGCGTGAGGTTTTGCATGCGGTATCGTTCGGCCGTATGAAGGTATTCTCTGAATCCGCGCAAATGGGTGTAGAGCACCTGGCCTTTTGGCGTAAGTCGCGATTCGAATTTGAGCATATACGCGACAAGCGCAGCGGCAAAAATCACCGAGAATACAAGGAACACATAGGGTCGATAGAGCGATACCCTGAGGAAGAAGGCGAGGAATACTGTTAAGCCTACGATCGTAAACATAACGGCAATCATTCCCTGCCGTTTTTTCGTAAGCGTGGGAAGATATGCTCCCAGCTCCCCGTCAGTTTCTTCCGTAAGTTTCTCTCCCACCGATTTCAAGGCTTTAAAAATTTCTTGCGATTTTTCCGGATCTTTCTTTATTTCTTTGGTCGAAAACGACTCTGTGAGTTCGGGACCAAACAAAACCTTTAGAAAATTTTTTTCGTATTCTCGAAGACCTGAAAGGTCAGTCGAAGCGATTTGTAGAAGATACTGATTATTTGAGATCAAGGGGGAAGACAGACTGCGAAAGTAAAATCCAATCAGTGCAACAAAACACATCACAGTAAGTATGGTAAGTGTGTAGGCTACTAAGGAATTTTCTTCCCACGTTCCAAATATGAGAAAACACGCTCCTACACCAACCACTGTGAGGAGGAAAAAATGCCCAATCGTACGGAACCATGCGCCGAGTTTTCGCCCTTTTTCTTCCTGTATATGAATATGGCCCCGCACTGCAAGATCAATAATGGTCGCAGGCCACATTTGCGTCGTGCTTCCCTCAGTTACTATGAGAGAGGCCATAGCGGGGCGTATCCCGGAGGGTGGGTCATATTCAGCTACTACTACTGGGTTCTTTTGTCTGTGTTCGGTGACGAACCAATACCAAATTGAAAACACTATGCTGCCAAGCCCGATGATTGCGGCAAGTGCATACGGCCAATAATGGACGACCAAATATTGCCAGTAAGCCCGCTCATCAACTAGCCCTTTTTGCCACCCCGCAGCAAAAGTTGCGGGTTCCCCTTGGGAAAAATCAGAGGCCACGAAACGAAACGTATACTCATTTGGTCGCATGATGCTTTCAGTGTGACCCGAACCGTTTAAATACCATTGGGCCTGAGGAACACTGATGCTTCCGGGAGCGATAATTACTGCCTCTACAGCACGAACCGGCGCATCAAGACCACTAAACACATTCCAATATAATTCATCGTGGTCTGTATAGAACGCGACGGCGCCATAGAGCGTGTAAGTGATTTTCCACGAGTGAGCAGTGTTCTTGAGATTGTAATACCACTCGACATTTGTTGCGCCATCATTCTCGTATGTGGTGTATGCTCCCCAACTTTCTGGGTCGAGTTTATCAAGTCTCTTAGAAGAATACCGAAGCCTTTCCCCCGTTTCCAGATCCCATACCTCGACGTCACGAATTTCGTCACTTCCCTTATGTGATAAACCTCTATACCCCTGGTGGTATTCACCCGCAAAATCATAGGTGAGTATTTCTTCAACCGAAACGGTGGCATCCTTTAGGACACGGTATGTTGCCTGGATGTTGGCATATTCATAATGACGATTCTCCTGCGCCACCACGAAAAGTGGCGCGCTAATGAGAAACGTAAGAAAGGCGAAGGCGAAAACGCCGCGCCAAAGGCGCGGCGTTTTGTTAAAACGAAACCTTAACGGGTTCGCGAGCAGCTTCTTCATTTTCGCCAAGCTCAAAGAGTTCCATTTGCTTGAAACCGAAAGAACCTGCAATGATATTTCCAGGGAATTTCTCGATGGAGGTATTTAGTTCACGAACATTGCCATTGTAAAAGCGACGCGCAGCTTGGATTTTATCTTCGGTGTTTGCAAGTTCCTTCTGAAGTTCAAGGAAGTTTGCGTTTGCTTTAAGGTCTGGATACGCTTCCGCAACCGCAAAGAGTGACTTCAAGGCACCTGTGAGCATGTTTTCTGCTGCGGCATGGTCGGCAACGGAGCTTGCACCCATGGCCTTTGTTCGTGCTTCAGTAACGCTGTCAAAAGTCTTGCTCTCATGAGTTGCATAGCCCTTAACCGTCTCAACAAGATTTGGGATGAGGTCATAGCGACGTTTCATCTGCACTTCAATATCAGACCACGCTTCTTTGGCACGGTTTACGAGTATGACAAAACCGTTATATGCAAAAATTACCCAAAAAACGAGTGCTGCAAGAACAGCAAGAGCGACGTAAAGAATGTTCATAAGGTGTATTGTAAAATGTCCCATGAAAAAAGCAACTCGCGCCAAAGGCGCGAGTTGCTTTTACTCCCTTCTTTTGAAATTTAGAAATCCATTCCCCCACCCATGTCTGCCCCAGCGGGAGCTACTTTCGGCTCTGGAATGTCAGCAACAGCAGCTTCTGTCGTAAGAAGGATTGCAGCAGCAGAAACAGCATTTTCCACTGCACCACGCGTTACCTTCACGGGATCAATGATGCCTTTGGCAATCATGTCCTCAACCATTTCGTCTTTCATGGCGTCATAGCCAGCACTTGCTTTTCCGGCCTGCACTTTTTCCACGATGGTGAGTGCATTATCTTTTCCAGCATTAAGGGCAATTTGGCGAAGGGGTACTTCAAGAGAACGAACAACAATGTCATAGCCCGTTATCTCATCCTCACTTAAGCCTTTTGGTGGGTTTGCTGCCAATTTTTTGGAAACTTTGGCAAGCGCCGTTCCTCCACCGGCAACAATACCCTCTTCCATCGCAGCCTTTGTTGCTTTCACCGCGTCATCAATCTTATCTTTCAAATACTTCATTTCGGTTTCGGTAGCAGCACCGACACGAATGACAGCCACACCGCCTGAAAGTTTTGCAATACGCTCTTCAAGTTTTTCCTTATCGAATTTCGAATCAGTTTGTTCGTATTGTGCTTTAAGTTGTGCAATGCGTGCCTCAATGTCAGCTTTCTTGCCCTTTCCACCCACAAAAACCGTGTTGTCTTTGCTTGCAACGACGCGCGCAGCGCGTCCAAGCATGGCAAGTGTTGCGTTTTCAAACGTCACGCCGATATCAGAAGATATGACCTGTGCGCCTACCACAACCGCAATATCTGCAAGCATTTCTTTCTTTTTATCACCGTATCCTGGAGCTTTGACGGCAAGGACGTTGAATGTACCCCGAAGCTTGTTTACGACAAAGGTTGAAAGAGCGTCACCTTCGACATCGTCCGCAACAATAACGAGCTCTTTCTTTCCTGATTGCGCGACCTTTTCAAGAAGCGGCAAGATTTCTTGCACGTTGCTTATCTTCTTATCGGTGATGAGAATGGCACTGTCGCGCATCTCTGCTTCCATGCGCTCTGGGTTCGTAACAAGGTACGCAGAGACATATCCTTTATCAATTTGAAGACCCTCAACTACTTCGTAGGAAAGTTCGGTTCCCTGAGACTCTTCAACGGTAACGACGCCATTCTTGCCAACCTTCTCGACTGTTTCAGCGATAGTGGCTCCGAGATCTTCAGATTCTGCAGAAATAGCCGCCACCTGTTTTACTTCAGCCTTTCCAGAAACAGGCTTTGCCATTTTTTTAAGCTCAGCAACGGCCGCGTCTCGGGCTGTTTCCATGCCAGAGCGTATGGCCATGGCAGAAGCGCCTTTCATAACGCGAGCAAGACCTTCGTCTATCATTGCCTCAAGAAGCACGACACTCGTGGTGGTGCCATCTCCGGCACCATCGTTTGTTTTATTCGCGACTTCCTTCACGATTTCAGCGCCCATGTTTTCAAATTTGTCCTTGAAAGAAATTTCTTTGGCGATTGAAACGCCGTCGTTGGTGATGCGGGGGCCGCCATACGAACGTTCAAGCACAACATTTCGACCGCGGGGCCCAAGGGTGACTTTTACGGCACGAGCTGCCTTTGCAAGCCCTTCATGAATCTTCTTGCGCGCCTCTTCACCAAATAGAATTTGTTTTGCCATGAATTATTTTTTAACAACTGCCAAAATGTTCGACTCCGAGAGAATGTAATATTCTTCGCCTTCGATTTTTACTTCGTCGTATCCATATTTTGAAAAAAGCACTACTTCGCCAACCGCAACACTAATAGGAATATTTTTTCCCTCCTCATATTTACCGGGACCCACCGCGACCACAGTCCCTTTCGCTGGTTTTTCGCGGTCTGCACTTTCAGGAATGATAATGCCGGAAGGAAGCTTTTTTTCCTCATTTTTGTCTGCCGGTTTAACCACGACTCGATCGCCAAGAGGTTTAATAGAAAAGGTGTCTGATTTTGACATAGAATAAAATACATTACCTGCTAGTAATGATGGATGAAAATTTCATTCCCACCGGCTTCGTAGTAACAAAAGCCGGAATTAGCTCAAGTATAGAGAGCGCACCATCCACAGTCAACAATTCATGACTTGCGGCACTTCCTACCTCCATGGTAAGGTATGGCCTACAGATGGAGGCATTTAAGGCACTATTGCCCTACGCAGGATTCGTAATCTCCCTTCTCCTTATTATCGGTATCGTGCTTCAACAGCGCGGCGCCGGTTTGGGAGGGGCTTTTGGAGGTGATAATTTTGCATCTACGTTTTATAAACGTCGTGGCGCGGAGAAATTCCTTTTCAACGCAACTATTGTCATTGCGGTTCTATTCGTAGCAGGAGCTATTGCCGGATTCTTTATCTGAGCTTCCATGCGGGGTTGGTTCTCCCGATGTATTGAAATCCTCATGCACATGCGTACCATTGCGCCTTTCGAACGTATTTCAAGCTATCTACGGTCGCTTTCCCCGGGTGATCGGAGTATTGCATACCTGCTTGGCTTGCTTATAGCAGGCACCAGTATTGCCGGCTTCTTTCAATTAGAGCAATCGGTTCTTGTCGCCGTTCCCGCTTATGGGGGCACCCTTACTGAGGGCGCGGTTGGATCCCCCCGTTTCGTAAACCCGTTACTCGCACTTTCGGATGCCGATCGGGATCTCACAGCCCTAACCTATGCCGGTCTTATGGGAGAAGATGGAAATGGAAACCTTGTACCGATACTTGCAGAGGAGTACACCGTCTCTGATGACGGGAAAACGTATACGTTTACCTTAAGGAGCAACGCCGTGTTCTCTGATGGAATTGCGGTAACCGCGGATGATGTGGTATTCACCGTGGGAAAAGCGCAGGACCCAGCACTTAAAAGTCCCGAGTATGCAAACTGGAATGGCGTTACTGTAACGGCAATTGACCCACATACAGTGGAATTTCGCCTCGCAAAATCGTATGCACCGTTCCTTGAAAATACAACGTTAGGAATTCTTCCTGCCCACCTTTGGCGCGGAGTGTCGGATGAAGAATTTCCCTTCTCGACCCTTATGACAGAACCAATAGGCGCAGGGCCGTTCGTAGTGTCACGCGTAGTTCGAAATGCGAGCGGCATTATAAAAGAATATGATCTTACCGCGCATAAAAAATATGCACCCGGCCGACCCCATCTTTCTGGAATAACGTTTATCTATTATCCGGAGGAATCAGACCTGCAAAAAGCACTTGCGGCAGGGACTATCGATAGCGCATATGGTTTGCCAAATGCAGATGCGCTGCGCGCTCCTTATTCAAGAGTGTTCGGCGTGTTCTTCAACGCAAGTGAAAATCCGGCCTTCTCTCATCTTGAGGTGCGCAAGGCTCTTTCAATTGCGCTTAACCGAAATTTGATTGCGCAAGAAGTTCTTGGAGGATTTGCCGTTCCACTTGCAGGACCAGTGCCCCCCGGAAGCGGCATCACCGAAACACCGATCCCCGACGCAGAAAACCGAACGGCAAACGCAGCAAAAATTCTTACGGATGCTGGGTGGACGTATGATGGAGAGAATCGCACATGGAAAAAAGGGACCGAGACGCTTTCGGTCACCCTCCGAACATCAAATGTGCCCGAGTTAAAAGCAGTTGCAGGGGCCGTGCGCGATGATTGGGAGACACTTGGCGTGCCGGTATCAATTGAGCTCTACGAACCAGGTGATCTCACTCAAAACGTCATACGCCCCCGAAAATACCAAGCACTTCTTTTTGGTATGGTCATTGGACGGGATCGCGACTTATATGCGTTTTGGGATTCGGCACAGCGCAATGACCCCGGACTCAACATCGCCCTTTACACAAACAAAGCCGTTGACGAGTTGCTTGAAAAAGCCCGCGAAGAAAGTGACCCAGCTACCGAAAAAGCAACGCTTCAAAAAGCAAATGATCTTATTGCGGCAGATTATCCAGCAGCGTTTACCCATGCTCCAAGTTTCTTGTATGTCATTCCGGAGAATTTGCACGGAGTCACTCTCCCCCAGATAGCGTCGCCTTCTGACCGATTTTCTGGAGTTGCGACATGGTATTTGCGTACCGAAAAGATTTGGCCGTTTTTATTGAAAAGTGAGTAGTTGCTAGTGCGCGGTACCGACACCGCACATTGGCAACTGAGCACTTTGCTATGAGTAGTCTCAGACTAGGTAATTATTGATTTATTCATTATGTATATTTGTGTATGACATCAGCAGCACCCGCGCCGGCTCCGGCGCCACAGGAAGCACGTAGAGATGGACCGGCAGGAGATCAAGGAACAACACGTTCCGGAGGACCTCGACCGGAACGAGGACCACGAAATCAAAATTTTCGAAAAGGCCCAAATGACCGCCGTGGTGGGACCCGTCCTGGACGTGCCAGTCGGGAAATTCGCCGCATGCTGCGGCGCCCAACTCCCGCAGCTCCCCAAAAACGAGTGGCCGACTATATTCCAGACCCCGTTGCACCAAACGTCGTGCGCGTTGTGCCTCTTGGCGGTGTGGAAGAAGTGGGACGCAATATGTGCGCCGTTGAAGTAGGTAACGATATTTTCGTCATCGACGCCGGTTTTCAATTCGTCTCGGAAGACGGGAGTCCTGGCGTTGACTACATCCTTCCAAACACGAAGTATTTGGAAAAAAATCAAGAGCGCGTCCGTGGTGTTATCGTAACGCACGGTCACCTCGACCATATCGGAGGCATTCCCTTCGTCATGAATCGTTTTGGCAATCCGCCTATCTACACCCAAAACCTGACGGCGATCATGATTGCAAAACGCCAGGAAGAATATCCAGACATGCCGAAACCGGAAATTGTCGTGGTTGAAATAAATTCTTCCATAACCATTGGGTCGACCAAGGTGAAATTCTTTCCTGTTACCCACTCCATTCCAGACTCTATGGGTGTTTCAATTGAAACGCCGTACGGAAATGTCGTGTTTACCGGTGACCTCAAACTCGACCACGAAAACGGCGAGCCGGCAGACCATGAAAAAGAGAAATGGGGAGCACTTGGTCGCGACAATAACCTTATCTTCATCGCCGACTCAACAAATGCGGAAAAAGATGGCTTTTCAATCCCAGAAAGCCGTGTCAACCAAACACTTGAAGACATCGTGCGCACCGTGTCAGGTCGCCTTATTATCGGCACCTTTGCCTCGCAATTCGAGCGTATGATTCGCATCATTCAGATTGCGGAAAAACTCGGTAAGAAAGTAGTTACCGAGGGTCGCTCAATCAAAACAAACCTTGAAATTGCACAAAAGACCGGTCTTTTGAAAATCGACAAGAGCACGCTTGTACCCACCCAAGAAATTGGCGACTATCCCCCAGACAAAATTGTCATCCTTGCAACCGGCGCGCAGGGCGAAGAATTTGCTGCTTTGATGCGTATTGCGACAAAACAGCACAAAAATATTCAGCTTTCTCCGCGCGACACGGTGGTGCTTTCCTCTTCGGTTATTCCAGGCAACGAGCTTGCCGTGCAGAAACTGAAAGACAATCTCTACCGAAACGGCGCAAGCCTTATTCATTACCGTTCGTCAGACGTGCACTCAACCGGTCACGGCAATACAGGCGAGCTGGTGTGGATCAATAAGCAGGTAGGTGCAAAATTCTTTATGCCTGCGTACGGGTATTATTCGATGCTTTCTTGCCACGCAAAAGCGGTTGAACAGGCTGGACGCCCTCGAGAACAGATTATTATTCCGGACAACGGAACCGTTATCGATATTGTCGATGGTGAGCGACTTGAAATCCACAAAGAGAAAGTGCCCGCTTCTCCCCTCATTGTGGACGGATTCTCTATTGGTGACATGCAGGAAGTAGTCATCCGAGACCGACAGATGCTCGCAAAAGACGGCATGTTTGTCGTTATTGCGACCGTAAACCTCAAGACAGGAAAATTGCGTAAATCGCCAGACATCATTTCCCGTGGCTTCGTCTATCTTCGCGAGTCACAGGACATGTTGAATCAGGCACGGCTCTTGATTAAAAAGACCGTTGAGGATTCAACGCAGAATATGAATCCCATCGATCTTGATTACGTGAAAAATACGCTTTCAGACACCTTGGCGGGCTTTCTCTTTACGAGAACCAACAAGGCACCGATGGTTATCCCTGTGCTTATTGGAGTATAAGAAAGTAGACACACATTTGTATAAAAACACCGCTTCCTCTGGAAGCGGTGTTTTTATTGATGCTACAATTTTCATGATGCATCCGCGCGCAATTCTCACCATCGGAAATTTTTTCTCCGTCGCACATTTTTATTTAATCATTTTCATTCTTGCGCCATATCTTGCAACATTGATGCCGGAAGCATACACCGGCCTGGTCATTGCGGGCGGAGCTTTAGTGACCCTGGCACTATTCCCCTCGGCACCGAAAATAATAGCTCGCGTTGGTGCACGAAAACTTGGACTTGTGTGTGGCGGACTAGAAGCACTCATTCTTTTTTTGCTTGCTTGTACTATCCCCCCCACATTCGCAATCATATTGTCGGGCATGGCCTGTGCGCTCTCTCCTTTCATCGCATACAGCCTCGATCTGCTTCTTGAAGCGACCGTTCGCCAGTCCGAAGAAGCATCCACCGGCAAAATCCGCACTGCATTTCTTACTGCGGGAAATGTCGCCCTTGTCGCTGCACCACTACTTACCGGAATGCTTCTTGACGACGGTAATGCCTACCACTACGTATTCTTGGCAGCAAGCGTATCTCTTATTCCCTTTCTCTTTCTGTTTGCAACGCAAACCTTCCCAGAGGGGTCAGAACCAAAAACTTCAAATATTCGACAAACACTCTGGCACATACAACACAGCAAAGATCTTCGTTCGGTTATAGGTGCAAACAGCGTGCTGCAATTTTTCTACCACCTTGCCCCAGTGTACGTCCCGCTCTATCTGCATAACGTACTTCACATTCCCTGGAGTTCTCTCGGGTGGATATTCTCCATCGCCCTTATTCCCTTCATACTTATCGAATACCCAGCGGGTGCCATTGCGGACCGTTTTCTTGGTGATAAAAAATTACTTGTGCTTGGATTTATCATTGCGGGAATTTCTTTTGCGCTTGTAGGATTGTTAACTTCCACCACCCCACTCATCATCTTGGTTTTGATTTTGGTCGCAACGCGCGTAGGCGCCGCACTTATTGAAGCCATGACCGAGGGGCATTTCTTTAGGCGGGTCTCTGAACGCGATGCAGACACCGTAAGCGTCTTTCGTATGGGACGACCTTTCGCGGCACTGGTCGGACCATTGCTTGGGAGCGTCATTCTCGGAGTAACTGGCTACACGGCACTCTTTTTCATCACAGGAACTATTATTCTTGTGCTCGGCATACTATGCACCTATGGCATACAAGATGTTACGAAGATAACCGTAGTTTCCCGTAGTGAATTTCCACAAAACCCTCCTGCATAAGTGCGCCGAGCGCCTGGTGGACCTGCTGCGTTCGATCCGTACCTAGCACGATTTCCACGTGAATAACTTTTTTCGGACCAGAAGCAAGTATGCGCAAGATTGCTCCCCGCGCTTCGCGGAGGGAACCAGAAAATGCTGACTGAGGAGTATATCGTGTGCTTTGTTTATTTATACGAACTCCAGAACGTTTCAAATGCGAACCATAGTCCATGAGAGCCCCGTACCACTCCCGTGCGTTGCCTTTCGGCAACGCACGCTCTACCACCTCTTCAATATCGCTATCCGCTACTTTCTCCCTTTTTGGAAAAAAATGATGCATAACGACAGTACGAATATTTGTCTCTACAAAAATAACATCTTCATTACAGGCGAACGCTGCAACAGCGCGAGCCGTGTATGGCCCTACTCCCGGAAGGGACTGTAAGGTTGCAACATCTTTTGGAAATACTCCCCCATGCTTCGTAACGATGCAATTGGCAGCTGCGTGAAGCATTTTAGCTCTTCGGTTATAGCCAAGCCCTTGCCACGCTCGCAACACTTCTGACAAAGGTGCCGCAGCAAGTTTTCTAACCGTTGGAAACTTTTTGAGAAAATTCTTATAAAACGGAATAACTCGTTCTACCTGCGTCTGCTGCAGCATTATTTCAGAAACAAGAATGCGATACGGATTATGGGTTTCCCGCCACGGCAGCGTGTGTCGTCCCTCCTTCTCGTAATGATTCCACACGATGCGGCGAAATTTCGCAATAGATTCTTTTTCTTTAGAAGGCACCATATCGGAAAAAAGGGCTACCGCAGACCGACGGGTCGAGGGGGAAGCGATTTTTCAGCAGAAAATACGCCGTACCTTTTTTCCGATATGGTGCCGGAACATTACATCTCATAAATCACATCCTTGCGCTCAACAACAACCTTCCAGCCTCGACGTTTTGCGTGGGTGTAGAGTTTTTGGTTTGGATTAAATGCAATGGCAGTCTCAACGGCCTCAAGCATAGGAATATCGCTTTCCGTATCTCCGACACCCACCGATCCCTCAAGCGTGAATCCCTCTTTACGTATAGCACGCTGCAAGACCGCCGCTTTATTGGAAATAATCTCCTCATCTTCAACTTCGCCCGTAAATTGGTTTGAGGCACCCGTCGTATAAAAATATCCATATACTTTGTCGAATCCTGCCTCATACCCAAACCCATCGACGATAAATTTTGGTGAGTGGGAGACGGCAAGTAAAAAATATCCCTTCTTTTTTAAATCAGCGACTAAATCGCGCGTATAGCGATACACCCTATCTTTCTTTTCTTCTATGATTTCTCCCGCTGCATCTGCAACATCTCCATACGGAATTCCTTTGATTTGGGAACCAAACATATCGACCACCTTTTTTACGTACGTTTGATAATCCCCTTTCCGGTCAAGCCAGCGCAGGCGTTCGTCTTCAAATGCTTCACGGGCACTCAAAGGGAAAATGCCTTTTTCAATGAGTCGCTCGACAAGCTCAAGAAGAAGCGAGGATCGAAATAGCGTTCCATCTATATCAAACACCGCAACCGGTCGCTTTTCTTCCATATACCCCAATCGTACCTCCCTTTAGGCGCAAGACAAGCACGGAAGCTATTTCGCTTTCAGCCACCTTGTGAGAGCTCGTGGATACAGCTTGGTAAGAGGGTGGGCCGCGCAATCATGGGACCGCGCTGGACATACATACCGACCATAGAGCACGAGGCCGTTGTTAACGTATTTCCAGTCTTTTTTCGGAACAAGCACCTCAAGATCTTTTGAAATCTTTTTAAGATCGGTATTATCGCTTAGATCAAATCGATACGCAAACCGCCTTACGTGCGTATCGGTCGGTATACCCTCCCAAAGACCGTGGAGTTCGCCAAGAATGACGTGCGCTGTTTTATAGGCGACACCAGGAAGCTGCACAAGTTCACTCTCGGTTCTAGGAATCTTTCCCTTGAATTGATCGCGCAGCATTTTTGCCGCTCCGAGTATTGCTTTTGCTTTGTTTCGGAAAAAAGTAACGGAGGAAATTTCTTTCGTGAAGGTTGCAAGGTTTGCATCAGCAAAATCATGTACCGTTTTGTATTTCTTAAACAAACCTCCGTCCGTGAGGCGATTTACTGCCTTGTCGGTACACTGCGCAGAAAGCATAACAGCCACAACAAGCTGAAACGGGGTTTTGTAGTGCAGTTCCGTTTTAGGAACTGGATATGCTTTTTTCAAGTAGGCAACGATTTTCCGAGCACGGGCTTTTCGTTCTTCAAACAATGGATTCATGGACTGAGCATAAAGCAAAAGGGGCCTTATTCAAGGCCCCTTCTTTTCTGCTTGCGCAACCCAGTTTTGATCTGCTGTGTTATCAGATCAAAAAGAAACAAGAGCATAAGCTCAAGAACACGTGCCCATTCCTCCTCGGCTCGGTAGTGAGGCCTCAAATCTTCCAGGAACCGTGTTAGAAACTGCACAGCAAAACTTTTAGAATGTGCTGCCAGAAACTCGTGATTTTTCCGTTGGTATCGAAGAGTCGCTTCCAACAGATTACGAATGAATTGGGCACGATCCTCCCCCTGCGGTAGCGCCTGGCCTTGGAGCCTAATACTAAGTTCCTCGATAGATCTTGGTCGGAGCCACTGCTCTGCCATCTTTCCCTCCCCAGAAAAGTTCTGTAGGCAGGTTAATTCTTTAGTTCTTATTTAGCAAGCAATTTCAGGTCAGCAATGACCTCGCTCGCGTGCACCTTGGGTTTTACTTTCTCATATACCTTTTTGATCTTTCCTTCCGGATCAATTAAAAACGACGTGCGGCTCGTGCCCATATAGCTTCGGCCCATAAATTTCTTTTCGCCAAACACTCCATATTTCCCTACGACCTCTTTAGCAACATCGGCAAGAAGTGTAAAAGGAAGTTCATAGGCGTCAACAAATTTCTTGTGACTTTTCACCGAATCGGTCGAAACACCGAGCACTGTGGCACCAATAGTTTTAAAATCCTTAAATTGATCACGAATGGTGCACGCTTCGATAGTGCACCCCGGTGTGTCGTCTTTCGGATAAAAATACAGCAATATCCACTTTCCGCGATAGTCTGAAAGGGTGTGTGTTTTTCCATCCTGATCTGGAAGAGAGAAATCTGGAGCAGGAGTACCTAGACTCGGTATTTCCATATGGAAATATTACAAAAGGTCAGTGGCTTCTTTCTCGTTCGAAAAAGCAAAACGGTATGAAAGAGAAACAATGGAGCCCACGGCAACGGCAACAAGAATAAGGATAGTAATCCACCCCAGCACTGGTATAACGCCAATAAGTGACAACACGAGCATACCAAGCACGGCGTCGCGCCAGAGGAGTTTCGAGCGTTTGCGCAGGCTCCTGGCAAGCGCGTTGCCTGCAATAACACCGGCATACAAATAGCCAAGCATCATAAGAAGAACGTAAACGGCTCCAAGTAGGAGCGCAACGCCAAACCCTGCAAACGAAGCAAACAGAACGAGCACGAGTGCAGGCGTTGCAACCATAACAGCAAACCCAAGAAGGGTGAGCAGTATAAATTGTGTGACGGAGCGAGCAAGTGCCCTGTCAGCAACTGCTTGCGCAAACGAAGAAAACAGCCCGGCGAGCAGTCCCACTGCAATCAGCGCTGCAAGGATGCGAACGACAAAGAAAACACCGGCGCCTGCAATGGCAAAAGTTCGTGCTTCCTGTATGGTCGGAAGATAGGATGTGCCAGTGTATACAATACCGCCGTCTGCATATGCAGAGGTCGGAATATCCGCCTGCTGGGGAGCTTCATAGCGCAGCGTTCCGTGAATGAGCGTACCCTCGGCAAGCGAAATACGGTCCGATGCGACTACGCGCACATCTCCATTGAAAACTCCTTTCAGAGACACCGTGCTGCCGTATACCGTAACCGGCCCCTGTGAACCGTTCATAAGATCAACACGTGCACCTGCAATCCAAACAAATGAAGGACTCGCATTAACCGAAATGGTTCCGCCCGCGGCAACCAAGTCGCCTCCCACAGAATCTTCAACCATGATGCGGGCACCTGCTACTCGAAGATCTCCTCCCACTGGTTTTCTCACTTCGATAGATCCGCCAGCAAGCGTGGCGTCTTCAAGCACCGAAGAAGAAACAATAACTGATGCGCCGGCAGCAACGAGATCGCCGGAAACGGGAGTTGTGATTAGGGTATCTCCGCCTCCTGCATATACATTATTTTCAGGTTCTGATACTAAAAATGTTTGCGCAGGTTCCGCTGTTGCAGCGAAGGTAAGGGTTGGGAGAAAAAGGAGGGCGAATAAAAAGCCGATGCGCATACTTCTAGAATATCACATAACATCAGATCCCCACGGAACTACTGCGGGCTTTTTGGAATCCTCGGAATCAGTTATCTTCCAGAGTCTGAAAGAGGCAAAAAATATGAAAAGGGCTATACCTGCAGAAGCAAGACAGTACATACAAAACGCCTTAATGAGGACAAATTGTATGAAAAGAAAAATGAGAGAAGCGAGAACACCCAGCACACCAAGTGCATGAAGCCCCAGATGCACCTTTTTATGCGACGTTACCAGAGCAATTGCGGCCGCAACAAAGACAAGTCCATAAAAAAAGACTCCGTACACGCCAAGTGGAACGTCAAAAAAATGGGAATAAGGACTCTGCGCCACGATGTTGCATCCGCTGAGGCTGGTAAGACCATTGATATCACAGGCAAGGGGTGTCCCAGAAAGTGCGCTCTGTGCGAGGTACCAGGCATCAGCAATGCCAAGGAAGGCTAAAACGAGGATGATAAGGGGCAACAAAGTGACTTTTTTCATTCCTTGAATCCTACCCCCTACTGGGGCGAGGAGCAACCATAGACATGATATTCTTGAGGTATGGAAGATGGAGATTGAAACAAAATCAAACGAAGAATGGAAAGAAAAGCTTTCGCCCGAAGCATACCAGGTGCTTCGAGAGCGCGGCACCGAAGCTCCCTTTAGCGGCGCCTATGTAGACAATCACGAGAAAGGTGTCTATCGCTGCAAAGCCTGCGGAACTATGCTTTTTAATTCGGACGCAAAGTTTGATTCCGGCACTGGCTGGCCTTCGTTCACTGACCCTGCAATTGCTGAAAATGTCGGCACGCGCATTGACGATTCTCATGGAATGCTACGCACCGAAGTCTATTGCAAAACCTGCGGAGGTCATTTGGGCCACGTCTTTGACGATGGTCCGAAAGACGCGGGCGGCAAACGTTACTGCATCAACTCCGTCTGCTTGGCGTTTGAAAAAGAAGAAGAGAAATAAAAAAACTACTTAACGAAGAAGGTTGCACGGATAGTAACCATCACCTTTTTATCAATGGTCGAAGTATCGTAGGTGCCGTAATCAGAGACATCTACTGAGTCTCCTGCAAGCACCTGGACGACGCCCGAAGAAGCAGACTGTAGACGCCCAACTGATTGTCCGGTGTTTTTTACAATTTGCTCGGTGCGCATTTTCGCATCTTTGACCGCTTCTCCAATTAATGAAATACGGAGGTCAGGGAGTGTCGAAACATAGTATTGCGGGTCTTGTATCGAAAAGATCACGCCCTGATTTGTAAGAGCGGAAAGATTTTGTGCAAGCTGTTGTATACGTGCGGGATCGTTTGAAGAAACTGTTACATCCTGTCGAACGATGTATCTTTTTGGAACATTTGCATCCTGCGAATATGAATAATCTTGGTCTGTGTGCACGACACCAAGAGTAATGGCGTCCTCGGCAATACCTGCATTTTTAAAGAACATTGATATTTTTGTAACGTCCCCTATCACTACTGTCGTTGCCGCGGGTATACCATCCTCAAGAACCGAGCGCGCAGCCGAAACAGTCCATTTTGCAGTGTCAGCGGAAACCTGCGTTGTTGCTGAACCAGTGACTGAAATAGTGTTACTCGCGTTCTTTATGGAGATGGCGGTGACTGAAACAATGGCGCCAACCACAATGAGCCCTGTGGCAAGAAGGACGCCAAGTGGCACAAACTGATTTTCCCAAAATCTCGTATGGTTCGGATTCATGTGCTTTCAATTATATATGACAAACGGCGTTTGGGTGCTTTTCAAAATACCGCTGGTGGTATTCTTCGGCCAGCCAAAACGTGGTTGCAGCAGTTATTTCGGTTGCAATGGTTTTTGGAAAAAAGTTCGGAGTAAGTTCGTTTTTTATCCGCTCCGCGATTTCCTTTTGAGATTCATCAAGGTAAAAAATTCCTGAGCGGTACTGCGTGCCAACATCAGGCCCCTGTCTATTCATCTGTGTTGGATCGTGAAAGGAGAAAAACTTCTGCGCCAGAACCTCATAAGAAACCTTAGCTGGGTCAAAGGTAACTTGGACTGCCTCTGCGTGCCCCGTAGTGTCGGAACACACTTGTTCATACGTTGGGTGGTCAGTATGTCCACCCGTATACCCCGATATTACATTTGTAACACCCGGAACATCAAGAAAGGCCTTTTCAATTCCCCAGAAACATCCCGCTGCGAAAATCGCTTTTTCTTCCGTAGACGTATTCGACATGTAACCATTTTAACACTTGGCAGGTTTTGGTAGGTAGAAGAACGTTGAGAAATTCTAAGAAACCAAAAGACAGTCCCATTGTCTTGCCGCTGATACTCATCGCGGCTTATCCATCACTTGAAATATATGCCTATTTTAAGCGCAATTGGTTTTGGTCTTCTTCTTATTACTCTTAAAGTTCTAGCTCATCCGATCTTTGAACAACTGCAAGCAACCATCATTGCATTTTTACATGGCGCCGAAGTTTCAGCCTCTATTGCAACCCAACTTGCAGCATCGGCCGGAGCGTTCCATCTGCCACCACACTAATGCAACACCAACCACCGAACCTTCTTTGAGTTCGGTTGGTTTATTTTTATATTCAAAAACACACCGCGGCCTTGCGGCCGCGGTGTGTTTTAACTCCTAGAAACAAAACTACATCATCGTAGGCATTGCAGGAGACTCTTCCTCCTCATGAGCCCAGAAACCAAGTCCAATGAGGACAACACCGAGAACCACGTGGAGCCAGTTATCAGCACCATTCACCTCAACTAATCCCAAAAGTGGTGAGGTCATAACAAAACCAAGTAAAGCAACAAGCAGGTAGAGCGCACCGAGCACTTTAAGCCAAAGCGCACTTTGCATAGGTGCCCACATCGCGACGCCAAGCAGTATCAAGCCAAAAGCGAGATGTACGAGGTTATGGGCGGTGTTGGTGTGGAACAACGCGCCCTCGCCAACAAGCGGATTTGAGATAAAACCCAAGATACCCACGAGAACAAAGACGACTCCGAGAACAAGAGCGAGCATTTTTCCTGACATACGTAGAGGGAACCATAGTGGTTCAATTAGATTCTAATAATCCTTACCGCAGTAAGTATAGAACGCCTAGAGGTTGGTTTAGATGCGAAGGACGACCCTGTGGATATCTAACAACTTCATGGCTATACTGCACTCACCATGCTTGATTTTTTCGGCCTTCCACTTCCAGAACTTATTCAAACTGCCGGCTACATTGGTATCTTCGGCATTGCGTTTGCAGAGTCTGGACTTCCCTTTGGATTCATCTTTCCCGGAGACAGTCTTTTATTCACTTCCGGCTTTTTTGCTTCGGCAGGTCTGCTTAACATCTGGATACTTGTTCCCACCATCGTTTCCGCTGCAATTTTGGGAGACACAGTTGGCTATTGGATCGGCGCAACATGGGGCATAAAACTTTTTTCAAAACCGGATTCATTTTTCTTTAACCCCAAGCACCTTGCGCGAACAGAACTCTTTTATGCAAAATATGGAGTAAAAGCGGTCATCATCGCACGCTTTGTACCAATCGTGCGAAGCTTTGTACCGATTTTCGCAGGCATAGGAAGCATGCGTTACCGCACATTCCTGCGCAATAACATCATCGGCGGCATATTGTGGGGTGCAGGAATAACCCTTTTAGGATATGTTCTTGGCGCTGCCATCCCTGGCAGCGAACACTATCTCTTCCCCGCAACTATCGGCATCATTTGTATCTCCCTTCTGCCTATCGGTATCGAAATCCTTTTAGCTTGGTGGAGAAAAAATAAAATTCTGCACTCGTAAGCTCATTTATACTAAAAGGCCCAGCAATTTGCTGGGCCTTTACCTCTTTTTATTACCGGTCGGCAAATTCCTTATCGAGCCAAGCCATCAGTTTCCGATGAGCATCGAAATCGTTGGCCTTAGCAAGGAATTCTCCATCCGGACCTCTTGTAATCGTAAAGCCTATACGGGACTTGATCGGAGGCTTTCCTTCCGTCCAGCAAAACGGATTGGAGGGGTCTTCTTTCCTCATGTCCTCCCGAAGGATTTCCATAAGAGCTTTGTGAGCCCTCAGATCATTTGCAACCATCCGGAAGCGGCCGCCCGGAAGACGCACGACTCGGAAGCCTATATCGCCCGGCCTTCCCAGCCGCATACGTCTCCTGCGTATCTTTCTCATTAATCCCTCTCCTTCCATTTGCTTTGGACGTCGGACAAGAACACGACCTAGCGGGATTGTAACATCTTTTTAATTAAAGATTGGGCAAACAAAACCCCCGCGCCTTTGGCGCGGGGGTTTTGTTTTAAAAAGTATTACGTTTAGACCTTGCAAGTCGAAGTCCCTGGTTTACACATCATCCCGCCGCAATCGCGACACTCCATTGGGAAAAGTGCAAAGCGGCCAGAACCAATAAGCGCTACGCCAAATGCCGCAGCACAAAGAATCGCTTCGAATTCATGGGCAGAAACGCCACGCTCAAATCCGGTAAGGAATATTGCAAACAACATGATGACGCCGAGCACAAAACCAAAGAAACGTGTGGCAACACCAAGCACAAGAGCAATACCACCAACCACTTCAAGAGAAGCAACCACAACGGCCATAAATGCAGGGACACCGAGCATTACAAAGAATTGTTCTGTTCCCGCAAGATTCCCAAGCTTTGCCCAACCGTGGGTAAAGAAGATAAGGCCAGTAATAACGCGAATAAGCAGAACACCGAGCGATTCATTAAGACAGAACCGACTCATACCGTTGATGAATGATTTCATATGGAAATAGTATAGCCTATGTTCGTAGGAACTTTTGGGGATACTGCTGCATATAGACAGTAAAAAGCACTGCGC
>JBAQPM010000012.1:0-50591 GCA_049305795.1 Minisyncoccia bacterium | reverse complement strand
ACCTTAATAGACTCCTCCGTTACTTTTTAGGAGGATAGCGCCCCACCAAAACTGCCTGCCACGCACGGTCCCGATGTGGTTCATCACATCGGTTAGAAACTACACGACTCAAGAATGGTATTTCACTGACGAGTCCATACCAGCCGAAACCGATATCTCAACCTCTCCCATCTATGCTACGCATGAGCCACGTAGCCCCAATACGAAGCTGCAGTAAAGCTCCTGGGGTCTTTTCGTCTAACTACAGGTATCCGGCATCTTCACCGGAATTGCATTTTCACCGAGCGAGTCCTCGAGACAGTTTTCCAGTCATTACGCCATTCGTGCACGTCGGAACTTACCCGACAAGGAATTGCGCTCACGTATTCCTTTAACCGTGGACCATTTCTTCATCCCCAAATTTTTACATTCGTGGATGCGCGGCGTATGGCCTCTCTTGTGAGCCGCGGATCTGCTATGCATTGCTGCATAACGAGGTAGCTTTGAATGACGCACTCTTATTCAGAACTGTTTACGGTCTCCTATAATCGTCCCAATCCGTCCTGCAGCCGAAAAATCGGATGCAGGACCTTAGGACGATTATAGTTATCGCCGACATTCACCGGGGCTTACACAGTCCAGCCCATAACCGAAGTTATGGACCACCCGTGCTTGACCTTCCGGCATTGGTCAGGCGTCACCCCCTATACATCCTCTTACGAGTTCGCAGGGAGCTGTGTTTTTGGTAAACAGTTGCCAGAAAAACTTTCACTGCGGCCCTCCTTGCGGAGGGCAGGCCTTATCGCTAACTTACGGCCGCTTTTTTGCCGAGTTCCTTGAGGACCTCTCACTCGTTCATCGTAGTCTACTCGACTTGACCACCTGTGTCGGTTTGCGGTACGGACGTTTCGCACTGAAGCTTAGAAGGTTTTCTTGGAACCGCGCTTTGTATTCTCTATTCCCCCGTGGGAGAACATTGCGACGATATTTGGAATAGTGTGTTCCGGATTTTCCTAGAACACTTCCTCATATCGCCAACCGGAATCCGATTACCGGCAATACATACAGCAGTCCGTCACTTCGTCGCATGCGAAACGGTCACGGAATATTAACCGTGTGTCCATCGGGTGCGGCTTTCGCCATCCCCTTAGGCCCGACTAACCCTCAGCTGATCACCATGGCTGAGGAAACCTTAGTCTTTTGATGTGCGGGGTTCTCACCCGCATTGTGGTTACTTGTACCGGCATCCTCACTTCCAAACGCTCCAGAATGGGTCACCCCTTATCCTTCATCGCGATTGGAACGCTCTCCTACCGCGCGAATTTCGCGAACGAAATTCGCACCCGCAGTTTCGGCACGACGCTTAATCCCGATCATCTTCGGCGCGGGAACCCTCGATGAGTGAGCTGTTACGCTTTCTTTAAATGGTGGCTGCTTCTAAGCCAACATCCTCATTGTCAAAGGATTCCCACTTCCTTGTGGATATACTGAGCGTCGATTTTGGGGCCTTAACTGGCGATCTGGGCTCTTCCCCTCTCGATCGATGGAGCTTCGCCCCCACCTTCTAACTGCCGCGCTCTGACTTCCGGTATTCGGAGGTTGATAGGGTCAACGAGATTTCTCCCTGTTTGACCCTTCCAGTGCTCTACCCCCGGAAGGAACACGCGACGCCAGCCCAAAAGCTGTTTCGGAGAGAACCAGCTATTACCAGATTCGATTAGCTTTTCACTCCTTACCACATGTCATCCCAAGGCGTTGTACGACCAACGGGTTCGGGCCTCCATGAGGATTTCTCCTCACTTCACCCTGCACATGGCAAGCTCATCTGGCTTCGGGTCGTATGTATGATACAGACGCGCTATTCACGCTCGGTTTCCCTACGGCTTCATCCGACAAAGGACTTAGCCACGCAACATACATACACTCGCCGGCTCATTCTTCAATAGGCACGCCACCACGGAATAAATCCCGCTATGACCCTTTGTAAGTACACGGTTTCAGTTCTATTTCACTCCCCTTTCGGGGTTCTTTTCACCTTTCCCTCACGGTACTAGTTCACTATCGGTCCTGCAACATATTTAGCCTTACCGGTTAGTTCCGGCAGATTCACTCGAGCTATTCGTGTCTCGAGCTACTCAAGAACAGAAGCACAAGAGCGATATATATTTCACATACGGGGCCATTACCCTCTAGGGCTCTGCTTTCCAGCAGATTCTGTTATAGATATCGTTTGTAACTCTTGCCGTACAAGTACGGAACTTCTGCCTTACAACCCCGCAAGACGAATCTTGCGGTTTGGGCTCTTCCCGTTTCGCTCGCCGCTACTTGGGGAATCGCGAGAGACGTGTTCCATTCGCACAAACATAATGCGCGAACGGAACACGGCTCGCTCTTGTTTTCTTTTCCTCTTGGTACTGAGATGTTTCACTTCCCAAGGTACGCTCCCAAAGACATTACTCAATGGGTATCTGCATACGCAGATGAGTTTCCTCATTCGGACATCTCCGGATCAAAGGCTACATACCGCCTCCCCGAAGCTTTTCGCAGGTTAGTCACGTCCTTCATCGCTGTTGCAAGCCAAGGCATCCACCGTGCACCCTTCACATCTCCTGTGCGGAGACCTGAACACCACAATATTGTGAGTTTTCCCATACCACTTCCTTACAAAAAGTGATATGGGATTTGCAATTTCTTTTACCGCCCTTACTTTCGTAAGAACGGTTTTGATTACCTATGCGTATTCGATTGTCAACGAACCCGTATTTCCAGAAACGAAAACCGCCCTTTTGGGGCGGGGTTTCGTGTGTGCACACGATTGGCCTAGGGCCGTACCCGCTCGCAAGGAATGGTTTCTTCGTAGTTCTTAAACACGTAAGGCCCAGAATACGCGTACTCATCTACCCTGTCAAGCAAGCAAAAGCCTCGCTTTCGCGAGGCTTTTGCTTGCTTCCCTTTGAGGGGGAAATGCCTTAATCCTTCACCTGTTCTCGCACCTTTTCGATGTAGCGAGCTGCTGCCTGTTGGCCACCAAGTCCAAAAGAAAGACCGATGGCAAGCGCGATAGCAATCACGATACCCGTAAAGAGCGTCTGAACAAATGCTGGGGCAACCTGAAGCTGGTCAAGTGCTGCAAGAACAGCGAAAATCCAGATTGAGTAACGAGTAACCGCACCAAGGAAATTTGCCGAGGTGAGGCTAGCTGCACGAGCAGATCCAGCAACCAAACGCTCAGCTGCCTGAGCAACCACTGCGGCAACAAGCAGAATGAGTACTGCCGCAATTACCTGTGGAAGGTATCCAAGCACAACCGTGCGAAGGAATACCGTTACTTGCATAAGACCGAGCACATCGAGAGCGGCGACCAAGAACACAACAATGAAGAACCACTTAACAAGCATGCCAAGGAAGGCACCTGAGTCGAGCTTGAAGCCCGCACGCTCAACGACACGATCAACACCCGCAGAGCGAAGTGCCTGATCGACACGAAGTGCTTGTATAACCTGTGCGACAACTCGTCCGAGCCCGACGCCAACCAACCATCCAATAACAAAGATGATGATTGCAACGAGCAAATTCGGAAGAAACGCAACAAGACCGTAGAACAAGTCTTGGAAAGAAATATTTAGCACTTGAGCCCAAGTAGTTAGAAACATAGAGTATAGCGAGCACGCATTATCGGTAATAAGGCGCAGGCGAACCTGCCCGTACACTCATTTTGACACTGCCAGAGGATTCCCGGGGCATACCCTGGGGATAACGGCAGCAGCAACTGAATGAGCGAGCAAGCGCCTTATCTCCGCTCCAGCGTTTACAGCGCGGGATTGGGGTCGGGGCCTGCTTGCCCATTAGTGTAACAAGAACCTGAGCACACAATGTATCCTGTGTGGATTATCCCTTTTTTTAGACCGTGCTTATAAACCAAGCTTGTCGAGGATAGTGCGGTGAGAATAGTCCATCACATCACGAATGAGTCGGTCGTACACGCCCAAACGATAACGAAAATCCGGAGTCGTAAAAGCAGCGTAGCGCAGTTCCCTTCCAAGTTCAGCTTCGATGTCATGCACGGCGCTTTTAATAGCTCGTTCCTCAAGTCGGTCTCCTACGATGAGAAGATCAATCTTAGATTCAAGTGAGCCGGTAAATATGCCAGAGAGAACGATGGCACGGAGGGTTCCTGCTTTGCGAAACCAGTCAATAATGTGCGTGTCCTTTACAGAGGTGGTGCTTCGCAAGAACATAAGAAGTGCTTCGCGATGTTCAAAACGCTGATTGGCTTGATACGTTGTTATCTTTCCCGACTTTCGTTTTTTAAGAACGTCTGCAGCCACCAGAGTATTCAATTCCTTTCGCGTAGCGGCAACATTAATTTTTGCCCGCATAGCTGCGTCGGGGAGCGCAAAGGCAGTGTCATCATTAAAAAGAAAAAGGCGAAGGAGTTTCAGTCGATTGGCGGAGCCAAAGATTTTCGCGAGCGGGTCCATAAAGCCCAATTCTACCTAAGCAGGAAATAGGCGCAAATTTGCCATATGCGCGGTTCGTGTTTTGTAGATGACCGATTTCAGTAGGTCTTCACATGGGGTTATGGTACTTTGCACACTGGCTCAGTACCTTGTTTGAGAATTTTCAGACATATTCGGGAGAAGAAATGAAGGTTAGGCATGTAGAGAACGAGTATGGTGATCTGCTCTTCATCGCAAAAATGGGTTCCGAATGAAACCCATTCGGAACTTGAACTTGTGGTGAGTGGGGACATCAAAAACAATAGCAAATTTATGGAGGAACTCACTGAGGCGTTTGAGAATTTGAGACGCTGATATATTTTCGGCTTCGGCACTAACGTGCCGAAGCCGTTTCGTTTATATGCAAATAAAAAATACCGCACTTTCGTGCGGTATTTTTTATTGAACTTTGAAAGTCACCTTGCCTCCTTGCCCCGCACGCTTGCGTGCGGGACCTCCGGAAAAGTTACTTAAGCGTAACCTTGCCCGACACCGTTAGCCCTAGATTCCTGCGTCATAAGAATGACCTTGTAATCTAGGGACGGTGCTGGACTGGCGGTGACTTTGAAGGTTACTGCTTAGCGAGCGAGGAGCAAAGATTCTCATTTTTGCTCCGAGTGAGCGCTGGGAGCAAGTCGTTCCTAAGACTTACTTCAAAGTCACCTTGCCTCCGGCATCCTCAATTTTCTTTTTGAGTTCGTCAGCGTCCTCCTTCTTCATACCCTGCTTGAGCATGGACGGAGCACCGTCAACGAGGTCCTTTGCTTCCTTAAGGCCAAGTGCCATCACTTCTTTAACTATCTTAATAACGGCAATCTTCTGAGCGCCTGCATCAGTAAGCTCAAGATCAAAAGTTGATTTTGCATCCTCACCTGCTGCAGCTGCTCCAGGAGCGGCAACAGCAACGGCAGATGCAGAAACACCAAACTTCTTCTCAAACACTTTTACAAGCTCGGAAAGCTCGAGAACCGTCATAGTCTCAATTTCCTCAACAAGTTTTTTGAACTTTGCTGGCACTTCTACTACTTCAGCTGCTGCAACGGGAGCCGCCTCTTCTTTTACCACTTCAGCAACCGGAGCTGCTTCTGCGGGAGCGGCAACTTCAGTTGCTTCTACTGCTTGGGTTGTTTCATCTGACATACGTATAAATTAATTTTTGGAATAATGTTACGCCGTTTTCTTCTGTGCGATTTGGTCGAGCGCAATCACCAATTGCTGAATGGGTGAATTGATGACATTCACAAACATGCCACGAAGCACGGGAACTGGTGGGATGGTTGCAATTGCGGTCATAGCAACGGCGTCCGTAAAGACCCCATCAAAGACTCCTCCCATGATGGAAAGCGAGCCTTTGTGTTTCTTACCGTGCTCATAGATGCTGCGTGCCGGAGCCGTAGCATCAGTTTCGGTCCATGCAACCGCTATTTCGCCTGGAAGTTCGGGCAGGGTGCCAGAAATTCCACGGGACGCGAGTGCGCGGCGGATGAGTGTCTTCTTTGCGACGTAGTAGCTCGTGCCCTCGGTCTTAAGTGCCTTTCGCATGGCAGAGGTATCTGCAACCGAAAGCTTCCCGAATTTCACGAACACCATTGAAGTTGCCCTTGAGAAGGCGTCCTCAAGTTTCGCAATAATGTCTTGTTTCTTTGTTTTGGTAATGGCCATTGTAATCAGTTTAAGCTGGCAGCAACAGGAAAATCCTGCAAACTGGTTGTATACGAAAACGATGAGGAGATTTCGACCCTTAGTTGGTCTCCCTGCGTAGGATTTATGACGTTTAGTCAAAAGCGTTACTTTTCAGTAAAAAACGGCCGCAGAAATATTTTAGGAAAACATTTCTGCATGCTCGGTTTTGTACTCAATCGCTTCGCTTTTGGACAAAAACGGCACCCACGGTCTTCGGTTCGTACAAAAAGAACTTTACCAGGAGTTATTCACTCTGGCAAATATAAAGGAAGTTAGACCGCCGCAACGGAAAATACCTTGAGGGTTACAAGAGCAACGGCAAGTATGAGCGCGAAACCGCTCGTGAATTTGAGAAAGTGGAGGAAGTAATCCATGCGTAAAAAGTATATCACTATAGGAAAACAAAACTCCCCGCTTTCGCGGGGAGTTTTGTTTTCCTAACCTTTCAACCCATTATCTCTAGCTATATCTACCCGAGGTTTCCCTCAAAGAAAGATTAACCAGCGATAGTGAGAGGATCGGTGTGGAAGTCTGCGTCGCTCTGATCAACCTCGAGAGTCTGAAGACTGTTGAGGTTAGTGTCAATTGCAGAGAACTTAACTTTGTCGAGACCAACCTGGAATGAACCGAGGTCAGCTGACGTACCATTTGGGTTGATGCTTACAGAGACCGTGAAGGTTTCTGTGTCGCCCTCGTGAACTACGTAGAAGTACGTGTTGTCAGAGTCAGCCGTCGTGGTAAGTGAAGTCGTTACAACTGCGTTCGTTGTCGAAGCGCTCATCGCAGAATCAATCACTGATCCGAGGTAGGTGGTCGAAGCAGTTACACCAGAGGTGTTTGCTGCAGTACCAACTGCCTTTGGAATGTATACATCATCGCCAACGGCAGTGATGTCGTACTTAACCGTGAAGGTTCCGTAGCTGTTTGTGATGGTGTCGCTTGGTACGAGGGTAGCAGACATAGTGCTGCCTTCAACCGAAACGCCTCCGTCGACAGCAACCGACTGTTCTTCACCTGTTGCGGTGCCGCTCACTGTAGAAGAATCTCCAGTGTTGTCGCCTTCTGCATCAACATCGCCAGACGTACCACCTTCAACTCGGAAGGTGAGCGTGTGACCTGTTGCTACGAAGTGACCGGACTGGCCAAAGAGCTCGATAGAGAGTGTAAACTCGGTGGTTTCATCACCAGCAAGAGTCACATCCATGTCATCGAAGTCGATAGTGTTGTCCGAGTTGATGTCACCACTGAAATCATCGCCGTCAACCGTAAGGGTTGCATTGCGGATGATATCCGTGATGTTTACACCGTTCAAGTCAGTTGGAGAAGAGGTAGCAACACGAACCTTAAGGTCGTTAAGTATTGCATCTGCATCGTCCGAGTTCTTGATTTCGAATTTAAGAACATCGAATTCATCTGAAGTGTCGGTAGTGTCAGCTACGAGAACGCCGGAAATTGGAGTATCCGAGCTCTTCTTAACTGTGAGGTCACCGTCCTCTGCAGCATCAAAGCCGAGAGTGATTTCCTCGCCATCACCTACGTACTGCTGGATACCTTCGGCATCAACAGCACGAACACCGTCATCTGGAACCTGAACCTTGAAGGTCTGGCTGAGGTCGGTTGCGTCAATAGAGCTCTGTGCATCCACACGGATAGAAAGCTCTGCTTCGTCACCCTCCTCAACTACACCATCAACTGGAACGTCGATAGAGTAGAACTCAAGAGTTGAGTCTCCGCTGTGATCAGCGTCATCATCCTCTTCGTCCCAGTCATCCTTAGAACCAGCATCAACATCTCCAATCTTCTTGTCATTCAAGTAGATTGAAAGAGAATCAACATAGTCCCATGGCTTCTCACTGTAAGAAGTGTTAACTCCGTGGAAGTCAACAGTTACACGCTCAATACGTGCATCGCCGCCATCAACATCGAATTTCGCAACTGCGATTTCAACGTCAGTGTCGCCTTCCATAACATCATCGCCTCCAATGAGGTCAAAGTTGCTAAGGTCTGCCTCACCGCCTGAGAGACCACCCGTAGTGGTTGTGCCACCCGTAGTTGTTCCGCCAGTTGTTGTTCCTGCCATCGCGTTTACCTTAGCGCGAGTGATAGGACCAAAGTAACCTGCTGCTGGTGCAATACCATTAGCAGTCTGGTAGGCCGCAACAGCTGCAGCAGTCTGAGTACCGAAGTAACCAGTAGCGCCTGCAGGAATAGCAAAGCCCTTTCCAATAAGCCACGTCTGAAGAGCGGTAACATCAGCACCCGTTGCACCGATCGTAAGATCACGTGTAAAGGTTGTTGAAGTTGTTGTTCCACCCTGAAGTTTTGCAAGCTCGGCTGTGAGTGCTGCAATCTGCGCTGCGATCTCTTCGGTAGTTGCTGCCTTTGCAGGAACTGCGAATGATGCGAACGACATTGCAACGAGTCCGAGACCGGCAATCACGGCTGCAACCTTTGCAACAGTGTTTGTGTTCGTAATACTCATATATCTGTCAATAATTAATTTAAGTATGCGCGGCGCACGAAAGTAATAAAGTTGTACGCCGTACACACCCTTTGAAACATTTGTAATTCGCACATCGTGCTGAATGATTTTCACACTACCCGACAGGGCGCAATATCGACACGCGTCCCATCGGTTAGTTGGCAAAGGTTTCGGGAAATTCAGTCTTCCATCCGTAACAGAAATAATTCAGAAATGCAGCATCCCGTCGTTACCGATGACGGGGAAACGCGCGAGTAATGACACTCGCGATTCTCACTTAAAACGTACGTATTCTTTTTTCAACGACCCAGTCGTTCAGGAAAATCTCATCCCGTATCGGCACACTTATGAAGTATACCGACACAATGGTGATTCCCGTGTTCTCTTCATAGTAACGATGTGGATAACACTCCATGGATAGATAGCAGAAAGAGGCCGTTTCCGGCCTTTTTTCATCTGCTACTTCCCCGATATATCCACAGCTGAATAGTAGCGATTTAGGGGGTATAAGTCAAACGGACTAAGAATGTACGTCCTATATATGAACGCGCCATGAACGAGACCCTTTAGACGGCAATGGTGTAAGTTGTCCAACGACGCTCTCCCTCTTTTATAATAATGCCCTCTTGCGTAAGTGCCTGGAGCTCCCTTTGTATGGTCTTTTCGCTTACGCCGCGCACCATGGTGGATATGTCCTTTATATAGGACGGCCCTTTTGTTTTAAGGACAGCTAATATGTTTTCTCTCCGGCCATTCTTTGCTTCATTGTCCTTTAATACATGTCCTTTATATTGGCCTTTCGGGTTTTGAGTGTTTAAAGACAGCGCTTTGCGAGAACCAGACTTTGGAGATGTTTTGTTCACTACCCTCCCGGAAGATGACTTGGAAAGTTCAGCGAGCGTTGGCACATGTTCAAATGAAAGCCGGGGTTCTTCGTATCCTGCTATTTCCTGAAGGAGATTGTGAGCTTCATGTGAAATGAGTTCGGCATTCATCGCAGACAAGAGGCCTCCGGTGCGTGCCATGGAAAGGAGACTTGAGAGTGAGAGTAGCTCTTTTGAAAGAGCCGCGCGCGCGAGCCCTGGAGGAAGAATTGCAGCGTCTACCAGAGCAACAGCAATAGTGTCCGATCGCATACGGAGCGCCGGCGAATGTACAAAAGCGGGAGTAACAAGATGCACCGCCCGCGCGAGACGTTCTGCCTTTTTATAGATATATACCCTTCGTATGTCTTTATCAAATATGTTGGAAAATATACTTTTTTCAAGGACAAAATTATCAAAGTTTGTTTCTTTTGAAACCTGCTGACCATCCTTGCTATGTCCTTTATTTTCCATTTTTATTTTTGGACGTCCTATTGAAGGTAAGTATATGTCCTTTACCTTGGCATGCAAGGAGCACCCTCTTGAAACATGCTCTTGATTGAGGTGGTAAAATCCTTATATGAAGCGACGAAAGTCACGTGAACAAGCGCACTATCAAGCGCTCGTTAAATGGATGGGGACCATTGTCCTCATTGCCTTTGGTCTTATTCTCGGACTCTCCGTCTTTGGACTTGGAGGGCCTATAGGCTTTGCACTTTTTGGCTATGCCTTTGGTTTCCTTGGAGTGCTTTCCTACCTCCTCCCTGCCATCATTGTTGCCCTCGGACTCATGCTCATGCTGGAACGCTCTTTTGTCGGAACCATGACGATGGCCGGTTTTATTTTTATTTCGCTTTCACTTCTTGGACTCCTGGGCCTCGCAACCTCTGCATGGGGCGGTCTTGCTGGAAACTATCTTGGACACACTGCGTCTAAGTTCTTTGGCATTGCCGGAGCACTCGTCATACTCCTCTCCGTTGCGGCGGTTGGAGTTGCCATGGTCGCTGACATAGCTGCACTCCTCGCCCTTTTAAGTGGTGCCGCAAAGAAAACGGGAGACGCGGCAACAAGCGCTCTTGGAAATGTACGTCTTCCGAGTTTACGAGGAGATACGTCCGATGATTATGATGATGCGCCACCGGCAAGCGACACCGAAACGCCCCAGCCACCCCCCGCCCCTGAACGTGAACCTGTTGTAACTGTTTTTAATAGAAACACTGAAGATTCAGTTGGCACCGCTCCAAAAGCAGTCATTCAAAATTTCGACGGTGAATATGACCCACCTCCACTTTCCATCCTCGGCGAGGATCGTGGGAAACCAGGTACTGGCGACATCAAGGCAAATGCAAATATCATTAAGCGTACGTTCCAAAATTTTGGCATTGATGTTGAAATGGACGAAGTTTCAGTCGGTCCAACGGTTACTCGTTATGCAATAAAGCCCGCTGAAGGGGTACGCCTTTCAAAAATCGTATCGCTTCAGAACAACCTTGAGCTCGCCCTTGCGGCACATCCTGTTCGCATCGAGGCGCCTATCCCTGGAAAATCTTTGGTGGGCATCGAAGTTCCGAACACCACAAAGGCCATGGTGGGCTTGGGCGGCATCTTGAGCGCTCCTGAATGGACCGAAAGCAAGAAGCCCCTGCTTGCAGCACTTGGCAGAGACATCACGGGCACTCCACACTATGTGAACGTTGCAAAGATGCCACACGGTCTTGTGGCGGGCGCCACGGGCTCTGGAAAGTCCGTTGCCATACACGCACTCATCACCTCCCTGCTCTACCGAAATGGTCCGAACCAGCTCCGACTTATTATGATCGACCCGAAGCGAGTTGAGCTCACCCTCTATAACGGCATTCCCCACCTACTCACCCCCGTCATCACTGATCCGAAGAAAAGCATTCTTGCTCTTAAGTGGGCCGCGAAGGAAATGGAGCGCCGCTACAACATTCTCGAAGCAGAAACGGTTCGCGACATTGAGTCGTACCACAACTCAATTGTGGAACCTGCAAAAAAGAAAGGGACTGTTCCCCTTCCCGAGGCGATGCCCTACATCATGATTTTTATAGATGAGCTTGCTGACATTATGCAAAGCTATCCTCGCGAACTTGAGGCTTCTATCGTGCGGCTTGCTCAGATGTCTCGAGCCGTGGGAATCCACCTTGTGCTTTCAACACAGCGCCCATCGGTAAACGTCATCACAGGTCTCATCAAGGCAAACGTTCCGACTCGTATGGCGCTCCAAGTTGCTTCTCAAATTGATTCACGCACTATTCTTGATTCGGGAGGCGCGGAAACACTGCTTGGCGCTGGCGACATGCTCTATCTTTCAAGCGACATGCAAAAGCCCGTGCGTATCCAAACTGCCTATATCGGAGAAAATGAGGTTAAAAAGGTTGTGCAATACATAAAAAGCCATAATGCAGGCGACCTTACATCGCTCGAGCTTGGAGGAAACGGAGGCGCCAGTGCAGAACCAAACGATGCCATCATGCTTTCTGGAAGCCTTGAAGATAGCGATGTGGACGACAACCTTTATGAACAAGCCCGTGTTGCCGTAGAAGAAGCTGGGAGGGCTTCAACCTCGTATCTCCAAAGGAAGCTTCGTATTGGGTATTCGCGCGCCGCAAGACTTATGGATCTTCTTGAAGAAAAAGGTGTCATCGGCGGCGCCGACGGCTCCCGCCCACGCGAAGTTCTTTCTCGAGGAGGCGCCACGAGTCCAAGTGCGGAAGAAACTGAATTTTAACGATGCTTATTCGTGGCGCCATTGCACTGGTTCTGGTCATACTGCTCGGATACGCTTTTACGGAAGCTAAACCACTTCTTTGGGGGCCACTCTTGACAGTTGTTTCGCCACTAGACGGAGCTACTGTTGTCGACGGATTCGTGAACATTGAAGGCACTGTGGAGCGGGCGCAGTCAGTCACACTAAATGGCAGTCCCCTTCTTTTTGATGAATTGGGCCACTTCTCTCACCTAATCACCCTGCCCCAAGGAGGCGCTATACTATCTCTAACGGCAAACGATCGCTTCGGACGCACAGTTACGAAGAGGGTGGCAGTAGTCGTTCCCTAAATTTTATCTTTTTTATTGTATGGCAAAAAAACCAGCGAAAGCAGCAAAATCGGTCGAGGTTCGGGCAGACAATGTGTCGGATGCGTCAAAAGACGCAAAACGAAAATCAATAGAACTTGCCATCAAAGAAATAAAAACAAAGTTTGGCGACGAGGCCATCATGACCTTTGGGTCGGGCAAGCCAGCAGCAATCCCTGCAATTTCAACAGGGTCCATTGGACTTGATGCTGCTCTTGGCGTGGGCGGTCTTCCCTGTGGGCGCATCATAGAAATTTTTGGTCCAGAATCTTCGGGCAAAACAACTCTGGCCCTTCACTCCATCGCTGAAGCGCAGAAAAAAGGTGGGGTGTGTGCTTTTGTGGACGCGGAACATGCCCTTGACCCTGAATATGCGCGGCGTATTGGCGTAAAACTTGATGAACTTCTCATTTCCCAGCCTGACACGGGTGAACAAGCACTTGAAATAGTGGAGTCGCTCGTGCGCAGTGGAAACATCGACATGATTGTTGTGGACTCGGTAGCAGCACTCACACCAAAAGATGAAATTGAGGGGGACATGGGTCAAGCACAGATGGGAAAACAGGCGCGGCTTATGAGCCAAGCGCTTCGCAAATTGACAGCCATTACGGCAAAATCAAAAACCATCATTATCTTCATCAACCAAATCCGCATGCAACTTGGGGTTATGTTTGGAAATCCGGAAACTACTACGGGCGGCAAGGCTCTTAAATTCTATACGTCAGTGCGTCTCGACATTCGTCGCATCGCAAGCATCAAAAAAGGTGAAGAAGTGGTTGGAGGACGTGTGCGTGTAAAAGTGGTGAAAAACAAAGTCGCCGCACCATTCAAAACAACGGAATTTGATCTTCTCTATAACGAAGGTATCAGCCGTGAAGGCGAGATCATTGCGCTTGGAGAAAAATACGACCTTGTCACCAAGGCAGGCGCGAGCTATTCATTTGGCGAAGTAAAACTTGGGAAAGGATACGACGCAACTCGTGTATTCTTACGTGAAAATAAACCTGTTACCACTGAGATACTCAAACAGATTCGAGAGAAATTGGCACAAAGCTAATAACAATAGTTAGGCGCGCTGTGCTCCAAGCATCCGGATAGAGTCTGCCATAGTGCGGACGCTTTCGCGCGAAAGCCACAACAGACTCGTCAACACCGCGATGCTTAGAGCCTGCACAGGAAATCGCGTGTTGATGAAGGCGTCAATAAAGAAACGTGGGACCAACAATAGGTCGGAAGGTGCGTTTGCAAACACCCGCGCCACCCAGACTTCTCTACCAAGCCCCCACAACGCAATTATAGAAAGCAGTACTGCCACCACCGAGCCTTGAGAAGCCCACTGTAGTGCGCGAATGGTGCGTACACGACGCATAACCACGGCTTCAATACTGAAATTAGGACTTGTGTTGTTGTTCATAGATATCTTTAAAAAGTTTTTTTGCTCGATGCACTCGCGTTTTCACTGCAGGAACAGTGCTCTCTTCGAGCATTGCTATTTCTTCCTGGCTTTTACCTTCAAGAAACTGAAGACGCAATATGCGCGCAGCGGCTTCGGGTAGTTTTGCAAGTGCAATAATAATTTCATCTTTGGCCGAAAGATCTTCGACAAAATCAGCTTTGTCCGGCAGTCGTTCGTAATGTTCGGGCTCCAGAGGTGCCGTTGCCCCGCGACGCTTTTTAACCTTTTGATAGCGCGTGAAAGCAAGTCGGGTAAGAATTGCGTATCCCCACGACGCGAACGTTGCACCTTCCTGGACCTTAAAACGGGCCGCATTCATATAGATGCGCGTAAACGCGTCTTGCACGATTTCTTCGGCGTCTTCCTTGGCATAGAGAATATTCCGAGCCTTCCGCATAAAGGGAGCTTCGTAGCGCTCTACAATGACCCGAAAAATCTCGGGCTCCTTGACCGCCCGCCAAAGAATTTCTTCGTCAGGAATGTCTTTACAGGTCTCCGCTGACCATTTGTTTACGCCTGGTCCCATGTCCTGTATCATAGCGCTATTCCCTGTTCAGGGCATTTTTTATAACTAGCAACAGAGCCCTTAGGTTACTTTGATTATGGCTATACTCTCGTACAACGAAATCCTTCCCAAAAGCGTCATTGTATACAACGGCGAACCCTACGAAGTCCTTTCTTCGCACGTATTTCGCATGCAGCAGCGAAAACCGGTAAACCAAACCAAACTGCGCCAAGTCATTACTGGGAAGGTCATCGAGATTTCCTTCCACCAAAATGAAAGTGTTCCTGAAGCTGAAATTTCGACGGTTGATGGGGTATATCTTTACACAAACCGCGGACAGTCTTGGTTTACCGAAACGGGAAACCCTAAAAACAGGTTTTTCTTTGAAGAAAATGCTGCACATGAAAAAGTGCAATGGCTTACCACAAACTCTCCCGTGGAAATCATGCTGTATAACGAGAAACCAGTCTCCATTAAGATTCCGATTAAAATGGATCTTAAAGTGACCGACGCACCGCCAGCAGTAAAAGGCGACACGGCAACAGGAGGCAACAAGCAGGTAACGCTTGAATCGGGCGCGACTGTGAACACTCCGCTTTTTATTAACCCCGGTGATATCCTTCGCATTAACACCGACACTGGCGAATACGTAGAACGAGTGGAAAAGGCTTGAGGTTCTATTTTGCAATACAAAGAAAAACCACTCGTCCCTAAGGGACGAGTGGTTTTTCTTTGATAGGGGCTATTACGCGGAAAGATATGGCAAGAGTGCCATGTACCGCGCGTGCTTTATAGCCATAGCAATTTCGCGCTGGCGCTGCGCCTGCACACCGGTTCGCTTTCGAGAAAGCATTTTGGCGTGTGGGTCGGTGAAAAGCTTCAAGTAAGCGACATCTTTGTAGTCGACGAATTTCTTGTGCTCTATTTCTTCTCGTTCTGCTTGATATGCCATGTGAATATTGAGTTTATCGCTCGCAGCTTACAGGCTGCAGCTTTTTTATGCAAATACTAATTTAGAAAGGAATATCTTCCGGATTAATCTCTTCCTCGGGGTACTGAATTTCTTCTCCCGCAGGTCCTGCCTTCTCTTGGGGGGCCGATGGTGACTGGGAGCCTTCAGAGCCAGCAGCACCGGTGCTACGAGCCCCATCAGCGCCAAACTGGAACGTATCAATGACTACTTCCGTGCGGTAGTTTTTCTTTCCGTCAGCCTCCCACGAACGGGTCTGCATGCGACCTTCAACATAGATAGGACGACCTTTTTTGAAATACTGCCCGATCACTTCTGCAGTGCGCCCAAAGGCAACAACGTTGTGATATTCGGTTTGTTCCTGTTTTTGACCTTCTTTATTCTTGAAGGTGCGGTTGGTTGCAATGCTAAAAGAAGCCACTTGCTGTCCCGAAGGAAGCGCACGAAGTTCCGGATCTCGCGTTAGATTTCCGTACAAAAGAACTTTGTTGAGATACATCTTAAAACGTTACTACGGAGCCACTACTTCTTCAAGAGCTGCGTCGAGCTGCGCGTCGGATACCGTCTCTTCCCCTTCGGTTCCCTTTTCAGCTGTTTTTGCACGAAGTTCCTGCATTTCTGCCGAGTGTTTTGCTTCTTCTTTTGTTGTTTTGATGTCGAGGAAACGAACAACACGTTTTTCTGCCTTTATGGCTTCGAGGACGGTTGTGTGCCCTTCTCCTGGGATTTCGTAGGCAATCCAACAGAAATAAGCTGAATCAAAATCCTTGCGGCCTGTGTTTTCCTGTCGGGAAATGGTATAGGCGAGCTGCATTTTCTCTGGCTCTCCTTCAGCAACAATAGTTCCCTGCGCAGCAATACCCTCTCGAATACCCTGATAGGTTCGTTTTACCTCGTCCTGAGAGAGCTCTGGATCAAGGTGAAATGCAAGCTCATACACACGTGCTTCTGAAGCATCTGCCTCCTCCACGACTAGTGCCGCGTCCTTTTCTTCAATATCTTTCTTACGTGCCATAATACGGCGCATCCTAGCACGCGTTTTAGGGACAGGCAACTAGACAAGAGCTCTTATATGCTGCCAAGCATGAATACCCGCTTTGCGTTCTGGAGCACCGTTTCGCGTACCTTTTCCTCATCTTCTGCCCGAATGCTCGCAATAGTGCGAACAACATCAATGACGGAAAGGGGATCATTCCTTTGGCCCCGACGTGAGGCCGGAGCGACATAGGGAGCGTCGGTTTCCGTAAGAAGCCGGTCAAGCGGTGCGTAACGGATCACTTCGTCGTACTCACGGGCAAAGGTCACCACAGCAGTGTATGAAACGGTACAGTTAAGTTCAAAAAGCGATTTTGCAATGTCCACATTCCCCACGAAAAAATGAATATGCGCCGAAAGCGTATCCCCGTGAGTGCGCTTTGCATTTCGCAAGAGATCGATTAAATCTTCATACGCATCCATCGTTCCTTTTGAGGGACGTCCATGAATCATGAGTGGCTTTTTGTATTCGATGGCAAGAGCGATGTGTTTTTCAAAAAGTTCCTTTTGCGCGCGCTTCACCTCACCCGTTACTTCAACTGGTCGAAAATAATCAAGTCCGCACTCCCCCACTGCAACAACTTTCTCGTCTGCAAGAAGTGTGCGAATAGTTTTTTCGTCAAAAGATTCAAGCGGTACATGGTTTGGGTGATGTCCTGCTGCTGCAAATAAAGCAGCTTGTGGGTGCTGCGTTACAAGAGCATGGGCCGGAAGCGACGAGGGGGCATCAACGCCCACAATGATTCCTCCAACCTCTGCCCTTTCCATTTCAAGCAAAACCTTTTCACGGTCACTCTCGTATTGGTCAAACTGAATGTGACAATGTGCGTCAAAATATTTGACCGACATATGCTAGGAAAGACGAGGAAAAAGATTCTCCGGTTTTTTATTCTCGAGAACTGCGTTTGTAATTGCTGTGCTCGTTGAAGGCATGAATGGACTTAAAAAACTCCCAATTAAATACACTTCCGCCGCCAGCTCGGCAATCATCGCAGAACCTTTCTCTTTATCGATTTTGACGACCTTAAATGGCTCTTCTGCCGTGATGCGTGCATCGGCAGCCTGCACACGAGACCATATGAAATCCATGGCCTTGTTAAATTCGAATTGATCCATTGCACTTACAAGTTCCGCAGGAAGCGCGTCAGACTCTGGACGCTCAATTGCCCCCGAAAGGTTATCCTCGGCGAGCTTCATCACGCGCGCGACGAGATTCCCAAGTCCGTTTACGAGGTTTGCCGTGTACCATTCATCAAGCCGCTCCCAAGTTACGTCCGAGTCTTCGACCGGATGCACGTGGCGCAAAAGCATGTAGCGCGTTGCATCGATGCCATATTTTTCAACAAGGTCGTAGGGACTAATAACGTTTCCCAAAGACTTACTCATCCTCTGGCCCCCAGAATTTATAAAACCATGGTAAAAGATCTGGTCAGTGTTTTTGAGTTTTGCCGACATGAGCATGGCCTGCCACATGAGCGATTGAAAACGCACCTGATCTTTCCCCGCCACCTGCAGCGTTTTCCCCTCCTCCCAAAATTTCTTAAATTCCCCACTAGCATCCTTTGGCCACCCAAGGGTTGAAATGTAGCTTGTGAGGGCATCAAACCACACATACATGACCTGGGAATCGTCCCCCGGCACAGGAACACCCCAGGAAAGTCGAGCTTTTTCGCGTGAAATACTGAAGTCTTCAAGCCCACCTTTCACGAAAGAAATCGCTTCTTCTCGGCGCCAATCAGGCACAATGACTGCAGGCTGTGAAAGATATTCCAAAAGCTGGTCTTGGTATTTAGAAAATCTAAAGAAGTAATTCTCCTCGGTGATCTCTTCAAGTGTTAAACCCGGATGAAGCGGACATTTTCCATCCTCTATTTCCTTTTCGGTTTTGAATGCTTCGCAGCCAACACAGTAGAGCCCCGTGTAGGATTTTTTATAAATATCACCCGCCGCTTCACACCTGCGCCACATTTCCTGTGCTGCTTCGTAGTGTCGAGACTCCGAGGTTCGAATGAACGTGTCGGTGCTTAGATTCAGAATATCCCGCAACTTACGCACTTCCTCTGCGTAGTGATCGACATAGTCATGAACATCCTGGTCATTTTTATCTGCGGCGCGTAATATTTTTTGTCCATGCTCATCCGTTCCAGTGGTAAACAACACTTCATCCCCCAAAAGGCGCCACACTCGTACGAGTGCGTCTGCTTGTACGATTTCAGTCGCAAAGCCGATGTGCGGATCTGCGTTTACATACGGAAGCGTGGTGGTGAGATATCGACTCATTCGCCTAAGACTTTAGCTGCCTTGCGTTTACCGCGGTCAAGATCAGAAAAGAATTCTTGGGCCGCCGCAGCGACAGGCACTGAAAGGAGCACGCCAAGAAAGCCTGCAAGTTCTGCGCCCGCAATAAGGGCGAGAATGACGAGGAGAGGCGGGAGTCCAATCACCTTCTTCACCACAAGCGGATAAATAAGGTTCGTCTCAAATTGATTCACGATGATGTAGAGACCGGCCACCACAAAGGCAAGCGCAATACCGCCCGTTGAAAACCCAACGACAACTGCTGCTGCTCCGGCGACCAAGGATCCGAAAATAGGAATGAGTTCTGCCATGGCCGTGAAAATGCCAAGCAAAAGTGCGTAAGGAACACCCATAATGAAAAGACCGAGCGAAGTAAGCACGCCCACAATGACTGAAAGCAGTATTTGTCCCTGCATCCAAAGACCTATTTTTTTCTTTGCACGGAGCCAAAGGTCTATGACATAGTCTTCGTTTTTCGCAGGAGTGACAAAACGGAGGAAATCATCGACGCCGGTTTCTTGGAGAGCAAAATAAAACGAAAGAACAATAACGAGGAAGAGTGAAAAGATGCCTCCGAAGAAGGTCGAGATGAAACGGATAGCACCTTCGGAACCCGAAGAGAAAGCGGTTTGGAGTTCAAGGAGCGAAGTAAGTATCGAGTGTGACTGATCACTACCCGTAATTGCAGAAGCGCTATCCCCTACCTGAGGAAGATTTATAGTGTTCAAATATTGAGGGACGGAAGAAAGAAATCCCTGCGCGTCTTCAATGATGGGCGGAAAGAGGAAATACACCATTGAAAAAACAGATCCAAAAACCAACAGATACATCAAAAGGACTGCGGCGATGCGGGGAATCTTCCGACGAATGAAAAACATCACGCCTGGCTCAATCGCAGAGGCAATGACGATAGCTGTGAGGATAAGGAGAAGTAAATCACGCAAAAACCAAATGAGGTAGGCTGCGACCCCTATGACAATGGCTTTGATGAGGGTGCCCGAAGTGACCGAGATGTTGAATTGACGATCCATGGGGAAATACTAGCACAACGCGCCAAGAGACGACGGTTCTTCTTCCTGAGAGGAAGATTATTGCACTGCTGCCTGAATACGCTTGGCAACTTCTGAAACAGTGAGTCGCTCCTGTTCTCCCGTGTCGCGATGACGAAGGGTGACTGTGTCTGCAAGCTCTGGTGTCTCACCAAGGGTGTCAAAATCAATCGTAACGCAAAACGGCGTGCCAATTTCGTCCTGACGACGATAGCGCTTGCCAATGTTGCCATTGTCGTCCCATGCGATAGCCGGGTGAACTTTACGAAGTTCCGCACGCACTTCCCTCGCCTTTTCCACAAGCTCGGGTTTATTTTTCAAAAGAGGCGAAACCATCGCTTTCACGGGTGCTACTTTCGGAGAAAGGGCGAGGTAGGTTCGCATTTCTCCGCCGAGTTCGTCTTCGCGGTAGGCACTTACCAAAGCAGCAAGAACATGACGTCCTAGTCCAAAGGTTGGTTCAATCACATGCGGAACAAACCGCTCGTTGGTTTCAGAGTCAAGGTACGAGAGGTCTGTCCCGCTCTTTTCGATATGGTTTTTGAGGTCAAAATCCGTGCGATAGGCAATACCTCCAATTTCCTTGTATCCGCCCGGGTACTTAAAATAAAAGTCGAGAGTACGTTTGGAGTAGTGTGCACGATCATTTCCCTCGACTTCAACTTCTTGGATATCCTCCTTTGCAAACCCAATATCAGAAAACCACTCGTGCATTTGTGTACGCCACATTTCAAACACAGATTCCCATTCTTTTTCAGCGATGAAATACTCAAACTCCATTATTTCAAGTTCGCGCACCCGGAAGAGGAATTCACGTGGTGCTATTTCGTTCCGGAACGCGGGACCAATCTGTGCGAGACCAAACGGCAATTTCGGGTGGAACGAATCAAGTATATTTTTAAAATTGACGAACATTCCCTGTGCTGTCTCGGGACGTAGATACACAGTAGTGTCTGTACCATCCGTGGAACCAACAGCTGTCTTAAACATCATATTAAACTGCTGCGGCTCTGAAAGTGGATTTCCTTCGGGACTTGTAAGACCCTGTTCAACAATAGCTTTCCCCATCGTCTCGGGCGTCATACCGGTCGGATTTACACCAGCCTCCTCCAGTAAATGGTCCGCACGGTACCGCTTTTTTGTTTTTGTGTCGGTTACCAAGGGATCATTGAAAGTTGTCGTATGGCCACTTGCCTCCCATATACGGGGATTCATAAGAATTGCAGAGTCAATGCCATACATGTCGTCCCTATTTTCAACAAATCGACGCCACCAGAGATTTTCAATATTTTTCTTGAGTGCGAGACCAAATGGGCCATAATCAAAAGTTCCGGCAAGACCGCCGTAAATTTCGGAGCCAGGAAACACAAAACCGCGGCGCTTTGCAAGCGAGACTATTTTCTCCATGAGGCTAAGTTCAGCCATATCAGGCTACTGTACCGTACCAAAGGACGTCTGATAAGCGGGGTCTGTTTTTGCTTGTGTGGTAAGCGAGCCAGAAGTGCCGCCCACTACCGTTTGAGTAAACCGGTCGATACCTGTTATTTTTGCCTCTGACACCAGCGTTGGAGAAGTTCCTTTTTGCGAGCTACTCGGTAAAAATCCGATTTGGAACGCCGCTTGCTTTGAACCACCAGCTGGCACATCTCCAATATTCCATTTCACAATTCTCGTTGCTTCAGTATAAGTGACCGACCCCTCAGACACGCTGGTAAATCGCACATAAGAAGGGAGCGTCATGGTTGCAGACGCGCCGCCAACATCATTAACATCATTGTCCGCAGAAAGCAGAACGGTATAGGTTGTTTCGCTTCCTGCAACGGGCGGCCATGCTCCCGAGTTTTCAAAAGACCCCGTGGTTCGAACTATGCGTGAAGAAATATTCAGGTTCGTTGCAATTTTCACCACCCGCGTAAGCGTCGCTGAAAGTGCACTTGGCACATTCGATTCGCTCACGCGTCTACCATTTACTGACACGCTAAAGGAAATTGTTGGATTACGCAGCGACGCGAACGCGGAACCTTTCTTTGTCGCAAATGAAAACGCGCCCGTGCCGGTGTCCCCCGGCTCAAGTGTTCGCAAATCGCTGTCAGTGTCGCGATCAAATCGAATAGTGTTGTTTGAAGATTGATAGAACCCACGGTCGGTAACGATGCTCGAGGTGTCGAGAGCCGAACCGGAAACCGTTATAATGATTTCCCCATCAAGCACCTGAGTAGCAAGAGTGTTTGTCCAGCTCACAAGTGCTCGTGTTGTTTTCCCCGAAGAAATAACAGGTTTTGTTGAAGCATCATCTCCAATAGTGAGTGTCGCATCAAGAAATGGCCTCGTGATAGTCACCGCAGATTCTGAAGAGGCATACGCGACACCAAGTGAGCCATTGGTACCACCAGTCGTAACACCTGCATTCCAATGAAATACCCGCTCGTCATTATTTTGTCCGGTGAGAACTCCTGTCACGGTGAACCGCTTTTCTTCACCCGGCGAAAGGGTGCCTATAGAGATGAGTTTTCCATTATTTTCCGATGGAATTGAAATATTGGATACGACAAATCCAAAAGGATACGTTGCCTGGACCGCAACATCAGCGAGAGTTTTGGGCGCGTTTGAACGCACTGCAAGGGAGAATGTTACTGATTGGCCGGACGGCAGTTCAGAAATTCCGGTAGCAGACACTGAAATGGGAGACGTGGTTATCGTGAGAGTATATTCTGTTTCTTTCACGAAAGTGGCTTTCGAGTTTTGTGTCTTGTATTCAAATTTTATGGGAATAGTAACTACCTGATTTTGACTGCCAAAAAGAACGGCGCGAACCGTACGCGTGACTTGCTCGCCTGGAGGAATGTCACCCAGGCTATCGGTATAACGGTCGTAGGCTTTTGTCACGTCATCACTTGCACGAGTGCCGTCCGGAAAAATAACCGAAAAGCCGGAGGCACTGATTACAACAGGATTCCGGTTTTTGATCGTGATTTCAAGAGGTACAGTGTCCCCTCCAGCAATGGTAGTTGGGCCCTTGACGGAAATATCTATATTGGTTGTTGAAACCGAACGCCCGCCAAGCACTAAGAAATAAAACGCAACACCTCCTGCAATAAGGAAGAAAATTCCAGCGGCGATAAGAAATTTAAGGGCGAGTGGCAATTTTTGTTTTTGAACTAATCGAGCAAGCGGAGAAGATGGTTCTTGGTTCCATCCACGCGGAATGCTTTGAGAACGGGTCGAAATTTTTTCATCTGCAAAACCAGTCTTTCCTCCCGGCGTATAGAGCTTTGAACGCATCCGCTCAAGCGCACTTGTTTCCTCTTTCGGTGGCATACGAAATAGTATACCCGAGGTTAGAGTCCTGAGGCAGAAATGCCTCTGTTGACTCGAGCTACAAAATCAGCACGATTCCCCGCAACTTCAACGAGCGACTCGGGTGTATACAACGCAGGAATGGTTCCAGGAAGATCACCCGCATCAAGACCAAGCGCGGCGAGAAGTCGCAAAGCGGCAAGACATTCAAGCGGGTCATGCAATTCTTCGGGAAGGGTTGCAAGCGCGGACAAAAATCCAGTGAAAATAGCGAAAATGGTTTGATCAGGTGACTCTCCGTGAATAAGACGAAGTAGGAGTGAGGAAATATGGGATGCACGAGCACGTGCGTCTGGAGTGATATGCGAAAACCAATTTTGTTTGAGGAGTGCCCCAGAGATTCTCCACCCTTCTTTACCATGCACCAGAATAATTTCCGATTCTGCCCATGTTTGGAGTGCCGAAGAAAGTTTTGCGCCCGATTTACGCACTCCTTGAGCGCGGGCACGCACGAGGCCAAGCTCTTTCGTAAGCAGCGTAACTAAAACACTCTCTTCGGCGACTAGGGTACGGGCAAGAACAATGCCTTCGGTTGGATATTTATGCCGCATTGCGTTTCAGAGTAAATGATACGGTACCCGTTGAAAGTTCAACCGAGTATTCCCCGCCCGGGACTTGCACCACCTCCACAACATCTTTTGGTGAAAGGCCGAGTGATTTCCTCGCTTCAGCAACAGCTCGCTGCATTTCACGTTCATCCCCTTCTTTTATGAGTTCGGGAGTAAGAACAGTGTCGAGCGTAAGTTCGGGAGCGCCCGATATAACCTCTTTCACGTTTACTTCTTCTGCGAGCAACGCAGCAAGTTCGGGCGAGAGGACACTAGGAATTGAGAGCGACGCAAGTGGCTGGCGAACCTTGATGTTTGCCTTCTGACGTAACATGAGTGCTTCTGAAGCTAATTTCCGAACGCTCTGCATCTCCATAATCAGTTTCTCGTCTTTTTTGGAACCGAACATTTTCCGAAGAAATGAGGTTTTTGTGGAAGGCCATGATGCAAGATGCACGCTTTCAGGATCTTCTTTAGATCGAACGATGCTAAAAACCTCTTCTGCAACAAAGGGCATGGTTGGCGCAAGTACTTTTGCGGTCTCACAAAGTACGAAACGAAGTGTCGCAAGTGCTGCCGTTTTATCGGCACTGTCTTCTTTAAAACGATCACGTGACCGGCGCACGAACCAAGCCGAAAGATCGTCGATGAAAAGCGCCGCCGGGCGCACCGCGCGGTCGAGCTCGTAACGCTCATATCCTTCCGTAGACTCCCGTACAAATTCCGACAGACGGGCAAGAATCCACCGATCAAGCACGTGTCCACTTGTGGTAGCAACGGGCGTGCCATCGGCATATAGTTCATAAAATGCGAGCACATTCCTGAGTCGTCCGAGATTTTTCTTTGCGACTTCGTCCATGCCATTTTCGACAAAAGCGAGGTTCTCCGCCTGTACGACCGGCGAAGAAAGAAGATAAAAACGAAGCGCATCGGCACCATATTTCTCCACAACTTCCATCGGGTCAGGATAATTTTTAAGCTTCTTTGCCATTTTTTTACCATCTTCGGCAAGTACGATGCCGTTCACGATTACGTTTTCAAAAGTATTTTTCCCGAAAAGTGCACTACCAAACACATGGAGGTAATAAAACCATGCACGCGTTTGATCAAGACCTTCAGCAATAAATTGCGCTGGAAAATTCTTTTCAAAACGCTCTTTGTGCTCAAAAGGATAATGTTGCTCGGCATACGGCATCGAGCCGGAATCAAACCAAGTATCAAGCACATCCGGTATACGGGTTAGCGGTTCGCCAGCGTCGTTTACGAGTGACACTTCGTCGATATATGGTCGGTGCAGATCGAGTTCATAGTTTGAATTGTGTGGCAGTGGAGTGAATAGAAGTTCAGTCACTTCAGCATTTTTTGCCTTTGGTACCATTGAGTCTGCAATACGCTTTGACTCTTTTTGGTCCGCTCCGGCAATAACCGCCGCAAGCGACTCAAAAGCTATGCCGTGGGTCGCAATCAAAAACGTTTCGCCTGTATGTTTTGTTTCTAATTCATATAAGAACGCACCCAAGCGTCGTTTTGCATCTAAATAACTCTCACCGCCTGGAAATGGTTCGGCATATTCGTGCGAAGCTCGCCAGGCGAGAAATGCATCTAGTCCGTCCTTACCATCAAGTTCGCCAACATTTATTTCTCGGAGCCGATCATCATACACAATGGATTCAATGGGAATACCAAGCTCGCTTGCAGCAACCTGCGCTGTTTCCTTTGCTCGAAGAAGCGGCGAAGAATAGATTTTCGTAACATTCTTATCCTTCACCGCCTGCGCGCTCGCGCGTACTTGCTCTCGCCCCACTTCTGTAAGTCCGTTTTTTGGGTTACCGCTTGAATCTAGAAACTTTTTTATGTTCCCCTGTGCCTCCCCGTGGCGCATAAGGAAATATTTGTTTCCACTTTTTTTCGTATGCGCTTTGAGTTCCTCCACAGAACCAATAACAGTGACATTTCCCGATGCATCCTTCCAAATCGGAATAACGCTTGCCCAAAAGCGCTGACGCGAGATAGACCAGTCGCGCGCACCTAAAAGCCACTTACCAAAACGGCCTTCTTTGATGTGGGCAGGCGACCAGGTGATATTTTCGGCGTTTTGAAGGAGATTCTTTTTGATTGCTGTTACTTTCACAAACCACGAGGTGGTCGCGTAGTTAAGAAGCGGCGTGTCGCAGCGCCAGCAGTGCGGATAGCTGTGCACGAGATTTTCTTTTGAGAAAAAAGTGCCGTGCTCTTGGAAGTAGCGAATGATCTCTATGTCAGTGCCGAGTCGCACCTTGTCGTCGTCCGACTTCGGCTTCACTTCCCTCCCCGCAAAATCCGATACTTCTGGTTTTATAGTGCCGTCATACGCGACATGCTGCACAAACGGCAAATTCTCTTTCTTGCCGAGTTCCATATCATCCTCTCCAAAGGCTGGGGCGATGTGCACAATGCCCGTGCCCGTGTCAGTCGTTACAAAATCTGCCGTATAGACTTTCCAGCCGTTCTCGTGATTCTTGAGAGTCGTATCTTTTTTGTAGTAATCGAATGGCGGTTCGTAGGAAAAGTCGCGAAGGTCGCTTCCCGATACGAATCCGAGTTCTGCCCCATCGAACATGTGTTGTTCTTCAAAGCCTTTCTTCAACACCTCATGTGCACGATCTTTTGCAAGAATGTATGTTGCCCCGCCTGCTTTAATCTTTGCGTATCTGATATCTTTTCCCACCGCGAGTGCAACATTCCCTGGAAGGGTCCACGGAGTGGTCGTCCACGCAAGAAGATAGACATCTCCACTAAGTCCAAGCTTCTCCGGATTTGTCACTTTGAACTTCACAGTGACAGCAATGTCCTTTACGTCCTTATAGCCTTCTGCGACTTCTTGCTGCGAGAGTGTCGTTTCGCAACGCGGGCAAATATGCATCGAACGGTAGTCTTCATAGACAAGTCCCTTGTCATACACTTGCTTAAATACCCACCAGACCGACTCCATGAAGGAAGGGTCCATGGTTTTATAGGCATGCTCCATGTCGACAAAACGACCGATGCGTGGAATAAAGGTGTCCCAGTAGTCGGCATATTCAAGCACCTGCGCCCGACATTGCTCGTTAAACTTCTCAAGCCCATATGCTTCAATATCTTTCTTGTGCTTGAAGTTAAGCTCCTTCTCGACAATATTTTCGATAGGAAGGCCATGGCAATCCCAGCCCCATACACGAGGAACGTGGTACCCGCGCATCGTCTTATAACGAGGAACAACGTCTTTTATGACGCTCGCAACAATATGGCCATAGTGTGGCGTACCCGTCGCAAATGGAGGACCATCGTAAAAAACAAATTCACCTCTGGGAGCATCTTTTTCGAGAGACTTTTTGAAAATATCGCGCTCTTTCCAAAAAGCAAGGATTTTCTCCTCGCGCAGTGCTGCCTCTGATTTAGAGACGTTGTCGGCCATATTGTTCTATCCTATCGTCTCGCATAGGAAAAAGGAAACGGGCCCGCAGGTGTGCGGGCCCGTAACGAATCCTTGAAAATCAGCAAACGCAGGCCGGTTTCGGAAACCGGTAGTACGGCGTCTTCTCGGGTTTCGAGAAAATTGGAATCTGCCGATCTTCGTTTTTGAATGAACGAAGGAAGATTTTGAGGAAATGAGGAAGGCCGACATTCGCTGGCGAATCCGCGCATCCATTCTTGCGCCAATCAGCCAAGGAAGCCCTAACCCTTTCATTGTAAGCGTCATATTGACGCTTCAGGTCCCTTTCGGTCATTTTTAACCCGGCAGGAATATCCCTGTTCGCTTCCTCAAAGGCTTTGCGGAACAGTCCCATCTTGTCGCACCCAAATTTCTTACAGATGCGGCGGATGAACTGTTCGGATCCCGGAAGTTCACTTTTTGAAGCCATAGCCCCTCCTAGGCTTGAGATTCAAGGAGCAAATATACACTCCTAGAAAGACCCTACTCCCGACCCACTAAACACGCAAGATGTTTACATCTTTTCTGGTGCGGGAATGCCAAGGAGCATAAGGCCATTTTGCATGGTGTGTACGAAAGCCTCCGCAACGCGGAGCTTGTATGCCTCAAACTCGCCGCCAATAATCCGCTCCTGTGCATAAAAAGAATTCCACTCTCCCGCGAGCTCGGTGAGAAATTGTGCAAGGAGTTGCGGCGCAAGCTCGCGCGCTGCGCGCGCGACTGTTTCGGGAAAATGCAGCATGAGTCGCTCGATAGCATACGGTTCTTCAGGACCCTTTGAATCTTTTTCACTCGTCGTTGCCGATTGTGCGAGCACTGACTTTGCGCGCACAAGGGCGTATTGCAAATAAGGCCCCGAATCTCCTTCAAGCGAAAGGGACTTTTCGGGATCAAAAATAATGTCTTGCCCAGGGGATTGCCGCAGAATCATGTATTTTATCGCCGCAATGGCAACCTGCTCTGCAATAAGCGGATCAGAATTTTTCTCGCCGGCTGCCTTGGTCACGTCGGAAATGAGTGCACTGGCAGTGATGATGTTCCCTTCGCGGGAAGACATTTTCCCTGACGTAAGGCGCATAAACCCGTGCGGCACATGCCTTGTTTTTGCGGCAAGGTTTGGCGCAAGCTCCGCAAGCGCTGCGAGCACCGTTTTAAATCTTCCCGACTGTTCATTTGCAGTCACGATAACTATTTCGTCAGACGGCCATCGCTCCTCCTTTAGAAAAGCAAGACCGATGTCTTTTGCTTCATAGGTGGGCGTGCCGTGAGAAGTGATGAACACCATGGTATGCACGCCTTTCTCCTCGCCGCGATAAATAATTGCGCCTTCACTCTTTTCAAAAATGCCTTTTAGAAGACCGTCCATGACCAGATCAATGCCAGGCGTTGTTGCATCGCTGTCAAAAAATTCATAATCAAATTTCGTGCCGAGGACGCTGTAGAGTCGGCGAAATTCTTCCATGGAAATCTCTCGCCCTTTTTGCCAGAGAGAGAAAAGCTCCCGCCTATCTCCTGAAAGAACCGCGTTACTCACTTGTGCGACGACGGCATAAATTTCTTTATTGAGGGCGTCTATTTCTGCTTTCGCTTCGGGTGATTCTTCATAGGCACGCGAACCGTGAATGTATGCGTTGCCTATTTCAGAAACGCTATCAATATCTGTCACACCATCTCGCTTCAAACTCCAGAGCGCCTTTGCAACATGGGGTCCCACATCGCCCCCAAAAGTGTCGCGCGAAAGCACGGCACCTTCGCTTTCGATGAGACGTGAGAGCGCTTCGCCCACAATGGCACCCATCATGTGCCCAATATGCATTTCCTTAAAAGGGTTGGGGTTCGCATATTCGATCATGACACGCCTTCCTTTTCGCGTCGTATTCGTGCCCCATGTGTTTCCATTCGCGTTTTCTAACGACTCATTGATAGCGCTTTGAGAAAGAGTGATGTTTATAAACCCCGGACCAGCAATTTCAATCTTTGCGACAGAGTCGCCAAGGTCTTTTTTTAGACCGCCCGCAATCTGCTCTGCGATTTCGCGAGGATTTTTGCCGAGGGTTTTTGCAACGACCATGGCCGCGTTCACAGCGTAATCGCCATGCACCATGTCTGCCGGTCGCTCAACAGCAAAGGAAATATCTTCCTTGCCAAGCTCGGAAAGTGCCGCTGCAACTGCTTTTTTGATGCGTTCTGGCATGTGTTAACGAGTGTAACAGAGTACCGTATGAAAAAAAGCGCGCGGGACAGAGTTGCCCGCGCGCTTCCCAAAACAGGGAATGTTAAATTTTGATCAACCTCCTTTCAAGGGAGGGCACACAGCGGGTTTTTGGTTTGCTTACGCCGTGTGTACGAGGATATCCAATCAGGGTCCCCCCTGAAGAACACCCACACCTACGCTAGCACCGCCCTACTCAAATGTCTCGGGAACGGGGTGCGCAAGTGCGAGCGCATGAATTTCATTTCGAACAGTTTCAACAGATGCCTCGCGCTTAGTGAGCACTTCTAGCATGAGTTCGGCAACACGCGTGGATTCGGCCTCGCCGAATCCACGCGTTGTAAGTGCGGGAGTGCCAAAACGAATACCGGAAGGGTCCATCGGTTTTCGCGTATCGTCCGCGATAGCATTTTTGTTGAGCGTCATGCCTGCGCGGTCAAGGAGTGTTTCTGCTTCCCCGCCAGAAATGCCAAGCGACCCGAACACATCCGCAAGAATGAGATGGTTGTCGGTGCCTCCAGTGATGAGTCGCACGCCACCCTTGGTAAACACTTCCGCCATGGCTTTTGCGTTTTCAATAACTTGCGCAGCATATGTTTGAAACGACGGACGAAGTGCTTCTCCAAAACACACCGCTTTTGCCGCAACCATGTGCATGAGTGGCCCACCCTGAAATCCAGGGAAAACGGATTTATCAATTTTCTTTGCGAGCTCCTCGCTTTCTTTGGTGAGAATCATGCCGCCGCGCGGACCACGAAGTGTTTTGTGCGTGGTGGTAGTCATAATATCGAATCCATAATCAAAAGGATTTTTCACTGCCTTGCCTGCGATGAGCCCGGCAATGTGCGCGACATCCATAACGGCAAGCGCCCCTACTTCGCGCGCAATGGAAACAAATTTTGCATAGTCGAGTTCGCGTGGATAGGCAGAATATCCGGCAAGAAGAATTTTTGGCTTCTCGCGAAGTGCCACTTCGCGCATTTCGTCGTAATCAATTTCGCCAGTGTTTGGGTCTTTCATGCCGTACCGCACAAAACGAAAGATTTTCGTGAGGTAGGTTACCGGATGCCCATGGGTAAGGTGTCCCCCGTGAGAAAGGTCCATGCCAAGAACCGTGTCGCCCGGCTCAAGAAGTGCAAAATACATTGCTACGTTTGCGGGCGCGCCCGCATGTGGCTGCACATTCGCAAAAGAAGCGCCGAACAATTTTTTCGCGCGTGAAATGGCAAGGGACTCAACGCGATCCGTAAATTCCTGGCCGCCATAATAACGCTTGCCTGGGTACCCTTCGGCATATTTATTGGTGAGAACAGAAGACATCGCCTCGCGCACGGCGCGCGAAACATAGTTTTCAGAAGGAATAAGCTCGAGCCCTTCCGCTTCGCGCTTTTCCTCTCCTTCAAGCGCCGCGTATATTTCGCTGTCCTCTTTTTTAATATGGTCGTACATAGTCGCTATGGTAGCGCGTGTGCCAAGGCATGCCAAATATCTTCGTGGATTTCCTGGGGCGTACGCAAACCTTCCTTCCCCATACAGTCGATAATCGACCAATTTGGTTGATGTGCGGCAAGCCAATTGGCGGTTTCATGACTTTTTTCCAAATACGTTCGATCTTCCTCAACGGTATCTTTTTCAAGCGCGAGGTGTGGATTTTTTTTCGCACGTTTTTCAGAAAGAAGTCGCAAACTCACTTCTACCGGCACACGCAAATAGACGATATGGGTTGGTCGAGGAATGTCTAGCACCTCATGTTCCATACGATCGAGCCATGCGAGAAAATCGATTCGCTCCGTTTCGTTTAAAATCTTTCCACCCTGATGTATCTGATTCGAACTCGTAAAACGATCGGCAATGACAACCTTACCCTTGGCGAGTGCTTCTCTAATCGCGGGAGTTGATTCCAAACGATCAAGGGCATAGAGGGTAGAAGCAATTTTTGGATCAAGGTGTAAAAAATCTCCATGGTGTCCCGCGAGACACTCGCCAACAAACGCTCCGAAAAAATTCTGCTCGTAACGGGGGAAATCCATTTTCTCTGCAAGAATATTTTCTTTCGACAAACGCTCGGAAAGGAGTTTTGTTTGAGTCGCCTTTCCAGAACCATCGTTCCCATCAAGCACAATAAAGACGCCTTTTTGCATGGGTGTTAGTATACAGTCCATGCGCACCTACCTGGACGTGTTGCAAAGGGTTATGAACGAGGGTACCGACCGCACTGGTCGAAATGGCGACACTCGTGCCCTCTTTGCCCTCCAGGCTCGTTTTGACCTTACAAAAGGCTTCCCCGCGGTAACCACTAAGAAATTGGCCTTCAAAGGCGTTAAAAGCGAACTCTTGTGGTTTCTTGAAGGTTCGAATGATGATAACCGACTTAAAGAACTAAATGGAAGTGAGCGGACCATCTGGACTGATAATGCCGAAGCACCTTTTTGGACCCCTAAAGCCAAATTTCCGGGAGATTTGGGGCGCATCTATGGAGTTCAGTGGCGCACATGGCAGACTCCAGAGGGCCAGACGGTGGACCAAATTGCCGAAGTGATACGGAAAATAAAAGAAAATCCCACCGACAGACGTCTTGTGGTATCCGCATGGAATCCTGGAGAAATTGATCAAATGGCCCTTCCTCCTTGTCACATGCTGTTCCAGTTTTTTGTTGCTGGCGACAAACTGTCTCTCCATATGGTCCAACGCTCATGCGATCTTTTTCTTGGCGTACCTTTCAACATCGCCTCCTACGCACTCCTTCTTTCCATGATTGCACAGGTAACCAGTAAGGTCCCCCACGAACTTATTTTGAGCCTGAACGATGCCCATATCTATCACGATCACTTTGATGCCGTAAAAGAACAGCTTGCCCGCGAACCGCTTCCTCTCCCAAAACTCTGGCTCAATCCGGAGGTAAAAGATATTGATGGATTTACGATGGAGGATATCAAGCTTGAGGGATATGAATCGCACCCTGCCATAAAAGCGAAGATGGCCGTATAATTCTCCCACTATGGCACTTTCAGACCGAAAAGTTCTTGAGCACATGAAGAAAGGGACGGTAGTTATCGAGCCCTTTGAACGAGAAAATCTTGCGACCTCAAGTTACGACGTAACCCTTGGTGAGTGGTATTTCAGGGAGCAGCCTCCTCAGGGACATAAAAAAGTTTTTAATCTTTACAGCAAAAAAGATACTGAGATTGTTTGGAACACGGTTCCCCACCGTGCAAAAACGGCAAAAGAAGCCCTCGCGAATTTTAATTTCGAATTCGATGGCATCCGCGCTGACGATAAGGTTATTTTGCTTGAACCAGGAGAAACGATACTTGCCCACACTAATGAGTTTATCGGCGGGCGTGACACAGTGACGACGATGATGAAAGCCCGCTCTTCTCTTGGACGAAATTTCATCAACGTTTGTAAATGTGCCGGCTGGGGCGATGTTGGCTACATCAACCGCTGGACAATGGAAATAAGCAACAGCTCACAGCACTACATCATCCCGCTTGTGGTCGGAAGACGCATTGCGCAACTCGTTTTTTTTGAAACGGGACCAATTGAAGGAAAAGATTATGCGGCGACTGGGAAATATAATCCCTACAAAGAATTAAAAGACCTCAAGAAGCACTGGGATCCCAAAATGATGCTCCCTCGTTTGTGGGCTGACCGCGACACCAAAAAGAAACAGCCGTGGCACAAAAAAGCGTAGATACCGAAAACTTTTTCTCCGTTCTCAACCGCACTTCGGTTTTTATAACGTATGTCCCCCTGCGGACTGAAGTGCCTTTTCAAGATTTTGTAACTATTTCCAAGGGAGCCACCATCCATGAAATACCGCCAAGAGCGGCGCTTGACCCATTTCAGGAAGCCGAAAAAGCGACGCGCGTTACTGGCGGAGGAAATACCTGTGTCTTTATGCCCGGCCGTGCCTTCGACACTTTTGGGACACGTTTTGGCCAAGGTGGAGGATGGTATGACCGATTCCTTTCCAACATTCCTTCCACGTGGACAAGGGTTGGTTTTTGTTTTGATACTCAATTTTCAAAAGAACCACTTGTGCGACAGTCATGGGACCAGGCAATGGATTTCGTATGTGTTGTAGATAGAGATAAAGGAACGGCAGACATTCACGAAACAAAAGCCCGTGCTATGCTCGATTTAAAATCATGACGGCAAAGATCAGTATCGTTGTTGCGCTTGGACGCGACAAACAACACAACCATGTTATCGGAAAAGATAATGCTCTTCTCTGGCATATTAGAGATGACTTAAAACGCTTCAAAGCCCTTACCCTTGGACATCCCGTCATCATGGGTCGCAAGACATTTGAATCGATCGTTGCCGCAATCGGGGAACCACTTCCCGACCGCACCAATATTGTCGTGACACGCGATGCGTCTTGGAGTTACCCAGAAGTAGTGGCCATTCACTCACTCGCCGAAGCCCTCGAAAAAGCATCCTCCCTTGATGGTGAGGAAATATTCATTGGTGGCGGAACCCAACTGTATACGGAAGCACTTCCCTTTGCTGATCGTCTGTATCTCACCCTCATCGATGACGAAAAAGAAGGTGATGCATTTTTCCCTCCCTACGAACAAGCATTTACAAAAGAAGTAGCACGCGAAGACAGAGTCTCGCCCGAAGGCATAAAGTATTCCTGGGTCGATCTCGAACGTCCATAAGAAAAGCCCCGACTATTCGTCGGGGCTTTTCTTTGTGCCGATAGACGCCTTATTTGACGTCTATCCCCATCGAGCGAGCAGTGCCTGCGATAAGGCGCTCTGCTGCTTCAATTGACCCTGCGTTAAGGTCAGGCATTTTCTCCTCAGCAACTGCGCGAAGCTGTGCCTTGGTGATGACACCCGCCTTTTGGGTTCCCGTCTTGCCTGAGCCCTTTTCAAGACCAACAGCCTTAAGAACAAGACGCGATGCTGGAGAAACCTTTAGGATGAAGGTAAACGAACGATCGTCGTATACCGAAAGTTCAACCGGAATAACAATGCCGGGTTTGTCCTTGGTTGCGTCGTTAAACTGGGTCACAAACTGACCAATGTTAACGCCCGCAGGGCCAAGCACGGTACCAACTGGCGGCGCGGGGGTCGCTTTTCCTCCTGGAATTTGGAGCTTTATTTTTTTAACTACTTTTGCCATATGCGTGGAATGTATCTTAAATGTTGGTTCGGGTCAATTTTGGAGAGCTTCTGTCGGATCTCTTGTGCTTAGAGTTTCCTTATTTGGAGGAAATCAAGTTCGACCGGAGTTTCGCGACCAAACATGGCAACGAGGACCTTAACCTTGCCTCGCTCTTCGTCTATTTCGCCCACCTTGCCTTCAAGGTCCTTAAACGGACCATCTGCAATGACGACCGGGTCATCTTTCACCAGGTCGATAGTGTGCTTGGCAACATCTGCGCCCATGCGTTTCATCAAGCTCTCGACTTCTTTTTCATCCATAGGAACCGGAGTTACTCCTGAACCCACGAACCCAGTTACTCGCGGAGTGTTACGCACGACAAACCATGAGTCTTCATCCACGGCCATGCGAACAAGGATGTATCCTGGATAAATTTTTTCTTCTTCCACAATGCGCTTTCCGCCTTTCACACGAATCTTCTTTTCAGTTGGAACAACCACATCAAAAATCTTTCCTTCCATACCAAGCGACTCAATGCGTTGTTTCAAGTTGCGCTCAACCGCATTCTCATAGCCTGCGTAGGTATGAATGGCATACCAACGTGGTTCAAGATTGATACTCTCGTCAGAAAATCCTGGGGCAGTTTTTGTTTCCATACAAGATTAGAAGTTTTCAATGGCGCGAGTCACGACCGAAGTAAAAAAGGTATCAAGACCTCCAACTAGTAGCGCAACGGCCGCTCCAAGCACAATCACCAAAAGGGTGTGGGCAATGGCGGTCCGGGTGTCCGGCCACACAACGTGTGCAAGCTCTGCACGAACATGTTTTAGGTAGGTAAGTAGATTCATAGCGGTAGGTTTCCAAATAAAAAAGCCCCGCGGGCCTTTATATGTCAACATGATAGTACGCACCGTGATACATGTCAACCAAACGAAAAACACCAGCTTTTGCTGGCGTTTTTCGTTTAGTTTCAGACGTATGCTAGCGAATTTCGTACGTTATCGAAACATTCACCGTCGTTTCTTGTTCTCCCGCTGGAAGTCGTGGAGGGACTGAAGAAACCGCGGTCTCCATCATGCCCCCACCCTTACCGTACGAATCGTACATGGGGTAATACCCGCCCTCTGAATAACCGATAACATCTCCAAGATGTACTCCGAGTTGTTTGGCGATCATTTCTGCGCGACCCTTTGCGTCAGCAATCGCTGCGGCCCGAGCCTCGTCTTTAATTGAAGCATCGTTGTCGACAACAAAGTTAGGTCCGTAGATATTCTGGACTTCAAGAGAACCGAGTCCCTGAAGTATTGCTCCTGTTTCCGCTGTATCACGTACTTTTACGGTGATGGTTTGTGAAACCTGGTACCCGGTAATTTTTGGATTTCCATCAATGTAGTCCGGGCACATGGCGCCAACTGGACAAGGTCTTGGATACTCATACTGCGGCGAAACATTGTATGACGTTGTCTGTATATCTTTTTCGTCAATCTTTTGTTCCTTTAGAAAAGCGAGCGCGGCGTTATTTTTCTTCGTTGCTGCAGTTTGCGCCACTTCAACCGTGGAGGCAGTTTCCATTACGGTAAAAGAGATTTCGGCAATATCCGGAACTGCGGTTGCCTTGCCCACCCCTTCAACCGTGATGGCGTTTGTTGGCAGAGCTGCTGGGTGGCCAAACGAACGAAGGCCGTTAATGGTACTGACGAGCAAAAAGAGTGCGAGCATGGAAAGTACCACCGTCACCGCAAGGCGAATAGGGCGCTTTCCTTCTGAATCGTTCAAAAAATCGTTAAGCATGGTGAATCGTTAATGAATAGGGATATCTTCGTGGACGGACGTACACGCTTAATATTACTACTGCCCTGCTGGTGTAGAGTCCACAAGGGTGCCTAACATCTTGATAAGTGCCTGGTTTTCTGGAAGATTGTCGACGATGAGATTGGGTTTCATCCAATCGTTCACGTTGTGATCAAGCACGTCAAAACGAAGCACGTCGTGGGCACGTGGCAGGTAATAGGCAGTGTGTATCACGGCCTCGAATCGCTCGATCGTAATAGCAGAAAAAGTGCGTGTACCAATTATTTTTGGTGAGAAAGCTTTCATGTCTTTCGGAGCCATGTCTGATGGCTCAAGTCGCGTGTTTGCCAAAATAACATCGCTTGCAGTCTGCCCCTCTGGAATGGGAAAGCGATATACGACAATAGCGTCTGGAGGTGTGGAAGTGCCGGTTTTTTCATAGGCCATGATGAGTGTTGAGTTGTCGCCGGGCGCATCTTTATTCTCCACATAGTCCTTTGGAACCGCAAAAGAAATAGTAAGAGCAGGCAGGGTAACGTTCGGGAAAAGGCAGGGGGCAAATTCACACGAAGGGCCGCTGCGGCCCACGGTTGTGCCGTCAGGACATATTTTCGCTTCGAGCGTACAGGCCCCAGAGACTCCCGGGTCCTGATTTTCAAGAACATTTCGATACAAAAATCCGCCGACTCCGATAAGGATAATAAGAGCGATGCCCGCGAAAAGAGTTTTCATACGCCAATTCTAACACTGCCCGAATGTGGAGCGAGTTCCCTATCCTCGGTTCAGCGAATCGCGAATGTCTTCAAGCACGGAAAGCTCGGCAGACTTTTTAGGGGGTGCCGATTCCTGCGGAGTGCGACGAGCAAGACGGTTAATAAATTTCACGAGTGCAAAGAGTGCAAACGCGATAATGACGAAGTGGATGATCGACTCGAGGAATAGTCCGTATTGGAGGGCCGCAGTGCCGCCAAGCGGAATAACGAGATCTGAAAAATCGATACCACCAATAAGAAGGCCGAGCGGCGGCGTGATGATATTCGCGACCAAAGAGTTAGTAATGTCGTTGAAAGCTGCGCCGACGACAACGCCGATGGCCAAATCGATCGCGTTTCCACGAAGGGCGAATGTTTTAAATTCTTGAATAAAAGATTTCATGTTCTGAACTATACCAAAAAGTCGAACGGGGAGGCATGGCCTCCCCGATTCAAGGGTTGTGTGTCGAAATAGTTTCGGAGGTCACCCTCTCAAGAAGAGGGCTGCGCACATACCACCGAATGTCATCAAGATTGCGACCACGTGACAGAAAAATCTGTCCCTTTTGGTGTATTTTTCCTTATCCTTTTCCTCCATATGCACCCCCGTACTAGCCTAGAAGGCATAGTACTCCTCAAGAAAAGTTTTGACAAAAGAGCCCCGCACGCGAAAAACTAAATCACAGGGAAAGCGAGCAGAAATATATCGCTTGAAAATAAACAGCACGCAAAAATAAGCGCCGCAACCTGATATTTGGTCATGTGCACATTATGACATGACATATAACGAGCATCCTATGACCTGTTTATATTCCCCACAGGGATTTCCACTACGAGGGCGACTACAGGGAATCGAACCCTGATCGAGAGCTCCACAAGCTCCAGTGTTAACCGTTACACCATAGCCGCCATGTGTATCGAACCGAACGCGATTTTTTATACCATTTGTAACGCGTATGAGCTAGTTGGTTGCCGCCGCATGGTGGCGGTTCATGCCTATTTCGCGAATGGAACGATTGCGATGGACAATCTCATCATTTCGCACCGATTGGAAGAATTCATACTGACTCAGACATTTCCTGCCGTACCAATCCAGAAAATCACTCATAATCGGTTTTTTCTTAAGCTCGTCGCCATACCGCTCAAGGAAAAGAGAGTACTGATCAAAAGCATGTTGTTCAAAAAGGTAATTCAATTCAAGAGACCACCGCGGGTTCATGAGGTAGATAGCGTACGAAGCCCAGAAATAAAAGAATGCAAAGAGCATGGGAATTACCGTATGACGTACGACGCCGCATTTTTGTTCCTTTCGCGCAAGTTGGGAAATGACTACAACATGCATCGTTTCATTGTCAGATGCAAAACGTGCAAAGCGGCTGATAGCGGAAAGCTTGAGCGCTCGCGTTTCGTCGGCGTAAAAAAGAGTGAGAAAGGTAAATGCTGCGGACGCCCATGAGTGGTACGGCACGCGGGCAATAACTTCGACGGCGCGAAATTTTTGGTATGACGGCACTTTGCCGTACACAATATTCCCACACACGACTAAAAGTGTTCCGAGCATTCGAGGCAAAAGTGCCGGACGATAGGAGTCGTAGGGGCGTTTATATTCCGCAAGTTCTTCTGGATTATTGAGTGATTCAATAAGTGTTTCGTATTCCGTTTCAGACATGAATTATGAGATTAGCGATAACTGGGAGCCTCCTCCTTTATACCCGACTTATGGTTTGTAAGCCGTGCAAGGGCAAAAAGGAGCGAGGAGAGACGATTTGCATATGCTCGAGTATGTTCGGAGAGATCTCGCAATCCCAATTCCTGCACGGCAACCAACCGACGCTCCGCGCGGCGAGAGAGCGTCCGTGCCACATCAAGCAATGCTGAGAGTTCCGTACCGCCTGCGATTGAAAAAGCGGTTATGGGTGGAATCTCTTTTTCAATCGTGTTTACCACTTCTTCAACCCACTTCACTTTTGATTCTTCGACGCGTTTTTCGGCACCCGCAACTTCAGCCTGAACAATAAAAAGGGTCTCCTGAACATCCCGCAAAATTTCCGATGTATGAAATTCTTTCCCTGCAATGGTTACCCCTGAATCCTGCACCTGCCGCGCACGGACCTTTGCAAGGCCTATGAAAGAGTTGAGCTCGTCAAGCGATCCCAAAGCCTCTGGAAGTTCTGAAGACTTCGAGATGCGCTGCTGGTCGCAGCCGAAAACCTTCGTCGTGCCTCCGTCGCCTTTTCCAGTGTAGAGCATATGTGTTTCTTGGATTATACCAACAAATAAAACGCCTTTCGGCGTTATGTATTTTGTGCCCAGGAGAGGACTCGAACCTCCAAGCCCTTGCGGGCGCTACCACCTCAAGGTAGTACGTCTACCAATTTCGCCACCTGGGCAGGTGTTTCGCTACTATACCCGCAAGAAACCAATTTTCAAACAAAACCCAAGTTAGGCTGTTGCAACAGCTTCTTCTTTTGGAGCCTCTTCGACAACAACCTCTTCATTTACTTCTTCAGGAGAAACTTCCTCAGCCTTAGGCTCAACAATGGACTCATCCGTTACGATGTTTACCATACGCATGTTGCGGAGCTGGCGGCGAACCTGTTTAGCCGCCTTTTCGCGGATAAAGTAGAGCTTTGCGCGGCGAACCTTCGAGCGACGAACGATGCGGATGCTCTCAATTGCAGGCGAGTAAAGAGGAAAGATTTTCTCAACACCAACGCCAGACATCGTCGCACGAACAGTAAAGGTGGCGCCAGCTTCTGCTCCGTGTTTTACCGCAAGGACAAGTCCTTCAAATCCCTGAAGACGACTCTTGCCTTTTTCAACGATTTTCTGCTCGACACGCACCGTATCTCCCGGACGAATGCCGAGATTTGCACGCTCTGCCGTCTTTACGGGAGAAATAACCTTATTCATAGTCGCGTCACTCTACCACGATGATTATAGGGAGGCAACCAGGCTCTCAGTTCCAGGAAATCGCGCGAGCGCGGCTCCTAAATCAGCCGGAATAGGGGCAATAATCTCTTTTTGGCCACCTGAAGGAAGCGGAATCTCAAGCTTGTATGCATGGAGCCCCAAGCGATCAAATCCAAGGTCTTTGGGGTGTCCAGGGGCATAGAGCGGGTCCCCCACGATTGGGTGGTGAATGGCTTTGAAATGGACACGGATTTGATGGGTGCGGCCTGTTTCAGGCATTGCCCATACGGCCGTGTGCGTTTGTATGTCGCCAATAACTTCGTAACGTGTGAGCGCTTCGCGCATCGTTCCTCGCGCTTTCGGCTGCGCAGAGCGGAGACGAAAATCTTTTCGAGAACGTCCTATTGAAAAATCAATCACTCCCCTTTTTTCTTTGGGAACACCGTATACAAAAGCGAGATAGGTTTTCTTCACCTCTCTGTCTGCAAATGCTTTTTTCAAAAATGCGTGCGCTTCCGGTGTTTTTGCGAGCACCAACACACCCGAGGTGTCCGTGTCGAGTCGATGCACAACACCAGGGCGCAGCGTTTCAGTGCCGTCAGGAAATCGCTGCGTTTCACCCACCTCTTTTGAAGCAGGATATTTCACAGCAAACCAGTCCGCGACGGTCTCTTGAGTGTTTTTCCCGTCGGCATGCGTCATGACACCTGCAGGTTTCAACACCGCGACTATATCCGCATCTTCATAGAGGATGGGTAGATCCATTCCCCCACCCTACCTTGTAACCTGACCTGAGGCTAGCGTCCGTGTCGACGTTCTCGATTTGCAAACTCTTCGAGAATGGAATTAAATTCTTCTCGGGAGAAATCAGGCCACTTTGTTTTCGTAAAAAAAAGTTCGCTGTATGCTGATTGAAATAAGAGAAAATTTGAAAGACGCTGATCACCGCCTGTTCGAATAATGATGTCAGGATCAGTCATTCCGGCGCTCCACATAACTTCACGAAAACCCGCCTCATCGACACTTGAAGCTCCTGAAGCAAGAAGTTTATTTACCGCTTCTAGAATTTCCACTCTTGCGCCGTATGAAATAGCTATTTGGACCAAGAGACCTTTGGCATTTTTACTTTCCTTCTCTATCTTTGCTATCGAATCCTGAAGTTTTTGCGACAATCTGTTCCTCTGTCCGATAAATCGAATTTTAAATCCTTTTTGAACCATCTCATTGAACTCGGTATCAAACAGGCTCTGAAACAACGCCATGAGGTAGGAAACCTCTTCAGGAGCACGGTTCCAGTTTTCAGTAGAAAATGCGTAAATAGTTACTTCCGAAATTCCAGATTCACTTACCCATACAAGCGCTTCTCGCAATTTCTGAAATCCCGCACGATGTCCCTCATGCGAGGGTAACCCACGATCTTTTGCCCAGCGGCGATTCCCATCAATAAGAATGCCGATTGCTCGTGGAGCTGATTCAGTCATACATTGAGTAAACAAAAGTGTCGCACAAAAAGTTACCGGTAGACGATGTCAAAAGAAGTATACGCGCCAGAGGCTGGTTTCCATACAACAGAAACATCTTTCACACTCGCAAGAAGCGAGCCGCGTTCCAAACGCTTGATGAATTTTTGAAGTGCATCTCGAGAACCTTCGGCAACAACTCGCACCGTACCGTCTTTTACATTCTCCACTTCCCCGGTAAGCCCAAGACCGCGTGCCTTCCGGCACGCAAAATCTCTATACATGACCATTTGCACCCTTCCTGACACAATCGCCTCCATTCGTTCCATATACTTTTAAAAATACCTTGTTTGCGTTAATGTTGCATGTGAGCGCTCTTAGCATAGTTGGTAGAGGCTGTACCCAGCCATTCCCACCGATAGTGCACAAAGCGCTTTCGTTTATATCTGCGCCCTTAGCTCAGTTGGTAGAGCAACTCATTTACACTGAGAAGGTCGGGGGTTCAAGTCCCTCAGGGCGCACCAGACGAAAAATTGACATACTATCATAGAAATTGTACTATCTGAAAGGAACATCTCCTGTTCCTTGTCAACGAGAGGAATACTAGCAATGAGCACCCAGCAGGATGCTTCCTGCGACCCTGTCCGAGCGACGGTGGCAAAAGTGCAGGATGACTACGTCGTTGCGTATCCGCTTGCGGATCGCGGCGATCTCACCCGAAATGACAGCGTTACGTTCTCTCTGTCCGAGTGGCAGGGCAGAACGGAACCGCAATGTGGACAAATAGTCGAGCTCATCGACACTGCACTCTACCGGCGTGGCTGGCGAGCCTTTAGCGCCCGCCCCGTCACGCCGCAAAGCAGCAATCAGCAGATAGCAAGGAGGACGTAATGAACGCCATTTTTACTGGTACGACTGCGGAATGCCTCGCGCATCTCGCAAAAGCCACGAAGGTTGATCATTTTGCCAAGCGCAAAACAATCGCTTCCTTCGTAGGCGTCGGCGATTCGACTGTGTATCGATGGTTCAAGGAAATGATGCTACCAGTCGGCGAACCGCTTCTGCGACTCCGGTTCTACATGGAATTCCTCGGCTATGACGTCGTGGAGCTTCAATCGTTGAATCCGCCGGTACGTGACGCCGCTCGGCTCTTCGCGTTCCGCATCTCCACCCTGTCTGAGATCGCCCAACTTGTTGGATACTCGGAAGGACGTGGCGGCACCGACACCCTTCTTGCCGTTTTTCGCGGCACTCAGGGAGTGTCCAAGCAACGGCTGGAAGAGTTCACATCATTCGTCGAACTCTATGGGGAGCAACTCCTCGAAAAGAAACGGGCGACGCAGAAAGTCCAGCTCAACGGTGACGTTCGTGCAGAACTTGATATCGATCAAGCTTCGGCAAGACCGGCATCAATGGTCCAAGCTTTGCGCCCGACGTCCCAGAAGCCACCGAACAGTCGGGACGCTCTCATCGAATCCCTCGCGGGCTCGGTGAAGGCTTTGATCCCGCTTGCGCGGGCGATCAGCTCTGACGACTTCACTGCCGAAGATCGTGCACGTGTACGCGAGCTTGCCGACAGTGACGGAGTCTTCACGCTTGCCAACCTGCTTTATCGCCTGTGCGGTGAACGGGCACGCAAGATGCATTCCAACTAAGCAACCAGCAGTCAGCAGAAGGATTACGACAAATGAGTACACCAACGCTCAAGGCTGTGTCTCCTTCCCTTATGGGGAAGAGCAACGGCCATTCGCGCCTCGACTTTCACATGGGAGAGGCATTCTGCCGGGTCGCTTCGGACTATCCGACGATCCTCGATGTGGTTCTCGAACAGGTTCAGAATGTGATCGATGCGAACGCGAAGACGATCTCGGTCGTCCTCAATCGCAAGACGCGACATATCGCGATCCGCGATGATGGTGACGGTGTGACCGAGGCCACGTTCGAGGAAGCGCTTCAACGCGTCTGTTTGTCGCAGAAAGAGCAGGGAAAGCTCGGCCGTTTTGGCATCGGGCTCATCTCTCCACTCGACAAGTGCCACACCTTTACCTTCATCTCCGGCCCTCGCGCCGTGGTGAACGGGTATCGGGAATGGACGTTTGTCACTGAAGACATTCGGCGACAGGCGAAGGACGTGATGATTCCCCAACGTTCCCGTTCCGACATCTTCTTCATTTCGAAGAAGGGTCAGACGGGACCGAAGGGCATGACGACCGTCATGTGGCACACCGAGGTGAACATCTTGCGGTACTCTTCCGACAAGATCATCTCGCGCATCACCTCGATCGACGCGCTCGCGGAAGCAATTCTCGAGCGCTTCGGCGCAGTCATGCGCCGGAACAAAGTCGCCCTCAATCTCAAGTTCGGGAACGAGGATGGTACGACCGAGATCCGCGAGGACGTCCGGGCGAAGCTCTTCACGGGGCGTTCGCTCGGCGAAGTCGTCATCAACGAATCGGAGGCCGGTAAGGTCATATTCCGTCTCTTCTTGGCTCCTAAGACGACCAAGGGGCAGAACGGCAAAGTGATCGTCGGCGAGGCGGACAATGACTATCGCTTCGGATTCAATCTGCTCGCCCGTTCGGCGGACAGTTTGCTTCCCGAAGAGGTGGCGTCAGCCATGCTCTCCGGCGTCTTCGAGGGCGAGATTCTCGGAGAGAAGGTGAAGCTCCATTCGACGCGCAAGTCGTTCGAGAAGGACGATGCGTTCGTTGGCTTCTGCACCGCGATCGAAACGTGGTTTCAGAAGTACGGAGCCAAGCATCTCAAAGAGGTCAAGGAAGCTCGTCGGGACCAGCGATATCAGGAACTGGGCCTCCAGTCGCTTCGCGAAATCGAGACGATGCTGAAGGATCCCGCTTTCGCTGATATCCGTTCGGTGCTGGGCGGCTTCAAGCTCGGCAACGTCGGATCGGGACATACTCCTCGTTTGGAGGAAAAGGTCGCTGGTAAGCAGGACGAACTCGCTGTCTCGACTCAGGGAATTGATCCCAAGGAGAGGGGCAACGGAAACGAGCCCGGCGAACGCGACAATCCCACTGACGACAAGCCAGCTCACGAGCCCTATACTGTCGCTGGCCCTCGCGGCAAGCAACGGACGCTAGTGAAGCGGGACAGTCTCGGGCTTCAGTTCTCGTACATTGCGATGGATGGTTCCGATCGGCTTTGGGAACTCGATTCCCGTCAGGGAGTCTTGCACTTCAATGTCAATCACCCCATCTGGGTCGCCTGTGATGTATCTGACCGCAAGGTTAGACAGTTGCAGGAGACGGTCGCGGTCTACGCCCTGATGCTCAAGGCGATGCCCGAAGATCTCGAAGATACGCTTCGTTTCGCATTCGACGAGGCGCTGCGTCCCCTCTCGTATCTCTTCCACGTTTCTCCGGCGTTCAATCTCCGTAAGCAGGCCAAGCCTGCTGCCAAGGAATGAACACGGCAACGTGACAACAACGGCCCCCGACCAGTAGCAATACTGGTCGGGGGTTCTTTTATTTTCATAACAACAAAACCACCCAAATTGGGTGGTTTTGTTGTAGCTAGACTTATCGATATTTGTGGGACGTTAGTCCCGCTCGATAGATCTCTCTAGCGTGTGCCCCCAGAAGGAATCGAACCTCCATCAAGAGCTTAGAAGTCTCCTGCTCTATCCATTGAGCTATGGGGGCGCCTTTAAACCCTACAGCACTATTTGGAAGGGTCAACGAAGTGGTAGTTGTTTTTGTAGTTTTCCTCCTCAACCTTGCGGGCTTGAAATACTTCCTGAGCTTGCTGAAGAATATCCGTATTCACTCCGCTAGCAGCTGAAGATGGTGTTCCAATTTCCTCGCCACTTGAAACACGCACAAAAAGCCAGAGATTCCAGGCGATACTTCCAAGAAAAAGAACGAGTCCAACCCCAAGCAATACTACCCAGTCACGCACCGGCTGGATACGGTCTCCGTAGTGAACGGAATGTAACGCACGTTTTTCGATATCGCGAAGCGTGGTCATTGTTTTGTTGTTGTTGCACTTCCCCCTGCAGTTGCCGGCGTGGAAGTTGCTTTGGCGCCCACAGAAAGCGCCATGGCCGCAGACCATGGCGCAACATCAGGCCCGGCCGACGTGCTAAGAGTAAGCGTGGTAACCGTAATATCATAGGGCGCATACTCGATTGCTCCCACGGTGTGCAAAACGCCCTCAAATGACCCCTCGACCTTAAGTGCCAAATTGAGATGCGGGCGCGGGGATGCATTTTCAGATACGGATACAACCGTAACTACCGAACCAAGGATCTTGCCTGTCCTCTGAAATTGCTCAAGAAACGGCACAATCTCGCGAGAAGAAACAAGATACCGATCAACGTTTGCTTGTTCTGCGCTCACGTTTGCTAACAGGGTTGAGGCTTCTGCTACCGCACTAGCATTTTCTGTTTTCTCAACGAGACGTTTGGCAAGATCGGTATCTTTCAAACTAGCGTTTGTAAGCAGGGTATATGCACCCACATATCCCAAAAGTACACAGACAAACAGCGCGCCGGCAACCAAAAGGTGGATAATAGGATTTTTCATGGCGCAAGTGAGCCCGTGAGCGTGATAACAAAAGGAATATTAGATTCTTTTGCGTATGAACTAATTGGAAGGTCAACATTTGAAATCCACGAAACAGAAGCGAGGGCAAGATCGTACGCACGGAGCGCTTCTCGCGTCGAAGCATTACCTGACAGAGCCATTTTTCCATTTGCTGCTGTCCTACTTCCCGCAGGCGTGTAAGTGATACCGGTAAGCTGAATACCTGGACGAGGCAGCGCAAGAACGGCCTTTATTGCAGCACTTGCAGTGGGAATGGAGCCCAGTCGCGCGAGGTAGGTTGCATCTTTTTTAAGCGCTTCCAATTTTGCATGTACTTCTTTTTCTCCCGAAGCGGTGAGATTTTTGTCCAGAATGTCTATCTGCCGCTGTTTTGTAGAAATTTCTTGTGAAAGATACTGGTATGAAGGAAAAAGAAATATGCCGTGAGCCACGACAAGCACCGTGAGTACCAGAAAGGAAACCGCGCCGAGACGATAAAAATACTCGCGGCGCAACGCGCGTATGCGGGAGGGCGGAAGAAGATTTATGAGCCTACGGAACATAATTTCGAAGTGCGAGTCCGATCGCGGTTGTGTATGCAAGAGATTGCGTGTAATCAACGGGCGGAAGCCACTTGTCGCGCGAAGCGAAGTTCGTAAACACGTCTCCAAGATCAACGGGAACTTTAAGCCCTGCTGCAAGATATTCCGAAAGACCCTTCAGGGTGGCATTCCCTCCAACCACAATCGCACGGGAAACCGGCTCGTGGGTGCCCGCAGCAACAGCGCGCGTCTGCCAGTAATCAAGACGCCGCACAATTTCCTCGCGAATAACGGAAATGGTTGAAAGCATCGCTGCCAAATATTCTTCGCTTCCTTCCGAAGCAGTGAGTCCTCGCTCTGCTTTCACGCGTTTTGCCTCTTCTTCGGTAACACCAAAATGTTTTTGCACGGCGAGCGTGAGAGCATGTCCGCCAATATCGAGCGTCGTCGCGTAGCGCGGCAAGCGATTGGCAACCACGAGCAGTTTTGTCGTCGTTCTTCCAATATCAATAATAAGAACAGTGGAAGAATCCCCAGGACGTAGCAACGTTCTTGGAATAGTGAAGAGCTCGCTTTCAACTGAACGGACCGTGATGCCCGCCTGATCAAAAACTTGAAGCGATTCTGCAATAACACGACGGGCATATCCAACCGCAACAACATGCGCCTGGTCGCCTCGTACGCCTGCGGGCACGAAATCAAAAGCCGTTTCTGCGGGAGGAAGTGGAACATATTCATCAATATGCTGCTCAAGAGCAGTTGACCACTCAAGGGACGTGTTCCCAGGAACATCAGTTTCAAAAAGATAGGTGCGCGATTCAGGGAGCGCAATGTTTGCCATCGTCACGCCGTGCTTTTTCGCGAGAGCCACAAGACTTTTAACAACGGCAGCAATATCGGTGATGTCTGCGGAGGTAAATGCACCTTCAGGAATACGTTCCTCGCCAAAATCAGCAAGCTCGATGCCACCATCGCGCTCCCTAAGGAGCGCGAGTTTTATACCGCTTGCAGATACATCAATACCTGCAGTGGGAAGTGAAAGATACGCAGGTGGTGCAAGATGGACGCGAGCAAAAGATCGAAAAGACATCCCCATTATTATAGCGTGTTCACCGCGTGCAAAAGAAGAAATTTTTGAGTGTGCTTAGTGCGCGGAAGTTCCGGGAGGCACCAGTCGATCTGGCGTAAGAAATGCAAATGACTCCCCTTCTCCCACGGCAAATAACATGCCATTTGATTCAAGTCCTTTCAGCATTCGTGGCTCAAGGTTCGTTACAAAGGCAAGCTGTCGACCAACAAGTGATTCGGGTTCTGAAACATATGCAGCAATACCCGAGACAATCTGCCGAAGCTCCGGTTCACCAAAATCAATCATGAGGCGAATAAGTTTGTCCGTCTCTGGGACGCGCTCGGCAAGCCTTACGGTGCCGACCTTCACTTCTATTTTTGAAAATTCATCAATGCCAATCATTGTTTTGAAAGAAAACTGGTAAGTATGAGCGCTGCTGCGGACGCGTCCACGTCATCATGTATTTTTGGCGAACGCGTTTTCTCCGCTGGTTCATGCATACGACGTGCCTCCGCACTGGTAAGCATCTCAGGTTCAAAAAAAACCTCCACGCCCGCCTGCTCGCCAATCTGATTGGCGAGCAGGCGGGCGTCTTGTGCAATCGGATTATCCTTTCCAGAAAAATCCTTCGACTCGCCCATCACCACGGCCTCAACTTTTTTTTCTTTTATGAGAGTCACAATCGTTTCAAGAAGTCGTGGAGTATTAGGAATGATGCCATGCGGAAATCCCATAGTGCCCGCCTCGTCCGAAAGGGCTAGCCCTACTTTTTTGGTGCCGTAATCAATACCTATATAGCGCATAAAAGCATCCTAACAGACTTCCGAGAATTGATTACTTATCGATTCCATTGTATTAAGAATGCCATACGGAGGAGTGGCTGAGTGGTCTAAAGCACCGGTCTTGAAAACCGGCGTGGGGCAACCCACCGTGAGTTCGAATCTCACCTCCTCCGCAAAATGAGCTTCGCGAATTTTTGCGGAGGAGAGTCCTGCTGGGAGCAGGACGTGTGAGATTCGAAGATGTTGCGAGCATTTTTCGGGAACAAAAGTGAACCGGAAAATCCGCAACATGTACAGATCCTGTAAGGATCGAAAAATGTAATCATGTTCTCACCTCCTCCGCCCATTAAGGAAAAAACTACAAGCAACAGAGGGCCCGTAGCAAAAAAGTTGCTACACTATTTTTATGGGAAAGCATACGCCTCATTACCTGACCTGGTTTAGCGTCTTGGTTATCGCCCTAGGGAGCATCCTTTTTATTGTCGGAGTCGAACGGTATGAGCGTTGGGAACCTGGCGTAAGCGGAGAGATTGTCGCAATGCAGGAGGAAATGCTCATCGTCCGTGACAGAGGCATTGAACGCAGTATTCTCATCACCCCGGAAACAGATATCAGGCATGGAAGAGAGAAAAACGAGGTCGCTCTAAAAAGCGGAGACTTCATCATTGTCTTTGGACGAGAGATTGAAGGAGGAATAATCGAAGCTGACCTCATTCGCATACTCAACCCGTTTTTTGGCGGGAATTGAGAGCTTTCGCAATCCTGATCACCATGGAAGACACACCAAAAAAGAATGGGCTTAGATATGCGCTTATAGGTATTCCCATTGCTATCTTTATTGCGTTTTCTTTCTTCTTTTACGTTTACGCAACGCCTGAAGAGGTCATCGCTTGGATCGGGGTAGAGGATGCTTATTTCCTTATGGGAATTTTGGGTTTCCTCTCGGGAGCCATGACCTTTAGTGGGATACCGTATCACCTCATTCTCATCTCTTTCTCAACAGGAGGCCTCAACCCCACACTTCTTGCATTCGCGGCTGCTGTGGGGCTCGCGATTGGCGATTCAACCTCATATTTTCTCGGTTATCATGGGTCAGCGATCATCCCTGAACAACTGCGAAAAATCCTGAATAGGATACGAACTATCGGTGAACGCTACCCGCGTATGGCTCCCCTCATCTTCTTTCTCTATGGAGCGCTCGTGCCATTCTCAAACGATTTTATTGGCATCACCATGGGCCTCGCGCGCTATTCTTTTTGGCGCATTATGATCCCGCTCTCTCTCGGAACATTCGTTTTCAACCTCGGCATTGCGTACTTTGGCATCTACATATATGAGCTTTTTATTTGATACAAACCTGTTCTAATGTGGGGATGAACCGCCCACAGAAAAGGAGAAATGGCGAATGTTTTTTAAATATGGTCTAATCTGCGGCAGGTGTAATAGCAACCTTCGGAGGCAGCCATGAAAAAGATGCTCGTGTGGCTCATCATGTCTCCACACGCTCCCCATCGCTACAAATTTTTCCGAACACGCGGTGCTATGATTACCCCAATGGCTCGGACTCCCATTTTCGAATGGTACGGGAGAGAATATGCATTCCAAGAAAAAAGCCCCGATTGGTATTGGGCCCTCGGCATTATTGCTGTTGCAGCAATCGTTGCGTCTATTCTTTTTAGTAATCTTCTTCTTGCGCTCGTTATTTTGGCGGGAACATCTGCCATAGCAATTCAAGCGGCAAAACATCCCCGCACCCATCGCTTTGCAGTGACTGACCAAGGCCTTGAAATTGACGACCACTTGTATGTGTACGACACCATGCTGCATTACTCCGTACTTGAGTACATTGATCCCTCCATTCCCCCCGCTCTTTCTATAAAAACGCGAAGTATCCTTTCGCCGCATCTCATTATTCCGCTTGTTGATGTGGATGCTGATGCCGTGTATGAGTATCTTTCAATCCATCTTGAGGACGGAAAACACGAGTATTCTTTTGTCGACCGACTGGTCGAGATGTTTCAGTTATAGTAGAGTCATCTCGTTCTCCTGCCCTCGTCGTTCAATGGATAGGACGCTAGCTTGCGGAGCTGGTAATGTAGGTTCGATTCCTACCGAGGGCACAGCGAAAGAAGCGCAG
>JBAQPM010000011.1:0-8451 GCA_049305795.1 Minisyncoccia bacterium | reverse complement strand
CGCCCTATCGGGCGCGCGTGATCCTTTTACTCTTTTCTATCATCCGTATGAAGCTCGGCAATTTCACGCATGATAAGGTCACGCAGGTTTTCAGGGTTTCGTATTCCATTCATTAAAAAATGTTTGGAATCTTCGCCCGCCGTTTCAACACGAAGAAGTCCGAATCCAAAAAGGGTAGGAAAGATACCGTTCACTTCGGTAGTCACGTCTTGCACGTGTTCAAGCAAGAAACTTGAAACTTCACGCCGAAAGAAACTTTTTTGATGAATATTCACGATGCGCATGCTCGTGATGACCCACAGGTCAAGATAATATTTCGTGAAGCTATTGAAGGCTCCTGTCCATGCCATAAGCCACCATAGTCCAAGCCCTAGACGTACCCATTCATTTTCAAATGTAAGGTTGGGGTGAGGAATAACGGCCATTGTTTGGACATGCAAAAAAGCAAAGGCGAGAAGAAAAGGAAATATCGCCATAAATACAAAGGGAACGAGTTCAAAAGCAAAGACAATCCAGTGTTTGCGTACGGCAACGATAATTTCTTCTTCAGGTTCAAGTTGAAATTCTTCCATACTATAAAAAGCTGCTGGCCGCAAAAGCAAGCAGCATGCCCGACACCGCTACGTGTACAAGAAGTACTGGAATGGTGATGGGAGAACGATGCCCATAGCGAAACCAGTGGTAGGTCGCGACGAGTGAATAGATGCCCCACACGCATACTGCAATCCAAAACAAAAAGGTGGCGATGAGTTTTGGATCAACAAGAAGTGTCGATTCTGGCAACAAAAAGGAGGGAAGTAATGGAGTTCCCGAAGCTTCGTTCATGCACTAGTAATATGCCACGATAAGTCGCGAACGCCCATATTGGTCAGTGTATAGCTCGGTACGTTTTGCCGTTGCCCCAAGACACGCTTCTGTTTCAGAAGCGTGTTCACTGTCGCATTCAAGCCAGAGTTCGCCTCCGGGCTTCAGGTATTCAGGAGCTTCTGTCGCGATGCGATGAATGAGATCCAAACCGTCCTTTCCTGAAAAGAGCGCCTCGTGAGGCTCGAAGCGTGAGACGGATTCCTCTAATTTTCTTGTGTCCGGAATATACGGAGGATTTACAGCGATGATATCGAATGTTTCTTTGAAAAAAGGTTTGAATACATCCCCTATGCGAATGTCGGCGCGCAAAGCATCAAGATTGTTTTTGAAAATATTTTTCTGAATGGTGGCTCGGTGGCTCGGATCAATTTCGCCAAAGGAAACATGTGCTTGTGGAAGAGATTTTAGAAGGGCGCAGCCAATAGCTCCAGATCCTGCACATAGATCTAAAATCTTTAAAGGCTTTTTTGGATGTTGTAAAAGTTTGGTAATGAGTTTTTCCGCCCACCACTCTGTTTCAGGCCGAGGAATGAGGGGATGCGAATCAAGAAATATCTGCAAACCCAGAAAAGGCTGAGAGCCTATGACATAGGCAAGAGGTTCACCAGACGCAAGGCGCGCCGCATCTTCTTCATAGGCAGGAGTTTTTGTGCCGCCATATTTTTCTTCCAGAAGCCAATCCAGTTCTTTTTTGGTCGGGTTCATAAGGTTGTTATACACCAAAACAAAAATCCCGTTTCGAAAGAAACGGGATTTTTGTCATCAGGGAGTGCTTAGTAGCTTCCGCCACCAAAACCTCCGCGATCGCCACCACGTCCGCCGCCGAAACCACCTCCGTAGTTTCCGCCGCGTCCGCCACCACGATCCTCACGAGGAGGACGGTCGCCTTGTGGGCGAGCAAAGGAAACCGAAAGCGTGCGGCCTCCGAAATCCTTGCCATCCCAACGGTCGATTGCTGCCTGTGCAGCTGCCTCGTCCGCCATTTCGACGAAACCGAATCCGCGTGAGCGGCCGGTCATGCGATCCATGATAATGCTTACTGAGGTAACGACACCTGCTTCTTCAAAAGAGGTGCGCATCTCATCTTCTGTCGTGCGGTAGGGAATACCACCGACATACAACTTATTTGTTGCCATCTTGGCTGTAGAGTGAACTTGATAACCTCGCTGATACCGAACACTTTGAGGGCGAAAACGCCCAGCGAAGCTCAAGACTCTGCGAGTTAGACTCATTATACTACAGGCGCGTAGTTATTGCAAGTTTGTTGTGGATAGTAGCTTTGTTTCGCATACGTAGCGCATGTTGTAAGCAATTCTTTCATGGAATTATGGCTGTGAGTCAAAAACGGTGCTTGTTCCCATGTTTCCTGGTGGTGGCGGCATAATGCGAACGAAACGCGCATGCACCTCTCCTTGCTCATTGTTTGGGTCCCCAAGCACTATGGCAAACATACCCGGGGAAATATCTTTGAGGGTGGGTGAGTCAATCATCGCATCGCGGATAATGGTTTTTTCATCGACAAGAATTATCTTTTCGGGTTCTTTCCCTCCTGCAATGGTAAATCCAGATTCAGAAACACTTATTATTTCTCCTGCGGCACCGTGAGGATTCGGTCCGCGCATGACACCCATGTCAAACATGCCGGGGGCCCCAAAATTACGATCGTAATTTTTTTGCCAATGATAGGCAAAAGACGCTTTGTGTATGCCCACAGCAACGCCTGCCTGGAAGATAAAGAGCGCAATAACAAAAGCGCCCATAATTTTAAGCACAAGGGTAATGCGCTTCGATCGTATAAACGCGGAAACAGTAGAGCGGTTCATGGATAGCAGAAGAAATATTTTTTTTAATATGCTTTGTACGAAAATGATGCGGGACGTATCGAGATCCATTGCATCGCGGAAGTAGCAAGAACGCGAAGCGATTGGATAAGGATTGCGACAAGGGCAAGCGTTATGGCCACTTCAGGTCCGGGTAAGGATTCAAGAAGCGATAATGCAAATGTTTGCCCGTAACTCATGACGGCGCCTCCATCGGAGAACAGTAACGATGTGTAGGACGTGAATCCGGACTGGGAAAGCGCCGTCATGAGGGCGCGTCCCGCGAAGATAACTCCCGTAAAGGACGCCATTCCGGATAGGGAAGACAGCACGAGCTGTATGCGCACCTGGCGCATACGCTTCCTGGCGACGGCATCAAGCACCCGCTCGCAAAGGTATGCTGGTGCCGTTATGTTCGGAAGGACTCCGAAAAGTCGCTCGTGACTGCTTCCCATACTCCTACTACGACTGTCAGGCATGGTTTGGTGCAAGGATCTCTTTAAGGCGTGCGAGCGCTCGGCGATGCCAGCTTTTAACGGTATTCATGGGAGCATTCATTGTAAGAGCAATATCGTCAAAAGAAAGTGCTTCTTCGTAGCGAAGCAAAAGCACGGCGCGGTCACGCTGCGAAAGTTTTTGAAGGGCTGATAGAACCTCCGCCTGTATTTCTTTCCGTTCGAATAGTTCATCTGGTAATGCTTCCTCGTCGGCAATGGTTTCTTCAAAAGTGTCGGCGTCTTCTTTTTTTGACCTGGACATCAGTTGCGAAAAAGAAAGAGGTTCTTTTTTACGAAGCATATCGGTCGCGGTGTTGCGTGCGATTTGAAAGACCCAGGGCTTGAAGGGCCTGTCTTCATCAAACCGCCTCAAATTCTTCCAAACCTTTATGAAGGTTTCTTGCGTAATATCTTCGGCAAGTATGGTATTCCCACTAAAGCGTGCGGAAAAATTAAATACGGAAGGCACGTATCGACTCACTAGTGTTTCAAACGCGGCGGTATCGTCTTCTTTTGCCCGTCTAATGAGGGTGGTGTCGGATTCCATGAGGACATCATACCTTTCTAGAGAGCATTTCGTCGCCCTATGCTTGTTTTAAAACAAGCGCTAACGAATCATGTCGTGCTCAATGTCGGCAAAGGTGCCGCCGACTTTTTTACCAGGGTTAAAAAGATTCAGCGGATCAAATATTTTTTTTGTTTCTGCAAAAAGCTCGACCATGTTCTCGCCAAAGAGCTGCGAAAGGTACGGTGTGCGAATGATACCGTCGTTATGTTCTCCCGTGGTGGTGCCGCCATACGTGATAACGAGCGCGTATACTTTCGGAGCAAGTTCAAGAATGGTTTTTCGACTCTCTTCTTTTGCAAGGTCCATGAGGGGAATGATATGGAAATTGCCGTTGCCGATGTGTCCCGCAACGGTATAGATGAAGTGGTTTTTGTATGCGTCCAAAAGTTCCTGCAATTTGGGCAGGAATTCAGGATAGGTTTCAGGTGGCACAACAAAATCATCGATAAACGGACAGGCGTAATAGCCATGCAGATTTTTCCGAAGCAGGCTGAAACTTTCGCGCCTCACAATCCAATATTTTTCAGACTCTTGTTCGTTTTTTTCTACCTTCGCTTGAACAGCCAGACCTTCAAGAACCTTTTTGGCTTCCTCTGCTTTTTTATCAGCAAGCTCAATCGTGTCTTCTGCAAATTCCGCCATGAGGATCATTTTGGGAACACCGCCGGTTGCGACCATGCCAAGTTCAGGAATAAACGAAACGCCAAGACGCGCTGCTTTTGCAAAACCCATTTGCTTTAACATTTCAGGCAGGAAGCGAACGGCGAGGGTAAACGTGTGATCGTCGTAGGATTCAAATGATTCAGGGGCGAGTGGCAGTATGCGCTTCACAATTTCCGGCAAAATATTGAGATCAGAAAGAAAAACGACGAGCATGGCCCGGTGTTCTTTTGGTTTTACGAGTGCGAGTTTTGCTTTTGTCCAAAGGGCAAGCGTGCCTTGGGAACCACAAATAAGTTTGGCGAGATTGAAAAGACCCGTTTCCGGATCGCGAACGCTCCAAAGCGCATATCCGGCGGAATTTTTTGAAACCTTTGGTTTTGCGCCGTGGATGCGTTCCCAGTTTTTCGTGATGAGGGCATCCATCTTTCGGTAGATTTCTCCTTCAAGCGTCTGTTCTTTTTTCTTTGCTTCAAGTTCTTCAGGGGTAAGCGCCTTAAAGGTCGCCGTTGAACCGTCGCAAAGCACGACGTCGAGTTCTTCGACATACTGCGTTGTCTTTCCGTATTTAAGCGTGCGCTCTCCACCAGAATCATTTGAAACAATGCCGCCCATGGCCGCTATTTCGCGGGAAGCGGGATAGGAGGGGAGGATATAGCCTTTAGCGAGCGTTTCTTTTTCAAAATCGCGATAATAGACTCCTGGTTCGGTGATGGCGTACCCGGTGTCAGGAGTTGATCCGTCACCGACTTCAAGAACGTGATTCATGTATTTGGTGAAGACAGCAACAATGGAAGTAGTAAGTGGCCCGCCGCCCATGTCCGTTCCGGCGGAGCGTCCGGTCACTGAAATGTGTGTGCCGCTCGTTGAAGCACGGTGCACTTCTTTTACCAAGGCGCTTACGTCTTCAGCGTCTTGCGGATATACAACGAGCTCCGGTGTTCGGGTGAAGATACTCGTATCGCGACTCATTTCTCTTCGTTCTATCTCAGAATCAAAAACATCTCCTTTCAGGATGCTTGCAAGTCGTTTTTTAAACTGCGTCATTGATTTGTAGTATACCCCGTACCGCAATCCAACAAAGCAGGCAGGAATTGGGTTCACTCCCATTTCATCACCTTGGTTAGATACTAGGGTTATTACTCATAACCATACTCGCGTATGACCACACGAACGATAGTCAAAAAGGCATTCCGATCTGCGAGCGTGCTTCCACTTTTTGTGTTTTCCGTTGTGGTAAACGCACAGACGGCTTCAACAACCACCGTGGTTAGTAGTGTCGGACTAGAAACCGATATGATGATCAATTATTCACTTATGGTTTTGTCGGCAAGTATTTTGGTGGGTGGAACTTTCTATCTCCTTCGCACTGCCGGAAGGAATGTTTCGATTGACGAGCCGTTGATGAGTTGAGAGAGATAATCGTTTCAGAACGAACTACACGGCCCCGTCATTTCGAAAGACCTCTCCATTCTAAATTTGGGTTTTGAAATGGATTCTACAATCCCAATTCTTTCAAAAACAGTGCAAGCTCTGCGTCCTTGATAGGGCGGTAACCATTCGGCGGCACATCTCCAAGTTTAATATTCATGATGCGCACGCGACGAAGGTCGGAAATAGTGAGGTGCATCGCTTCTGCCATGCGGCGCACTTGGTGTTTCTTACCTTCGGTAAGTGTTATGGAAAAAGCATGTTCACCCGTGACACGAACCTTACAGGGTTTAGTGGTGTAGTCGCCAATGTCGACGCCACGCTCCATGTATTTCTGAAAAGAATCGCGAAGCGTCTCGCGCACCTTCACAGCGTATTCTTTATCATGCACACGGTCAGGATTTAAAAGTCGGTCGGTGACACGTCCATCATTCGTCAAAATGATGAGGCCGTGGGAATTTTTATCGAGACGGCCTACAGGGAAAAGACCACGAAGTTCCGGATGTGTCTCTGTGGCAAGTTTGATGTCCTCCTCTTCGTCTTCGGCAGAGTGAGTGACCACACCAATGGGTTTGTGGTAAGCGACATAGCGATAGGTGGGTTGTTTGCCAGAACGTCGTACATCCACGACATCTTTTTCGTTCACCTTGTCGCCAAGAACTGCTTTGCGGCTGTTAATAAAAACCTGCCCCTTTTCAATAAGAGTGTCGGCATCTTTTCTTGTGGCAATGCCGCGGTGCGCGAGGTATCGGTTGATACGCATCGGAAAGGTTGGCATCGGGTCGTTAGGCAGGTTCGGTTTGATATGAAAAATATGAGACGTCAGGGCGTTTTTCTAGATTCAGGCGAGCTTTTTACGGCTTCTTGTAAAAATCGTTCGGCATATGATTGCCAAAGGTAAGCCGTAAAAAGCTTGTCTCAATAAGTACTGAATTCAATTATAATACTACCAAAGTATATTGTCAATATCCACAGGATCCGAAAGAATCGGGTATAGGAGATACCGAGTATAATGGACCAACGATGACACAAGGCGAGGCGCTTACGATACTCAAAACAGGGGCGAATGTTTTTTTGACGGGGGAGCCTGGCAGCGGGAAAACCTATACCGTGCAGGCATATCTCGCATGGCTTCGTGCGTGTGGGGTTGAGCCATCGGTCACGGCTGCTACTGGAATCGCCGCGACACACGTAAGCGGCATGACACTTCACTCATGGAGTGGCATTGGCATTGCCGAATATCTTTCTCCTGCGGATGTTGATCGCATTGCGTCCAAAGAACACATCGCTCGCCGCATTCAAAAAGCAAAAGTACTCATCATTGATGAAGTGTCCATGCTTTCGGCGTCGACATTCGCCATGGCTGACGCTGTGTGTAGGGAAGTCAGGCGCACGACGCTTCCTTTTGGTGGACTTCAGGTGGTGCTTGTTGGAGATTTCTTTCAGCTTCCTCCGGTTTCAAAGAGATCTTCCGAAACACAATTTGCATACGAGTCTCCCATCTGGAAGGAACTAAATCCAATCGTGTGCTACATCACCGAGCAACACCGCCAAGACGACGATGATTTTCTTTCAGTGCTTTCCGCCATTCGCGCAAATGAGGTGGAAGAAATGCACTATGAACACCTCACCTCACGCACCGTGTCGGGTGCCGACGTGCCAGCAGACGCGCCAAAACTCTTTTCGCATAATGCGGACGTCGATCGTATCAACGCAGAGGCGCTCGGAAAACTTGAAGGCAAGTCTTCAAAGTTTCGCATGACGTCGGCAGGAGGGGATTCAATGGTCGAGGGTCTCAAGCGCGGCTGCCTTTCGCCTGAAATTCTTGAGCTTAAAGAGGGTGCAGCAGTCATGTTTACCAAAAACAGCCCGCAAGGAAAATTCGTGAATGGTACGCTTGGCACCGTCATTGATTTTGAAACGGGAACGGGTATGCCGGTCATAGAAACGAAAGAAGGAGATCTGGTCACCGCAGAACCCATGGAGTGGCAGGTAGAAGAAAACGGAAAAGTAAAAGCTTCGATAACTCAAATCCCCCTTCGTCTTGCGTGGGCGATGACGGTGCATAAAAGTCAGGGCATGAGCATGGACGCCGCGGTGATTGATTTGTCGCATGCCTTTGAATACGGGCAGGGATATGTTGCGCTTTCGCGCGTGCGGCGGCTTTCAGGTCTTCATCTGCTTGGTATAAATGCTCGCGCGCTCCAGGTACACCCAGAAGTCCTTGAAAAAGACATCGTCTTTCGAGAAATTTCAGAATCAGCTCGCGCGACATTTGGAGACATGCCAGCAGATGAAGTACTTGATATGCAAAAAGCTTTTATAAAAGCACTCGGAGGTGCGTGGACAGACGATGTTCCAGAGCCGGAGGTTTCTAAGAAGAAAAACAAAGAAAAAAGGGAGAGTATGCCAGGAAGGCTCGCCGAAACGCTTGGTGTGGTGCGCGATGCGAAGTCTCTCAAAGAAGCGGCAAAGACCCGCGGATTTACTATCGGCACGATCATAAAGCATCTTGAGGAATTGCAAGAGCTTGGAAAACTCACGTCTGCTGATTTTGCACACATTTTACCGGAAAGAAATATCGTTGAAGAAATCAAAGAGGCGCGGG
>JBAQPM010000010.1:0-56551 GCA_049305795.1 Minisyncoccia bacterium | reverse complement strand
CCATAATGATGTCTGGGTCCTGGCGCACAAGGGCACGAAGACCATTCACAAATGAAAACCCGATAGCGGGATTTACCTGCGTTTGATTCACCCGCTTCATTTGGTATTCAATCGGGTCTTCAATAGTTGAAATGTTCACGTCTGGCTGGTTTAACATGTCGAGAATGGTATAGAGCGTTGTAGTTTTACCAGAGCCCGTAGGACCAGAAACGAGGATGAGCCCGGTTGCCTGTTTCGTGGCCCAGTGCACGCGCTCAAGTGATTCGCCATGAAAACCAAGCGCTTCAAGCGTAAAACCGTCTCCACTTTCTCGAAGCAAACGCATAACCACCTTTTCGCCAAAATAGGTTGGAAGAAGCGAGACACGGAAAGAAACCTTGTCGCTTTCTGTTTCCATTTTGAATCGACCATCTTGCGGCAAACGTTTTTCGTCGAGCTTCAAATTCGCAAGCACCTTTATGCGCGCAACAATGCCAGGGGCTGCTTGAGTGGGCAGCGTCATCGCGTCATGCAGCATGCCGTCGATGCGATAGCGCACGAGCACCTGCTCTTCCATGGGTTCAATGTGGATGTCAGAAGCTTTCTGAATGATGGCGTGGCGAAGCAGCGTGTCGACGATACGCACGATCGGCAAATCTTCCGCCATTTTTTTAAGCTCTTCACCAGTCACCTCCACGCCCGTTGTCTCTTTTACAACCGTGAGTTTCCCCGCTTCGTTTGCAATGAGGTCGCCAAACTCTTCTTTGAGAGACTTTTGATATTGGAGAAGGGCATTTTTTACGGAATCTTCGTCCGTAAGGCGGGGAAGGATTTTAAGGCCCGTCTTTTTACGCACTGAATCAATGGCGGGCAAATCTTCCGTATCAAGCATCGCGACCTCAAGCTCATCGTTTGTTTTCTTGTACGCGATGATGGAGTGCGTGCGTGCAATAGGCTCAGGGATGAGAGAGAGCACCGGCAAATCAATTTTGCGGTCTTTAAGATTTACAAAAGGAATACCAAGCACATATGCTTTAATGCGCCGCAGTGCATCAGAAGTGAGTGCGCCACTCCCAACTAAAATATCTCCGACCGATTGTTTACGGCGCTTTGCCTCTTCACCAGCAGCGTCGACATCCTTCCTCGAAACGAGTCCCGAGTCGGCGATAAATTCTTTAAGTTCTGATTCCGAAACCTGCATGCTACTTGCAAGTATACCCCGCACTACAACCTCATTATTCATTGATGTGGTTAACAAATGGTTTTACAAGTCGCCTTAAACCCATGTGGTCGTTCCAAACTATTGAATCGTTACGCGTTGTTGACGAACGTTCCAGAGTCTAGTATGCTTTTAGTACCTGGAAATGTCCGCGAAGCGGGCATTTCTTTTTAAAAGGCTGGTTGTGTGCAACAATTTATAGAGATTATCGAGGGCGACAATTAAATAGAGAGGTATGTTGGATCTCAAAACAATACATTCAGTGCTTAGTGAATTTGCAGACCGCGGAATTAGCAAAGAAACAATGGTTGACGCCATTGAAACTGCTATGGCGACTGCCTATAAGAAGGAATACGGCAAGCGCGGACAAGTCGTGCGGGCCAAGCTTGATATGGACACGGGCACCGTTTCATTTGAACAAGTAAAAACGGTTATTGATGCTTCCATGGTGCGTTTCCCTGAAGAAGGAGAAGAATTGGTGCTCGAACCAGAACACCCCCACCGCCAGAATGGCGAAGAAGAAGTGGCACCGGGCGAACTTCCCCATTTTGATCCTGAAAAGCACATGCTTCTTGAGGACGCCAAGCGCATTCGCCGCGGTGTTGAACTTGGTGAAGAAGTAATCTTTCCTCTTGAGCCACAGGAAGACTTTGGCCGTATCGCTGCACAAACGGCAAAACAGGTTGTTATCCAAAAGATCCGCGAAGCGGAGAAACTCTCTATTTTGGACGAATTCGGCAACAAAAAGAGCGAAATCGTATCTGGTATCGTCCAGCGCATGGAACGCGGAGCTATTTTCATCGACCTTGGACGTGCAACCGGCATCATTCCTTACGAGGAGCAAATTCCTGGAGAACGCTATCGTCCAGGCGAGCGCATTCGTGCATATCTCTATGCCGTAGACGAGGGTTTCCGTGGTGTATACCTTCGCCTTTCTCGGTCGCACCCACGTTTCCTTGTGAAACTCTTTGAGCTTGAAGTACCTGAACTCGCTTCAAATGCCATTGAAATCAAAGGCATTGCGCGTGAGCCAGGAAGCCGCACAAAGATCGCTGTTGCTTCAGTTGATCCGCATGTCGACCCAGTCGGGTCGCTTGTTGGGCAGCGCGGTGTGCGCGTTTCAACCGTCATGAGCGAGCTTGGCGGAGAGCGCATCGATATCATCGAGTGGTCAGAAGATTTGAAAGTATTCATTAAAGAAGCACTTTCTCCCGCTTCGATACTTGAGATTGAACTTGATGAAGAAAATCATCGTGCAACCGTTAAGGTTTCTGATGACCAACAGTCTCTTGCCATTGGTCGCGGCGGACAAAACGTGCGTCTTGCTGCAAAACTCACGGGCTGGAACATCGACATTATCTCAACGGGCGGAAGCGAAGTGGCAGAGTCTGACGGCGAAGCGGTTTCAATTGTGCCGCCCGCGGAAACTCCTGCGAAAGTAGAGGAACTTGAGAAAGCAGAAGAGACGGCAGAAACAGACCCCGCACAAGAAGCTGGCGTTGACCCAGTAGAAACGGATTCAATAGTAAGCGACGACATAGAAGAGGCTTCGGGGAAAGCGGCAGAGGAAGAACTCACCACCACCGACAATGGCTCCGTAGCGGATGAACGCGAATCACGCGACAACACTGCTGCATAACTTATTCTTTTATCTCAACTTCATCATGAACTTGCTTCACGATCTTGCTCCCGGTTCCAAAGAGGAGATGACCGTTGTTATTGAAATTCCCCGCGGTTCGCAAAACAAGTACGAAATTGATAAAGAAACCGGACTCATCGCCCTTGACCGCGTGCTTCACACGGCGCAGGCATATCCATTTGACTATGGTTTTGTGCCGCAAACACTCTGGGACGATGGTGACGCCCTTGATGTGGTGCTACTTACCACCTATCCTCTTCTTCCCGGAATCGTCGTGCATGCTCGCCCAGTTGCCATCATGCCCATGATTGACGGAGGGGAGGCAGATGAAAAAATAATCGCCGTGCCTGCAAAGGACCCGCGTTTTGCCGAGGTAAAAGATCTTGCTGACCTCAACAAACACACGCTCAAAGAAATCGCCCACTTCTTTACCACCTACAAGAAACTTCAAAATAAAGAGGTTTCCGTTGGTGAATTTCAAGGGAAAGCAGAGGCAGAGGCAGCCTTTGAACGTGCCTGCAAACTGTACGTGGATAAAAAATAATCAAACTTGGTACAAAAAGTGTTCCGCAAAACGCGCCCGAAACGGGCGCGTTTTGTTATTTGGTATACTCATCGCATGGAAGAAACTAAAAAATCCGGCGCTGCCCCTTTCGAGCAAAAGAATGCTTCATACGGAGCTCTTATTTCAATTGTGCTCATTCTCGCTATTATTGTAGTGGGAGCCTTTTACACGTGGGGAGAGCGCATTGCAAAGACAAAGACACCTATCGATACCAGCACTTTTGAAGGTACAGCATCTGAATCTTATTAGTTTTGAAACGTACAACACGAGACACGGGCGAGTGAACATGCAAAAAAGAGACTAAGACTTGGGCAAACGCCCCGGAGTGGTCTCTTTTTTGCATGTTCATGAGACCGCTTCTTAATTTTTTGCGTTACCTGGCAAAAATCGTTAGTATGGACCGATATGGAATACCGAAATCAAAGTCCCCGTGCCTCAATGCTTGTACCAATGGTTGTCGAGAAATCATCTTTTGGTGAACGTGCATATGACATTTACTCGCGTCTCCTTAAGGAACGTATTGTTTTTCTTGGCGGCCCCATCGAAGATGACATGGCAAACCTCATCATCGCCCAACTTCTCTTTCTTGAAGCCGAAGATCCGAAGAAAGACGTTTCTCTCTATGTAAATTCTCCAGGAGGCTCTGTCACCGCTGGACTCGCCATTTTAGACGCGATGAATCACATCAAACCAGACGTCTCAACGGTGTGTGTCGGAATGGCAGCTTCCGCTGCGGCCGTTATTCTTGCTGCCGGTGCAAAAGGTAAACGCTACGCCCTTCCAAATGCCGAAGTGATGATTCACCAGCCATGGGGTGGCGCGCAAGGCCAAGCAACGGACATTGAAATCACTGCAAAACACATCCTTGCGACCCGCGATCGCCTTAATAAAATCCTTGCAAAGGCAACCGGACAGCCGCTTGATAAAATCGAGAAAGACGTCGACCGCGACTACTTTATGTCTTCAGATGAGGCTAAAAAATACGGTCTTGTCGACCAGGTATACAAAGCAAAATAGGCTCTTGTAGTTAAAAAGAGAGACCAAACGCCGGCAGTAGCCGGCGTTTGGTTTTTATGGCAGAATCACCTCGTACCGTAACGACCGACTGCCGTATTGTCCGCATTTCCGCTCTTCCTTCTGAACCTCAAATTTTCTTGAAATTCCGTGCTTGGGAGAGCGGGTTTATTAAAACCCGCCTATGTCAATCAAACTCGTGCTCATCTTGCTTGCGATTTCCGGAGTAGCCGGAATAGCACTTGGATATGTGCTCCGCTGGCTTATAGCGCTTGGACAGCGCGGGTCTTTGGAGCTTGAAATCAAGCAAAAAATGCTTGAAGCAAAAGAGCGTGCAGCTTTCCTTCTTAAAGAGGCCGAAGCTCGAGCCGAAGAAGCCGAACACGAACGCCTTTTGCCTGTCGAAGAACGTGAGGAGCGACTCGCCAAAACCGAAGAGCGACTCGCCAAAAAAGAAGAATTTTTGGATGAGCGCGAGCGCGGACTCGCAGAAACCACCGACGAAGTGAAAGCACGCGAAAACGAAGCGACCCGCGTAAAGCGTGAAGCGGAAGAGCTTGTGAAAGAACGTCGCACAGAACTTTCTCACATCGCGCGGCTCTCGGAAGACGCCGCGCGCAACCTTCTCATGAAAGACATCGAAGAAGCCTACGAGAATTCTGTTCTTACACGCATTCAAAAACTTGAAGCAAGTGGCGCAAAACGCCTCGAAGACAAAGCAAAAAACATCCTCACGGCCGTTATTCACCGACTTGGAAATGCGGTGAATGCAGAAGTGACTACCCTTTCCGTTACCATCCCTTCTGAAGAGGTCAAAGGAAAAATCATTGGCAAAGAAGGACGTAACATAAAAACATTTGAACGCGCCACGGGCGTTGATGTGCTCATTGACGAAGCTCCCGATAAAATCACCCTCTCTTCTTTTGATCCCCTTCGCCGTCACGTTGCAAAAATCGCTCTTGAGAAACTCATCGTCGATGGACGCATTCAACCTGCAAAAATAGAAGAAGTCGTTGAAAAAACAAAGCAGGAGTTGAATGAAATGATTAAACAAAAAGGAGAAGAGGCAGCCTATGAGGCTGGCGTCGTTGGCCTTGACCCAAAGCTCACCGCCCTTTTAGGACGCCTCCATTTCCGCACCAGCTATGGGCAAAATGTACTGCAACACTCGATTGAAATGGCACACATTGCTGGCATGCTCGCAAACGAACTTGGAGCTGACGCAGGTATGGCGCGTACTGGCGCGTTATTGCACGACATTGGCAAAGCCGTGGACCACGAAGTGTCCGGTACTCACGTCGAAATCGGCAGGCGTATTCTCGAAAAATTTGGTATTGATAAGGGCGTCATTCAAGCAATGCAATCGCATCATGAGGAATATCCTTATGAAACCCCTGAGTCCATCATTGTGCAGGTGGCAGATGCTATTTCAGGCGGCAGACCAGGTGCCAGACGCGATACCGTCGAGCGATATCTTGAACGACTTGGCGACCTTGAGCGCATCGCGACAAGTTTTGAAGGAGTCGAAAAAACCTATGCGATTCAAGCAGGCCGCGAAATTCGCATCTTCGTGAATCCCGGGAAAGTGTCTGACATCGCCATGCACAAACTTGCACGCGACATTTCAGAACGCATTCAGGAAGAGCTTAAATATCCGGGAGAAATAAAAGTGAACATCATCCGCGAAAACCGTGTTGTTGAATTCGCTCGATAATTGAATTTATCCTTTCTTCGCAACAACGAAGCTCGTGTAGTTGAATTTAAGGTCCTGAATGCTTTCTTCAAGGATTTCAAGACCGTAAAGAGGTGCCGTCGCTTTCGAAGCAATCACGGCTGTGTTTTTGGGAAGGACTCCGGAAGCAAGGTCTTGGGCGGCCTTTGCGGTGTCCGCATACGGAAGCAAATCAACGCCTGGCCATTTGCGCTTCACATACATGCGGCATTGCTTGAGTGCCTGGTCGTGTGAAGCAATAGTGGTGACTTGCTCGGCAGTAGTCCCCGGGAAAACGAGAAGGTTGTGGTGTACATCAATCTCAAACATCTTTTCGACGGAGAAAAGATGTTTCGCCATTGCATACACAGCTTCAATGACGATTCCTCCATTACTATTTTCTATCGGGAAAATGCCGATATCTATGGAATTATCATCCAGAGCAGAAAGAACCGCTTCCACCGTGACCAAGTATGAAATACTCGGATTTTCGATATTCTCTTTTCTGGCGTAGGTAAGCCCTGCCTCCTCAGAAAAGCTCCCTTTTGCGCCCGATACGCCAATAGTCATGTGTGGAACAATAGCATTTTAAGCAGTATTTTGCTTGCTTGTACGGTTAACTGAAAGTAGTAGACATATTTTTTACAAAATTTTCAAATTATGGAGAACCTATGCGCTATCCACGGCAATTTTTACTGCCTATTGCCAAAAACGGCTCATTTCCTATACTTTCGGCGTACCCCGGCCTCTCCTTTTTGCCGCGGGATTACCCATAAAAAATCCCTATGAACAAAGCAGACATTGTAGACAAAGTGCATGGTGTTCTCGGCTCCACGAAAGCCGACGCGGAACGCGCAGTTGAGACCGTTATTGATTCGATTTTGACCGGACTTAAGAAAGGCGACGAGGTTTCGATCGCTGGTCTTGGTATTTTCGTTACCAAGGCTCGTCCAGCCCGCGACGGCCGCAATCCTCGCACCGGCGAGACCATTCGCATCGCTGCAACCCGCACAGCAAAGTTCCGCCCTGCAAAGGCACTCAAAGACGCAGTTAAATAAATCTTTGTTTTTGAACAAAAGACGCCCTCTCTGGGCGTCTTTTGCTTTTAAAAATACTTCTTCTTTTTCAATTTGTCGGGAAGATAGGAGTCTGTGTCGTACATTTCATACTCTTTTCCATACTCAAGTTCTTTCATCAATTTCGTAGGTGCATTTCGAATCTTTTTTGGAATAGGAAGATTGCCAAGAGCACGCACGTCGGCCTGAGCAGCACGAAGGGCGTCATATGCCGAGCGATCCTTCTTAGAATTAGCAAGATACGCGACGCCGTGGGAAAGATTTATCGCGCACTCTGGATATCCAATCACTTCGCACGCGCGAAACACCGCATTTGCAACCACAAGCGCCGTGGGCTGAGCAAGTCCGACGTCTTCACTTGCGAAAATAACCATGCGCCGTGCGATGAAAAGTGGGTCCTCCCCTGCTTCTACCATGCGGGCAAGGTAATAGACTGCGGCATCTGCCTGGCCCGCGCGCATACTTTTTATAAAAGCTGAAATAGTGTCGTAGTGTTCTTCTCCTTTTTTGTCATAGCGCAGGTGCGGGTTTTCAAGTGCCTTAGTGAGTGTTTCCACCGACACACTGCCATACAGGCTTTCAGCGCCCTCAAGCATGCCAAGGGCCTTACGTGCATCTCCATTTGCATACCCCATGAGCCACTCGAAAGCACCCTTGCCCATTTTCACCTTGGAACGCTTCACGATTGCACGCAGCGCTTCTTCCGAAAGTGGTTCAAGCACAAAGACTCGTGCGCGTGACAAAAGCGCAGGAATTACTTCAAAGCTCGGATTTTCTGTTGTTGCACCAATGAGTGTGAGCTCACCCGACTCCACATAGGGCAAAAGAAAATCCTGCTGACTTTTGTTGAAACGATGGATTTCGTCCAGAAATAACACTTTTGACTTGCCTGGCATTAAACCTCCTTCTGTTTTCTTACCCTCTCCTACGATTTTTCGAATATCGTCCTTCCCGGCCGACACCGCAGAAAGTTCATACAAATCTGCATCAAGGGCGCGCGCATAAATGCGCGCGATAGTCGTCTTCCCTGTTCCAGGCGGTCCCCAGAGGATGAATGAGAAGAGATGCTTCTTTTCTACGGCCACCCGAAGTGGCTTTCCTTCCCCTACCAAATGCTCCTGGCCTACCACATGGTCAAGGGTTTCTGGTCGTATGCGGGACGCGAGGGGTTCCATACAAACATTGTACGCCTTCTGAATTTGTGCGGGATAGGAGAAGTTCCGCTTCGCTTCACGCATCGGTCACAGATAATTTCCTGCTGGAAATTTCCGCGACCCCGCCTCAGCGCCATCGCGCTTCCGGCTTTCGATTCTCCCTACCCGCTACAAAAACATAGTCGGAAAACGCATACGCGTTCCCCTCGTTATTTTTGTGCCCCACCTTAGTCGTGAACTGAACCGAGTAAGGTATTTCAAGGGTTCCCTGGCGGACTCCCCAAATCAAAGCTGAGGCGTCTTGGTCGGATTACTTCCAGGAAATTCGAGTGTGAACTCCTGCGTTGTACCACGCATGGAGAAGTCGGTCTTCTGAAATTGGGTACTGGCCTGGAGACTTAGGTGACGGGTCGTTTATAAAATAAGAGTCGTTCTCTTTTCCGGTAATCACAATTGCATGGTTGCCCTCCCCAGCCGCAGGTTTCAAATGGAGTCCTTTGTTGCGCACTGCTCCGAGAATCACAGGAACTCCGTTCTCAAGATATTCGTCTATTAAAGCTAAGGTGGGGAGCTTTGAGGAGTACCTGCCACCTGTTTTTATGTATTCAATATCAAGCGCTAGCTTCTCCCTCCTGTATGCATTTTTATCATCTTGAGGAGTTTCTTCTAGTGCTTTTTTAAAAGAAGCTACATCGTCTTCTGTTTTATCCTCTAGATCAGGACTTAAGACACCCAAGTCGTGGTGCGCAAATAAGGTTTTGTATCCTCGCTTGCTCATAAAGATTGCAGCCCCTTGATTGTGCATACCTCCATCAAGCAAATATGGTTCAAGTTCCGCGAGTAGTTCATCGTATTCAAGTTTGTCGTCGAAGTAATGCAGAACCATGAGGAGTGTGGCGATCTGGCAGTGATACGAACCTTCACGCTGCTGGATAAGTGGAATTTCGAGCTTCATTGGAGTAAGTATAGCTTGGGTTACTAATTCGACTTAACGGTTACCAACTAAGCATCTCAGTCTCTTGAACTAGCACTAGAGTGTGCGGGATAGGAGAATCGAACTCCTGCCATCAGTTTGGAAAACTGATGTTCTACCATTAAACTAATCCCGCTTGAAGACGAGAATACCATTTACAAGACTTTCTCGCACGACTTCGTTAGGATAGAGCAATGAGCTTCCGTAAACTCGTCCTGCCCGCCTCTGCGGCACTTTTCACACTGGCAGCAATCATTCTTGTCATTCGAGTGGCCACGCCAGAAACAATCACGATTGTAAAAGTGGCACCCTCCGAGCAGGCTTCAACGACTCCGGTTGAAATTGAGACATTAAAACCAGTCCAGACTGCCGCAGTTCAAAAAGCTCTGCCAGAAACTGCGGTTTCCCTTGAATACGCACGTGGTGCCCTATCACCCGCGCTCGTAAATATTCTCTGCGTATCAAATGGAGGTCCTCTTAAATCAATCTCTGGAACCGGTGTCATCATCGACCCGCGGGGCATCATTCTCACTGCCGCACACATCGGACAATATTTTTTGCTTGAGGATTATCCAAAACAAGACAGCATTTCCTGCACCATCCGGAAAGGAGACCCCGCAAAAGATGCCTATATCGTAAAACCAATCTATGTATCTCCGAAGTGGATTACTACCAATCAAGGGACGCTTTCCGAAAAGGAACCGCTTGGGACGGGCGAAAGCGACTTTGCTTTTCTGGGCGTCACCGGAAGTGCAACGGGAGAGACGTTACCCCCTTCTTTCCCTTTCGTATCTTTTAGCACCAAAGACCCACAAAATAACCAGCAAGTAGTCGTGGGTGCCTATGCTGCGCAATTCATTTCTTCATCAGAGATAACCTCGAACCTTCATCCGACATTTGTCGAAAGTCGTGTTGGAAAACTCTATACCTTTGGAGGCGATACGCTTGATCTTATTTCCCTTCTTGGAGGCGATGCTGCGCAGGAAGGTTCCTCTGGCGGAGGAGTTTTAGATGCAAAAGGAAATATGGTTGCACTCATTACGACAAGTGCAACGACGGGCGCGACTTCTACTCGTGAGTTGCGCGCAATTACTCCAGGCCACATCGAAAGAAGCTTCTCTGCGAACACTGGCACGACGCTTGAAGCGTTTATCAGGAATAATACTATTAACGCCCTTATTGAGGCATTTTCGAGCAATGCCGAGGCTCTTAGAGCGCTTTTGATCGCAAATCTTTCTCGAAACTAGAACTCATTAAAAACTGAGTCGGGGTGCGGAGAATCGAACTCCGTCATCTTGCTCCCAAAGCAAGCGTACTACCGGTATACGACACCCCGACTCAACCTTCAATTCTCCTAAACAAGCACCCGGCACTGGCTGCCAGCTAGAACGCATCCTAACACTTCAAACTATTTGTGGAAGGTATAGCACTTTGGCAAGTCCGTCACGCAGGCGAAGCCACACCAGAAAACCATCCACTTGCCACTCCCCTTTCCAGTCTATTTCTGCCACATACCACTCGGCTGTCCTCCCAACTTTACGTATTTTAAGCTCATGAAGGTTTAAAGATGGATCATAATCGTCACTAACTACCTTTGGATCTGGAAATTCGGCACAGGTAATGGTTTTTACTTCAACAAAGTGCAGCGTGTTTTTGCGCGAAGCAATGACGTCAATTTCACCCGTTTTTCGAGCTACATTTCGCCCGACAACGTTGAACCCGCGGTTCTTGAAGTACTGACAGGTTATATCTTCGCCTAAAGCACCTATTTCTTTTTTAGATTTCTCGGACAGGTCCACAGGCTTTTATAAATATGGCTTATTTGCTCATTTTTACTTGGACTCATCATACGTCCTTCATTTTTATAGCCTGTCCGTTATCCACATACTAACAGTTTTATCCCCACCTCGTCTTTATGGAAAAGATGGCTTGGAAGCTGCTTTTTCATACATATCGTTCGTTATTTTTGTGCGGGTAGGGAGAACCGCTGATTACAGCTTTCGGTCAAGCGCTCGATCGTCGCCGTCGCTCCTTCCTCCGCCTGACCACGCTCACGCGACCAGTTCTGTTGAACTGGCACCCGCGTTCGCCTTCGATTCTCCCTACCCACTACAAAAACATAGTCGGAAAACGCATACGCGTTTCCCTCGTTATTTTTGTGCGGGTAGGGAGAATCGAACTCCCATCATCTGATTGGCAACCAGATGTTCTACCATTGAACCATACCCGCTACGCGCAAAATAATACCATGAGATGTATCCTTGTGCCTCGACCAGGAATCGAACCCAGAACTCGACGTCCGAAGCGTCGCGTGATATCCGTTTCACCATCGAGGCGTTCCCAAGATAGTACGGCACATTCGAAATAAAGGCGAGGAAACATGCTACTATCACGCCATGCCGTTCCCTATCCCACAAGAGGTTACGAAGGTTTCCGAGAAGCTCCGTGAGGAAGGCTACGAAGCCTATCTCGTTGGCGGATGTGTCCGGGATCTCCTTATTGGCCGAAAACCAAAAGATTGGGATATCACCACAAATGCAAAACCGGAGCAAATTCAGGCCGTATTTCCTGACTCTTTTTATGAAAATGACTATGGCACCGTTGGTATAAAAACCGAGTCGGAAGATGAAACCACTGCGGTGATTGAAGTAACTCCCTATCGAACCGAGTCGGGATATTCTGATAAACGACGACCTGACACTGTTTCCTTTGGAGTTTCGCTTGAAGCTGACCTGGCGCGGCGCGACTTCACTATAAACGCTATTGCCCTTGATGAGTCTAAAGGACATATTGTTGACCCTTATCAAGGACAAAAGGACATTGAGGCTCGCGTGGTGCGAGCTGTTGGCGACTCCGAAATACGTTTTGAAGAAGACGGCCTGCGGCTCATGCGCGCTATCCGTCTTGTTGCAGAGCTCGGTTTTGCGCTTGATTCTGAAACCGCTTCTGCAATACAGAAAAAAGCGAGTAATTTGGCTTTAATCTCAAAAGAAAGGATTCGTGACGAGCTCACAAGAATCCTCATGTCTGACGTACCAATGACTGCCCTAGTCCTTGCACAGCAACTTGGCATACTTGAGTTTATTGCAAAAGATCTTGTGCGAGGAATTGGTGTTGAACAGAATCAGGCCCATAGTTACGACGTTTTTGGACACCTTATGCAAAGTATGCAACATGCTGCGGACAAGGACTGGAGCTTTGATATTCGTCTTGCCGCACTGTTTCACGACATTTCCAAGCCAGAAACACGCCGCTGGTCTGATGAAAAGAAAGATTGGACCTTCCACGGGCATGAAGTAGTTGGTTCACGTGTAACAAAGAAAGCTCTCGAAGACCTCAAGTTTTCACGTGAAACAATAGAAAAGACCATAAAATTGGTGCGTTGGCATATGTTTTTTTCCGACCCTGACCAAATAACGCTTTCAGCGGTTAGAAGAATGATTAGAAATGTGGGGGAAGAAAACATATGGGATTTATTAAACCTACGCATTTGTGACCGTATAGGAACGGGACGTCCGAAAGAACAACCCTTTAGGTTTAGAAAGTACAAGGCAATGGTGGAACAGGCTCTTCGTGACCCCATATCGGTCGGCATGCTTAAAACTGATGGCAACAGGCTCATGGAACTGTTCCACGTGGAACCTGGTCCTAGAATAGGCTGGACTTTAAATGCTCTTCTTGAGGAGGTTTTGGAAGATTCTGGAAGAAATACAGAGGAATACCTAGACAAAAGGACATCGGAACTACTACTTAAATCTGATCAGGAATTAAAAGAACTCGGTGAATCAGGTAAGAAAAGAAGGGAAACGGAGGAGGAGGCTGAAGTAAAACGCATAATGGACAAGCATCACGTTTGTTAAACCTTACTGAAGCATCACCAGTTTCCTAAAAACAGACCGCTCCAAGGCCGCTTGGCCGGTCTTAGTCTGTTTTTAGGAAACTGATTCGCTTCTAGTACCCTGTATCGTAATTTATCTGAAGACTTAGTATTTGTTCCACGTGAAATAAAAAACAGCCTGTCGGGCCGGTTAATATCCTAAAAAGGAGCAGGGAATATAGTGGGATATTAAATAGATTTGGCCTGACTGGCTGTTTTGTTTTTTCTGGGCATTTTCACGTGTAACACCGAACTTTTATATTTTTTGGGAATACGTCCCGAATCGTAGTCGATGACACCTGTTGTATGCCTGTTCGCACATTTGATGAAAAAGAACTCCAAAAGGAACAATCCTCCCTCAATTGAAGATATGTTTATTAAGGACATTAGTAAAGGACATGTGTGTGGATATCTTTGTCCTTTAAGAAAGGTTTATCGAAATAGGGCAGTGGTCTGAACCATACACTTCCGTGTGTATCTGTGGATTTTTAATTCGCCCCATAAGCTCTTGTGCGGCAAAGAAATAATCAATACGCCAACCGACATTACGATCGCGGGCGTGGGTAAACATATCCCAATAGGTGTACACACCAGACCGATTTGGATTTGCGTGGCGATAAATATCCACATAGCCGGCATTTATGACTTCATCAATCCAGGCCCGTTCCTCCGGCAAAAAGCCCGTGTTTTTCTCATTTTCCTTGGGGCGAGCAAGGTCTATTTCTTCGTGCGCCGTGTTTACGTCTCCACAAAAAATCACTGGTTTTGTTTTTCGAAGTTTTTCGCAGAACTTTAAAAATGCATCGTAGTATCGGAACTTGAAATCAAGACGGTGAGGCCCCTGGCCGCCGTTAGGGAAGTAGATATTTAAAAGCCAGAAATCCTCATATTCGGCACCAATAAGCCTTCCTTCCTGATCAAATTCAGGTATGCCTAGGCCGTATATAACTGATAGCGGTTCAATCTTTGAATAAATTGCTACACCACTGTAGCCCTTTTTAACCACTGAGGACGAGAAAAATGAGGAGAAGCCCTTGGGATCTCGAAGTTCACTTGGCACCTGCTCTGGACTTGCCTTTGTCTCCTGCAAGCAAAAAATATCAGGCTTGGTTGCTTGTAAAAATGCGTCCCAATATCCATTTTTCCCGAGTGACCGGAGACCGTTTACATTCCAAGACACGATGCGCATAGCACCATTCTAGCGCATTTGCATTATTTTCTTGGTGAGTGAAATCGCTTATGAACTTCCCGCAAATGCGCGTCAGTAACGTGGGTGTAAATCTGAGTCGTGTTTATGGAAGCGTGTCCCAAAAGTTGCTGAACGGAGCGTATATCTGCGCCATTTGAGAGGAGATCAGTTGCAAAAGAATGCCGCAGGACGTGGGGCGTAACTTTTTTGGTAATACCTGCTTTGGCGGCGTAATATTTTATGATTCGTTCAATAGAACGAGGACCGAGACGCTCGCCCCGCTCGCGACCCTTTGCTCTATTTACGAAAAGGGCTTCTCCCATATCTTTTCGAGCCTTGAGATAGGTTGAAACGGCTTCTTTAGCAGTGGGGGAGAGAAATACCACACGTACCTTGTCACCCTTGCCCCTGACAGAAAACTCATCGCGAGAAAGATCAAGATCCGAATCAAGCCTGCAAAGCTCAGAAACACGAAGCCCGGTAGAAAAAAGGAGTTCAAACATAGCTCTGTCCCGCAGAGTCTTTTCATCGCTCCCGTCTGCTGCCTTCATGAGGCGACCAAGTTCCGTTGGGGTAATGAGGTCAAGAGAACGTTCGGGAAGCTTGGCAAGTTCGATTCGTTCTGGGGAAATACATTCGATATCACGCTTTCTAAGGAATTTGAGAAAGGCTCGAAGCGCTATGAGGTAGTAATTTTGCGTACGACGTTTCATCGAAGCGCCACTCCCACCAACACCCGGCTGACGATTGAGCCAGAGCCTGAATTCCCGGATATTCTCCTCCGAGATATCGCTGACTTTCTGTATCTTCATCTGCCGAAAATACCTTGTGAGGTAACGATCGTAGTTTTCGATCGTTTTCACCGAGCGACCACGCTCAATTTCAATGTATTCCAGAAATTGCCGTTTCATTACCTCTGTGTCCATAAAGAAAATTGTAACACCTAGCGTCGCAAAATATTGTCTCGCCTGAGGAGAGAATCTGCTGAAAGACGTTAAGCGGAGTCGGCACGCCGCTTCGGAAGACTAAGACTAGGCCAAGCGGCCCGGAGCGGTCTTTCGAGGCGACGTGTCGGTGGAGCGCTCCCTGGCAAGCTCATAAGACCACTCTTGCAAAGATTATCAAGGTGTGGTAGAGTGTTCAGAACATGCTTACCACCAAGAAAAAGGCTACCGTCATGAAGGGCGCAGCCCGCCATGACGCAGACACTGGCTCACCTGAGGTACAGGTAGCGGTTTTGACTCGTCGTATCGAAGATTTGACGAAACATTTGAAGAAAAACGCGAAAGACGTTCACTCTCGCCGCGGACTTTTGCAAATGGTTGCGGATCGTCGCACACACCTGCGCTATCTTGAAACTAACGACAAACGTCGTTACAGCGCAATCCTAAAGAAACTCGGTCTTAAGAAATAAGACCTTCGTAGGTGGTACCATGCAGACATGGCTTTCCCTTCTCGGGGAATAACCATGAGGATTTTATAAGTTATTTACCGTGCGTAGATTTTTGGCTATACGCCTAGTATCTACTACATATATTTTATGGCAGTTATCAAACATCCAGCTCAGCGTGTGGGCGTATTTATAGACACGCAGAACCTTTATCATAGTGCAAAACACCTCTACAAGACCCGTGTAAATTTTTCAAAAGTACTTGAAGAAGCGGTAGGCGGACGCACCCTCGTGCGCGCTATTGCCTACGTTATTAGCACCGATTCGGGAGAAGAAAAGAATTTCTTCGATGCGCTTACCAAAATGGGCATCGAAACGAAGACAAAAGGCCTTCAAATATTTGCTGACGGCGCAAAGAAAGCTGACTGGGACGTCGGCCTGGCTATTGACGCAGTAAAGCTTGCGCCAAAACTCGACACGGTTATTCTTGCCACCGGCGACGGCGACTTTGTTCCGCTTATTGAATACCTCGACATGAACAAAGGATGCCAGGTGGAAGTAATTTCATTTGGAAAATCATCTTCTTCAAAACTGAAAGAAGCGGCACACGCATTTACGGACATGTGTGACGATCCAAAGAAATATTTGATCGGCTATCGAGGTTCGTAAAACCTCATACTGTTTTCATACGAACACTCCTCGCTGCGCATGCAGCGAGGAGTGTTCGTATTTTGAAATACCGTGCAATCCATACGGTAGAATGAAGAGTAAATAGCTCATGACCGAAAACGAAAAGAATGGTCCAATCGTTCTTCAAAGCGATGGTACGCGAGCCTCGCTGCAAGGGAGTGCTCCACCACGTCGTGTCATTCGCACCTATGCCTCGGATATTGCTGCACTAACTCAAGGGGGCCATGCACCACAGGGTGTAGCGCAGCAAACTCCGGTGTTTGCACCTCCCAAACCAGCGCCACGTTCAGAACCACACCTGCCACCGCTTACACCAAAAGCACCTGTTGAAACACTTCGACCTGTCACAAGACCAACTCCGCCACCAATTCAAACTGCGGCCGTACAAAAATCGGATTGGCTTGCTGAGGCTTCGTGGGAACCGCCACAAAAAACTGCGCGTCCGATGTATTCAGTTGATCAAGAACTCCAAACTTCTTCTCCTGTTCCGCAACGATCCTTTACACCTGTGCCCACGATTCAACCAAGGCAATCGTCAGGACCTTCATGGTTCACGCGTCTTTTGATCTCTCTATTTGGAAGCAGAAAACCCGCGCCAGAAGAGGGAAAAATACTTTCTTCGCGAATCGTCACACCAGCCGTGCGGCCTCTACCGGCTCCAGAACCTGTACCACAACCAATGCCTGCAGTGGCGGTTCCGCCGCCTGCGCCTCAACCACAACAAGAAACTATAACTGCGTCGGCACAAGATGAACGCGAAGCAATTCTTGAACGGCTTCGAGCTCGTATTGCCTCAAGAACTGAGAGTACTCCGGCCCCTGCATTTCCAACAGCCAAACCGGAACCAGAAGTGCGTGCAGAGCCTCCGCGACCGCCCACACTCCCTCCAGAAAATCTCCCCGGTGCGCCCAAGGCAACACCGGCTCCCGAACGACTACACACGTACACAAGCGACTTTTCAAATGAAATAGATACTAAACGCGCTTCGACGTTTTCCGTTCTTGCTGCACAAGCAGATGCGGGAGGATTGCCAGAAAGTGCTACCGCAGCAAATCCAAATCGTGGCCTGCTATACGCACTTCTTACAACCATACTCGTAGTCGGAGGATCCACGGGCCTGTATTTCGCCTATCGCTATGCAAGTAATAACGCTCCCGTTTCTCTTACCCCTTCTTCAGTTTCGTCTCTTATATCCGCAGATGACAAAACTTCGATAGAAGGTACGGGAGTAAATCTGCTGAACGCATTTCATGACGCGGCGGAAGTTTCACTGCCGGAAGGTAGCGTGCGCGTTATTTATCTTTCGATTGCGACCACAACACTCACGGGAGAGACTCATATACTGAAGCCCGGCGGGGCATTGGTTGCTGCTCTCCATCTTCCTGCCCCTGACATTTTGCTTAGAAATATCGGAGAGGAGAGCACCGTTGGTGTCGTTCATGCAGGAGGTGAAAATCGCGCGTTCTTTATTCTTCGAGCAAATTCTTACGAGCGAACTTTTGCGGGCATGCTGAGCTGGGAAGCTACTATCGGCCAAGACCTTTCTTTCTTGTATCCACCATATGCAGAATTATCGGTTGAAACGCCAGTGGCAACCTCAACGAGTGCCGCGACGACTCCAAAAAGTACGGTGGCAAAACTTCCTCCAGGATTTGTGGATGAAATAGTTGCAAACCATGACGTGCGGGCACTTAAAGACGGAAACGGGCTCACCCTCCTTTTGTATGGATACAAAGATCAAAAGACCCTCATCATTGCCCGTGACGAGGCAGCATTTACAACGCTCCTCAACAGACTTTCAGCAACACGCGAACAATAACTTTGAGACGACTTGTGCGCTGTGTTACAGTACCGACCATGAACACCGGAGCATACAAGACACGACTTGAGGAGGAGAAAAACACTCTCGAGGCAGAACTTACAAGCATTGGCAGACGAAATCCCTCAAACCCAAACGATTGGGAACCCCTTCCGCAGGAAACAGGACAGGAAGCTGATCCCGTTGACGCCGCTGATCTCATTGAAGGATACGAAGACAACACGGCAATTCTTAAAGATCTTGAAATTCGTTACAACGAAGTACTCGCTGCACTCGAACGCATCGAGAAAGGTACGTATGGAATGTGTGAAATAAGTGGTGAAGAAATTGAAGAAGACCGATTAAACGCAGATCCTGCTGCACGCACCTGTAAAGCGCATCTAGCATAACGAAAAAAGTAAAACACACGACCGCTCTAGCGGCCGGGTGTTTTCGTATCGTAGAATGTGCAGGTGGATGATTTGAAATTTGAAGAATTGTCACCCTCTGAAACATTTTCTGACTCGGAAAATGCGAAAGAATCCCTGCGCGGTTATGCAAAAGTTACAGCCGCGCAGCCGGTGGGTGCAGGAGCAGAACTTGTGACCATTGAAATAGATCTTACGCGCGGACTCCATTCGTTTTCCATCGTTGGGTTGCCAGACAAAGCCGTTGAAGAAGCGCGCGACCGCATTTCCGCAGCTATACGTCACTCGGGCTTCAAATCACCGAAACAACAAAATAAACGCATCGTACTTTCGCTTTCTCCCGCAGACCTCAAAAAAGAAGGCTCCCATTACGATCTTTCCCTTGCAGTTTGCTATCTCATTGCCTCTGGAGCTGTTCCGGCTGAAATAACACCCGCACTATACGCCGGGGAACTCGCCCTTGATGGAACCTTGCGAAGTGTTCGGGGTATTTTGCCGCAAGTGCTTGCGGCAAAACGCGGCGGCATCGAGACGGTATTTGTTTCTCCAGGGAATGACAGGGAGGCTACCCTTGCAGAAGGGATGACCGTGTATGCTCCAAAAACACTTGCCGAGCTTGTCGCACACCTGACCGGAAAACAATTGCTTCCAAGAATCCTGCCGAGGAAATCGGACGCGGCACCTGCTCCTGCAATTGATATTTCAGAAATAAAAGGACAGGAGAGCGCAAAACGCGCTCTTGAAATTGCTGCGGCTGGTCGGCACAACATTGTGCTCTATGGACCACCTGGAACAGGGAAGACTATGCTTGCACGAGCACTCTCGGGCATCTTGCCCCCTCTTTCTTCTGACGAAGTGCTTGAGGTAACTGCAATCCATTCCACGGCAGGTGTTCTTAAAGAGGGAGCTGCAATGTTTTGGCCTCCATTTCGTGCGCCGCACCACACCACTTCACACACGGCAATTGTCGGAGGCGGGACATTTCCACGGGCAGGAGAAGTCACTCTCGCACACAAAGGAGTGTTATTTCTCGACGAATTTCCGGAATTTGATACACGCGCTCTTGAATCACTCCGACAACCTCTTGAAGATCGCATCGTTACTATTTCACGAGCTCGTGCAACCGTTACCTTTCCCGCTGACTGCATGATCGTCGCCGCGATGAATCCTGCCGACACCCTTTCAGCAGACGAGAGCGTCGCCGTGCGACAAGCACTCAAACAAGCACGAAAAATTTCACGCCCGATTGTTGACCGTCTTGATATATGGATTGAGGTTGGACATATACCGCATGAAAAATTGGCAGCACTTTCCGAAAGTGAGTCTTCGGAAATTGTACGCAGTCGGGTTATAGAAGCTCGAATGAGGGCGCAAAAGCGACATGGGAAATCCGATCTTTCAAATGGACGACTGTCTTCAAAAGAACTTGAGGAACAATCAGAGTTCACTGACGAATCAAAAAGTTCGCTTCTTTCCGCTGCTTCGCGTTTAAAACTCTCTCCTCGCTCTTATCACCGCATCATGCGCGTTGCACGAACTATCGCTGACCTTGGAAACTCCGACTCGGTACTGCCTGCACATATTCACGAGGCACTTCAATATCGCCCTCGTGGTTTATTCGGATTTGAATAAACCTTATTGTGGAGTGCACGTGTACCCAACACGACACGATGCAAAAGGATTTTTCGCACCACGAACCTCAAAGTGCAGGTGCGAACCGGTTGCTTCGCCCGTAGCACCCACATATCCAATAAGCTGACCTTTGCTTACTGCTGTTCCTGCGGAAGCTACGACACGGCTCATGTGCGCATAGAGGGTTTGCGTGCCATTTGCGTGATCAATAACAACATAATTACCATAGCCACCATTCCATCCACCCGTGCGCGAAACGATAATCGTTCCATCTGCCGCCGCATACATAGGAGTGCCCGTTTTTGCGGCAAGGTCAACACCGTTCCATCCGTGAATACTCTGCGTAACAAGAGCGCTAGGAACCGGATTACCAAAGAAACCAAGCAGCGTGGCGCCGCTTCCGCCTCGATACGGATTTTTAAGGATATTTGAAAGACCTCCGCCCTGCTTCACTCCGCTTGAACCGGCTCCTGATTTAGTAGCGGGTTTTGTAATTGCTAACTCACCACCGGGGATAATAATTTTTGTGCCGACAGAAAGGGAAGCACTTGAATTAAGTGCGTTATACGAAGCAATATCTTCGGCATCTCCTCCGTATGTTTTTGCAAGAGATACAAGTGTTTCACCCTTTTTAACCGTATGTTGAATACCGGAAACGGGAAGAATAACGAGGGAATTGCCTGGGTGAATGTCTTTTGCAGAAGCAAGGTTGTTTGCCCACAAAACAGTGTTGGAAGATACACCGAACATGTCGGCAATTTCAGAAAGCGTATCACCCTCGCGAACCACATAGAGCGTAATGCGACCGCTTGAATGAGCTCCTTCCAAGTAAGGAGTTCCATTCGGTCCCGTCTCGGCAATAAGGGCAGATCCTTCGGTAAGAGAAATGTCTGCCGCGCCCTTAATAGGATTTGGATCGACGTTCGTTGCGGCTGCAAGAAGTTTCAAACTATCGTCCGGACGAAGTGGGGACGAGGTGTCTGCTTGTACCGGGTCAGTGAACGAAGAAAAAGGCCAAAACGCGCCTGCGCGTTTTGGCATGAAAAAAGCCACCATGCCCAGGGCAACCGCGGCCGCGATGATGGCACTAACTATCCAGTATATGCTCCGATTCTCTGCACCCGATATGTCGGAGATTTTTGAGTGAAATTCTATAGAAAATGGTGGAAATTCAGAGGTTCATCCGAGTACAAAAATGGCGTACCTAAGCCATTTATTTCATTCATCCGTGTCAGTCAACCTGGCAAGTGTAGCCTTTTGGATTACCAGGGTCAACTAGACTTTTGCTTTTTATGTGGAGAACAGGTGAAAAACATGAAAATATGGCTTATATAGAGTATATTTTAGTGTTTTTAGGCTCAAAACGCAATTAAGGGTATATTTCTCTAATGCAGTACCTTGTCGGTCTCAATGAGCGCCAAAAAGAGGCCGTCCTCAAAACAGCAGGCCCTGTCTCAGTTCTTGCTGGGGCGGGGGCGGGGAAAACAAAGGTTCTTACTACCCGGATGTACCACCTCATTCGAGAGGGAGTTCCCGCAGACCAGATTCTCGCCGTTACCTTCACCAACAAAGCAGCCCGCGAAATGCGCGAACGACTCCAGCACATACTTGGCGAGGGTGCCCCATCTCCTTTTCTTGCAACCTTTCATGGACTTGGACGTGAACTACTGGAAATGTATGGGCGACCTCTTGGCATAAGCCGCTTCTTTAGCATTTTTGATCGGGATGATTCGGAACGCGCGGTGAAGGAGGCCCTGAAAGCACTTGATATTGACCCAAAAGAAATTCCACCTCGAGCTATCCTTGCGCGCATATCAAAAGCAAAAGGCGAAGGAATTACCTCTCCGGTGTTTTACGAACGGCACGCGCGAGAAAGTTTCCGCAGTCGAACGACGGCGGAAGTGTGGCGCAGATACGAAGAAACATTAAAAAAAGAAAAGGCAGTTGATTTTGATGATCTCATTGCGCTTCCGGTCCGACTCCTTGAAGAACATGCAGACATTCGAGAAAAAGTGCAGGAACGATGGAAGTATATTCACATTGATGAATACCAAGACACCAATGCTCTTCAGGGAAAACTTGCGACCATGCTCGCCGCAAAGCATAAAAACATTTTTGTAGTGGGTGACATTGATCAGACTATCTACACCTGGCGTGGCGCGACCATCGACAACCTTCTTCAATTTGATGCGCAGTATCCTGACGCCGTGACGATTGTGCTTGAAGAAAACTATCGCTCGACCAAAACAATCGTCGCCGCAGGAAATCAAATCATCGAGAAAAATAAAAATAGGAAAGAAAAACGTTCCGTTACTCACAACGCCGACGGTGAAACCATCACTATTCATGCTGCGCACACCGCTGAAGACGAAGCGCATTTTATCGCACGTTTTGCGCAAAACCTTATACGAAATGGCACGAATGCAGAAGATATCGCAGTTCTCTTTCGTACTAATTTTCAATCACGCGCACTTGAAGAGGCGTTCTTGCGGGAAGGCGTAGAGTACCGACTCCTTGGTACGCGATTTTTTGAACGGAAAGAAGTGAAAGATGTCTTGTCGTGGATACGTCTTTCACTTGATGGCGCACGCGAAACAGATCGAGTGCGCGCAGTGCAATTTCCACCACGCGGAATAGGGAAGACCACACTGGGAAAAATTCTTGCGGGAAAGCGGGATGAACTTCGCGCAGCTGAAAAGGCAAAAGTTGCAGCCTTTGAATCAATTATTGCTTCGTTACACGAAGTTGCAAAACACGCTATTCCTTCTGCGTTTGTGAAGCTCATCATTGAAAAAAGCAGCATCGAAGCTGCGCTTCGAAAGGGCGGGGAAGACGACCAGGAACGCCTTGAAAACATTAGAGAATTGGTGACATTTGCCAGCCGCTATGACCACCTTTCAGGAGAAGAAGGCATCTCACTGTTTCTCTCTGACGCCGCACTTGCGGGGGACCAAGACGAGATTGATCGGCCTGCAAGCGACGGAGAGAAAAAACGAGGCGTGACCCTTATGACGGTACATGCTGCAAAAGGCCTTGAGTTTGATACGGTATTTGTAACGGGGCTTGAAGAAGGACTCTTCCCGCACGAAGGAATGAACGACGAGGAGCGTGATGAGGAGGAAGAGCGTCGACTTTTTTATGTTGCAGTAACCCGCGCAAAAACGCGCCTGGTGCTTACCTTTGCTCGCATTCGAAAAATCTACGGCAGTGATTATATTCAAGAACCTTCCGGATTTATAAACGATATTGATCCAGGACTCACGTCGTTTTCTTCGTCCGAAACGGATGATCTGCCCTCCATCTTCATCTGATATGCGCGCGAAAAAATCATTGGGTCAAAATTTCCTTATGCACCCGCAAACGGCGCAGCGTATTAGGGACGCGGCGCACCTTTCAAAAAACGACATCGTTCTTGAAATAGGGCCGGGCACGGGCATGCTCACCAAGCCACTTCTTGCAGTTGCAAAAAAAGTTATTGCACTTGAGGCCGACCATGAACTGGTGAAAAAACTTCACGAAACATTTGCATTTGAAATTGAACACAAGAAATTAGAACTCATTGAAACTGATGTACGCGCATTTGACCCCTCTTCACTACAAGAACCCTACACACTCGTTGCAAATATTCCGTACTACCTCACCGGCGAAATCATCCGAAAGTTTCTAAGTGCGACTCATAAGCCGAGATCCATGACCCTGCTCGTACAAAAGGAAGTCGCAGAGCGTATCACGCGTAGTAAAAAAGAAAGTCTGCTTTCAATCTCCGTCAAAATATATGGAACGCCTGAATATGAGTTCACTATTCCACGAGGCGCCTTTATTCCGGCGCCAAGTGTCGACTCGGCGCTCATTTCTATACGCGACATACAAAACCCTTTTGACTCGGAACATGCCGAGCGACACTTTTTTGATGCGGTGCGCGCAGGATTTTCCGCAAAAAGAAAACGTCTGGCAAAAAATCTCGAGGCAATAGCCCCAAAAGAAGTGATTTCAGAAGCATTTGAATCCCTTTCGCTCTCGCAAAACATTCGCGCAGAAGACATTTCCTGCGATACATGGAAGAAGCTCGTTGCGGCGCTCCATTTTTCATAAAAGGTGTGCACACATTGACGCATTTTCCTGCGCAGCCGAAGACGACTGCGTGATACACTTTGTTAAACGCCGTGAACGCAATAAAGAGTACATGGCGGGTACCCGCCGCAGTTATTTTCGGAGCGATGTTGATCGCGGGCGCGTACCTTCTCTCACGTACTGACAAAGAGTCTTTTAAGTTCACTTCCGCACAGGCAGAGGACACGAGTGACATCATCAAAAGGATTGCCGCAAAAGACACTGATGCAGACGGTCTCCCTGACTGGGAGGAAACACTTTATGGTACTGACCCCACAAAATCCGTCAGCACTTCCTATGGCATGTCTGACGCAGAGGCAGTTGCAAAGGGCTTGCTTACGCCGAAAATCAATCAACCCTCAGCTACCACCACATCCGCTGCCGTTTCAATTCCGGGAAGCGCACCAGGAGACGACAGCCTTACCGACGCCTTTGCGCGCACAATGTTCCAACAGTATCTCCAGACCAGCGGTGGTAAACCGATAGATGCACAGACCAGAAATGCTCTTGTTACGGAGCTTGTGGGACAGTTTGCTGCCAATACTGACAACATTCTTGTCTCAGGCTATGCAACTTCTTCCCTCCATATTTCCAAAGATAAAACGCTGGACACCTATGCTTCTGAACTTGAGACAATATTCATGTCATACAATCAAAGCCTTACTGTGGAGACCGCAAATCCACTTTTACTCTCAGATGCATATCTAAACAAAGGGGACACATCCGCACTTTCTAAACTTGAAAATCTCACTAAGGTTTATGTGGATATCGTCGCAAAACTTATAAATACAACGGTTCCTACTGAATTTGCCGGTGATCATCTTGCACTTATACGGTCGTTTGATCTTCTTGCGCGGACAACACAAGCAATGGCGCAAATAGAACACGACCCACTAGTGACTCTCGCCACACTCTCAGCCTATAAAACAGCGCCTCAAGAAATAAAACGTGTACTTAATGCGATTGCAGGTCAAATTGTTATTCAAGGTGAACCCGCAAAAGGAGAGCCCGGATATATCATCCTGCATCTTGTTCGCTCAACGCAAGGATTATGACTGTTCCTCTTCGAATAAAAAAAATGCTTGGAAAAGGAATTTCCCGTACGGTTGCAATTTTTTTGGTAGCTGGTTTATTTTATGCACCAACTACTCCCACCACACACGCCTATGATCTAGCATTTGAAGTAAATCCTGCTGTACTCGCTCCACTTTTGGCAATTTCTATAGAGAGTGCAAACACAGCAGTCTCAACTGACTTAAGCGCAGGATTTGATTTCGAGTCAATTACAATCGAAAGCATATTGAACGGCATTGCCTGGGCGGTCGCAAAAACAGCCGTGAACTCGATAACCCAAAGTGTTGTGCGCTGGATTAATTCTGGTTTCAATGGTTCACCAGCCTTCGTAACCGACCTTGAACAACACCTCACCGATCTCGGAGATGTGGTGGCCGGCAATTTCATTTCTGGACTCGCAGGAACTGACTTTATGTGTTCACCGTTTCGACTTCAGATCACTCTTTCGATTGCAGAACAATATTATGCTGGAAGCAGTCTTAAAGGCTGTACGCTTTCCGGCATTGCAAGTAATGTTGACCAGTTTATCAACGGCACTTTTTCAGACGGGGGGTGGGCAGGGTGGTTCGCACTTACCACCGAACCACGGAATAACCCTTACGGCTCATACCTTGCGGCTAGTGCGGAGCTCGGAGCTCGTCTTGTAAATGCTCGGGGCCAAGAAATAACACTCCTTAATTGGGGAAGTGGTTTTATGTCTTGGTGTGATACCAGCGGAGGAACAGGTAAGAGTGACAAGGGAGGAGCGACTACTTGTACAAATGAAGACGGGACGAGAGGTACTATACAAACTCCAGGCTCGATAATAGAAAACGAGCTCGCAGATTCTCTTGGAAGCGGTATGCGCCAACTTGAACTAGCAGACTCGATAAATGAAATAGTGAGCGCGCTTGGTTCTCAACTTATGACTCAGGCGCTCGGAGGACTTTTGAGTCTCACGCAGCCTTCCCAAGGGGGCGGGCGCTCCATTCTTGATCAATACGAAATTGAGTCCATATACAGCCAGAACGCAACTTCTACAAGTCAGAAACTTGTTGCGGCTATAGCAGTAAAAAAGCAGCCTGTCACTGAATACCTGGCAAACTGGGGAAGTATCGGCGGAGCGACACAAAATGCGCAGCTCGCACTTAGCTCACTCGCCTCCACTTCAGCAGCATATGAGGAAGCAAGAAGTTCCTCGAGGGGTGGGCGAGATAGCGATGAGCTTCCTCCTCCACCGACCTGCTATTTCTCAACGGGGGATACACCAAGCAGTGCCCTAAATACAAAAGTACTTCCAACGCTGACTCAAGTAGCAACGGCGCAAGCAAAAGGACAAGTGGCTATGTTGAAATACACTGAACTTGAAAATCAAGTGAAAATCGCATCGACTACCGCTGATTTTGGAAAAGCTTCCGAAGATTACCAGAAACTTGCTTCTGGAGATACGGGTCTAAGCACTTCGGAAATAACTTACGCAAAGCAGCAAAATAGAACGACAAGTAATGGGGGAGATATTTCAAACTCCTTGTATGTTCAAATGAGCCAAATTACGACCGATGCAAGAACTTGCGAACAGGAATACATCAGACTTAGAAATGGCGGATCCTCGTCTTCAGATGATGGGGGAGGAGGCAATCGCTAACGTATGTTTTCTGCTTCATCCATCTTGAAAAAACTAACTCTCGGAGGCGTGATTTTCGTCATGCTTTTTGGAATGTTGGCAGCGCCTCTAAGTACGAATGCTCAAGGTGCGGCCCTTCGTGGTGCACGTGAAGCTGCGGGCATGGAACCTGCGGGGGGTAGTGGAACAACGCTCGAGTGCGGCATTGTAGCTGTCACCATCGGGGACAGTTCAATCGCAGGTTGTATGGCAGGGGTCATGTACAACATCATGAGCCTTTTCGCCTGGCTCATGGGAGCGGCGGCCATGGTTTTCAGCGCCAGTGTTTACTGGACTGTCGTTCAGTTATCGGTATTTATCTCGGGGCTCACAGCCATCTCTTCATCGTGGAGCGTTCTTCGGGATCTTGCCAACATACTTTTGCTTTTTGGATTCATTGCGATTGGTGTCATGACCATACTTGATAGCCATGAATATGGGGCAAAGCGCCTATTGCCAAAATTACTCATTGCAGCAGTGATGCTCAATTTTTCACTCTTTATAACAAAAGCCATCGTTGACGTTGGCAACGTATTTGCCATCCAATTCTATAAACCACTGAATGGTGGGAACATCTCTGAGCCCACATTCAACCCCAGCACAGAACCCATCTCTAGTGCTTTTATGGAGGCGACAGGTCTGACAAAAATTTACGAAGCGACAAGTGCAAATCAAAATATCGGCATAGAGCCCTTGAAAATTATGTTCGTTGCCTTTATGGGAATCATTCTTTTTGTTATCGGGGCATTTGTATTTTTAGCGCTTGCTTTTGTATTCATTGCACGAATCGTTACGCTTATCTTCCTTATGATCGTGTCTCCGGTTGGTTTCGTTGCTGGAGTAATCCCGGGATTAAGTGATCAGGGCAGCAAATGGTGGAAGGCACTCATAAACAATGCGCTTCTGGGGCCAATAGTGATGCTCTGCTTACTCATTTCTATAAATGTCATCACTAAAGGACTATCGAAAACGCTCCTCGGTTCGGACGCAGGTGGCGGAGGATGGTTGGGGTGGCTTACCGATCCGAACACTGGAGTTAACGGGGCATCAGGACTTGCGAGCTGGTCAAACCTTATGCTCGTATTTATCACTTCTGCCGGGTTTATGATGGCTTCAATTATAGTTGCCAAACAACTCTCGACGATTGGCGCTGGATTTGCGATGAACATGAGCAAGAAAGTGGTGAGTTTCCCATTTTCATTCGCATCGCGACCAATCGCCCGAGGTCTTCGAGGGGCAGGCAATGCTGTAGATCGAGCATATAATCAATCTCTTTCACGACGATCTAAATTCACTCGCAGCGCATTGCGGACACTTGGTATTGACGACGCTGTAGCTGCAGTGAAGAAGAGTGGGGAAGCAGCCTACGGGGCAAAGGTTGGCGGATTTAGATCCAGTAAGGAAATAGATGAGTGGAAAACTCATCGCGAACATGATGTTGAGGACGCAGAGAAGAAGGTCAAACTACGCAAAGCCATTGCGACAAACAATACACCCGAAATCGAAAAGATCCTCCAGAGTCTTAACGCGCACAGCATTGAAGAGGCTATTAAGGCTGGTTCTGAGAATGAAGTCGCCGCAATCGGTAAGGCACTTAGTCCAGAACGATTCGAAGAAGTAATGAAAAACAAGGATATTTCGGAAAACAAGAAACACGCCATGCAAGGTGCACGCTTTACTGGTGTTGATGCAAGCAATGTGAAAAACCTTTCAAATAAGGACCTCGAACAGTTTGCAAAAGCCGATGCTGCGAGATTTGAAACATTGATGAACGCGACAGGAACGGATGGAAAAAGTTTCTTCAAAGAAGACCAGCTCGAAACTCTTGGGAAGAGTAATGCTCTTTCCAGCGAACAGCGTCGCATTGCTAAGGCAAATACAACCGCTGGTCGAATTGAAGGGCATATCGACAATGGAAATATGGCGGCGGCCAAACTCCTGGCAGCAACATTAAACCCAGAACACAAAGAGAAACTATCTCCCAAATATTTCTCGAGCAATGCAGTAATTGACACTTTTGAACCAGGAGACCTAAACACGCTCATGGCTTCGAAAAAACTTAACCCCGAAACGGTGCGGGCCATCATCACACGAATTACCGATCCAAATGCGGGTATTCCTATCGACCAGCGTCGTAGAATACGCAAATACTTTGAGGATAACGAATGGGCACGAGGTCTCTGGCAGTATGATTTAAATACTCCTATATAGTTTATGATTCTTTCAAAAGAACAAATCTATGCTGCTTATCAAAATTCTCCAGAAGTGCTACGAGCATATCTTGTTGGGCCCGAATTTGGCCCTGTAATTAAAAAAATCGAGAGCAAGTATGCTTTGCATATTGATACGACAGGTTCTCTCATGCTTTTAACGGGGTATATGCTTACTGGGCTTATAAACCCTATGCAATTCAAAAATGAGCTCCGCGGAATGGGCATCAGCGACGCAAACACGACTTCCATTATGGAGGAATTGAATGAGAATATTTTTAAACCTCTAAACGAAAAAGTTCGTGACGAGACCAAAGAAAATACTGGCGCTCTGAGAACTCCTGAACCTCAGAAACCCCTTACCGGCGTCCCCGCGCCATTTGCTGAAGTCTTTCCAGCCCCTACTACAGACACAGTTGTTGCAGAAAATACCGTGCCTTTGAAAAAGGCCTTCCCAGATGTTGTTGAACCAGCGCCATTCCCATCGGTTATTAGAGAAAATCCACAAACAACACCACCTTCGGCACCCCGTCCTGCGCAAATGGAACCTTTTGTTCCAAATACACAGATGTCACCAGCACCCACATCTCCAAGACAAGACACTGGCCCCAAACCCCCAACACCAATAGTAAAAACATATGGCGTGGACCCTTATCGGGAACAGCCGGAATAGCCCCGCAAGAAATGGAAGGGTGGCTTAGAGTAATGGTATGCTTCTCGTATGTCAGCTGAACACCCCCCTAAACCGGTAAAAAAGGAAGAGCACGTTACCGAAAATACTGTTCAGGAAGAAAAAACTACAAAACCGGAGCCGAGCAAAGAATCAGGACATTCTTCCCCTAAAGGAGAAAGTAGAAGTGCAGAGGAGCAAGAAAAAATTAAAGGGGCGAAAGAGCGCCTTGGAATATTCAAATCACGCAAAAAAGAAAAAACGGGCTCTCACGATGATCCTAAAGCAGAACACGCGGGGCATTCTCATGGAGGGCACGGCGATGAAAAAGTTCTCGACAAAGCTTGGAAGGCGACTACGGAAAAGGTAAAAAGTGTTACTGCTCCCGTTTTACGGGGTGCACTTTTTACGAGCGGAGGCGGTTTCCTAACTGCAGGTAGCGGCATCATCGCTGGCGCAGTTGGTCTTCCAGAAGGATACGCAGTGGCGGCATTCGCCGGAAAGTTCATAATCCTCCCCTCCATAGGAATTGGAGCTGTTTTTAGCCTTCCATTTCTTATCCCTTGGATTTTAGAGAAAATGGTGAAAAGAGCAGGAGGTGGCGGAGGTGGTGAGAAAAAAGCCTCGAGTGCCAGCCACGGTGCTGGAAGCCATGGAGGTGGTGGGGGACATCACTAAATATTTTCCATTTGTTATTTTCTACCAAAAAATTTCACGCTGAGGTTGTATACTAGTATCGATGGAGTATCAGATTCCTCAGTTCATCGAGGTCGAGGATAAAATTTTCGGACCCTTTACGTTTCGGCAGTTCATTTATCTTGCTGGGGGCGCCGGCGCTTGCGTGGTGGCGTTTTTGTATCTGCCACTATTCCTTGCCATCCTTGCCTCACTTCCTATTGCGGGACTTGCCGCCGCGCTTGCGTTCTACAAAATAAACAATAAACCTTTCATTGAAATCATGGAGGCAGCCTTTACTTACTTTACCGGTGGCAGACTGTACCTCTGGCGTAAAGAGGTCAAAACAGACACGCAAATGAAGGAGACAGCGCCTAAACCTTCGGCGGCTCCTGCTCCTGAAAGACTAGGCGTTTCTGCAAGTAAGCTACACCAACTTGCCTGGTCGCTTGACGTGCAGGACCAAGAGAAAAAAGAATCCTAACCATGCCAGTTCCTAAACCCACACAGTCATTTGTTCCAGTCAAAGAAGTTCGCAACGGGGTGATCATCCTCAAAGATGGTGGGTACCGGGGTGTGCTTATGTGTTCGTCTTTGAATTTTGCACTTAAATCAGAAGATGAACAACAAGCAATCATCGGCGGGTTTCAAAACTTTCTTAATACGCTTGATTTTTCAATTGAAATTGTCGTGCACTCACGAAAAACGGACATTCGACCCTATCTTGAACTTTTGGCAGAACACGAAAGTCAACAAAAAAGTGAGCTCATGAAAATTCAGCTTCGAGAGTATATGCAATTCATCAAAAATTTTATCGAGGGTTCGAGCATTATGTCGAAAATGTTTTATATTATCGTCCCGTATACTCCTGCAACTACGGCCCGTGCCGTTACCAATGCTATTCCTTTCTTTTCCAAGCCAAAGACAGAACCTGGACAGAAAGAAGAGGGGGCGTTTGAAGAATATCGCGCACAACTTGAACAACGCATGGCCCTTGTTGCAAGTGGTCTTTCAGCTACGGGTGTGCGGGTTGCACCACTTGGCACCGAGGAGATTATTGAGCTTCTGTACCGGTCATTTAATCTTGGAGAAATGGAAAATCCTATTCCGCTTACACAATAAACCATGTCACTCTTTGATTTCATCAATCGTGGGAAAGAAGACACGCCAGCAATTACGCCGGTACTGCCTAAGGATATCTATGCAAAAGGAACCCTTGATTTAGCTGACACCATTGCGCCCGCAGCGCTTAAGGTTGGAGCTCGTGAGATTGAACTTGGAGAAAAATTTGCCAGGTCGTTTTACACGATCTCCTACCCACGTTTTCTTTCAGACAGCTGGTTTACGCCTATCATAAACCTCGACCAGGTTTTTGATATCGGTATTTTTATACACCCCCTTGAAACAGGCGTCGTGCTTCGCGAATTTCAAAAAAAAGTTGCTGAGGTACAAAGCCAGGTTGAAGAACGGCAGTCAAAAGGCTTGGTGCGCGACCCCATGCTCGACACTGCTTATCGAGACTTGGAAGATTTGCGCGACCAGCTTCAACAAGCTCAAGAAAAACTTTTTGAAATAGGGCTCTACATAACACTCTACGCCTCTTCAAAAGAAGAACTTGATAAAATCGAAGGGGAAGTGCGGGGTATCCTCGACGCAAAGTTGGTCTATACCAAGCCAGCCCTCTTTCAACAGGAACAGGGCTTTCGCTCCACTCTTCCGCTTGCACTTGATGAGCTCAACGTACATTCAAAGATAAACTCCTCTCCCGTTTCTTCGATGTTTCCGTTTGTGTCTTTTGACCTCACCTCCGACCGAGGTATTTTGTTTGGCATCAATCGCCACAATTCTTCGCTCATTCTTTTCGATCGTTTCTCGCTTGAAAACTACAACTCAGTTGTCTTTGCAAAATCCGGTTCCGGAAAATCCTATGCAATGAAACTCGAAATTTTGCGATCCCTTATGTTTGATACGGATGTGATTGTTATAGACCCTGAAAGCGAATACGAATACCTCGCAGAGGCAACGGGTGGGCGATTCTTTAATATTTCTCTTTCTTCCGAACACCACATTAACCCTTTTGACTTGCCGCCCGTGCGAGAAGGGGAAGAACCCGGTGACATTCTTCGCTCGAACATCATCAACCTTGTGGGCCTTTTCCGCATTATGCTTGGAGGACTCACTCCAGAAGAAGACGCCATTGTTGACCGCGCCATCACGGAAACCTATGCGCTTAAAGACATCACGAGCGAACGAGATTTCACCGGTGTTGAGCCACCTCTCCTTTCGGATTTTGAAGCCGTGCTTTCAGGCATGGAGGGAAGTGAGTCCCTTGTGGAGCGTCTTTCTAAGTACACCCACGGCACATGGAGCGGATTTATCAACCAGCCCACCAACGTCGACATCAACAAGCAATTCATTGTCTTTTCCGTGCGCGACATGGAAGACGAGCTTAAGCCGGTGGCCATGTACATCATCACGCATTTCATTTGGAATGCGGTACGACGTGAACTCAAAAAACGCCTTCTTGTTATTGACGAAGCTTGGTGGATGATGAAATCGGAAGACACCGCATCCTTCCTCTATTCGCTTGCAAAACGCGGTCGCAAATACTACCTCGGAGTGGCAACTGTCACCCAGGACGTAGAAGACTTTTTGCGCTCTCCGTATGGTCGCCCTATACTCACCAACTCTTCTATTCAACTTCTCCTCAAACAATCACCAACAACAATCGACATCCTCCAACAAACGTTCAACCTTACTGACCAGGAAAAATTCTTGCTACTTGAGTCCGGAGTAGGGGAGGGACTTTTTTTTGCGGGTCTTAAACATGCGGCCATCAAGATAGTCGCTTCCTATACCGAAGATCAAATTATTACCTCCGATCCTTCGCAGCTTCTCGCAATTAAAAAAGAAAAGGATCGACTCGCAGGAACTGAAACTGGAGGTAACACTCCTGTCTAAAAATGTATACGCCGGAACCGCGGCAACATATATCAAAAATCGAAGGCCTGCTGATGGTGGGAACTTCTTTGATGTTTGACCTCGTCAGATTTGTTTTTGCTATTACTATTTTTATACCGGCTGTGGGAGAAGTCGGTCAAATTATGGCTGATATGATTGGTTTTTTTGCAGAACTTTGGATGCTCCTCTGGTTCATTTCACTCCAGGTTCCTTTCACTGGAAAAGGTATGTCAAAAAGAGCGCTGGGGTTTTTAGGCGCTGCTTTTAGCAACCTTATACCTTTTCTTAATTTTCTACCTGTAACTACACTAGCCGTTTTCTATACGGTACGGGATGTACGAAAAACAGATAAAGAGGCTCTCAAGAAATGGCAAGCGGAGCAGAAAATCCTTGCCGAGCAACAAGCCCGCATGCAAAAAGCAGCTACGGAATATGTACAAACCCTTGCCGAACAGGGCACTTGAATACCCACTCAACCTCTCACATCCACCTACTATAAGGCGTTATAATGGACACATGCGTTTCCTTATAGTGTTCACTGGACTATTGCTCGGACTTGCCTCTGCGGTTCCAACCGCAATCCATGCCCAATCATTTATAAACAACGAACCCATATCGCTCACTATTTCTCCTCGATATCCAGCGCCCTATGAAGAAGTCAGAGCAACTCCTGGGAGCAATCTCTTTGATCTTGCCGGAACCGTTCTCACTTTTTATGTGGATGGGAAAGAGGTGGCAAAACAAAGCGGCGGGGAGCCGATACGCTTCACCATGAAAGGACCCGGGGAACCGACCACCGTTCGAGTCACCGCCGCTACACAGGGGAGAAATTATGAAAAAGCCCTTACTCTCCGCCCTGCAAGTGTGGCCCTTGTGACTGAACCAATTTCAACGGCGCATCCTTTCTATCAAGGAGCGAACTTAGTGGCCTCCGAAGGGCGGGTGCGCATGATTGCTGTTGCTGACCTACGCACCAGTCCAACAAATCGTGTTTCTTCTAATGACCTTATTTATACCTGGAAGATCGGTACTCAGATTCTTCTTGAGCAATCGGGTATTGGTCGCTCGGTTATAACTATCACTGCACCCATACGCTACCGAAACGCAGACGTATCTGTGACCGTAACTACCAAGGATAGTAGTGTAGCCGGAGAAGCAAAGACTAACGTGTCTCCCACTGATCCTGTTATGCGTCTGTATGTTCAAGACCCTCTTACGGGACCCTTGTTTGATACGGCGCTTGGAAACACCCTTACTATGACTGAGAGTGAAAGTACTTTACGGGCTGTTCCATACTTTTTCCCAAGCGCACCGACACTTGCCTGGACGGTAAACGGCTCTGCGGGAGGCACGAGCCCGATCATTACACTTCGACAAACAGGGTCAGGAAAAGGGTCGGCTAAAGTTTCTGCCGTTGCAACTGGCCCTTCATTCTTTTCAACGGCGAGCATCTCGACACTGGTTAATTTCGGTGCGACTAACAATAGCGGCTTCTTTGGCTTATGAAATACTTATTGAAAATAACTCCGTTTGTTGGTGCGTTTTTCTTTGCTGCGTTGGTAGCGCATGCTCAACAAAACACTGGGTTTGTACCGCTTGCAGAGATTAAAGGCCTTACCGACACGGCGACAGTGAGCCAGGGACTGCCGTTCTTTTTGAGAAGTCTTTATACCTTTTGTATTGGTGCGGCAGTCGTTCTCGCCGTCATCCAGATTATTCGTGGAGGCATCGAATACATGGGTGGCGAAAGCGTCACTAACAAAGAACAGGGCAGAAACCATATTACGCAGGCAATCCTTGGTCTTATATTGGTACTTTCTCCGGTTATCGTATTTGGAATAATAAACAAAGACATAACAACACTTCGATTTGCGGTCGACGAGAATCTTACAATCCATGCGACAAGTACAAGTCAGGGATCTGGCAATACCGATCAGCAATGTCGAGTGTATGGTGCTGGTAAAACTTATCTTGAATTTGCTAGGAAAGATTTCGAGAGCGCTTGCTGCGTATCACAAGGATGTAAAGTTGAAAACGAAGTAATTGCAAACTCTAGTATTAGATACTCTTGTAATTGTGGGGCGTCACCGTCCGCTCCCTCTTGTACCACAGACACACAAAACTTTTCTGAATTTAGGTGGTTCGAAAATTCATGTCAGAGTCTTGAGGCTGCAGGAGAGGGGGGAGAGTGGGCATCAAGCCAATGCTGTGTTGCCACCTCACCCTCTAATACCGCCGTTTGTTGTGGCAAGAAGCGATGAGTATGCGCCGAACACTTACCATCGCAGCAATCGCCATCGTAGCCGCCGGGATCGGTGTGTTGGTATATTTCTATTTCTTTTCACAGCCCTCTCTCACAGCGACAGACGGCCCGAGCACCGAAAATCCTTTTCCTGTTACCGATACTGGCACAACAGGAACGCTGGACAACCCTTCTCAAATAGAGACCCTGACGGAAGATACTGGCCTTGCTTCCCAAAGCAGTGGAGCCTCTCTTAAAAAACTAACGAAGGTAACTGACGGCCCTGTTGCGCTTGGAAGTGTTGCTTTTGATGTTTCAACGGAAGACGCCAGTGTTGCCTCGGGCACTCCAGCAACAACCTTGAGCGACATTGAAATCCGCTTCGTTGACCGCACCAGTGGAAATCTTTTCTCCTACAAAGCACGCAGTGGCGTTAGCACTCGTATTTCAAATAAAACTCTCCCTGGCGTTATTGAAGCCGCCTGGCTGTCAAATGGGTCGATGGGCTACCTACGCTACCTTTCAAGTGACCAAGACGGGAGTGAACACATTGAAACCTACGCGCTGTCGGCAGACGGGTCGGGAGGATATTTCCTTGCTCGTGACCTTTCGCAAGTGATCACCGTTGGTTCTTCTACCGTGTTTAGCCTTTTGCCAAGCACGAATGGCTCCGTGGGAACACTTGCAAAGTCAGACGGGTCTGGTGCACGCACCCTTTTCTCTTCTGCTCTTTCTAATATTCGCGTGCTTGCGGGTGCTAACGGCACCTACGTGGCAGAAACCAAGCCTTCGGGAAGGGCGGTAGGGTATGCGTTTCTCATAAATGGGGCAACGGGAGAATTTTCAAGACTTGCAGGACCAACTAGTGGCCTCTCGACACTTTTGTCTCCCTCTGGAGAAAAACTTCTTATGAGTTTTGTAGATACGTCGGGACTTCACTTGTCAGTGCTTGATATAAAAACCCACGCAACAATTTCACTTCCTCTTTCAACATTTGCAGAGAAATGCGTATGGGCATCTGATAGCACCTACGTATACTGCGCCACCCCCACTGCACTTCCTGGAGCAACCCTTCCTGACGATTGGTATCAAGGGGTGGTTTCTTTCTCGGACCGCATTTGGAAAATAGATCTCGCTGCGAGAGTGGCTTCTCTTGTTGCTGATCTTCCACAACTTACCGACACTTCCCTAGATGCCGTGGGTCTCACTCTTGATCCAAAAGGAATGGTCCTTGCCTTTATGAACAAGAGCAATGGCTCTTTCTGGGTCTACCAACTTTAGAGTACGTTCAAACAGATCTCTAAGAGACAACTGGCTCGACACTTGTGATTTTTTTGTTAGTACCGCCTCTACGTACCCAAAGTTCTTGGAGAATTGTCACAATGTTACTCGTGACGAAATAGAGCGCAACGGCCCCCGAAGCTTCGTAGGAAACAAAGGCAATAATAAGAGGAATAACGTAACGAGCCTGCATGGCCATTGCGCGTCCAAAATCCTCTTGCATGGTGCTTTTCTCTGATTTTTTAGGGGGAGTTGGTATGGCAATGTACGCCTGAAGGAATTGTGTTGCTCCTGCAATTGCCGCAAGAATGATGCTTTTGCCGGTGATGGAAAATATTCCTAGAAACGTAGTTGATATGACGGCAGGGATGGTGATAAACGAATAGAGGATGGCCAAATCAACTTGCGGAAGCGCTTCGTTGTTAAACACAAAATAGAGCGCGAGCAGTATGGGAAGCTGAATAAGAATGGTGGCAAAACTTGCAAAAGGATTGATGCGATATTTTTTGTAGAGCGCAAATGTTTCCTTCGCTTGTTTTTCTCTATCTCCTTTGAATTTCTCCCGTATCTCTTTGAGTTCTGGCTCAACAACGCGCATTGCTTGTTGCGTGCGCACCGCAGCATACGAAAGCGGGAAAATAATAGCGCGTACTACGATAGTTACCGCAACCACCGCAAGACCAACATCGCCTCCCGGCACCACGCCAACAAAAAAGACGAGGAGATTGTAGATCGGATTATAGAGATAGGCGTGGAAAAGGGAACTAATCATGAAAAATGTTTTTAGTGATGCTGTTCATTTAGAAAGGCAGACTGAAGAAGTATTTGAACCTCACTTAAGAATACCTTACGCGGTAATACTCCTGCACCAGCCCTTGCATACAAGATGAGTCCGCGACCAGGCTTCGACCATGGGCGCATGCTCTCGAGCATCCACCGTTTCAATCGATGTCGCACCACCGCTTTTGTCGCAACTTTTTTTGAAACAACTGCAGCATATCCCCCATGACCAGGAACTCGGGAAAAAGAAAGGGAAAAGTGCGAACTCACTGCACGGGCACCACGAACCCTTTCGAAATCTCCGCGGCCAAGGCGGCGCTGGCGCATTGGTTTAAACAGCGAGGCGAGCGCGCCCCTTTTGACGGCGGCGAGCTACTACCTTGCGTCCAGGAGCAGTTTTAGTGCGAGCAAGAAACCCGTGTGTACGGGCACGTTTCTTCTTTTTTGGTTGATAGGTTCGCTTCGTTGCCATGAATATTCAGAATTGACGTTATGCACAGGATATTAACAGGTTCTCCCCTTCGCCGCAAGAAACCATACGAAATGTATTTGAAAACGGCTCTTTGTTTTTGCAAATACGGCGAAAACACATTCTACCGTATCACTCGTATCTAAAACACCACCCTTATTTTCTTTTTTGCAATAGAAAATATGTCCCTCCTTTCACGCTTCTACCAGTACGCGTATAATAACTCCCACATGAATAAATCGGATCCTCGAGAACTTTGGGAATATGCGCTGACGCAAGTTGAACTCTCGATATCTCCGGCAAACTTTAACACCTGGTTTCGCGACAGCTCAATTGTAAAGATAGAGGAAGGAGTGGTGTTTGTAGGGGTTCCAAGCCAATTTTTTCGTGATTGGTACCTTAAAAAGTTTCATACACTGCTTCTAAAGATCGTTCGCACCGTTTCATACGAATTTCGAAACATTGAGTACCTTATCGTCAAGGACGATCGAAGAAAACCCAAGGAAATAAAGCCTTCTAGGCAAGCAAGTGAGCTTCCTCTCGATGAATTCTACATAAACAAGAGCGACAACCTTAACCCCCGCTACACCTTTGACTCTTTCGTAGTGGGATCCTTTAACGAGCTCGCTTATACTGCGGGTCAGGCTGCTATACAGCGACCCGGCATAACCTATAACCCACTCTTTATTTACGGAGATACGGGAAGAGGGAAAACCCACCTTATCCAAGCAATCGGGAACAGTTTTAAGAAGTTATATCCTAACCGCAAGGCTTTTTATCTCACGTCAGAGCGTTTTTCGGTTGATTATGTAGATTCTATCGGTGCAGGAACGGCAAATCGCTTTAAAGAGAAGTACCGCCAATACGACCTCATCATCATGGACGATGTTCAGTTCCTTTCTAAGAAAGAAAAGACCCAGGAGGAACTTTTTCATCTCTTTAATGCCCTTTACGACAACAACAAGCAGATTATTTTCTCCTCGGACCGTTCTCCTGCGGCTATTCCCGACATCGCCGAGCGTCTGCGTGGCAGGCTTTCAAGCGGCATGACCATTGATATTGGGGAGCCTGACATAGAGTCTCGTATTGCCATTGTGCGTAAAAAGGCCGCTGCACACGGTGTGAACCTTTCTGAGGAAGTGGTCGAATACATGGCTACCTCCGTTCCTGGGTCCATTCGTGAGCTTGAAGGAGTGATAAACAGTGTTGTCTGTCATGCCCAGGTTAAAGGCACCCCGCCGGACCTTGCGGAAATCCGGCAATCTTTGCGTTCGTTTTCACGCCCTACAAAATCAGTTTCTATAAAAAACGTGGTTTCCAAAGTTGCCGAATTCTACGGTATTGATGAAGAGAGTATTTATGAAAAGACGCGGCGCAAGGAAGTTGTTCGCCCACGCCAGGTGATTATGTACATTTTGCGTGAGGATTTTAGTGTCTCCTATCCAACCATTGGTACCAAGCTTGGGGGAAGAGACCACACGACAGTCATTCACTCGTGTGAAAAAATAAAACGCGGCGTTATCGACGACATGGAGCTTGCAAAAGAGATTCAGGATGTGCGTAGCCTGTTAGTATGATGTGGAAAAGCCTATGGAAAATCCACTAATAACATCCCTACGCGCTGTAGATAAAAAGAGAGTAATCCCCACCAATTCTTTTCGCTCAGTTGTTATACCCAATTTGAATCTTTCCCTATCCCCAGCCTATGCGTTTTCTTGGTTTAAAAAGAACCCGTATTTCATAGGAATTTCACACTTGTCCACCTATCAACACCCCTAATAAGAATAACTCCTATGTTTATCTCAATACAAAAGAAAGAATTCGCAGAAGCTGTCCACACTGTTGCACGTTTTGCAGAACGGAGAAGTGCTACTCTTCCAACTCTTTCAGGAATTGCCATCGTTGCAGGAGGAGATGTAATAAAACTACGCGCTACGAATCTTGAGGTCGGTATTGATCTAAAAGTTGAAGGTTCGATAAAAAGCGAGGGAGTGGTGGTTATTCCTTCACAAGTATTGCGGGAAATTGCAGGGTCTCTTGTAGGGGATGGGTTGATTACGATTGAATACGCCGGAGATACTGCTGTTATTACCTCGGGAGCTGGGAAAAGCACGGTCAAAACACTTCCATCGGATGATTTTCCTGTCATACCAATCCCCAATACCTCAGAAATAAGCTTTTCAGTAGCAGGAAGTACCCTCACGTCGCTTATTGGGTCAGTAGTTGCATGTGCATCTTCTTCGACAGTACGTCCTGATCTTGGAAGTGTTTTTCTTTCTGAAGCTGGAGGTATTTTGAAAGCGGTTGCATCTGACTCGTTTCGTCTTGCCGAGAAGAAAATATCAGTATCGGGAAATATACGACCATTCACCGCACTTATTCCGGCGAAAAATGCCCTCGACATCATGCAGACTATTCCTCAAACAGAGATCACGGTGACTATAGACGAGCACCAATGCGCCTTTTCTTGGGAGAAAGGAATGCTCTCTACGAGACTAGTATCTGCAACCTATCCTGACTATGAACAAATCATTCCTAAGACTTTTGTAGGAGAGGCGACACTTCTTAAAAAGGACCTTGAAGCGGCGTTGAGGCGCACCGCAGTCTTTTCAGACACCTTTCAGAAGGTGCGCCTGTCGCTTGATCAAAAGGCTGGCAATGTGACCCTCTCCGCCCGAAATCCTGACGTAGGAGAGTCTTCTGATTCAATACGTTCTTCTGCAACAGGGGAGTCTGTTGAGCTGTCGTTCAACCACCGGTATCTTGCAGCACCACTTTCTCTTTTGGCTTCGGAAAGTCTTACGCTTTCTTCCGGAGGAATGGGGAGACCGCTTGTTATGAAAGGCTCTGGGGATAGCTCATTTCTCTATTTAGTGATGCCGATGAATCAATAGGGGCATAAGGAATTGTGGGGCCTGCGGGGAGGGTAAAATACGTGTATGCGTTCTATTGCTGATGTACTTAAAAGCCACCCCGTGCCTGGCATACGTCTTTCCGAAATTCGCCTTGTATGCGCGAAGACCGCAGAGGCGCTTACGCGCCATAAAGTAGCGGCGGGAAAGGTAACCTATAAGGACGGCGTTGTTTCTTTTTCAGTACCCCCTGTCGTAAAAACGGAGCTTTTTCTACGTGAACATGATTTTAAGGCACTTCTTGCCTCGCAAGGTATTACGGTAACAAAAATTAGTTAGGGGTCGTCGTGCTGTTTCTTGAAACGGCAGCGTTTTGGTTTGCCCATAGTTGAACAGGATATTCCCAGTAGGAAAATTGCGGGTCATTGTATGGATTGCTTGGGGCAGGTCCAGTCGGGTCATCCTTGTTCACCGAATAAAGAATGTTGTGTATCTCCCCGTTGGTACGATAATTGCCAAGAAACACGGGTTTTGTGTCTTCACTCATTGCTCGCGGGGAACCAAAATATTCTTCAGGAAATTCACTAAGCGCTTTTTGCATAACAGCATGCCACATAGGAGCGACGATGTAGCCGGCAATTTCTTTTACCATAGGGCTGTTGTCGTTATTTCCGGACCACACGCCTATAACAATCGCGGGAGTATATCCGACTGTCCATGCGTCTCGGTAGTCGTTGGTGGTTCCTGTTTTTACTGCAACGTCGTATCCCGGAAACGTGAGGGGGTTAACGGGAGGATATTCAGGGAACCGAGCTTCATTATTTGAGAGCATGGCGGAAATATCGTTTGCAACGCCTTCGTTTACCACCTGTGTAGGATTTGGCGCGTATTCTTCAAGAACGCTTCCAGACGCATCAGTTACGGAAAGTATGCCAGTTGCCGGGTTGTGAACGCCACCATTTGCAAATGTTCCGAAGGCGCTCGCAAGGTCCAGTAATTTCACTTCAGCAGCACCAAGCGCAAGGGCGAGCCCATACTGACCTGGGTTTTTGAGGGTTGTGATGCCGGCAGCAGTCGCTAGATTTACAACATTTTGAGTTCCTGCCAGGTATAGCGTCTTCACGGCGGGGATGTTGATTGACTGGGCAAGAGCTGTGGTAAAGGTCATCGGACCTCGAAACTTGTCGTCGTAGTTGCCTGGTGCGTAACAAGGGTAGGTGCTGTTGTAGTTGTCGCTTGCTGCGCAGCTGGTTGAAAATTGTGTCGGAAGATCGAATATGGCGGTGTCGCGGGTAAATCCTTTAGTAAGTGCGGCTGCGTACACAAACGGTTTAAAGGAAGATCCTGGTTGACGAAGGGCGAGCGTTGCGTTGAAGTTTCCATCAATAGCCGGATCAAAATAATTTCGTGAACCCACCATAGCAAGTATCTGTCCTGTTTTTGGGTCAAGTCCGATGAGCGCCGCATTTGAGGCATTGAATTTCTTTTGGTTTTGAAGCGCATATTCTGCGACCGTTGCTTCCGCCTCGTGCTGGAGAGTCGTATCAAGAGTCGTGATTACCTTAAGTCCGCTGTTGACCACATCGGCTCCATATTTGTTTTCAAGATATTGTTCTATGTAAAAAACGAAGTGGGGAGCAATAATGGATGTTGATCGTTGCGGATTGAAAAGGACCTTTTCATTTTTGGCTTCTTCGCGCTGCGTTTCCGTAATATATCCAAGCTCTTGCATGCGTGCGAGTACGATATTTTTTCGCGTTTCAAGTGCCTCTCGATTGTTTCCATACGGAGAATAATAGGTAGGGGCTTGGAGAACAGCAGCGAGGTATGCCGCTTCGGCGAGAGTCACTTCTTTTGCACTTTTTCCAAAGAAAGCTTCGCTCGCAACTTCAACACCGTAGTAAGGGCCGCCGTAGGGCATTTCATTTAAATACCACTCAAGGATTTGGTCTTTTGAATAACGACTTTCGAGTTTTATCGCAAGTGCTATTTCCTGGATTTTTCGGATAATAGTTTTTTTACCCGTAAGGAGCGTATTTTTAACAACCTGTTGCGTTATCGTAGATCCTCCCTGGCTAAAGGAAGCATGGAAAATGTCTGTGAGAAGAGAGCGTGCAATACCGGAGAAACTGATACCGCCATGCTCATAAAAACTCGCATCCTCCATCGCAATAGTTGCTTGCTGTATGGCAGGTGCAATTTCAGAAAGAGGAACCGTTTGGCGCTTGGCATCCGTATCAAGATCGTAGAGGAGGGTTTTCCCCGTGCGGTCATAGATTTTGGTGGACTGGGTAACCTTTCGGTCCTCAAATGAAGTGAGGTCGGGAGCAGGGGTAAGGGCGATAGAAACGAATATCCCGCCTCCGATGATGAATCCTATACCGACCGCAATAAAAGCCACCGTGAGGAAGGGATGCGGGTTTTTAAGAGGATGATAGGGGGGTCGTCGCATGGAGGCCATCCTAGCATAAAAAGCCCCGGCGGGGCCGGGGCTTTTTATTACATTTCGTCTTCCTCCTCCTCTCCTGTCTGTAGATCATTCTCTTCGGGGATTTTTCCCTCGTCGAGGTTTTTCTCTTCTTCGTCCATGAATGAAATTATTAGCCTATAGGCTCCTTGGCAATGCCGGAGCCTCCCTATTTGAACAAAATAAAAATTCTTTGCAAGTTCTCTCGTTTGCTCCTGTGGATAGTGTAAGTCACCTTGCAGCCGGAAGTGCTGCAATACCAAGGGCAATAGCATCGAATTCGTCGTCTAGGCGCTTTTTAGGAATAAGGGTAAGGAGTTTTGGAATCATCTGCGCAACCGCCTTTTTATCTGCTGCACCGTAGCCCGTGACGGCAATTTTCACCTGCTGGGGAGAGTATTCGTGGACAGGAAGCTTCGCTGCGCCACCAGCGGCGAGGACAGCCCCTCGTGCTTCGGCAACGCCAAATGCAGTCTTCACATTTTTACTAAAAAAGAGCGTTTCAAGTGCGACGCAGGTGGGGGAATATGTTGCGATGGCTTCTCCAACAGCTGCATATACCGCAGCGAGGCGTGTCGAAGGGTCTCCCTTTTTCGGGATAACACAATCGCTCCAAAGCAGTGTCGGGCGAGACGGGTCTCCTTCAAGCACGGCAAGTCCAAGTCGGTCGAACCCTGGGTCTATGGCAAGAACACGCCTATTCATTTTCGATGTGTTCATATCCACGTGCGTTCGTGGTTACTCGTTGTACGTCATCGTGCTCATCGAGTGCTGAAAGTATTTCAGTGAGTTTCGTTTCGTCTTCGCTCCCAATGTCTACAAGCGGTTCGTTGGGTTCAAGGATGCCACTTGAAGATTTACTAAATGCCCACAGAGCAGCTCCTGGGGAAGCGAGCTCAAAACCATTTTTCGAAAAGAGATGTTTTATTTCCTGTGTCGTTCGATTTCGACTGTCAGTGAGTGCTTCGACGATGATGGCACATCCGCCTGGACCATATGCTTCGTAGAGCACCTGTTCTAGGTCGGCGGCATCTTTTGAAGCGCCTTTTGCAATCGCTCGCTCGATATTGTCCTTGGGCATGTTAGCGGCTTTCGCGCGTGCAATAACGGCGAGTAGCCCCGGGTCCACCGCATTTCCCCCCGCTCTTTTTGACTCAAGAGAAATCAGGCGTGCAAAGCGCGAAAAAACACGTGAACGTACTGCGTCCGTGACCGCTTTCTGTCTTTTTATTTGTGCCCATTTGCTGTGTCCGGCCATACGTTTTTCTTTAATGCCTAGATATTCAAATTCAGTTCACCACTAAGGTAGGCTCGGCCCTTTTTGGTGAGCATACGTCCGCGAAGGGAGCGCTCTATGAAGCCAAGGCGTAAAAGATACGGTTCATATACTTGCTCGATAGTGTCTTCGTCTTCGTGCGTTGCAGAAGCAATTGCGCGAATGCCGGCGGGCCCGCCGCCAAAACTTTTCTCGAGGGTTTCAAGATACCGTCGATCGTCCTTAGTGAGTCCGAGTGCGTCGATGCCAAATAGCTCGCATGCTTCGTCGCACACTTGCGCCGACAGGGGTCGTTCGTGCACTTCGGAAAAATCTCGAACACGCTTCAGAAGGGCGTTTGCGACACGCGGCGTTGCGCGGCTACGGGCGGCCACGCGTTCCACCACTTCTTCTGGAACAGAAAGATTCAAAACAGCTCCTGAGCGTTTAATGATTGAACGCAAATCGTTGTCTGAATAAAAATCGAGCTGGTATACGCCGCCACCAAAGCGCGAACGAAGAGGACTTGAAAGAGAGGCAACCTTTGTTGTTGCGCCAACAAGCGTAAATGGGGGGAGAGAGAGTTCAACCGTGCGTGCAGAAGGTCCTTTACCAAGGACAATGTCGAGCGTGCCTGACTCAAGGGCAGGATAGAGAAGCTCTTCTATCTTTCGCGAAAGTTGGTGAATCTCGTCTATAAAAAGCACTGTCCCGGGTTCAAGGTTGGTAAGAATTGCTGCCAAATCTCCGGCGCGTTCTATGGCGACACCAGAGGTTGCTTTCATGGGTGCTTCAAGCGTGCGTGCGATCAGATGGGCGAGTGTGGTTTTCCCTACGCCAGGCGGTCCATAAAAAAGAAAATGTTCCGGCATGCTTCCGCGCCGCTTTGCAGCCTCAAGAACGACGTGCACATTAGCCTTTACATGCTCTTGTCCAGCGTATTCGTCCCACGAGTCAGGGCGCAATGTTGCATCAAGCTGTTGGTCGCGCACGATAGGGGAGTCGGCGGGGGTACTTGACATAAAATCAGGGTATGCTACCATTCTAGCATACGGTCGATGGACCTGTAAGTGCTTGAGTACCGCTCTCTTGTGGTACTCAAGAATTCCAATCCTGCATATAATCTTCGAGGCAAGGCTTGACGGCTTCGGGCTTTTCCCCAAGGACGTTTTGGTTCCACTCTTTTGAGCGGAGCGCTGAGACTATCCTCAGGCGATTTGTCCACTTTCCTTTTAGGAAAGAGTGCCTCGAAGATTATGCGCGGGATTTTTCTTTTCTACGCAGCTCTTCTTTCAGACTCTCGTTTCAGACGCTCCTCGCGCTCTGCTTCTGCAAGTTGGATAGTGTAGAGGCGAAGTCGGCCCTTATCTTCCTCCACCTTTCTTTTTAAACTTTCAAGAAGGCGGGTTGCCTCTTCGAATTTTCTTTTCAATTCTCTTGTTTGTCGTTCAAGTTCAAGATAGGAGCGTTCTGCGCGTTCTTTTTCTCGTTCAACTTCTTCAAGCTCGCGTGCTTGGTTTTGCGCCTTGCGTTCATCGACACGAATTTCTTCCGTGTACCATTCAACTTTTCTTTTAAGATCAAATACGTTCATTGTTTTTGAAGGGCGGGATTATTCTCGCTCAATGTCTGCCACTGAAAATACTTCTTCAAGAGAGGTGATACCTGCGAGGGCTTTGAGTACGCCGTCTTGTGCCATCGTGAGATAACCCTGTCTTCCGATTTCTTTTTTAATATCGCGCGCACTTGGGTTATCGCGCAGAAGTGTGCCAAGTGCATCGTCCATAAATATTGCTTCGTACAAACCGATGCGTCCTTTGTAGCCAGTTTCGCCTTCGTGTTTTGGATCAGGAACCCACATTACGTCGGTTGAAGCAGGGAGTAGCGATTTGTCAGTAATGGTTGAAAGTATTTTCTCCACGAGCTGTTTTTGCTCCCCCTCAAGGGGAACTTGTTTCCGCGCGTCAGGGTCAAGCTTGCGTACGAGGCGTTGTGCCATGGAGACAGTAATCGCTGAGGCGAATTCTTTCGGGTCAGAACCGAGGTCAACGAGGCGGGGGAAGGTTCCGGCAGCGTCGTTTGTGTGCAGTGTTGAAAATACAAAGTGTCCGGTGAGGGCTGCTTGAATAGCAATGGCCGCAGTCTCGCCGTCTCGAATTTCACCCACCATGATGACATCGGGGTCTTGGCGAACGATGGAGCGGAGCCCTGAAGCAAAGGTGTATTTGTCTCCATCGGTTTGGGTTTGCACGACGCCAGGGAGGTGGTATTCCACCGGGTCTTCAATCGTAATGATTTTTATGTCAGGCGTGTGTACTTTTTGGAGAAAGGCATAGAGCGTTGTTGTTTTTCCAGAACCCGTTGGTCCGGTGGTGAGCAGCATGCCGTTTGGGCGTTTGATTTCTATTTCAAGACGAGCAAGCAGTTTTGGGTGAATACCAAGTTTTTCAAAACCAATGGCAATGCTGCTTGGGTCAAGAAGACGCATCACAAAAGACTCGCCGTAATTTCCAGGGATGAGTGAGGTACGTATTTCAATTTCCGCGTTATTTGCAACGACGCTGAAGCGGCCGTCTTGGGCGCGGTTGCGCACGTTTAGTTTCAGTCCTGAAAGAAGTTTGATGCGTGAATTGAGGAAATGGTAGGTGTCGTTATCAAGCGTAAAAATGTCGGTGAGCACGCCATCGAGACGAAAACGAAGACGCACAGCTCCTTCTTCCGGCTCCAAGTGAATGTCAGACGCCTTCATGGCGAGTGCCGCGCCCATGATGCCGTCTAAAAGTTCAGAAACTTCTGCTGAATGTTTGCTCGACACGATGCCTTCAAGAAAGGTTTTGAGTGCGGCGATAGTTCCAAGCGAAGCGGCGAGTTCCTGTGTTCTTTCGGGGGAAATGGAAACGATGCCTTTTGTACTCTTGGTTGCCTGTGAAAGTTCAACGTAGCGCGCGAACGCCTTTTCGAAGCTTTTTTTGGAAATGAGATATTTTTCAAGAATAAATCCTTGGCCTTCAAAACTGGTGAGAATTCCAGCAAGGGTAAGGTTTTGAGGATTTTTAATACCCAAAGAAAGGTGTTTACCGTTTTTTTGGAAAGCAATCACCTCTGCCTCACGCGCCTGTGCTTCAGGGATGAGCCGTAGGGCTTCCATGTCTATGGGGGCGCCGGAAAGGTCCACGTAGGAAAAGCCATGTTTTTCAGAAAGGATACGAACCAAATCTTCCTCTTCTTCCTCGCGTATACGCGCGAGTTTTTCATCTTCAGATTTAGTGTCAAAGGGAACTGACATGGGCCCTATAATAGCGTGTTTTGGCTATACTTGACAAACATGTCTAATAGGTACATAATTAAAGGTAGATTGAAATACACATAACCAATGAGAGGAGGCCGAAATGGCCAAGATTCGTCTTTTCCTACTCGGCCTCGCCATTCTGATGGCAGCTGGCCTGGGTGGTTGCGCGTCCGAACACTTCGGCACATTCAGGACCGACCTTCGGGAGCCGGACTTTTCGGCCGAAGGAGTTGAAGAGGCCCTCAAGAGAGGCGCCATTTTTGGCCTTCTGGCCGCGGAGGAATATAACCAGCGCGACCGTTTCGGTCGCAAGCCAGGGCAGTACAGTCCTCGGCGCCCGCCTGGTGGCGATTATCGAGAACACCGTCCTCGATACCGGTACCACTACTAAACAGCCGCCTCGCGATATATCTCGCGGGGCGGTAAACTTTATAGGTGGAAAAACATCTCCAGAGCCTCGCTGAGTTTGAAGAGGAAGCACGGGCATTTACAGAAACCCTTTCTCCAAAAAAAGATGGAGCATTCCTTGTGATTCTTTCAGGAGAGCTTGGAGCAGGGAAGACTGCTTTTGTAAAAACGCTCGCAAAGACTCTTGGGGTGAGTGGAGAAATCACCAGTCCGACATTCGTGCTTGAAAAAGTATATGACCTAACGCCCAAAGGAAGCGAAGCTTCCTTTGGGCGTCTCATTCATATGGATGCATATCGGCTTGAGGGAGGCGCCGAGCTTGCGCCACTTCGTTTCGAGCAGCTCATGCAGGAATCAAAAAATCTCATCATGCTTGAGTGGCCAGAAAAAGTAGTGGACGCACTTCCGACGGCCTCAGTTCACATTTCAATACAAGTGCTTTCGGACGGTTCCCGCCGTATTTCCTATGAGTAAAAAAATATCCGTTGAAAAAAAACGTCTTGTGCTTCTGGACGCGCATGCCATCATCCATCGCGCCTACCACGCCCTTCCTGAATTCACGGGTCCTGATGGCGAACCTACGGGAGCGTTGTATGGTCTCGCCTCAATGCTGCTACGCATCATTCAAGACTTGAAACCGGACTACATCGCTGCCTGTTACGACCTTCCAAAACCAACTATCCGGCACGAAGCATACGAAGGGTATAAAGGCAGCCGCCAGAAAACCGACGATGCGCTTATTGCGCAGCTTAAAACGTCGCGGACCGTTTTTACTGCCTTTGGTATTCCCATGTATGACCGCGAGGGGTTTGAGGCAGACGATATTCTCGGCACCATCGTTGAACTTCTCAAGGATCGCAAAGATATTGAAATAATCATTGCTTCGGGCGATATGGACACGCTGCAGCTCGTTGAAAGCGACAGGGTGAAAGTGTACACGCTTAAAAAAGGCATCAACGATACGATCATGTACGACGAAAAGGCCGTGCAAACCCGGTATGGATTTATGCCTGCTCTTGTTCCTGACTATAAGGGCCTTCGTGGCGATCCTTCCGACAACATCATCGGCATTCCCGGCATTGGTGAAAAAACGGCAACGGATTTGATCACAACATTTGGTTCGATTGAACAGATGTATCGTGCGCTCAAAAAAGATGAGACAGCTTTCGCTTCCAAAGGAATAAAGCCGCGCATCATGACGCTTCTCAAAGAACACGAAGAAGATGCATTGTTTTCAAAAATGCTTGCGACCATTCGAATGGACGCGCCAATAGCTTTTTCCCTCCCGACGCAGCCATGGAGTGCGAACGGCTCCTTGCCAAAGATTTTGACGTTATTTGATAGTCTCGGATTTCGATCGCTCCGTGCTCGCGCGCAGGCAGTGCTTGGCGGCGGATCTTCTACAGAAGAAAACGAAACTGAACAGGCAGTTGAAGAAGAGATTCCAGTTGATATGCACATGCTCAAAGAAGCGGGGGTGATGCTCTGGCTTCTTGCCTCTGACTTTACGAGTCCCTCCCTCGAAGATGTTCTTTCATATACCAAAACACAAACACTTCCCGAAGCCTATGCATTTCTTGAAAAGAAAATCGCCGCTACAGGCAGATTGCAAGAAGTCTATGACCGTATTGAAAAACCACTCATCAGGGTTGCAAAGAATATGGAACTCCACGGAGTGCGCGTTGATCGCGGCATTCTTGCCGATCTTGCAAAACGTTATCGCGCCGACTTAGAGGTCGTCGAAAAACGCATTCACGAAGCGGCAGGAGAGGTGTTCAACATTAATTCTCCAAAGCAGCTCGGCGATATTCTTTTTGACAAACTCGCCCTTAAGGCAAAAGGTCAAAAAAAGACGGCAACCGGCCAGCGTTCAACACGCGAGTCGGAGCTGGAGAAAATTAAAGATTTGCACCCCATTGTTGCCGATATTCTTGAGCATCGTGAAATTCAAAAATTACTTTCCACCTACATCGAGAGCATCCCGCCACTTCTTGATGAAGACGATCGACTCCATGCTGAATTTCTTCAAACCGGCACCACGACGGGCCGTATGGCCTCTCAAAATCCGAACTTGCAAAATATTCCTATACGGAGTGAACGTGGGCGCGCTATTCGTCATGCCTTTGTTGCCTCAAAAGGTTTTACGCTTGTTGGATTTGATTATTCTCAAATTGAGCTGCGACTTGCTGCCATTCTTTCGGGCGATGAAAAACTGTGTGACATTTTCAAAAGTGGTCGCGATGTCCATCGTGAAGTTGCAGCGACTGTGTTTGCTGTTGCTCCGGAAAATGTTGACGCAGAAATGCGTCGCCGAGCTAAGATAATCAACTTCGGCATTCTCTACGGCATGGGCACAAATGCTCTTCGTCAGCAGCTTGGTACGGGGACAGCGGAGGCACACAAATTTTATGATGATTATTTTGCAAGCTTTACCACGCTTGCGCAGTATCTTGAATCAACGCGTGGGTTTGCCAGAAAACATGGATACACTGAAACAATATTTGGGCGCCGCCGTGAATTTCCCGGAATCAAATCGTCACTTCCGTATGTCCGCGCGCAGGCAGAACGCATGGCTATAAATGCCCCTATTCAGGGCGCGGAGGCGGACATCATAAAACTTGCCATGGTTGGTATTGATGACATGCTCGCGAAAGAGGGTATGCAGGATGACGTGTACCTTTTGCTGCAAGTGCATGATGAACTGGTATATGAAGTACGAACGGGTGTAGAGGACGCAATCATCCCCAAGATAAAGCACATCATGGAATCGATGCTTCCAGAATCAGAAACAAAGGGAGTGCCCATCATCGCAGATGGAAAGATCGGTCCTACGTGGGGAGATATGACGCCAATCCTTCTATGATCTATCTTTTTTATGGTTCAGATGTGCATAAGGTGCGCACGAAGGCATTTGCATGGGTTGAAGCATCGCGTCAAAAAGCACCAGAGGCTACGTATGTGCGCCTTTCTCCAGAAGACACAACGCTTTCGACGCTTGAAGAAATTTCTTCCACGAGTGGATTATTTTTTACCAAGCTCCTTGTGCTTCTCGACGACCCTTTTTCACTCACAGCTTCGCAAGAGGCGATACTCGAAATGCTCCCACGGCTGGCGTCTTCGCCAAATCCAATTGCAATTCTTGCACCTAAAATCACTGCAGCGCACGCAAAGAAAATCGAAGGGCAAGCAACAAAACTTTTTACGTTTGACGTGCTCGAGAAAAAGCAGAGTCGAGGATTTAATACGGCACTCGTAAACGCCCTTGGTGCAAAAGATGGAGAAATCCTGTGGAAAGAGTTGCAAAAGGCGGAACGTTTGGGAGACGCACCGGAAATGATTCATGGGTTGTTGCACTGGAAAGCACGCGATCTTATGAAAAAGGGAAGTAGGGTCTGGACTCAAAAAGAAAGTCGCGCGCTTTCGCGCGCGCTTATCGATCTTGTGTCTGAGGCTCGTGGTGGTGACTTGCCGCTCTCGCTTGCACTCGAACGGTTTGCTCTTTCGCTAAGTCAAAGCGCGCGACCATAAAGGCCGCGCGCTTCCTAGTTCCCAACTCGTCGTCACACGAGGACAAGATGGGAATGATCAGCCCCGTATTCCCCTTTAAAGGGGGAGACAAGCCCGGTCTCCCGAAGCTTGTCAAGGATCTCCCCACTTATTGGGAAGTCCCGGTGTATCCATTCGCCCCACCTGGGGCTTTGATACGCGACCCGCACGACCGAGCCGAACTCCCATCCTGACCCGGATGCGGATCTATGTGGGACATCAAGGCAGATGCACGTGGCGACGTACACCTTCCTTTTTTGTAAGTTCAGCAGCCGGAGTGCCCGTTGGACTGTCTTTACGGAACGTCGCATTTTATGTATCCTCCCGTTTTTGTCCTTCTTCACACGAAGGTTCAGTCTGAGTTCAACCATACCACGAAAATCGGAAAATGGAATATTGGGTGCGCGGCGCCTACCAGGGACACTTCGTTTCTCGCCCTCGAGTCAAAAGGGCTCGATCCCTACAGCAATGAGAGAGGCATAAAGAATCCTGTCTCAGGATTCTTTATCGCCGAACGAAGAAGATGTATGCAGGGCATACAGGATCAGGCAGCTTTCTTCGAAACTGCACTTGGATTTTAATAGTCGCTTTGCTCCTTTAAAATCTCAGCGTACACGTTGCGGGTGCTCTGTTCGCATCAGAATGCTCCATAGCACGCTCGCAACATCTTCTCGCCCTGGCCGCAGGCATCCCATGCCTGCTTAGGCGCACAAAATTGTGCGAAGCAAATTTTGTGCGCCTACCAGGGCTCGAACCTGGGACCGTCTCCTTAAAAGGGAGCTGCTCTACCAACTGAGCTATAGGCGCATGCGATTATCCTGTTCTTCCTAAAGGAGGCAGGCGTGCAGTATTTCTACCACTAAACTTAATAGGAAAAAAGATCTACGGTTTTCCCCTCCTCATCAAGTAATTTGATGGTGTCATGTGTCGCAGTGAAAAAAGTATCATCGCGGCGCAGATACACCCGCCATGTTTTGCCAGGAAACCCTTGATCGGTGGCATGGGTGGCCACACAACTGTTGTAACTGAGGTAGTCACGCATAAAGCGGTAGCAGCTGTTTGTAAGTCTTTCAGGCTCATCAAGAGGAATTTCGCATCGTTTTAGAGTTTTTATATACGCTCTGCAATTATCAAGACCGGGCTGATCGTAGTAGAACCTGTCAAAGTCGTCGAGTGGGGCTGGGCACTGGTGCGACAGGGAAGGATAGAAATCCTGAAATTGGTCAAAATAGCCCGTGCACATATTTTCTTGAAACGATATGCCAATAGGTGATTCTCCCATGAGAATAATGACGCTTTGTCCTGCCGCAACAGTAATGGGCGTGGGAGTGTCTACATTTCCCGTGTGAGGCAGGGCGACTCCAAGGGGTATGCGCAGTTCGTATCCGCGCACAGCGCTTTCAAGGTGCCACCCGGTTATGCTGATGGGTTCCGTTACGCGATTTGAAACACGGAGAGTTATATATTCCTTCTCAGGGTCGGTGCCACCCAAATTCCCGGTGCTGTGTTGTATCGTGATCAGTCCTTTGTATGTTGACTCGGGACCAAACCTCGCTGCCGTAACAACAGCTTTTTGGAGTGTTGCGAGCTCTCGCTGTATCGCTCCAATGCTTCGTGTTCGGGTGGTGGCGGTGCTTCTTGTTGCCGTAGTCGTTCCCTGACTCAAGTTGGATCTGTTTGTTGATGTTGCGTACGCAAGTGGAGCGATGTAAGGATTGGACCATGAAACCTGCCGCGAAGGTCCTCCGGTCGCAGCCCAGAGAATGAAGACAAAGAGAACGATTCCAAAAAAGAGAATGACGTTACCCTGCATGTGTCTTACATGATACCAGCTGGTGTAGGAATTTTTTCCTCCCCGACAATCTTTGCTAGCTCTTCTTTCACCACGGCCGCGTCACTCCACGGAGTCTTTTTGCCCTGTGCCCCCATGATGTAAGGATCGGTCCCTTTGCCGGTAACAAGCACGACGTCGCCCTTTTTGGCGAGTGACAGTGCAGTATGTATCGCTTCGCGGCGATCCATGATTATGCGTGGCGCGCGTTTCATGCCGGAAGCCATGGCCCCCACAATTTCCTGGGGGTTTTCATCGTAGGGATCTTCGTTGGTGAGGATAACTTCTGCACAGGCCTCTTCTGCGATGTGTCCCATGAGTGGTCGCTTCCAGGTGTCGCGCCCGCCGCCCGTATTTCCAAGAACACAGATTTTTCTCTCATGCGGGTAGGCCCTATAGAGTGCCTGGAGAGAATCAGGCGTGTGCGCGTAGTCGACAATGGCAGTAAAGTTTTGGCCCGCCTCAATTCGTTCTGCGCGGCCGGGAATACGAATGAGCCCTTTGAGTGCTCTTGCAGATTTCTCCACGGGAATGCCAAGAAATTCTGCTGTCTTAATTGCAGCAAGCGCATTCATCACGCTAAACATTCCAGGGTGCGGAATGTCAAAGCGTGTGCGGTCATACATAAACGAAACTCGCCCGTCTTTAAATACGGGGTCTTTGGCATCTTCATACGAGAATGGGAGTTTCGTTTCAACGGGAAGTGATAAAAAAGCAGCACCGTATGCGTCTCCCTTGTTTGCAATAATGCCCCTCGGACGTTTTGAAGAATGTTTGAGTGATTTCCCGATGCGAAGTTTCGCGCGGAAATATTTTTCCATCGAACCATGCGATTCAATGTGCTCTTTTTGCAAATTGGTGAAAATGAGCGCATTCAAACTCAAAAAGAGGTGCCGGTATTGCAGAGCACCTTCGGAGGTGAGTTCAATGATGGCGTGTGTTGCGCCCTTGGAAACAGCATCTCGTAAAAACTTCTGCAGAAAACCGCGCCCTGGCACTGTCATTTTGAAAAGGTTTGGCTTCGATTCGTTTCCAATGGCAAAACGTATCGTGCCTGCAAGCGCTGGCGTGTACCCAGCCTCTGACAAAATAGAAAAACACATTTCAGAAACGGATGATTTTCCTTTTGTTCCAGTCACGCCAATTACGACGAGCTTCTTGGCAGGGAAATCATAGTAAAGTGCAGAAAAAAAAGCCCACCCAAAATGGTAAGGCGCAAGCAGTGCCCTATAGAGACTTCGTGGCAGCACAGATCCAAAAAATTGCTTCAGTGTTCGCATAATTACCGACTTCCCAAAGAAAGAGCTGCTTTAAGGCGAGCGTCCTTTCCGACGACGTTTTCTGGAATGCTTGTAAGTGTTTTGCGTGCCTCGCGCTCAGTGTAGCCAAGTGCGACAAGGGTATCAAAAACCTCTGCATCATCTCCCTGTACACCACCATTTCCGCCGAGGTTAATGCGCTCTCCAATTTCAACCATAAGTTTCTCCGCGCTTTTCTTTCCAAGCCCAACAACACGCGTGAGATAGGCGATGTCACGCTTCGCAATGGCTTCTTCTATTTTTTCACGAGGTGCGCGGCGAAGAAGGGAAAGGGCCGTCTTTGGACCCACTCCTGAAACTGAAAGGGTGAGTTCGAAAAATCGTCGGTCAGCTTCGTCCAGAAAACCATACAGTTCAAGTCCGTCTTGTTTTACGGCCAGATAGGTTTTAAGGCTGGCTTCTTTCCCCTCCACAAGAGTCGAAGTGTTGGGAAGGTGCACAAATATGCCAAAACCCGCAACTTCGACAGTGGCCCCGAAGGGCTCAACCGAGAGTACCTTTCCGCGGATTTCCCGAATCATAGGCTCATAATACCTCACCTGCCGACCTTGCGGGGAAAAGCAAAATAACGTAATGTGCGATGCATGGCAATCACCAGTTCAGCAAAGAAGGCACTGCGTTCTTCCGTCCGGAAGCACGTTTTTAACTTGCGTCGCAAGAGCAAGCTTTCTTCGGCAACCAAGGCAGTTAAAAAGAGTGTTGCAGAAGGAAAGCCGCAGGATGCTGCGAAGCTCCTCTCCGAGGCATACAAGGCTATTGATAAGGCCGCAAAACGCGGCATCATCAAGCCAAACGCGGCGTCTCGCAAGAAATCAAGACTTGCTGCTTCCATAAAGCGCGCAACAGTATAAACACAAAACCGCCTGAGGGCGGTTTTGTGTTTATGTGCTCTCGGCTGGAATCGAACCAGCATCACCTCCTTCGGAGGGAGATATCCTATCCATTGAACGACGAGAGCTTTATCGGTAGGATCGGGATTACCCGTATCTCCTTCGACTCAAGATTTTGCCGGCGCAAAATCTTGGTCTAGGCACCGCCTCTCTGTTTTTCTTAGCTAAGAAAAACATGTTCCGGCGTTCGATTCCTACACGCGAGCAAAGCAGTTTGCTCGCCCGAGGGCACAGCTCATCGCTGCG
>JBAQPM010000009.1:0-10790 GCA_049305795.1 Minisyncoccia bacterium | reverse complement strand
CCCTTGACACGACGCCGGAGAACTAGGGTGCAAAATACCGCTGATGCGTGGAGGTAGCCGCCGTGGAGAATGAGGTCCGGATCTCACCGATCTCGATAGCGCAGATCGTCGCGGCTACTGGCGTCGTCCCGAAGCCGGTCCTCTACGGCTGGGATGGCAAGATCCTCGGCCCCGACTCCTTCCGTGGGCCCGACGGCTTCGGCCCGAACGCGCCGCTCATCCCAGCTATCGTCGAGCCGCCGAACTACCCGCCCCAGGAATACCAGATCACCCCTGGCTTCAACCTCGTCCCCACGCCGATGATGGAGCCGGGCACGACGGCGAAGCTCCATCCCGCCGTGAAGCGCGCCTACGCCGACATGTGCCCGTACTACCGCATCGCCGTCGGCTACCGAAAGAATCAGGTGTGCTCGCGGAAGTGGTCCGTGGTACCGCGCGAGAACTCCCGGAGCGTGAAGGCGCGGAAGGCGCACGAGCCCGACATCAAGACGGCGACGCGCTTCCTCGACAAGCCGAACCGCGTCGACCGACTCGGGATCACCCGCTGGCTGGAGCAGGCGATTGAAGAGACGCTCGTGCTCGACGCGACGGTCTTCCACAAGCAGTGGCATTGGGACGGCAACCTCTCCTACGTCCAGGTCGACGGCGTCACGATCAAGAAAGTCATCGACCAGTGGGGCCACGACGCGGGGTATCAGCAAGTGCTCTGGGGTCGCCCCCGGACGCAGTACACGGCCCCGGTCTACGAGACATTCAGCGCGGGCGAGATGGCTTACTGGATCTTCCATCCGCGCGTCACGGGAACGTACGGCACGAGCGCGATCGAGGAAATCACGCCGATCATGGAGACGGCCATCAAGCGCGTCGAGCGGCATCGCGGCTACTACACCGACGGGACGATCCCCGACGCGTTTCTCCAGGCCCCGGCGGGATGGAATCAGATGGCCATCGCGGACTACCAGAAATACCTCGACACGCTCCTCCGGAACGCGGGCGAGAAACGGAAGCTGCGAGTCATCGCCAACGGCGCGACGTATCAGGCGGTCCACCCCTTCGAGTTCACCAAGGAGGAGGAGGACGCCATCGCTTCGATCATCCTCGCGCACCTCGGCGTGCCGAAGATGATCCTCGTCAGCCAGGTCAACCGCGCGACGGCGGAGGCGCAGTCGGAGGACTCGGCCGACGTCGGGCTGGAGCCGATGATCGCGTGGCTCGAAGAGCAGCTCTCCGAGGTCATCCAGGAAGACCTCGGGTTCGAGGAGCTCAAGGTCATCTGCGCGGACGGGCTCGCGGCGCAGGACCGCGACGAGATCGACAGCGACGTGAAGCTCATCACGGCGAAGGTCTTCACGCCCGCCGAGGTCCGCGAGAAGCGGGGCGTCGCGCCTGTGGAAGAGGACGGAGCGAAGGCCGGGAACGTCATCCCGGTAGAGGCTCTGACCCGCGCCGTCTTCGAGAGCGGCGCAGTCACGCGGGACGAGGTCCGGGCCGCTCTCAACCTCCCGCCGGACCCGATAAACGGCGGCCTCTACGTGACGGTGGGGGCCTTCAGCGCGACGCCCCCTGAGGAGCTGGGCGCTGCCCCTGCGGGCGCCGCAGCGGCGGCCCCTGGCTTCGGAGCACAGCCGCCAGCGCTCGGGGGCGCGGCGCCCCTTCCCATCCCCGGAGGAGGCAAGGATGCCGAACGCGATTCGGTCGTTGCTACTGCTCTCGCCACGCTCACAGGGAAGCCCGTTGCCCCCGTCACAGAGCCCGGCGTCGCCAAGGCAGAGCGTGGGGCCTGGCGCCGCTTCGCTACGAAGCGATGGGAGAAGCGTGCTCACACCTCCCACTTCTCTCCCGTCCACATCTCCAAGTCCGACGCCGCAGCCGTCCGCATCGCCCTCTATGCCGCGCGCACGGAGGAAGCTCTCCTCGCTGCTTTCGAGAAAAAGGCGGAGCTGACAGAAGCCGTCAAGGAGAAGGCGGAGAGCGTCCTCGAGAGGGCGGCCCGCCGGATGTTCGCGAAGGAGAAAGACGCGCTGCTCGCCCTCGCGCGAGAGAAGCTCCCCGACGAGCCGAAGGAGGAGACCGCCTCCGAGAAGGCTACGAAGGCATGGCGCCGTCTCTCGCTCCGGAAGGATGCCGTCGTGGAGGAGAAGTTCGCGGAAGACGTCGAGAACGCGCTCCGGACGGTCTACCGCAAAGCGGCGGGCGACGCGAATGTGACGGGGCTCGACTTCAATTACCTCGATGCGAACGCCGCGAAGTACGCGAAGGACCGTGGCGCTGAGCTGATCGGCACGAACGACAACGCGTGGAGCGTGGCGCAGACGACGCGCGACGGCGCGAACGAGCTGCTACAGGAGGCTCTCGCGAAAGGCTGGTCGTACCAGAAGCTCGCGGACAAGCTCGACGAGGCGGGGCTCTTCAGCGACTCGCGGGCCAACACGATCGCGCGGACGGAGATGGGCTTCGCGCAGAACTACGGCCAGTGCGAGACCTACAAAGGCGCGGGCTTTGAGACGGTCATCGTTCAGGACGGCGACTGCGATGAATGCCGCGAGTTAGACGGAGCGGAGTGGCCCGTGGAGAGGTCGCTCGAAGAGCCCCTCCAACACCCGTGTTGTGTACGCAGCTTCTACCCCGGAAAGCTACACGAGTAACATTCCCGCTGAAAGGAGACCGCCAAGATGGACACGTTCAAGGATGCGGAGGACGCGGGGGTCGGCGCGAACGTTGCGCTCGCTCTTCCGGGCGGCCTCTACGTCGTCGGCACGATCGCCGAAATCAACCGCGGCGAGAACAGCGTGACGATGAAGGACGGGCGCTCCGTTCACTTCGCCCCGCCCGCCCCCGTCGCTGCTCCGGCCGACGCGCCGGAGGAGGAAGAGCCGTGAAGCGCACCATCATCCTGCTCGTCGTCGCCGTCCTGGCGCTCGCGCTCCCCGCCTTCGCGGCGGACAAGGTCGAGCCCATCTGGTCCGCGCAGGCCGCGAACGCGTCGAAGCTCCTCTCAACGGCGGGATTCGGCGAGGCGCAGGTGACGGTCGCCGTGATGAGCGGCTCTCCCGACGGCACGGTGACGATCTACTACCAGCCGCCGAACGGCCTGCCGCTGGTCTCCGTCGCATCCACAACGCCCTCGGCATGGACGGCGGGGACGACGGCGAAGACGTTCAGGGGGCCTGCCGGTACGGCCCTCCTCGTCGTCCTCTCGGGCAACACCACGGGCACGGTCGGCGCGGTCGCGGTGCTGAAGTGAAGAAGCTCCTCGCGGCGCTCCTCCTCATCGCGGCTCCCGCGTTCGCGCAGACGAACGGCTGGCAGGAGATCCAGAACGGGTGGGGAGAGATCCAGACTGCTACCGGCGCCACCTCTGTTCCCGCGACCTGCACGACCGCTGGCATGGTCCCGATCTTCCTCGGCTCTCCCGTGGCGATGGGCTGCGACGCCGGGCTGACGTACGACGCGGCGACGGACACGCTGACGACGGGCACCGTGGCGCAGGGAGTCGGCACTGCGCACACGTTCCGCGCCACCGCCCCCGCGACGCTGACCATTACCGGCTCGACCAACGCCACGCCCATCGAGGTTACGGCCGCGGCGCACGGGCTGGTCACGGGCGACAACGTGTCGATCTCCGGCATCACCGGGAACACGAACGCCAACGGGTACTTCAAGGTCACGAAGACCGGCGCGAATACGTTCACGTTGCAGAACTACTCGACGGGCGCTGACATCGCCGGGAACGGGGCGCACGGGGGGGCGCCGGTCGGGGTTGCGGGGATCGTGCAGGCGAACTATTTCCTCACGACATTATTGGGTTCGGGTGGTGGATTTTGGTTCCCAGATGGCGGGGCGATCTCAAAGGCATCCGGTCAAAACTATACGTTCTCGGGGACAAACTCGATCACTGCTTATGGGGTGGTTAGCAACGGAGGTATCTACTACTTTACGGGCGACACGCCCGTATCCCGCGGCGGCGCCCCCGCGACCCTCCAACTCGGCGCAGCAAACAGCGCGGCGGGCGCGGCCGTGGCGCAGGCCCTCTGCGTGCAGTCCAACATCACGCAGAGTAACGTTGCGGCTCCGGCATCGCTGAAGATCGCTGGCCCGAACGGCACTGGCACGGGTGCGGTACAGGGCATCGAACTCCAGACCGGCGCGGTACAGGCGAGCGGTGCGACGGCGCACGTCTCGACGACGCGCATAGGGATGAAGGAACTCCACATCAACCTCCGGCTTGGCGACATCGCCGTCTACGCGAACAACGCCGCCGCCCTCGCTGGTGGTCTCGTCGCTGGCGACCTCTACCGCACCGGGGCCGACCCTGACCCCGTGATGATCGTTCATTGAACGGAGAGAACATGAAGAAGCTCCTCGTCCTCCTCCTCCTCGCGCTCCCCGCTCTCGGGACGGTGATGGGCGTGAGCACGGCGATGGCGCAGGCGCCGCTGGCCATCGGCGGCACGTCCACGGTCACGCTCGGGCAGAGCGTCCCGATCATCAACGAACAGCCGATCCTCCCCGGCTCCGTCGAGTGCGTCGGCATCGCCCCCGTGACCTACGTCCCGAGCCCCGCCCGCGTGACGGAGATCAGGGCATGGACGGAGCGGGCGCTGCGGTACGACCTCACAGCGGGCGTCCTCGTCTCGCCGCTCGGAGTGGACGAGGCGAAGCGCCTGCTCCAGTACTTGCCGAACGTCAGGTTCTACGACCGCCCGACGTACAACTTCAGCCGCTGGCCTGACGGCACCTGGGTCTGGGCCTGCGCGCAGGGCTTCAGCGGCTTCGACGGGCCGAAGGTCGCGGCGGATGACCCGGCGCGGACGGAGCGGCTCACCTGTTTCGAGAGCGTGAATTTCTTCGTCGGACTCATCGGCAGGACCGACCTGTTTGATTCACCTTACGTCCAATCAATCGAGAACGCCGTCGGCGCTCAGGTGACCGGCGGATGGAGAGTGCAATGAGCGACGCAGGAACCCCGATCGACAAGATTCTCGCGCTTCTGGAGGCCCTCTCGGCGCGCATCGCCAAGATCGAGAGAGTTCTCCTCATCGACACGAAGCCGCCCATCGAGCCGCAGAAGCCGACCGGCGGCCTGTACGACTTCGTCCGGCCGCCCGACGACGAGCCCCGCCACGGCGCGGGCAAGCAGATGGCGACGGCCGACGGCGCCGAGCTGACCAAGCGCGCCATCTACGGCGTCCGGTGGAACGGCGATGTCATCGACTCCGTGACGTACGACCGTGCGTGGGAGGAGATCGAGGCGCTGAAGGCGGGCGACGAGCACCTCCTCCGCATCTACGGCGAGTCCGGCATCGACCCGGCCCTCGCTGGCGTGCTGCTTCTCACCGCGTTCATCGACCCGGCGAAATACCGTGGGCTCAACGCGACGGACAAGCTGGCCGAAGAAGCGAAGAAGTGGGCCAACCCGCAGGCGTGGATTCAGGGCATCTTCGACATCAGGTCGGGCGGACCCCGGCCGAGCGGCGACGAGTAACGTGAGATGGGCGCTGGTGCTGACGTTGGTCGCCGGGGTCGCGCAGGGGCAGTGGGCTACGTCCACGCCCCGTCCGACCCCGCGCCCGACGTACCCGCCCGCGCCGACGAGGACCGCAACGCCACGGCCGACTACCCCGCCGGTCCCAACATCGACACCACGCCCTACTGTGATTGGCGCGACGCCGACGCCGCAGAGGACACCCGTGCCTGGCACCTGTCCGGTCCAGTACGTGTTCCCCGTGTCGGCCCCGGTGACACGGCCAGCGATTGGCCAGCCTCTCACCTACGCCGACGGAACCCCGTTCACGATCATCGTCCGGCTCGCGTCGGGCGAGATCCTTTGCCGAGTCGTGAGGGCTGAGTGATGACGAAACGCGAACGCATCGCCGCGCTGGAGAAGAGGATCGACGCGCTAGAGCGCGAGGTCGCTTCGCTCCCGCGCTGGCACTGGACCTATCCGCAGTCGGGATGGATCGAGACCAAGCCAGCACCGCCGATGAAGTTCGGTGACGGGACTGCCGACGTGCATCCCATCGTCTCGCCCACGATCACATGGACCACGGGCACCAACAGCCCGTCAGGAGTCACGCAATGAGCATCTCCCATCGGCGGGCCATACCCCGCCGGTCTCCCCAGGTCAGCGGGCACGGCGTGCTCCTCTCCCGCGCCGTGCTCGCCCTTTGTCTCGTCTCCGCGCTCGCCGGGTGCGCCACGATCCTCCCCGGCGAGGACAAGCTCGTCGTCCGAACCGAGCAGACGCTGGAAGCCTCGCTCGCCGTCTACGACGCGGGAATGACGTGGTGCAAGGCCAACCCGCAGCACCTCACTCCCGCCGCCGCGAAGGTCGCCGAGACGATCCGCACGGCTTACCCGCCCGCGTACCGGAGCCTCGACTCTGCCCTCCAGCTCTACAAGGCGGGGAAGCGCAAAGACCTCCTCGCGGAAACCGACGAGATCCGCAAGCTCATCGAGCAGCTCCTGCTCATCGTCAAGCTGGCGGGCGGGCCTGATCTCGCGGGAGGTGCGAAGTGAGCGCCATCCTCCTCGCCCTCATCGGCGAAGTCCTCGACATCGTTCTCGGGCTTCTGACGAAGAACCCCGACCAGCCTCCGATCATTAGCAAGCTGCTCGCCAAGCTGATCCCGCTCTTCTCGCGGGCCGCTGGCGAGACGCCCGAGCAGACGGAGGAGCGGCGCGCCCGCGCCGAGGCGATCTTCGCCGCGCACGCGGACCCCATCGTCGGGACGAAGTCATGAACGCGCAGCCGCCGACCACCGAAGCGATGGTGCAGGCGGCGCCGACCGTCGTGACGATCAGCGACGTGCCGGTGCCCTGGTACAAGAGCCAGAAGTTCACGGCGCTCTGGCACCAGTGGGTCATCATGGCCGCGTTCTGGCTGGCCTACTCGCTGGAGACGAACGTCTACAACTGGCGAACCGGCCTCGCGATTCCGCTCCTGTCGTCGTTCATCACCATGTTCAACGACTGGCGGGCGCCATCGATCATCTCGCCCATCGGTGCAATGAACCGCAACAACTTCCCGCCCGCCGGGCCGAAGCCGGGGGCCTGATGATTCGAGCCATGCACCGGGCCGCCCCCAAGATCATCGCGCTCGGTGCGCTCTGCCTGACATACGTCGCCACGGCGGAAGTCGTCATCTCCAACGTCCCGGCCCCCGTCGTCGTGACGTTCCCGGAGGTCAAGAACTTCGTCTACACAACGCTGGCGACCGTGCTCCTTGCCACCGTGATGATCGCCGGGAGCATCGCGGCCTTCGTCCTGTCCCGCGATCGGGCGGCCGACACGGTGGCGCGAGCGGCGCTGGCGGATGCGATCGAGGCCGACCACAAAGTGCGGGAAGAGCAGTTCGCTGTGATCGGCGATGCCGTGAGAGCCGTAGGCGAGTCGGTCAAGGCACTGGCGGAAGTCATGACGGAGCACAAGCGGGACCCTTTTGCGCATCCTGCGGCGGCCCACTCGACTCACAAGGCGCTGGACGACCGGATAGCGGAGATGAAAGCTGAGATGGACGAGCACGTTCAGTTCTGCCGCACGCATCAGTGCGCGTTCGGGCGCCGCGACCCCTCCGACTCGCCGTCGCCTCGCAGGGCGGGAGACGCAGCAGACTTCGACGCGACGAAGCCACTTGCCGACGGGCTGCCGATGCGCGGCCGGGGGCGCCAGTGAGCGCGGCCCTCCCCGTCGTCCCGCCCGGCATTGCGAGCCACATCGTCGCCGTCGCGAACCGGCACGCGATCCCGGTCCACCTCCTCGCGGCGATCGTGGCGAAGGAGTCCTCGTTCCATCCCTACGCCTGGAACCCGGAGCCCGCGTATGTGTACCTGTACGACGTTACGAAGGGCACCCGGTTCCGCGCACTGACGGCCGGGGAGCGCGCCTCGGAGATCCCGCCGCCCGACTTCCCGCGCATCGGCGGGGACCGGGATCAGGAATGGTGGGGCCAGCAGTCAAGCTGGGGACTCGCGCAAGTGATGGGCGCGGTTGCCCGTGAGCACGGCTTCCTGGGCGTGTTCTTCCCCGAGCTGACCGACCCGGAGACGGGCCTCGAATACGCCGGACGCTTCCTCGCAAACCTGCTCTCGCGCTACCCAGTCGAGGATGCCGTGAGCGCCTACAACGCCGGGCATCCGACGCAGGCGAACGAACAGACGTACGTGCAGCCGATCATGCGGTGGGCTGCGGGCTACAAGGCAGTGGGGATCTAGACGATGAGCACCGAGAGGGAGGACTGAATGGCCCCGCCCGCAACCTGCATCCTGACCGGCACCGTCGAGAGCCCTCCTGGCACCCCGGTCGAAGGCGCACGCGTCCGGGTCCGGACGATCGCGCTTCAGCTCCTCGCGAACGGGGCGGGGGCAGCCGTCAATGACCTCGAAACGAGGACAGACGGCGACGGCGCGTGGGCGCTCACCCTCGCGCGAGGGCTCCACGCGCAGGTAGACATCGAAGATCTGGACCTCTACAAAGACATAACGATTCCGGACCTCACGACCGTCGACCTCTCCGCGCTGACCCTCTACAACAGGGGGACGCTCACTCCCTCGACGATCGTCTCTGCGGTCGGCCCGAGCATGGGCGGAGACCTCACGGGCAACTCACCCAACCCGCGCGTCGTCGGTCTGCGCGGCGTGCCGATCATCGCGGGCGCCCCGGCGAACGGGCAGACCTACCGCTACCGCACGGCGAGCGGCGGGTTCGTCGCTGAGGACATCCCCGTCGAGGCTGCCGTTCAGACCATCACTGCAGGGCAGGGCATCGCGGTCACGGGGACGAGTGACGATCCGGTAGTCGCCATCGCGAACGGAGAGGTGACGTCCGCCATGCTCGCGGCGGGCGCGGCAGCGGCGAACGTCGGCGGGCTCGGCGGAGTCCTCGCTGGCACGCTCCCCTCCCCCACGCTCGCGGACAACGCGGTCACGAACGTGAAGGTAGACCCGGCTGCGGCCATCGCCTGGGCGAAGATCAGTAAGGTCGGCGCGGTCCCGTCGGACGTCGGGGCGATCGGCGTCACGAACATCATAGCCACCATCAACGCGAGCGCGGAGGCGCCGAAGATCGCGAACGCGCAGCTTCAGGATCTCGCGGAGTCGAAGGTCACGGGCCTCGTGGCGGACCTCGCGGCGAAGCGGAACACGGCCGACGACGTCCCGCAGGCGGACGTGACGGACCTCGTCACGGCGCTCGCAGCCCGGGAGCTCACGGCCAACAAGGGCGCCATCTCCGGGTACGCCGGGCTCGACTCCGGCGGGAAAGTCCCGCTCGCGCAGCTCCCCGCTACCGTCCTGGCCGACGGCGACAAGGGCGACGTCGTCGTCAGCGGGTCAGGGACCGTCTTCACGGTCGACGCGAAGGCGATCTCCTACGCCAAGATGCAGGACGTTTCCGCGCCTGACCGGGTCATCGGGGCGATCATCGCCGGGAGCCCGGTGGAAATCCCCTTTGGCGCCGCGATACGGGCATTGGCAGACGATGCCGATGCTCCGGCCATGCGTACGACGCTGGGCCTTGGGACCGCCTCCACGCGCAACGTGGCGGCTGCCGGAGACGCGGCTTCCACCGAGGTCGTGAAGGGAGACGATACGAGACTCATCGACGTTCGGCCGCCCTCGGCCCACACCCACGCGCAGGCTGACGTCACGGGGCTCGTGGCAGCTCTCGCCGCGAAGGTAGACGAGGCGACCGTCATCACGACGACGGCCCCCCTGACGATCGACGGGGTAGCAGCGGCGGACCTCTCCGCACCGCGTACGCTCGCCATCGCTGGCGCGACGACGGGCGCTCGAGGAGCCGTCCGCCTCGCGGGCGACCTCGCCGGGACGGCCGACGCTCCGACAGTGGCATCCGTCGGCGGGCAGACGGCGGCGAACGTGGCCGCAGGAGTGGCGCTCGCGAACGCAGCGACCGACGCGGCGACTCCCTCCGCGATCGTCAAGCGGTCTGCGGGCGGGGCTGCCGCGCTCGACGTCGTCGGAGATGTGACCGGCGACGTGAGCGGAACGGCGTCAAACATCACGGGCGTTGCGGCAGTAGCGAACGGCGGGACCGGCCAGACGACGGCGCTCGCCGGGTTCGACGCTCTCGCGCCCTCCTCGGCGAAGGGCGACCTCATCGGGCACGACGGCGCGAAGAGCGTGCGCGTCCCTGTCGGGACAGACGGGCAGGTCGTCGTCGCTGACGCGGCTTCCGCCCCCGGGTGGAAGTGGGGCGCTGTCACTGGCGGCGGCACTGTCACGTCCGTGGGGACCGGCAACGGTCTTCAGGGCGGGCCGATTACCGGCGCTGGCACGGTTGACCTCAAGCTGGCGGCGGCGGGCGGGCTCTCGAAGATCCTGAACACGAATGAGCTTGGCATCGCTGCGGGCGGTGTTGCAGACGCGATGCTCGCCGTCGCGAAGGTCCCCGAGTCCCGCGTCCTCACCACTACGGCGCCGCTCACGATCGACGGAGGAGCGAGCGCGGATCTCTCCGCACCCAGGACTCTCGCGGTCGCGGATGCGGCAGCGGGATCGAAGGGCGTCGTGCAGCTCGCCGGGGATCTCGGCGGAACGGCGGCTTCCCCTTCCGTCGTCACGGTCGGCGGGCAGACAGCTGCCAACGTCGCGGCGGGCGCTGTCCTGGCGAACGCGGCCACGGCGGCGAAGACGAACAATGCCATCGTGAAGCGCGACGCTGCGGGCGCGGCTGCTCTCGACGTCACGGGCAACCTCACGGGCAACGTCGCCGGGAACGTGACCGGTAACCTCGCGGGCGACGTGAACGGCGGCACGGTCGCCGGGATCATC
>JBAQPM010000008.1:0-1877 GCA_049305795.1 Minisyncoccia bacterium | reverse complement strand
ATAGCTGGTTCTTCCCGAAATAGCTTGAGGGCTAGCGTCCTTTAAATGAGCGTAAAAGGTAGAGCTACTGAATGAGAATTCGCGGTTCGCCGTAGAATTCTCAACCAAACTCCGAATTTTTACGTTTCTTATCTGGGCAGTCAGAAATCCGGGTCTAAGCTCGGATCTCAAAACGGAAAAAGCCGAGACCGCCGTCTAAGGTCCCAAAATTTATGTTAAGTGGTAAAGGAAGTGAAGTTTCTCATACATCTAGAAGGTTAGCTTAGAAGCAGCCACCCTTTAAAGAGTGCGTAACAGCTCACTAGCTTAGAGATTTCGCGCCGAAAATTCAACGGGGCTAAACATAATACCGAAGACGCGGATTGCCATTCTTCACTAATGTTCAGAATGAATTTTTAATTTCCAATTTTTAATTTTGTAAATAAATCTAAATTTTTAATGTTTAAAACATTTAAGAATTAGAAAATTATTTAAAAATTATAAAATTAAAAATTATAAAATTTTCCGAGCGTTAGCGAGGAATGGTGATGGTAGGGAAGTGTTCCATGCGCGTTGAAGCGGAAGGCGTGAGCCACCGTGGAGTTCATGGAAGTAAGAATGTTGGCATTAGTAACCGCAATGTGGGTGAGATCCCCACACACCGAAAGTCTAAGGTTTCCTGGGCAATGGCAATCATCCCAGGGTTAGTCGGGCCTAAGGCGAGGCCGAAAGGCGTAGTCGATGGACACAAGGTTAATATTCCTTGACTGTTTAATGTCATGGTATGGGAGGACGTGGTCTAGTATATTTCGCCCCTTATTGGATTGGGGTATGCGTATTGAGGATGTTTTCCAGGCAAATCCGGAAGACACAAGTCCAAGGTACGTGTGGAAGTTTTGCGCAAGCAAGGCGAACGAAATAAAGCAGATCACCGGGAAAAGTCTCTAACTTATCATTAAATATCCGTACTAAAAACCGACACAGGTAGACTGGGCGAGTAGCCTAAGGTGAACGGGTGAACCTTCGTTAAGGAACTCGGCAAAACAGCTAGACGTAAGTTCGCAAGATGTCTCTCCCGCCGCAAGGCGGGACGCAGCAAAAGATTCCAACCGACTGTTTATCAAAAACACAGGTCTCTGCAAACCCGCAAGGGGAAGTATAGGGGCTGACGCCTGACCAGTGCTGGAACGTTAACGGGAAAGATGCAAGTCAATCCCCGAAGCGCCAGTGAACGTCGGCGATAACTATAATCGTCCTAAGGTAGCGAAATTCCTTGACAGGTAAGTTCTGTCCCGCATGAAAGGCGTAACGAGTTGGAAACTGTCTCAACGAAGAACCCGGTGAAATTGCAATGGCGGTAAAGATGCCGTCGACCTGCAGCAAGACGAAAAGACCCCGTGGAGCTTTACTACAACTTGGTATTGATTTAGAGTTTTGTCTGTCGAGCTTAGGTGGGAGACTTTGAAGCGCCGGCGCTAGCCGGTGTGGAGTCAACAGTGGAATACCACCCTGATAGAGTTTTAAATCTAACCCTGGTCTGTTATGAGTCGCAAAGACGCATAGCTTTGATGAACCAGAAAACGTACTCATTTTGTATGTGTATTTTTCATGGTTCAAAAATTTTATGTCTGTCTTGGTGATTCATACCAGACCGGGGACAGTGCCTGGTGGGTAGTTTGACTGGGGCGGTCGCCTCCTAAATGGCAACGGAGGCGTTTACAAAGGTTAGCTAGGTCCGGATGGAAATCGGACTGATAGTGCAAAAGCAAAAGCTAGCTTTACTGCGAGACCAATAAGTCGATCAGTTACGAAAGTAGAATTTAGTGAACCGACCATCGCTTGTAGGAGCGTGGAAGATCATCAGATAAAAGTTACCCCGGGGATAACAGGCTGATCCC
>JBAQPM010000007.1:0-65394 GCA_049305795.1 Minisyncoccia bacterium | reverse complement strand
CCCGCGCCTCACCCCCGCCTTCGAAGCCTTAAATGGTGCCCACGATTTCGAAACCATTCGCCTTGTCAGGCTTTCTATTTAGAATTTTTATAATTCGCCAAGAAGTTCTTCAATAACATTGGCAGTTTGAGAAGGATTTAAAACAGCTCGCGTTTGGATAGAGGTTTCTTTTACGACTTCGTCGTTTCCGCCCGGGCGAAGCTCATCCCCAATGTAAAGCATTTCTTCGGGAGGAATGCCGAGGTGGGCACTTAGTTTTCGAATGCCGTAGGCTTTGTTTATGCCGTGCTTGGTAACATCTATGGTTGTGAGGCCTCCAACCTTCACGTCAAAATCGGGAAGAAGAGGAGCTATGGCTTCTTGAAGAAGCGGACGCTTCACCCGCTCTGGGTCCCATTTCCTTTTTTCATCCGGCGGCGCTTCCTGGCCGAGGACGGAAAGGGAAACTTGCGAGCCGCGGTTTTCAATGCGCTCGCCATAGGAAGGTGCGTCAAAATCAATAAGCCCTGTTTTTTGCGCGCCTTCAAAAAGCGCTTTTTTGACAATGTCTACTTCCTCATTGGTCAAAAGTTCTTGGTACACGGGAGTCCATGCGTTTTTGTATTCAAACAATGCTGCGCCTGAAGTGGGTAAAAGATAAAAATTCTCCAAATGGGTTTCTGGAGGAAGTTGGTTTACTACCTGCCCTTCAAGCTGCGCAAATTTTCCGCCAGAGGTGATAGCAACCTTTGTTTTTGCGATGAGGCTCGAAAGCAGTGTCGCCATTTCGGGCGTAAGCGCCTGTTTACTCTCAGCAAGGGTGTTATCCAAATCAAAGACGACAACGTTATATTTCATAATGCAGAGAGCAATTTCTTCATGAGTGCTGATTTTGAAACGGTTGCAATACCAATGGCGGTATCGGCACCGCCATAATAGATAAACAACGTATCGTCTTTAAGGGTTACGCCGCAAGAGAATACGACATTACCAACCTGTCCTTCTTTTTCCCACGGCAGCACGGGTTCGAAGATGGGTAGGGCAGTGCGCACAATGATATTTGTCCCCGTTTCGTCCAGAAGCGCGGCGCCAAGCCGGTAGACATGGTCGCTTCCGATGCCGTGATAAATGAAGAGCCAGCCTTCTGAAACTTTAATGGGCGGCGCGGCGGCGCCTATTTTTTCCGAATCCCACATACCTGGACGTGGTGTCATCAGAGTAAAACAGCGATTGGCAAGTCGAGAAAAAGAAAGGTCATCAAAAAAATCTGCACAAATGTTTGGGTCAATGCGATGAATGAGTATGTATTTCCCATCGACGAGTTCAGGAAAGAGACAAATGTCTTTATCGGTCACGCCCTCAATGGTGAGCAATTTTGGAAGCGTGAATTGGTCAAATTTTTTCTCCAAAAAATCTTTTACGCTAATGGAACTTATCGCACCCCGCGGCTCATGCGCGCCATCATATGCCGTATAGATAAGATAGAGTGTGTCGCCGATCTGTGTGAGGCGCGGGTCCTCGCATCCTGAATTTCCAGTAGGTGACCCTTGTTTTAATTCAAACGACGCTCGCGGAACATACACAGGATCAGAAAGTCGCTCCGAAAGCGTTTGTCCATCGTCAAAACGTGCGTAGCCAAGCACGGAGGTATTGTCTTCTCCCATGGCTCGGTACAGCACATGCACATCCCCCTCAAGCTCGATTGAGGCGGCGTTAAACACCGCTTTCGATTCCCAAGGATGCTCCGGAATAGAAGAGAGAATGGGTTCATTACTCACGCGCTTCACAAAGGAGAGCCGTTTCTCTTTGCTCATGGCATCAAGCAAATTTGAAAGGGAGAGGTATATTTCCGCCGCTGTCGTGTCAGCCGCTCCGTAATAAATGCGCAGTGTATCTCCCTCAACTACTGCTCCAGAAGGGAAGACAATGTTTGGGACGGTACCATATCGTTCATATGACTCTTCCGGTATAAGAAAGGGAGCTTCCGTGCGGCCGATAATTTTTTGCGGGTCGTCGCGATCGAGAAGCACTGCTTCGATACCAAACAAGCGCCGTGATTCATCGTAGTAATGCTGAATGTGGGAATAGATTAAAAGCCAGCCCTGTGGGGTTTCGATAGGCACCGCGCCAACTTCGATGTGGTCACTGTCTTTTCTTCGTAAGTCAGGCAGAGCATATTCACCCAGGTGTTCATGAAAATCGTGCCAATAGCTTTCGCGAAAAAAGTCTTCAACATGTTTAGCGCGTGCGATGGCGATGGTGGGGCGTGGATATGCCTCGGTCCAGTCGGTGTGGGCGGTGAGTAAAAGAGCAACTTCTCCCTGTATCCGGGAAGGGAACAGCGCCGCCGCTTTTGCGTTGAAAGGAGTGATGAGATGCTTTTCTGAAAGTTCGTTTGGAGCGTCACCGCAAGCAACGGCAATCTTTATGTTGTCAGGACCAAAAGGAAACCCTCCAAGCGCAGTATAAAAAACGTACCAGGTTCCTTCAAAAAAAGTTGCGCGTGGATCCTCGCACCCGAAGCGCTCCCACGGCTCCTCGGGCATGATGACCTGTTCACGTCTTTCTATTTCTGAATCTTCCTTGCACATAGCGTGGCCGATAGTTGAGAGTCCGGCATACGGTGTGAGAAGGGCGTCGGGACGCGCTACGGCGCGATAAAAAAGATGCGTCGTGTTTCCTTCGCGCACGGCAGAAGGGTTAAATGTGGCAATTGATTCCCATGCACGGTTTTGCGTCGGAGCGAGAACGGGATTTTTTGGAGACCTGGAGACGACGAGCATATGAAAAGTGGATTAGATGCGTAGTGGTAGCAAAGATAGAACAGGTGCTCGGAACGAGCGGAGGGATTCAGTAAAGTGTGAGAGTGATGTTGCTGCGGCGCACACGACATTGTCGGCGCCGCCGTAATAGACGGTGAGCTGGTCGCCTATTGCAGTTGCGCCGCAGGCATACACAATGCCGGGCTTGCCTTCATTTTCGTAGGTAGTTTCGGGTTCAAGAATAGCGTTCGGTGTGCGTGCAATTATTTTTGAAGGATCTTTTGCATCAAGCAAAAGCGCACCGAGTTTATATTTTTCTGGCTCACGCGCGTCGTTTGCGTGGTAAAAAACAAGCCAGCCTGCGTCCGTTTTAAGTGGTGGTGGTCCCGAGCCACGCACACGGCTGTCCCACAAAGAGGGCTCAACATTTCCTCTGAAACTCGCATCACTCTTCACATATTGCGAGGGCTCGCTATCAAGGGTATCTAGATAGTTAACGACGGCGCGCCGGCGTGTTCCGTCTCGGAACGCGTGGAGGATCGCGAATTTTCCGTGTATTTTTTCGGGGAAGAGCACCCAATTTTTATGTACTTCGTTTGGTGCTGAAAGAAACACGGGTGGCGACCAATTCCATCGTTTTGCTTCAAGGTCGGCGAGCGAGAGGGAGGTAACGCCGATGCGAAGCGAATCCCAGCTATGAAAGGCAGAGAAAGAAAGATACATTCGGTCGTCTATGACCACGGCACGTGGGTCTTCAATGCCGCTCCAGCTCCCGCCGGAAGCAAGAAGGTCCGGACGAGAGGCAAGATATTCACGGTGCAGAGAAGATTCCGAAATACTGAAGTTATTGGGAAGTGCATACACCGGATAGGGAAGGCGCTCATCAAACTGCACACCATCTTTTGAGGAAGCATAGCCAATTCTTGAAACACCATCAGTGCCCACGGCACGATAAAAAAGATGCGTTCTGTCATGTAGGTGTATGGCCGCTGGATTCATGACGGCACCCGCTTCCCATGCATGCGAACTAGGACGCAAAATCGGATTTTTTTCTGCACGCGAAAGAAGGGGTGCGCGCCTTTTTTCAATGAGTGCGCGCACGTGTTGTACAAAAGGAAGCGTTGGTTTTTGCTGTAACGAAACTATGAAGGCATACAAGAAAAGGCCTGTTACCAAGAAGGCGCTTAGAACAGCGAGTACGAGGGCGATAAATGCAATCATGCGGTTTGTTCGCGCCCAAAATCGTCTTCAATCCGCTCGATATCTCCCTCGTCAAATGCTCCAAAAGCAATTTCAAGAACAGCACAGCCCTGCGTTCCGCCGGTGAGGCGATGCAATGTTCCTACACCAATTTCAATTTCGTCTCCCAATGCTATGGGACGTTCTTCGCTACCCACTTGTGCGATACCATCCCCCTCGATGACTTTCCAAAATTCAGCACGGTGGGTATGTTTTTGAAGCGAGAGACGTTTCCCCGGGGAAACACGCACAATTTTTATCGTTGTTTCTTCGTTTGCACTGAATTGGTCAAACGAACCCCATGGACGATCCTCATGGTGTCGGTGTGAAAGCATCGTCATAGCGGCAGTATGCGCTTAGCATACCGTATCTCGTTTGCGTATTGCGACCGTCGCCGTGTATAACCTAGGGTGTAAGAGAACGGCCTGCGACATTGAAATTTACGTATAGGTTAAAGAAGTAATTTCCCATACCAACTACACCTGCAACAAGTATGCGCGCGAAAAGGTAATACAGGCCTAGATAGGCCACTAGAGCAGCTACAAGGCCCGTGGTAACGCTTGCGCCGAGCAAAGCCACACCAGCAAAGTACAGGTATCCATGACCCCATGGCCGCTTGGTACCCCTAAATACAATGTTGCGGCTCACTGCGTAGTTTATGGAAACGGCAATACAAAATGAGATAGGAGTTGAAAGATAGTAGGGAACACCTGCAATGCTGGTGAGAAGATAGAGGAGCCCAAGATCAAACAAGAGCGTGGAGACACCGACGAGCGTGTAGCGGAAAAATCGACGCATAAGACAGCTTTAGTATACACAGTCGCGTCCCGTATGAAGAATTGATATACTTTAGTTTATAAAGCACTAAATACATTCAAGTCCATGCAAACATCACTCTACTCCGTCACTATTCCTATGTTCCAAAATGCGCTCAAGGCTCTTTCGGGAGTGCTTGATAAAGCCGTAGCCCATGCAGCGGAAAAAGGAGTCGATCCTGATACCTACCTCACCAAGCAGCTTGCGCCGGACCAGTTTCCTTTCGTAAAACAGATACAAATTGCCTGCGATCATTTGAAAGCTTTTCCTTTTCGTATGAAAGGCGAAGAAGTTCCTTCGGTGCCTGACACTGAAACAACTATTGCTGAGCTTAAAATGCGTATTGCACATACCCTCAAAATTCTTGAGGAAGTAAAACCTGAAGACATTAATGCGAATGAAGATCAAAAAATTCGTTTTTCTTATTTTCCGGGGAAACACCTTACGGGCTATGGATACACTACGGGATACCTTATTCCGAACTTCTTTTTCCACATGACTACTGCGTACTCCATTTTGCGTCACGAGGGAGTGCCCTTGGGCAAAGCAGATTACATTGGTATGCTTCCCCTTAACGACGACTAATCACCATGTCCGAACCGCTCGCACCCGCACTCAAGATAGAGAATCTCCGAAAGGTGTACGGAGAAAACGAAGCACTGAAAGGCGTCTCGCTCACCGTTCCTCGCGGCGAATTTTTTGCACTTCTTGGCCCAAACGGGGCGGGGAAGACCACGCTCATCGGCATTGCGGCGGGGCTTACGCTCAAAACCTCTGGTGTCGTTGAAATCTGCGGCGCCTCTATTGACAGTGATCCAGATCGAGCGAAAAGTTTCATTGGGCTGGTGCCCCAGGAATTTAATTTCAACATATTTGAAAAAGTGTTGGACATCGTTGTAAACCAGGCGGGGTATTACGGCATCACCCGCGAAAAAGCGATTCCAAAATCAGAAGAGATTTTGAAACAACTCGGACTCTGGGATAAACGAAACAGTCCAGCCCAAACACTTTCAGGCGGTATGAAGCGACGTCTTATGATTGCTCGCGCTTTGGTGCATGAGCCGCAAGTGCTGCTTCTTGACGAACCGACGGCGGGTGTGGATGTTGAGCTGCGCCGGGGCATGTGGGAATTTCTCACGAAACTGAATGCGGCGGGAACAACCATCGTGCTTACTACGCATTATCTTGAAGAAGCAGAACAACTCTCGCGTCACGTAGCTATCATCAACAAGGGAACTATTATTACCGACGAAGGTACCCAAGCACTGCTTGCCAAGCACGACGGCAAAAAGCTTGAAGATATCTTCTTGGAACTTATCGACGAAACAAAATCATGAATCCGAACCCTGCCCTTATTGGTTACTGGACCATGGTGCGGAAAGAGGTCATACGTATCATACGTATTTGGTCACAAACCCTGCTTCCGCCTGTTGTCACTACGACGCTATACTTCATAGTCTTTGGAACCTTTATTGGTTCCCAGCTTGCGAGCGTATCTGGTCACTCTTATATGCAATTTATCGTGCCAGGTCTTGTCATGATGTCTTTGATCACAAGCTCATACATGAATACGGTGTCGACATTCTATTTTGCAAAGTGGCAGCGAACTATTGATGAATTACTCGTTTCTCCAATGCCTTCCTGGGTTGTCATGATGGGCTTTGTTTCGGGAGGAGTCATTCGTGCGGGGCTCGTGGGTATATTGGTGGTACTTATTTCACTCTTTTTCACTCATATTGCGGTTTACAACATCTTCGTAGTATTCATAGCCGCATTTTTGACGGCGTTTCTTTTCGCGCTCGCAGGTTTGGTAAACGGTTTCTTTGCAAAATCCTTCGATGCCATTTCCATTGTGCCAACCTTCGTGCTTACGCCGCTTACGTATCTCGGCGGCGTGTTTTATTCCATTGACCAGTTGCCACCGTTTTTCCGAGCTCTATCTCTGGCAAATCCAATCTTGTATATGGTGAATCTTTTCCGCTATGGGTTTCTCGGAGTAAGCGACGTCAACGTCTGGCTTGCATTCGGTGTTCTTCTTGGTTTTTCGATCGGTTTTTTCCTCCTGACATTTTGGCTCTTTAAAAGAGGGAAGGGACTTAAGAACTGAATTTCGCGGGCGAGGGTGACGAGGGAATGTGCGAGGTATACTGGAAAAACTATGTATCCCGAGCATCTCCTTTTTTCTACGGTTGCCGATGCACTTTCACATCCTTTTCTAGTTCCTTTTGTCGTTGCGTTCGCAGGTATGTTTTTTGAAGACGCGGCTACTATTTTTGTCGCCATTCTGTCGGCAGACGGCTACATGCCGCCATGGTTTGCGCTCGGGGCGCTCTACACGGGAATCATTCTGGGAGACCTTGGCTACTTCGGACTTGGTCGCCTTGCGGTGAGGCACCGGTGGGCACGGTGGTTTGTAAACCACGAGCACGTTCAAAACCTCAAACCATGGCTAGAGAAGCGTTTTGTCGCGGTGGTATGGACTGCACGATTTGTGCCGGGACTGCGTTTTCCCACCTACCTTGCAGCCGGTTTTTTTGGCATGCCTTTTGGAACCTTTTTCTTTTCTGTCGTTCCTGCGGTGCTGGTATGGACGACCTGTCTTTTTACGCTCGCATACCAATATGGTGCACTGACGGAAGCATTTCTTGGCCACTACCGATGGATCATTGCACTTATCCCTCTCGCTCTGTTGCTTTTGGTGAGTCGAATATGGAAAAGGCAACTTACCAGTGAGCCCAAGCCTTAAAAGAATCGTGAGACACTAGAACCCATTTCAAAACCTACTCCGTCGCCATGCGCCCCGAAAGACCGCTCCGGATGATCTTTATAAGATCACTTGCCAAGTCTTAGTCTTCCGAGTCGCACGCCGACTCCGTTTTAGGTTTTGAAATGGGTTCTAGGCGAGAACGAAAAAATAGACAAAAAACAGTGTCGCAATGGCTATTCGGTAAACGCCGAAAGGAATAAAACTATGGCGGCGCACATACTGGAGCAGGAGCCGGATGGCGCCCATGGCAACGACGAATGAAACAACGAACCCGGCCGCGAGTGATCCAATGTCAGAAGTTGAAAACGAAGAACCATGTTTCAAAAGATCAAAGCTTGTTGCGGCAAGCATGGTGGGAACGGCAAGGAGAAATGAAAATTCCACAATCGCGGTGCGACGGATGCCAAGCAACAAGCCGCCAGCAATCGTCGCCGCAGAGCGAGAAACTCCAGGCACAATGGCACATGCCTGACATAGTCCGATGAAAAAGGACTGTCGGTACGAAATATCAGAAATAGAAGCTGCACCAGCCTCGTTTTCTTTGTGGAGCAATTCAAAGGCGATAAGAAACACGCCGCCCACAAAAAGAGCTGCAACCACGACAAGCTCATTTCCAAGCAGATAGGTTTTTACGACGCGGTATAAAAGCAGCCCGATAATTCCTGTTGGAATAAATCCAACAACCAGTTTTTTAAGAATCGTGAGTGAGAGAAATGAACGCCAGTAGAGAAGGACTACTGCCGCGATCGCTCCGAGCTGTATGGCGATTTCAAAGCTCTTTAAAAATTCGGTTGCGGGAAGACCAAGGATGCTGCTTGCCAAAATAAGGTGGCCAGTAGAGGAAATGGGCAAAAACTCTGTAATGCCTTCGACCAATCCAAGTATGCCTGCGTCTAATATTGTCATGCGCTAGTAGTAACTACTATACACCGGACTCATAACGCGCTGGGGAGGCCGCAGTGCGGCCTCCCCAGCTTGCTCGTTCAAATGCATCACGAGCGACAAGCGAGAAATTTTCCCGCCTATCGCCGCCCAGTGTGGAATATACATGCAGTGACCTTTTGCATTACCTTGCAATATGTATGTTCTCTCTACTCTCTATATTTTTTATTATTGCTACCATCAAAACCGATACCACTACGTGCTAGCCATGCTGTGAAGGATCATTCCATTTCATATGTCCTTACCAAGCAAGAACCCCTCTGTATCTTGGCGCGATGTTGTTGCCGCGCCAAGATACAGAGGATCTCTCTTTTGGGTAAGGTGCTTTCTGTACCAAAGCATAGCCATAGGGTAGTGAATGGAGGATGAAGAATTATGAATTCTTTGAAAAGTCGACCGCTACTTCGCCATACCGATCGTCTGAAATATCGCGATCGATTTTTCCGCGAGGAAGGGAGATAAGAACCGTCGTGCCACGTTTGGGCGCGCTCCGGATAGTCATGCGGCCTTGGTGTGCTTTAAGAAGCTCGTTCACAATGGCAAGTCCGAGACCACTTCCGCCCGCGCCTCGCGAGCGTGATGAATCGCCTCGATAGAACGGTTCAAAAATACGGTAGAGGTCTTTCTCTGGTATACCAATGCCGTGATCCTGAACGGAAAGTTCAATGGAGCCTTCAAATCCAGGTTTCATCGTAATGTGCACTGGCTCGCCGCCTTCGCGAGTATAGTTCACGGCGTTTTTAAGGACGTTCATGACGACTTGTTCAAGCGCTGAGGCATTGCCCCACACGATACACTGCGAGTTTTTCTCCATCGTGATTTCTATATTTTTCCGTTTTGCTAGATCTGAAAGATGCTTCACGGCACTTTCGGCAACAGAACCAAGGTCCACATTTCCAAAATGCATTTGTTCGGGCCGTACAAATGCTGAAAGGGAAAGCAGGTTATTAATAATGTCGGACGTACGGTCGAGCTCTTCGATGGTGCTTTCAAGCATGTGCCGGGTTTCTGGATCAAGTTTTTCGGAAAACAGTGCCACTTCTGTATGCGTTTTGATAATAGAAAGAGGCGTACGAAGCTCATGGGCAATATTCCCGATAAATTGTTTTTGCGCGTCGAGGGCGTTTCGCGTTGGCGCGAGGGTAAGGTGGGCAATAAGATAACCGAATATGGAAGTTCCGATAAGCACAATGGAACCGATGATAATAAGATTACGGTTTCGAAGGTAGTTAAGGTTTTCTACCAGCTGCGTCGCCGTCGAAGTGGCCGTATCTTGTTGCAGTCCTTGCATCACGCCCTGTACGATGCTGGTGAGTATGTCATCGTAAAAAGCAGTAAACATGCCACCCACCAGTACGATGACGAATATAGTGAAAACGACCTGCAGTCCTATAACGGCAACCTGCGTACGAAAATAGAGATCGTAACGATAATTATGTACGAAGCCGATACCCGATGCCACGCACCGTCTCCAAAAGGCTTTCATCATTCCCATCATCGAGTTTTCTGCGAAGATTTTTGACATGAACATCAATTACATTGCTAAAAGATTCATAGTTGAAATCCCACAAGTGGGTAAGTAAGTCTTCACGATTTACCACCTCGCTTGGGTGTTGCATAAAGTATTCAAGCAGCATGAATTCTTTTAGCGTAAGTTCAACTGGCTCGCCGTTTTTTGTGACCCGATGCTCTACGGGATTAAGTTCGATAGCAGCGATGCGAAGCGTCGTTGGTTTTGATTCTTGCGGCCGTCGCGACAGGGCGTGAATGCGGGCAAGCAATTCTTCAAAGGAAAATGGCTTGACGAGATAATCATCTGCACCAGAAAGAAGGAGATCAATTTTCGTTTCGGTCTCATTTCGTGCCGTCAAAATAAGGATAGGCGTAGTGATATCTCGCTCGCGTGCTTGCCGGCATATTTCTGCTCCAGAAAGGGAAGGGAGCATGAGATCCAGAATAACGAGGTCATAATCTTTACGGTGAAGTGACAAACGACTAAGAGCCTTTTCGCCGTCATCAATAACGTCAACGGCAAAACCTTTCTTTTCAAGACCCGCCGCGAGCACCTCTGCGAGCTTCTTTTCATCCTCTACGACAAGTATTCGCATATGTATGTAGTAAGTTTGCAATCTGTCTCACCGCCCTACTCTAGAATGAAGACGATGTATTCTTCATGAAGTTACAGTCAATTTCATGAAGATTGGTGCTTCGGCTGCGGTCTATTTCGCAGGCGGGTGTTAATCTGTCTTATATTCCCAAGAATGGTATCTAAGTCGAGAATGCCGATTGGTTTAGTGAGATGGTAGTCAAATCCAGCTTCTTTCGTTCGTTCCTTGTCTTCGTTTAGGCTATAACCGGTAAGGGCAATGAGCATTGCTTTTGAAGCGAGTTCGCCACGAAGTCGTTTTGCCACTTCGTACCCGTTCATGTCGGGAAGTCCGATATCAAGAACGATTGCGTCCGGCTTAAACGTTTGCACGGAATGCGGCACTTCGCCGCCACGATGCACACTGTGGGTAGTGTGGCCCCGATACTGAAGCAGCTTACTAATTCCTTCAGCGGCCTCCTCGTTGTCGTCAACTATGAGTATGCGTAGCGTCGTGTGCATGGAAGAAGGTGTAGTGACTGTAGTAACGACCGAAGGCGCCTGGGGCGTGCGTCGCATCGTATCAAAAAGAGGTAAACGTACGGTGAAGGAACTCCCAAGACCGAGACCTTTGCTTTGTGCTTCGATGGTGCCCCAATGCATGTCAACCAGCTGCCGCGTAAGTGCCAGACCAATTCCGAGGCCAGCACTTCCTAGTTTTCGATTTCCTGCCTGTATGAACGGTTCAAATATTCGTTCAAGCATTTCGGGAGCGATACCCATGCCCGTGTCTTGAATCTGTATGACCACCGTCGTGCCTTCTTTGTGACACGATACGGTTAGTGTTCCGCCAGGTTCGGTATAGCGAGCTGCATTATTAAGAAGATTTACAAATATCTGCTGAAGGCGCACAGGGTCGGCATGAACCTTAATTGCTCGTTTGGGAAGTGAAAGTACAAGGCTATGTGCGCGGCTTTGTATCATGGGTTCTGCCGTTTGGAGCGACATGCGAATGGCGTGGAGTACGTTGATTTCTTCTTTCTCCAATTTTAATTTTCGTTGCGATATGCGCGAAATATCAAGCAGGTCATCAAGAAGGCGTCGTATCGTCGTGGTTTGTTCTTTAATCACGTTCAGCCACTTACGGCCACCGCGCACTTTTTCAAGTTCAATCAATTCAAGCGAGCTCACGATTGGCGCAAGAGGATTGCGTAGTTCATGTGCAAGCACGGCGATAAATTCATTTTTTGCTATTTCTTCGCGGCGAATCCTTTCAAGCGCCTCTTCAAGGCGCGCAACCTGTTTTCGCAGATTCTTGCCGATCTCTTTAAGTTCTTCTGCTATAGCCGCAAGCACGAGGAAGATAAAAGACATAATGGCCACAGCGATTTCAAGACGAAAGAGTCGCGCCTCAAGCGACGCTGGTCCCGGATATGCCGCATTGTTTAAAACCGTGCCCATGATTTGTAAAAAGGCATTGAGCAAAATGGCCACCGTCATGAATCGTGGGCCAATGCGAAGCGCAATCCACGTAAAAGGAATGAGTATGAGATATTCAAGCGGTATATAGTCGGTTTGCAGCGGTGCAAAATAAATGAACACATCGAACACGAGCAGCACACAAAGTGCTGCTCCGATCTCAAGACTCTCTCTGCGCGTGCGATGGAATGTTGGATACGAAAACCAGCGCACCGCAAATGGCATCGTAACGATGACGCTCAAAATTTGACCGACCCAGATCACGCCCCACACATTCCAAAATTGCGAGAGGGACAGTGTTTGAAGGAGATAAATATGTATGAGTCCTGCTGCTGTAGGCACGATAAAGGTGGGCAAAATCGCGACGATTACAATGCTGATGATATCTTGCAGGCGTCGCAACAGCGGATTGAAATCAACAGCGCGCAGCATCCATTTTCCGGCAAGCGCTTGAAGTGTTTGTGCTATCGCAAGAAAAAAAGCGGCAAGCGGGGGTAGGCCAATAGCATAAGAAGCAAGGAAGGCTGCAACGGTTATTGCCGGCCAAAGCTGTTTTCCCCCAAGCACCAGTCCTGCTATTGCGATACCGGCAGGGGCAAACACCACTCCCGGAAAACTATTGTTGAGGGGGTATATATACGAACCGGCGTAGGCGACGAGGAAATACGTGACGAAAAAAAGTCCCAAGGGCACCCACTGCTTTTTGAAAAGCGTTTGAGGGATTTCCCGAGGAAGCGTAATCGAAGCGTACTCTATGCTTTAAATTATACTAACGGTGTTTCGAACGTCAATCGAAGATGGAAATAAGATAGGTGTTTATGTCCCGTTGGTCCATCTGGTAGAAATATTGTTTATTGCGGTGCAATTCGCGTGCAAGGTCGGTGCCGACAAAGCGCCAATGCCACGGCTCAAAAATGTAGTAGGCATTGTTTGCCGGATAGGAAAGTATGAATCCATACCGATAGGCATTTTTGGTGAGCCACGTATATGCTTCGGTTTTATCAAAACCAGTAAGTATGGCGCCAATGGTTGGTGTCGTGAAGTCAATCGCCGTACCGAGTTGGTGTTCTGAATATCCTTGGTCAGCGGAAAAGGCGTTTGCGCCGGATCCATACGTAACACGATATCCAGATTTTAGCGTCGCTTGAGTGTCAAACGAACGATAGGCCGACAATATTTGAATAGATACATCGTCGTCTTCCATGTCGTCAAACATTTCCTTTAAGTAAGGCTCCACCTGGTCGAGTATCTGTAGTTTTTCTTTGTCCTGGTACAGGTATTTTTCATCAATAGTGGCAAGATCTTTGGGCACATAATTTTCATTCAAAAAATATACCTTCGAATATTTCACCAAGAGCTGGGGGTCGATTTTTGCGAGCTTGTTAAGATCGGACACTTTGTCTTGTATCGAATCAACTTCGGACGCCAGGCTGTCATTTCGATTTTTTTCCGCAACGAGGGCCTCTGAAAGCAGTCTGTTTTGGTCGGTGGTGCTTGCAAGGCTGCTTTGCAGCTCGACAGCCTGCTGGTGCGTGCTTGTAAGTTCCCCCGTAAGGAGATAGTAGCGATATCCGCCGTATCCAAGCCCTGCGACCAGGAGCGCCGCGATAAAAGAAACGGCCCAGGAATAATAGGTAGAAAGATTTGGATTCATGAAAGGTATTGTGAACTGCTTTTCGTAAAATCTCAAATCCCTCCATTTCAAGCTGTGTTGGAATACGTCCTCATCCCAAGTACACTTTGAAGTATGTATAGTCTCACTAAACAGGAGGAAAAGCTTTTTAAACGCTTATCCACACCCATAAAAATTCAGGACTTTCTCGATACGATTCCCATGAATTTTGAAAAGAAGGGAGAGACCCATTATTCTCCGCGTCGCGTCTTGGAGGAAAAGAAAGCGCACTGTATTGAGGGCGCCCTTTTCGCAGCAACAGCTCTTTGGGTGAATGGTGAAGAGCCCATCATTATGGATCTTGTGGCAGCGCGCCCGGACGATGACCATGTTATCGCACTCTATAAAAAGAATGGGTATTGGGGCGCAATAAGTAAAACCAACCACGCATCACTTCGTTTTCGCGACCCTATTTATAAAACGCCCCGAGAGCTTGCCCTTTCCTACTTCCACGAGTGGTTTATAAACAGCGATGGCACGAAAACATTACAGACGTATTCAAAACCATTCAATCTGAAAAAGCTTGGTGCGGCGTGGATAACTGCCGAAAAAGATTTGTGGGAGATAGACCAGGCACTTGGGGCATTGCCGCACTATCCGCTTGTTCCAAAAGGGAATGCTCGCTATGTACGCAAGGCGGACACGATGGAGCTTCAGGCTGGACGGCTTACCGAGTGGAAAGAGTCTGACTCGCGGACATAGAATTCATTTCAAAAATTACTCTGTCCCATTTCGATCTTGCAACTTAAAAGAAACCGCATCGACCAAAATTATTAGTCGATGCGGTAGCCATCACTATCGAGGCCAAAAAAGTTGAGGGCACGTGCTCCTACGACGCTGTCTCCTTTCCAGGGAAACTCTGGGTCCTGTTCGGCCACGAGACCCACTTTGTTTGCGAGAACTTTTCGCTCACTTTCAAACACGTCCCAGATTTTCATTGTGAGGCGAAATGTGGTCTCTGCAAGTTGACGTTGCAAGTGTTCGCGCTTGTAGGCAGCAAACACAACATTATGTGGGTAAAAGGTGTCCCTTATCTTAACGAGACCTAAGACCATGTAGAGTTTCTGAGTATGCCCCTCAACCCATACTTGGTTAATGGCGATTTGGACTCTACCACGCGGGCCGTATGAAGGAGGAAGGTGTCCTTTCGGAGGTTTCCCCTTGAGATCAATTGCTCTCCAAAATTCTCCCCGCTTTCTTAAACCCGGTCGATTACTCGGGTACCTATTAGGAAGTTCTGGGAATTGCAGAAGGTTTCCCATTACCGTTCTCCTTTCTGATCTAAACAAAATTTAACACAATTCTTTATTATTGGCCCGCTTATAGAACTCTGAAAGAAAATAGAGATTTGAAAAGTCCAAATCGTTTCCATAAGGGTATGTAAGTTCCAATGCGAGTTCGTTTGATTGAAAGCGCGAGAGCGCTTGTGCCAAGGGACGTTCCTATGCGTCCCGCAAGGGTGCGCATGTACGCGCCACTTCCGCAGACGACGGTAAGGTGCAATAGCTGAAACTTCCGGTTGGGCATGGATGCAAAAATTTCATTCCATTTTTTCTGAACGGCATCTATTCTGAAATTTGCTCCTAATTCCTTAGAGGGCTCGTTGGTGCAGGGCGTACGCGCCAAAAGTACTGCGATGCGTTTTGCTATTTCCTCGCCACTCATCCTTTCAAATTTTTGAAGCGCTATTTGATAGATTCTTTCTTCGTGAGTTGGAATGGTTATGTCTGAAAGAGTGCCGGAAAGCGCATACAGAAAGAGAGGTTTCCCGTTTACTGTTTTTGAAGAAAATATAGGGTAGGGAATAGTATGCGTTCCTTTTTCTTTTTCGAGTGCTTTGTTGATACGCTGCGCGTCCGTGTGGGTGTCCATTCCTTTGTAGGAGGCAAGACCAAGCACGTCTCCGGTATCTGTTTCCAAATCAAGCAAAACCTCAATCTCGTATTCCTTATCAAGGCCTCTATATTTTTTCTCACGTTTGCATTCTTCACCAAAAAGAATGAGTAATTTGCCGCTTGCCATGGGGTCAAGGCGTCCTGCGTATGACGCCGGAACATCTGCATATGCAGGATGCTGTGCTTTCCACTTCTGTATCGCCTGAAGCGGCGTTTCACCGATTTCTTTCTCAATGATGGCTCGTTTTTTCATGCTGGTAGTGTCACCATACCACTACCGTATCTCATTGCTGAAAGATACTCATTTTTGAGTTAGAATGCCGTAACTATGGGGTATACATTTCCGCGCGTATCAAAACACTCGCCTTTGGTAAAACGAGGCATTTCAGGCCTCGGCCTTTTTGCAAAAGGTCCCATCAAACGGGGAGATTTTGTCATTGAATATTGGGGGAGGGTTGTTACGGACGAAGAGGCCGATAAAAAAGGAGGAAAATATTTGTTCAAGGTAGAGCGCGGAAAAACGATTGATGGCACTACCAGGAAAAATGTCGCGCGTTACATAAACCATTCCTGTAAACCAAATTGCAAGGCAGAAATGGATGGCACCCGTGTTTTCATTTCAGCGCGGCGGGCCATCCAGCCGGGGGAGGAGATAACCTATGATTATGGAAAAGAATATTGGGAAGACCACATTGGACCCAAACGCTGTGGCTGCGTTTCGTGTACCGAAAATAGAAAATGAAATACGAGGTGCTTCTTTTTTACAAATATGTGTCCATTGAAGACCCGCAGGCCCTTGCGTCTTCCTTGCGCCAGCTCTGTGAGCGGCTGGAGCTCACGGGCCGCGTCATCATTGCCGAGGAAGGCATCAATGCCACGCTTGAGGGAACCATAGAAGCCGCGGGAAAATTTATTGTCGAATTTTTCGATGACCCGCGCTTTGCGGACATTACCGTAAAGCGAAGTGAAGGCACCGGGAATTCATTTCCAAAACTTTCAATCAAGGTTCGTGAAGAAATTGTAGGAACACATTTTCCGAAAGAAAAGGCCGATCCGCGTGTGGCAACCGCCCCTCGCATTACGCCAGAAACACTTCGATCGTGGTACGAAACAAAACGCGACTTTGTTGTGGTTGATATGCGCAACGACTACGAATATGCGTCAGGACATTTTGAAGGTTCAGTAAACCCAGGACTCGCCGCCTCTCGTGATTTGGTTGAGGCTGTTCCAAGCATGGAACCCCTTAAAAATAAAACGGTGGTAACGGTGTGTACGGGCGGCATACGGTGCGAAAAAATGTCAGCCTATTTGCAAAGCAGTGGTTTTAGCGAAGTGTACCAACTTGAAAACGGCATTCATGGCTATATGGAAAAATATCCAGGCAAGGATTTTCTTGGCACATTGTATACATTTGATAACCGCCTCACGATGCACTTTGGTGGCGACCGTGTCATTGTCGGCACCTGCAAGCTTTGTGATGCCAAAACTGAGAACTACATAAATTGTGCAAACAATGACTGCCACCTGCATTTTCTGGTATGCGACGACTGTCAAAGCGCAGATGGCAAAACGTTTTGTTCGCCGGACTGTGCGGCAAGGATTCAAACATTGGATACGGTAGAATAAAAAGATGATACAAAAGGAGGTTTATTTTGTACGACACGGAGAAAGCGAATCAAATGCCGACGGTGTACATCGAGGAAGGGAAGCGCTCATAACCGAAAAGGGAATTGAACAAGCAAAAGAGGTCGCAAAACGTGTAGAAAAACTGCATATAGATGCGCTCATAGCTACCTCTTTCCCTCGCGCAAGGGTTACTGCTGAGCACATACGTGAGCGTATAGGTCTGCCCATTGAAGAAAACGATTTGTTTGCTGAACGTCGTTCGCCGTCAGTAGTGGTTGGTCGCCATGTGCAGGATTCTGAAGTTAGGAAAACTATGTACGAAATCTACGAGGGCTATAAAGACATGAATCATAGGCATTCCGATGAAGAAGATTTCTCTGATTTGCGTCTTCGTGCAAATAGGGCACTCGATTTTTTAAGACAGCATGAAGCCCCACGTTTGTGTGTTGTTATGCACGGTTTGTTTTTGCGAATGTTATTTTGTGCGGCAATAAACGGAGCTGATTTTACCGGTGTTGATTTACAAAGAGCGATACGAGGACTTGAAATGGATAACACCGGAATTTCCTATTTCCGCCTTGTTTCAAAGGTGTGGCTATCCGAGGAGGAAACATATTGGCAAGTTGTTTCTTGGAACGACTCTGCACATTTAGGTTAATTACTTTTTAGAACCCATCGCCAGCGAGGTTTTTCTCCAGTAAATGGCGAACACCGAATCATATTAGTATGACTACTAAATATGAGTCAGCCCCGGCGGTCAGAAACCGCCGGGGCTGAAAATTTAGCGAGGGGGAAAATCGAAGAGCCGGGAGGCTTCTTTCTCGGCCAGATGGAGCCGAATCTTGACCCCAAAATTTTCCTCAAATTGCTTCGCGTATTCGACAAATTGAGAAAAATTTGACTCCCCATATATCTCAATAACCCAATGCTCTTCGGTGGCTCCCAAACTTTGGTAAGAGAGCCATACTGCGGCTATATAATATTCAACTTCTTTGGGCCGGCGGAACCACAGGAACCCCCGAGGCCCCCGAATCCATGCGGTTACTGTGATTTTCTTGACGTCTTTTTCTTCGTAAGCGTAAGCTTGGAACCTACGCTCTCTGAACCAGAGAGCCACTTGCTCAGCGATTGTCATGAAGTATCTCCTTTGTTTATCCTGGGAAACGATACCAGATGTTTATAGTTTGGTCAATTTCACGCAAAATAAAACCGCATGATACCTTTTGTGACTTTTGATACAATGTTCATCCAGCTCTTTCAAAAAGAAATCCGCCCTCGTAACGAGGGCGGATTTCTTTTTGTTTGGTTACACGCGGCTCACTTTGATCGCGTTTGGTCCTTTTGGACCTTCGCCAACCTCAAATGATACCTTGTCACCAACCTGAAGTTCATCGAATTTTACGTTCACAAGCTCGTTGGAGTGGAAAAAGAGGTCCTTGTCCATTCCTTCGCGCTTGATGAAACCAAATCCTTTGTCCGTAAGGCCAGCGATTGTTCCTTCTTGCATATGCGAGAGAAAATTATACGTTTCTAAGATCAATTCAGTGCGCGGAAGAGAAGCTCGAGATCCCACTTCTTTGGATTCAGCTCTGGTTGATAGAATAAAACTACCATACGAGTGGTAGATAGTCAAAAGGTGGATAACACAAATTCCTCAGCTTTTGGAGATTTCTTTGCGAGAACCAAGCCAATCCATCACTTTTTTACGATGCTGGTCGAGCGACCATTCATTTGCACGCACAAAAAGCCCACTATGGGCAGTTTTAAATTCTTCCAAATGTGCCGCCGAAGCGCGAGGGAAGGCGAGTGGAAGATTCTCGTTGTAGAGTGTTAGAAATTCAGCGAGGGAACGCTTTTTCTCACTACGCTCGCGGTCACGGTCAGGCGTTCTCATTACACTTGATAATACCACAGATTCCAAATCGTGTCAGCTGGACCTATAAAACGGATGGCCCTGATGTTTGCAAGAGCAAACATCAGGGCCTGTGACAGGTCTCTCGACCTTTCTCGCGATATATCGCGACAATCTTTTCGGGTTGATCGGTCCTCCAGTCGGCCTGGTCGGCGACCAGCTCAATCCCATTAAACACCCCCTCCACCCGCCCATGTTCGCAGCAGGCCGCGAACATTTGTGCGGCTGCCTGATAGATAGAGATACCGGCAGCAAAATCAAGCTTATGGCTTTGGCACATTTTTTAATCCCCAAAGGAACACGCTACAGTCTCCTAATATACACATAAAATGTCTATATGTCAAATGTATAGAAATGCTGTCCCCGAGAGTTTTACATAAAACTAAATTAGGATTTATTGATTTTAAGTTCTTTTTCGACTAAGGTTGCGCCAGAGTTGAAAACTGGACCTTGAAAGGAACAACAATGAAGCCAATCATTCCACTGCCAGGAGAAGGTCTCCTAGATCTCGGCAAGCGCTGTAATGCCGTGTACATTTGTCCGAAAGTCGGCTCGCGGCGCAAGGGACCTCTGGTCGCCTACGCGGGAAAAGACAGCAAAGGACGAAACCTCGTCGGAGACATCTACTTCAACTTCCGACGGATCGAAGAGCATCCGGAGGCGGTCCATGCATTTGCAGCGGCTGCTTATCTGAAGCTCCATGATCAGAATTTGCTCGACACGTTCGACACCATCTGCGGTATTCCGCAGGGCGGCCGGACATTCGGTCAGATGCTCGCACTCATCACCGGCAAAAGGTTCGTGTATGCGGACAAGAAGCCAAAAGCCACGGAAGCTGGCAAGAAACAGGAATACACCTGGGACCTCTCACAGTTCGACTTCGAACAGGGCGAACGTGTCGCTATCGCGGAAGATGTCTACAACAACTTCCAAAATACCGACAACACCCTGACTGAGATCGCCGTCACCGGAGCGAACATCGTGCTCCTCGTCGGGGCGCTCAATCGTTCTCCGATTTACGACACGACCTACAAAGGTCTGCCGGTCATCGCTTCCATTCGTGAGGCGTATCCGGAATACAAACAGGACGATCCTGCGGTTGCTGCTGATATCGCTGACGGCAAGCTCGAGCTCGAAGTGAAAAAGAACTGGGCGCGTCTCTGCGCTCTCATGCAACAGTAATTCGGAAACCACGAAAGGAAACCACACGTGCAAAAGACACTGACACCGGCGGAGCGACTGATCGTTGCTGCCGACTTCAAGCCAACGACTCCTAACGGAAAGGGCTGGGCGAAAGCCAAAGTCCTGGCATTGGCTGATAGCCTCAAAGGAACCGGAGTCTACCTGAAGGTGAATTCCGCCCTGCGAGCCTGTGGCTACGACCTCATCGGTGAAATCCAGTCACGCGGTTTGCGGGTTTTCGCTGACCTCAAGCTGATCGACATCGGCGAAACGCTGTCCACGGACGGCGTTCTCATCCGCGAAGCGAAACCTGAACTGCTCACCACGATGTGCGTTGCTGGCCTCGCCGCCATGCAGGCTCTCAAGGCCGAATTGCCGGACACGGAAGTGCTCGGCGTGACGGTTCTTACCAGTATGAATGAGGAGGATGTCCAGAGGATTTTCTCCTGTCGAATTGACGAAGCGGTTCTTCGTCTTGCAGATGTCGCTATGGTTGCGGGCATTGATGGACTCATCTCTTCACCAAAGGAGGTTGAGCTGTTGCGTTCCTACGTCAGCAGGAGTCTGACGCTCAACACCCCTGGGGTCCGTCCTTTGTGGTCAATCGTAAAGGGGGACGACCAAAACCCAAATCGGGTTATGACTCCAACCGAGGCCATCAAAGTTGGTGCAGACCGTATTGTTGTCGGCCGGCCGATTACGCAGGCTGAAAATCCGCATGACGCCGTCATGCGGACCATCGAGGAAATCGCCTCGGCGATGTGACGCGCTTGTGAATCTAGCAGCCCACGCACCTAACCAGTGCGTGGGCTGTCTTCTTTTGTGAGGAATGGTTCCTACAACTGGTTATATTTCGTATGTTTCCCTTTAGATTTTTCAACGGGATATTTCGCATCATTTTTTGTAAGTTTTTTGTGAAAAGCTTCACCAATGTCTATTTCCAAATCGTGCGACATCAACAGAACCCAGCACAAAACATCGGCAATTTCTTCAGCGATATCTTCTTTGTTCTTTAGGATATGTTCTTCAATTTCTTCTTTATTTTTCCATTGAAAATGCTCTAACACTTCGGACGCTTCAAGGGAGAGGGAAATGGCGCAATCTTTCGGATTATGAAATTGTTTCCAGTCCCGTGCATCACGAAACGCAACAATTGCCGTGATCAAATCTTGTATGTCTGCCATACCGATAATTATATCTAATTTCCGAAGCAATTCGTTACTTGGAGGCTGGAGAAGCTAGGTTGCTGTGAGTAGTGTATTTATTCAATTCGATCTGGACCAATATCATCGCAACCGGAATAATGACGATGATCAAAAGGAACCAGAGGACAGGGAGGTTGTCTTTTTTAACGTATAGCGAAAATCCTTCTGCATACTTGTAGGCAAAGTAAATATTTACAATCGGTATGATGATGAGCCAGGCCGTAGGAATGTGTGCACCCAGAGCATTTATTTCTCCCTTTGTTTTCACCACCCAGTAGAGCGCGTAAATACCAAAGGTGATAATGGAGAGGATGATAATGGCAACAGGACCGCGATGTGTGGTTTGCATGATGTCTATAGCATAACAGAAATAGGGAGAGAAAAAGAAAGCCGCCCCTTTGTCGGGGCGGCGGGTTTATTGTTTTGCTCGGCGAAGCCATTTCCCGGAAAAAGGAAATTTCCTCACCCCAATTTGCAACGTCACTGTCTGTGGGTGACTTGGAGAATCGAATACTTGCCGAACGTCAAGAACCTTGAAAGGCCCTTCGCCGTATTGCCCAGCCAATTCCCGCATGAGCTGGCGGTCTTCTTCTTTTTCTTGCCGCTTTTTCCATTTCACGCGGTCACCGATCTTGAATTTCTCCATCTTCTAGCTCCTTTTTGGTTCGGTGGCAGGCAATTTCCCTCGCACGCCTTTTCCACTACAGGAAGTGCAGCGTTTGAAAGAGTGTTTGATTGATACCTTTGGACCAGGACGGAAGAGAAATCCTGAGCCCCGGCATCTTTTGCAGAGCCGCATCATTCTCATCTCCTGGGTCTTTTCTATTAGTATTATACCACAAGATTTATAATATGAAAATAGAACTGCAACAGGTTGGAATTACCACCCAAATTCCGAGAATAACTTTCCATTTTGATAGTGTTCTATTCCTGACTTAACGTACTCAACCATGTTGGACGGGAGATTATCTAAAGGAAACCATTCCAAATCGTCACATTTGTCCGGCTCAGCATTTGTAGGGTTTCCTTGCCATGCGCGTGCGATAAAAAAGAAATCAATACGATTGGCGGCTCGATGCATGACGTGAACCATTGTCAGATCTTCCGGTTTAATAGTTACTCCCGCCTCCTCCAAACTTTCTCGCACTACTGCTTGGGTGACTGTTTCTCCCTCATCAAGGTGACCTGCGGGAACCGTATAATTCCCATCATTCCATCCCGTATTAAATCTGCGTAAAAGAAGAATCTTTTCTTCTTTAATTAAAATCAAATGCACGGCCGACAAGAGATTAAAACGTTCCATATGAAAATTCTATGGGTATATAAAAACAGAATCGCCCAACAAAGTCGAGCGACCTGTCAGGCGATTAAAAAGAGGGAATTGGAAAACCCATCTGGATTGCTGAATAGGTTAATTGCAGCTTAAGAAGAGCATAAACAACCTCTTCAAGGCTGACGTCCCCTTCTGCAAGGAAGAATTCGATAGAGGCACACTCAAGGTGAACACCTCTAAGACTCTCCACTGAAAGGTCGATCTCTGGCAGTTTGGAACCTGCCAGACATGCGCCATGTTTTTTCCGGGGCAGACGAGATTTCCGTAAATCACTGCGGCAAAGCTGCGTACCTTCGCAGATAACTTCCCGCAGATCGAGACCGGAAAAGTTTATCCCTCCCAAATTCTTTCTTGAAAGATCTAATCCAGACAAGTCGATTTCTACATCGGGATGTTTTTCCCGATGTAGGTTGAATTCGTTTACTTTCTCTTCAAGGAGAAGTCTCACGAGATATCCAGCCATAGTATCCCCCTGCTGCTTAGTGTTTGAAGTACCTTAAGCTATATTAAGATACTTTTGGCATTCTTGTCAAATCTCTCTAAACGAGCCGAGTGTGCATGCTATATTAATTTCGTACGCAAATTCGATTTTATAAATTAGTAAATTTTTTAGTATATGAAAACAATGACGTGTGCGCAGATGGGCGGCATGTGCGAAGAGAAAATTATGGGAAGCACTCCGGAGGAAATGATGAGCAATGGTATGATCCATCTTGAAGCTGCGCATCCTGAAATGGCAGCACAGGTAAAAGCCATGCCAAAAGACGATCCGGCGATGGTTTCTTGGAACGAAAAGTTTATGAAAGATTGGGCTGATGCACCTGAAACTAACTAGTTTAAAAATCGGCAGAAAGAAAAACACCCAGGAAGGGTGTTTTTCTTTTAGGGTTAAATTTTTCCAATTTACGCCATCCCGGGAAGAGGATTCATCGGCATGATTTCTATTGAAGCTTCGGGAATTCCAAAATGAGGATGGTTTTCAAATATTTTCGTAGCCGCCTCGTGTGATTCTGCTTCGACAATCGAATACAACATGATGTCATTTTTAGCATCCATCACACCCTCTTTTGTAACTCGTTTCGTCTTTCCAGCTCCTGCCGTTTCGAGAATCATGCCTGCATGGGTACTCGCCCATGTCTGCCACTCTCCCTTCATTTTTTCCTCGGCGACTTTTCTTTCTTCTGGATCAGTTTTTGACCATGCCTCAAGTACCGAAACGGGTGTAAGGTACAACACTAAGAATTTTTGCATAAGGAAATGTATTAAAAAAATAATCTGACGTGTTTAGTATACTCGCCCCCCTCCGAGCAGCTAGATATCTTTCTTCGGCGGTCCCCACTGCCAGTGCGGTTTTTCTCCTTTCCAGTAACCAAATGTAAATATCAGTGCGAGCATGAGTATAAAGCCCAAGAGGGCTGCACCGGGCGCATCATCAGTGTCTCCGACATAAATACCGGCAACAAGAATGGCTATGCCAACAGCGACCACAAACCATCCTTGCCACTTCGCCGGCACCCAGCCCCAGCCATAGAGCTTACGTTTAAACCAATATCCCTGGGGATTATTTTTCAAATATTCTATGTATTGTCTTGCAAAATTCATAAATCAATTTTGATTAATTCAATAGCCAAATGGTGAAATTTAAATATGCTGCAAAACTGACCCAGGCAATGTATGGGACCAAGAGCCAAGCGGCTGGACGGGAGATTTTATAAAACGCGATGATCGTGGCGAGGATGGCGAGCCATAATAGGAATACGATCTCAACAAGCGCACCACCCGGGCTGTGCAGACCAAAGAAGATAATCGACCAAAGGGTGTTGAGTACCAGCTGACCGGCAAAGATGCCGAGAGCAATTTTTACATCCCTGTGCCCCAAGCCTTTTTCCCATACCAGGAACGCAGCGATGCCCATGAGCGCAAAGAGTGTCGTCCAGACCGGTCCAAAAACCCACGCCGGAGGGTTGAGTGCTGGTTTGACGAGTGTTGCATACCAGCCGGCAATAGATGGCGTCGTAAACACCGAACCGATGATGCCTGCAAGCTCGGAGATTACGATGGCAACGGTGAGCTTGAATGTGTTGCGTACGTTCATTAAGTATATTGTACTGCGTTTGAAACGAAAATACTCCGGCTTGGTCGAGAGCATTTGCGTCGCCGTGGACCACCTTACAAGCTCCCCATTGCGGCCAGGTTCAGAATGACAGACTGGATGCAGATTGAGCGCGACCTTCAATACAGCGGCCTTCTTTCGTCGCCGTTCTTCGCAGATTTGACATTCGCATAGAAATCACTTTTCAGTGGGACAAGTTCAGAACCGTTGTTAGGGAACCAACTTGAGTATCTCTTCAAGCGGTGCCCAAGCAGTGCAAATGGAGGTATCACCAGCTCCGTAGTAAAGCCAGAGGTTGCCACCTTTGATTACGATGCCTGGACAGAAAGTCACCTGCGGCATCACATTTTCTTCTCGTGCTTTCTTGTAAAAAGCCTTCAGCTTTTCATCGTCCAGCTTATTCATGGCTGTTACGCCACCCTTAATGACATCGATGAGTGCATCTCCGACCTCATACTCTTCGGTTGGACCAAAGATTGGTTCGTTACTGCGGTAGAGGACTTTTGTCGGGTCGTTTCTATCCAGCATCAAGAAACCGAGTTGGTATCGAAACGCCTCATCGATACCGTGATAGAGAACGAGCCACCCTTTTTCAGTGAGGATAGGCGGCGGTCCTGTCTCAATGAAGGTGTTATCGAAATAGGTAGTACCCTTACGCGGCTGCAGAAAAGGTCTCTGTTCCACCTCGTATTTCGCACCATCTGATGACGTAGCTAACCAAATATAATACTCACCAAAGAGCAGAGTGAACTTCCCATTGATACGCTCAGGAAACAAAGCTCCCGATTTTGACCAGTGAGAGCCGCGCTTTGAAGGGGCCTTTTCTATTGGTTTGCCATTTTCCCAGCGCACCATTCGGCCGCCACTTTTGAAGAAGTCGAAGTCAGATACCATCGGACCTTGCCGCAGCCACGGACCATTGAGGTCTTTAGCTGTAGCGCTGTGAAGTATCACCTTCTTTCCATCAAAGGCAGCGAAAGTCATGTAGTAAGTCCCATCAATGAGCGTTACGCGGGGGTCTTCAAGACCTCTTTCCTCATGCTTGTTCTCGCGCACCAGAATAGGCTCTTTGTCCCACACAAAGTGCTCGCCATCAATAGAAACTGCATGTGCTATCCGCGAATGCCAATCCTCTTCCTGCTTCATTACTCGCGGAAAGAGGTGCACACGACCTTGTGTATCGAGTGCGGCGCCTGGGTTGTAGATCTTCCACCATTCACTGTTTTGTGGCCGAAGGATTGGATTGAGTTTTGAACGAGTAAAGAGGTTTTTCATATTAGCTCCCGTAAGTCTATCACTTCGGCCACGCTGAGTAGATTTGCACTCCCGATGCCGTCAGCGATACCAGAATAGCAACTATCGCGACTATACAAAGACCATCGAGCATACCGCTTCGACGATACAGAGTTCCCGACGGCTAAACGTCGCTGAAGTGGACTCTTTAGGCATTCTGAACCTGAAATTACAACTCTGCTCCACTGGTTGGAGGAGGTTCGAACGTGCTCAGTATAAAAGCGAAAGGGCGAGAACTGGCTGGTTCTCGCCCTCTGCACGCAACTCCTACCTTGTCGCCTAGGCGACCAGGTCGATCAGCTCGTCAGTCCACGATTTCGTAGACGGGCGTGCTGATGTCCCAGACAGCAAGACCGTTGCCGAAGCTACGGCGGAGCAGGTCGGTGTACTTGTGGAAGAACACGTTATGCAGCCGCAGTTGTTCGCTGTCGTCGAGGTTCTCTTCGCCGAAGACGTAGAGGAACTCGATTGCGACCATTGAGTCGCGTTCGGTCTTGCCCGTGCAGCCGCGCACAGACAAACGCTCAAAACGCTTGCCGTCGCTCCCGTGCTTCCACTGGCCGACGCAATCGATAACGCCTTCAACAGTTTCGCCGCGAACCTTGAACAGGCCGCCAACAACATTGTTGCGCTCATAGCACTTGGACATCGTATTCTCCGAGAAAAGAACGAGAAAGTGCGGCAGAATTGCAGCACAGTACTAATGTACTACTAATATAGGTATATGTCAAGTATTTGCTTATCCAATCTGCTCTTTCTGAGATAAGATTTGTGCATGGCACGGCAAGACCCAGATGCTCAAAAATTGGTCAGCGAATATGCTGCCTTTAGTGAGGCAGATAAAGACGAAACCGACACTTTCGTGTCGGTCCGTCCAACTGTGCTCCGGCGGTAGGACTCGTTTCTCGCAAAGCCTCGAAAACTGCTGTTTGTTTCCAATCGCAAGCTTTTGGACAAACAGGGAGCCCACAACCAACAAAAGGATTTCTAAACTGTGCTCCGGCGGTAGGACTCGAACCTACAACCAACGCCTTAACAGGGCGCTGCTCTACCATTGAGCTACACCGGAGCACAGTTTACAAAACATACATTCCTTTACAGCGAGCCGCTCTACCACTGAGCTACCGCGGAATGTCTCTAAAACGGCTCCCACAGGGGAGCGTTCGCATTGTAGCGGAAATAGGGGAGGGCGCCAAGTCTTGGAATAACGATATGCACAGGGGTGTGATTTGTATGAAGATGTAGGAGTATCATTAGGGGTGGGAAGGAAATGACAGGAGGAGGCGACCATGTTCGAGTTCCTGCTGCGAGTTCTCTGTCAGATTTCGATTTACTACATGCTTTCCAAAAGAGGGAGAGAATCATGCAAGTTACGAACTGTTTTCCTCTACAAGGTCCCGAAGATCTGCTTCGCTCAACCTATCCGTGTCCGGGATGTGGAAAGCTGTTTCAAGCAGGCTGCGGAGTAATATTCATCGGAGAGTCCGCGCGTGGGAAGGGATATGGTCCGTTCCTCATCTGTGCAATGACCTGCATATTCAATGCCTTTCGTCCCGCAGGAGAGGCATGATATGTCCAGGACAACTAACTAAGAAGGGCCGCTCAATATCGGCCCTTCTGTGTATCCAAACCTCCTATGGCTTTTTACATAATGTTCTTCATACTTACTACACGAACCTACGCTACTATACCGATGTACCTACGAATTATTGCTTCGCCCGGCGCCCGCAAAGAGCGCGTTGAAGAGAAAGGAGAGGATGTTTTGCTTATTGCCGTTAAGGAGCCCGCAGAGGGAAACAGGGCGAATAAGCGCATTCGGGAGATTGTTGCTGCGCGGTATACTGTGAGTGTTGGGAAAGTGTTGATACTTACCGGCCACCACTCGCGTTCCAAAATGGTACGTATTGATATATAAAAACTATCCATGAATATCACCATCAAAGCCACGAATCACAGTCTCACCGAAGCAAATCGGTCGCTCATTGAAGAAAAGCTTGATGCACTTAGAAAGTTTACAAACGGAAACACTACGGCACTTCTTGCTTTTGAAGTTGCAGAATCTATGGACGTCGTGCGGGCGGGCGGAAAATATCGAGCAGAAGGCACCCTCTCGATGAACGGACAGGTATATCGTTCTGAAGCAATAGGAGACTCTCTTGAAATTGCGGTAGATCGAGTGCGCGATGAACTTTCTCGAAAGGTACGCAGCTATCGCGGGAGAGCGCAACGTCTTTTCCGAAGAGGGGGAGGAGCTATTAAATCAATGCTTCGCGGCTTCCGAAGTTAAGGTACATTCCAAAACCCTGCGCTCGGCATGTCCCTCAAAGGGTACACGTAATTTTTCTGCTGAAAAATTCGCTCACTCTCGCGCCGTCGCGCTCCGAGAGCCCCTTTGATGAACATCCCTTCACTTAGGTTTACATTACCGTGAAAAATCGGAATAGGCTTGTTCCTTTTTTCCTTCGGGTATGACGCGTTCGACGACGAATGTTCCATTCCAGGAAGCTTTGGTGATTTTCACGCGCATGTCCTTTCCGTTTTTGTGTACAAAAAAGTAGGTTCCTGGTGATTCTGCATAGGCCCGGTATTTGTTCCAATTTTTCCGTGGGTCGTCCGAAAGGGAAAGCAGGCCTTCTTCTTTTTTTATTTTTCCCGAGTGTGTTGCACGTGCGTGGTCTTGCGGAGTGAATGTTGCTCCACCTTTCGCGAACATAGGAAGAATATCGGCGAGAAGATTTGCACCAACGTCGACCAAACGTCGGCGCAGCTCTTTAGTAGTTTCCTGGGGTTCAATCGTGACTTCTTTGCTGGTCAATATGTCTCCGGCATCAAGTTCAAATGCCATTTTTTGAATGGTGACGCCCGTAACACTTTCGTCATGCAGAAATGCTGCCTCAACAGGGGACGCGCCACGGTATTTTGGCAAAAGAGAATAGTGAATATTTAAAAGGCCGAGAGGAAATGAGTCGATGAGTGCTCGCGGAAGAATTTTTCCATAGGCAACGACAATGCCAAAATCGGCGCCGTATGAATGAATCTGTTCAATAACGGACGCATCAAGTTTTTCTGGGGTGAGCACGGGTATGCCTTTTTCAAGTGCAAGCGTTTTTGTTTCCGAAGGAGTAAGGGTGAGTCCGCGTCCGCGCGGTGCATCTCCCGACGTTACGACAAGGGCGGGAGTAAACCCGCGCTCAAGGAGAATGGCGAGCGTATCACTTGCCACATAAGGCGTTCCAAAATAAATGAATTTATACGGGCTCATATTCGTCTTTTGCTCGGATTTCCAGCAGATCATGTGCATGATCTATAAAAAGGATTCCTTCGAGGTGATCTATTTCGTGTTGGAAAGCTTGCGCGAGCACTTTGCCTCCGCCACGTTCGAATTTTTTGCCATCGGCGTCCTGTGCGCGCACGGTTGCGCGCTCTTTGCGTATGGTTTTGCCATACACGTGGCGCACCGAAAGACACCCTTCGTCCATTTCGGCGCCTTTCTTTGAAAGGCGTACGTATTCTGGATTTATAAACACTCCCAATTCCGGCTTGTGCGGCGGTTCGCCTTCTTTTGGTGGTGGAGTGATTCGATCGTAGCGTATGAGAAAAATGCGATAGGGTAGGCCAATCTGCGTGGCGGCGATAGCGACCCCGTCTTTTTCCACTTCAAGGGTGTCTGCCATATCGGCGACCATCTTTTTGAGTTTGGGTGTGCCAAAAAGCTCCTTTGGAACAGGTTCGGTTTTTTGGCGAAGCACAGGGTCGCCGTCTTGGAGTATCTTTACGATGGACATGCGAGGACTATAGCATTACGAGCGGCTTTTATTGAGGGGAAACAAAAAGCGCCGGACAAATTTCCGGCGCGGCAAGCAGAGAAAAAGAAGTAGAAGGATCAGGGGTGTCGTCGGTACGGCTGGCTGGGGGCAGGGTTCGCCGCAACCGGGGAGGCTGCGGGCCATACCGACGACTTTTCTATTATACTACCAAAGCGATTCGGAGTCAATATGGGTCGTAATCCACGGAGGGAGGAGCGAAAGTCTTTGTGAGAGTTCAACATTCGGCCATTCTTTTTCCGAAAGTTTTAAAACCATTGAAAGTCGCACTCGCGAAGGCGCCACGGCTCGGTCGGTAAGGCGTATGGGTTTGTGGGGTGCAAGAATTTTCTCAACACACGCTGCGGCTTCATCAGCGCGAGTGCGATTACCTTCGGCGTGGAATACCAAGAGATGCCCGAAAGGTGGATAGGCTAGATTTTTACGGAGCTCAGATTCTTCTTCAAAGAATGTTGCTTTTTCTGGCTGACTAATAGCATCAAAGACGCTGTCTTCGGGTTGCCTGGTGGCTATAAGCACACGCATTGCGCGTTCGCGAAGAGAAAGTCCAATGCGCACCAAGCGTTCTCTCGATCGCCAAAAGGGAAGGGCAAGCAGACTGTCAGCAGAAGCAATGACGGCGATTTCAAAAGGACTTTCAATTGCTATGTGCGAGAGCATGAATTCAGTGCCTATTGAAATGGTTCCGGGTGCCGCGGCCTGTTCTTGTGCTTTGGTAAGTGCTTTAGAAGAGCGTAGTTCCTCGTCAGAGAAAAGCGCAATGGTTGCTTCTGGAATGGCCGCTCGTATTTCTTCGGCGACGCGTTCCATACCTATGCCAAGACCCATGAGGTTCCAGCTATTACAGGTCTGACAGAGTGCCGTAGCATCTTTTTTTGTTTCGCCACCAGCCGAGCGAAGTATGGGTTTTGCTCCAGCTTTCACGAGCGAAAGTGTTCTGCCGTATTCGTCGCGCACGATATTTCCACAGTCGCGGCAGATCACGGCGGGCGCGTATCCCTTACGTGCGGTGAGTATGACGGCTCGGCCGCCTTTTGAAATCACTTCTCGTATTTCTTCGAGCGCTCGTGCGGGCACTGCCTGAAAAGGAATTTTTTCATCAGGCTCCGAGCGGGTATCAATTATTTTGAGCGTACTTTCAAATTCGGCGGTAAGGACCGCATCGTTTTTCTTTCGATATCCAATGGGAAGCGGCAGATCCCCAACGGTAAAAGAAATATCGCGAGCCTTTGCCAGATGCTCTGCGGCATACCGCAGATCAAGATAGGGTCGGCGGGGTGCCAGATAGCCCCCAGCACTGATGCGCTCAAGAATAATCCCGCCAAGTTTTTCAACGGGAAGCCACGCAAAGGAGGGTGTTGCGATGAGGAGTGTTTTTGAGACGACGGCAGCGGCAAGAATATCATCTCGTTTATTTGCACGTATTTCTCCAGTCAAAAGAAGGGGTTTGCATTCCTCAAATATTTTTACGAATCGTTTTGCTTCCGCTATGGTTGGGGCAATGAGCAGTGTTGCTTTTCCGGCTGTATTCGATTCAATAATATTTTTCCGGTACAGAGCAATTCTTTTTGTAAAAGTGTCTTCTGTCAGATGTTTTTTAAAACCGTTGCCTGAGTGGAGCGTCGGAAATTCTTGAGGCAGTGTTTCTACCAACAAAGCTCCGAGAACGCTCCCAATCGATGTTGCGTGGTAGGTTCCGATTTCTTTTGCAGCTTCCATGAGTTTCCCTGGGATACGTCCGGTCTTTTTCACTTCGCTACTGCGAAGCATAAATCCGGCCCTCTTGAGAGTCGCTTTTGCTTCGATGACAGGTTCCGAGGAGGTCACGAGACCGAGGACACGTTTTTTACGAAGCGGTATGTCAACAAGTGTTCCAGGGGGGAGTTTCTCCCGGTTTCGGTATGAAAGGCTGCCTGGGGGAATGCCGCGAGAAAGGGGAATGACTTCTATCACAAACATGGGTTCACTGTATCATTCTTCGAAAATTCGTTTTAAAACCGGCGCGCAGTATTGAAAAAAGAGACCGCTCCGGGCCGCTTGGCCAAAAGTCTTAGTCTCTTTTTTCAATACTGCGGCGCGGTTTCTACAGCGATAATTCGTACACGTTTCCCGCGTCCCCGACAATTATTTTTCCTTTATAGGTTGCAAGTTTGGGAGCAGTGCCACGCGCAAGAGGAGCGAAAAATTGTGGCGTTCTTGGGTCAAGTCCGAGTACATAAATCCATTCTCCAACGGTCATCACAATGACGTCATCGTGTCCTGGAAAGGCAACTACTGACCGGAGGGGTTCTATGGGAGAGAAAATAACGGTGGGTTCGCAGGTGCCGTCTTCACTACAGAGGAATTCGGGCGGTGTGCACTCGGTAGAAGTTGTAGCGGCTGCAATGATACGATTCCCGAGATTAAACACCTGTGTGCATCCCATGGAAAGCGGCGATGCTTCGGAAGGGAGCTTCGCAACATTGAGAAGCATAAGAGCCTCGGTGCGTTCATTTCCCGTGAGTTGGCGGCTTTCTGGTTGTTTTGTCACAAGCACGGGGACCACAGCAGTGGTCTGATTTGATGTCACGGAAATAATAGTTTGCCAAGGCTGCATGTTTGGGGCATCCACAATTACGGTGTGATTGCCAGGCACAAGATTTGCGCGAAGACTTCCGCCTGTAGCAAATCCTCGCGAAGAGGCATCGGTGTATACGGTAGTACCGTCTGGAATGTTGAGTATCTCAACGAAACCGATTCGTGAAAAAGTAAGCCCTGGCCCCGGGCGGTAGCCAAAAAAATAAAACGTGGCAAGAACGATGACAAGGAATATTACTCCCCAGAAAAGGAAGTGATGTTTCAAGTGTTCTTTTATTTGAGTTGCCGAAGGAAGATTCATGAGCCGTTGCTGGTTATGTTTGCGCCAAGTGCGGAGAGGCGGGCGACGAGGTCTTCGTAGCCGCGGTTGATGCTGTAAACGTTTCGCAAGACAGAGCGGCCTTCTGCGGCAAGAGTGCCAATAAGAAGGATGGTTGCGGGGCGAAGGGCGGGAGGGCACACAAGTTCCGCGCCGCGCAAGCGGCGCGGACCGATGATCTGAATACGGTGCGGATCAAATAAAACGGTCTCTGCACCCAAACGATCAAGCTCGGTGTAATAAATGGCACGTTTTTCAAACACCCAGTCGTGAATGACGGTCGTTCCTTTTGCTTGTGTTGCGATAACGGCAAAGAATGGAAGGTTGTCGATGTTAAGTCCCGGATAAGGCCGCGGGTGGATTTTTTCCGGAAATGCAGTCAATTCAGATGGTTCAAGGTGAAGATCAACGAGCTTCGTAATCCCGTTTTCAGAAACGCGAGGATTGCTCATCGAATAATCGAGCCCCATTTTTTCAAGGATGAAAAGCTCGATTTCGAGAAATTCTATAGGCGCACCCACGATGGTGAGTTTTGAGTGAGTAACTATGGCAGCAGCGATGAAAAACATTGCATCGGTCGGGTCTTGCGCAACACTGTAGGCAATATCTTTATGCGGCGCTTGGGCGAGTCCGGTGATTTTAAGAGTCGTCGTGCCGACGCCTTCAATGGTCACTCCAAGAGCTTCGAGAAATCCGCAAACCTCCTGAACTTGATAGTTTGGGGAGGCGTACTTTATGACCGTAGTGTCTGGAATGAGTGCGGCGGCAAAGAGCGCGTTTTCGGTGGCCGTATCGCTTGATTCGTGCAAAATAATTTCCCCCGCATGCAGTCCCTGGTGGGTTACTTCGAAATGGTCCGAAAGTGCTTCTATGGACACACCCAATTTTTCAAGAGCATACAGATGCGGTCGGACGGTACGAGTGCCAAATGAACACCCGCCTGATTGTGGAATTTTAAATTCGGTAAGCCAGTGGAGCAGTGGACCGATGAACATAAGGATACTGCGGGTTTTCATCGCAGCTTCTTTGTCTATCAATTCGAGGTCGAGTTTTTCCGGTGGGGTAATGAGGAGATCATTCCCACTCCAATTTACCTCGACTCCGATTGAACGAAGAACTTCTGCCAGTCGATTTACTTCTTCGATTTTCGGCATGTGCTTGAGAGTCGTCGTGCCGCGGTTAAGGAGGGAGGCTGCCATAAGTGCGACGGCGCCGTTTTTTGAGCGGCTGGTCACTACGGTTCCGCCGAGTGGTTTTCCGCCCTCGACAACGAAATTTAGGGTCTCATCTGCCATACGTGAGAGCATTCTAACACCGAGATTCACTTGGTGCGAAAGTACTCGCCTCATTCCCATATATCGCATTTTTGCGCTTTCTATGCCGCTTGAGTTATCATGAGCGCACATGGCATTTTTCTCTCCGAAGCTTGGTATTGATTTGGGCACAACAAATGTTCTCGTATTCCTTCCTGGCAAGGGCATAGTGCTCAATGAACCTTCTGTCGTTGCTGTCTCAACGGAAAGGAACAAGGTGGTTGCTATCGGAGTTGAAGCAAAAAAGATGCTTGGACGCACGCCGGATTCAATCATTGCGTATCGACCAATGAAAGACGGTGTTATCGCGGACTATCGCGTCACCGAAGCAATGCTTCGCTATTTTATGAAGAAGGCACTTGGTAAATGGAATCCTTTTCGCCCCACGGTTTTGATATCAGTTCCTGCGGGCGTCACGTCGACAGAAAAACGCGCCGTTATTGAAGCGGCAATTAAGGCAGGCGCAAAAGATGCATATGTAGTGAAAGAACCCATTCTTGCGGCGATTGGGGCCGGCATTCCTATTCATGAACCGATGGGTCGCATGGTGGTTGATATTGGCGGCGGCACGACTGATGTTGCAGTGATTTCTCTTGGCGGCATTGTTGCTGCCGCTTCGGTCAAATGTGCGGGTAACCGACTTGATAGCGCGGTTACGGATCACCTCAAAAAACAGTACAACCTCGCTATCGGAGACAAGATGGCGGAAGAGGTGAAAATTAAAGTTGGGTCGGCAGTCCCTGTTTCTGAAGAATTGACGTTTTCAGTAAAGGGACGCGATTTGGTTTCGGGTCTTCCGCGCACAGTGGATGTGAAAACAAATGAAATCGTCCAGGCGATGAATAGAGAGCTTCGCGAAATGATACAGGCCGTGCGTAAGGTTCTTCAGGAGACGCCTCCGGAACTTGCTTCCGACATCATCGACAATGGCATTATTCTTACGGGCGGTTCTTCGCAGTTGCGCAATATGCCCGAGCTTGTGCTTCGTCGCACAGGCGTTTCTGCAAAACTCGCGCAGGACGCGTATTTTTGTGTTGCGCGCGGCACCGGTGTCGCCCTCAAACATTTGGACGTATACCGAAAGAGCATCATTTCGAAAAAATAATACGTTCTCGCTCCGCGTAACAAAAAAACGAATCCAACTGGATTCGTTTTTTTGTTACGCTACTTCCGCTGCATTACTTTTGGTAAAACGCGCGAGGACTTTTTTACCTGGCCACCGGTGGTAAAGGATTGGGATAAACACCAGTGTGAGGAGGAGCGAGAAGGCAAGGCCAAACATGATTGAAAAGGCGAGTGGTCCCCAAAGCGGCGAGGCAAATGAGAGAGGAATCATACCAACGACTGTTACTACCGTAGTAAGCACGATAGGGCGGAAGCGTGTGGACGCAGCGTGTATCACCACTTCGGTAAGGGTTTCATTTGGATTTTCCCGACCAATGCGCGAAATAGAATCCATGAGAATGATGGCATGGTTGATAATGACGCCCGCAAGCGCAATGACGCCGAGCATCGACGAGAAGGAAAGGGGAGCGCCGGTAAGCATGAGTCCAACCAAGACGCCGATGAGGGACAGCGGAATGATGGAAAGAAGGTAGAGCGAATGGCGGAAGCCGTTGAATTCAAGCACGAGAATGGCAAGCATGAGCGCCGCGCCCGCAAGTAGTGCAATGCCCATTTCAGCAAATGATTTATTTACGTCTTCGCTCTCACCGCCCAATTTCATTGTGACACCGCTTGGAAGAACGACGGATGCAAATTCCTTTTCAAACTCGTTGGTGATTTGAATAGGTGTTTTGCCGGTGACGTCACTTTGCACGGTCGCGATGCGCGTACCGTTTTCGTGGCGAATAGTTGTTTCGGCAGGTTCATAGGTGATCGTTGCAATTGAGGCGAGTGGCACTGGTCCATTTTTTCCAAGCACGGTCATGGCGCGCACTGCGTCGATGGAGGTGTGCGTGGTTTCATTCGGACTCTGATAGTTTGGATTCAAATCGAGCTTAGTATGCACCTCGATATCTTCAGTACCCGTGCGAATAGATGCTGCTTTTGCGCCATACAGCGCCGTGCGGATAGTGTCCGCAACAAATGCAGAAGAAACACCAAGTTCGGTTGCTTTTGCGGTGTCGAGTTTCACTACGAATTCCGTGCCGCTATCTTTGCTGCTTGTGACGACGTTTGTAACGCCGGGAATATCTGCAAGAATTCGTTCGGCGGTGAGCGCCGTGCTTGCAAGCGTGGTGAGGTCATCTCCTGAAAAGGTGATAAGCACCGGTGCAGCAGACGGTGGGCCGCCTGCTGGTTCTCCAACCGTTACAACGGCGGAGGTAATGTGAGGAAGGAGTTTGCGTAAATCCGCGACAATTTCCTGACTCGTCTCTTTTCGGTCCTTATCGAGGTTTACCGTGATGTTTCCGAGATTGCTTCCGGAAGAAGCGCTTCCTGAAAATGAGCTTCCTGCGCCTACTTCAGCAACGAAAGAAGTGATGCGTGGATCGCTATACAAGAGTTCTTCAACCTCTCGTACGGAAAGGTCGGTTTGGGTGAGCGCCGTGCCTTGAGGTTTTTCAATGCTTACGTATACGAAATCAGAATCTTCTGGTGGAAAGAAAACCGTGTTCACAGCGCCGAGTGCTGGCAGGGCAAGCGCCACAAAGAAAAGCGCAACCATGCTTCCAACAAACCAGTTTTCGATGCGACGGTTGCCGAGGATGCGGCGTAGGATGCCCTGGTACCAAGCTTTTGCAATCTCGTTGTATTCTTCTTGGCGCTCCTCAATGCGGCTTTGGGTTGGTCGGATAATGTACATCGACAAAAGGGGAATAAGTCCCAGTGCCACGAATATAGAGGCGATGAGGACGAAAATAACGGTGAAAGGAATTGAGGCGATGAATTTTCCGACGACTCCCGAAAGGAAAAAGAGCGGAATGAAAACAGCGACCGTCGTGAAGGTTCCCGCGACCAGAGGCCATGCGTATTCGCGTATGGCGGCAATGGCAGCGTCGCGCTTGTTTCCAGTGTGCACCAGTCTGGTGTGAATGGCTTCGACCACTACAATGCCGGAGTCAACGAGAATACCGATGGCAAGAATCAGTGAGAAAAGCGAAACAAAGTTAATGGTGTTACCCGATGCGTAAATGCCGATGAAAGCGATGAGAAAAGAAAGCGGTATGGAAAGCGCTGCGGCAAGAGATTCTCGCCAACCAAGGGTAGCAAACAACATGAGCATGACGAGTATGACCGTTTCGATACCCGTGCGGGTGAGTTCGGTGAGGTCTTTTTGAACTTGTTCTGCGGCATCAAAAGAAATAACGGTTTTAGTCCCAGCAAGGAGCGTTTTTTCGAGATCGGTAACTTTTTGTTTGACGGCATTTCCGGTTTCTACGATATTGCCACCGCGGCTTTTAAATATTGAAAGAGAGAGTGCAGGTGCTGAAGGCGCACCCGCGACCGACACGCGAGAAAAGGTTGAAGCGTCGGCAAGTCCGTTTACGACATCTGCAACGTCGCGCACGTGAAGGGAGATGCCGCCGGGGCCGGCAATAGCGACATTTGCCACGTCTTCCGGTTCATTGATGCCGGCCTCGAAACGTACGGCATATGAAATGTCGTTCACCGTGATAGACCCAGCAGGTGAGGCCGCGCCTGAGGCGCGGATGGCATTGGTTACATCTGAAAGTGAAAGATTATATTCTCGAAGCTTTGCCTGCTTAACAATGACCTGCACCTGGCGGTCTTCGATACCTGAAAGCGCCACTTTCGATACGCCTGGTATACGTTCGAGTTCATCTTTGAGTGATTCGCCAAGCGCGGTGAGTTCGGCAGGTGCAAGTTCTCCCGAAATAGAAGCAATGATAATGGGCTGGTCCGCAAAGTTCACATCGGTGACGACAGGGTCTTCTGCTTCGGAGGGCAAATCGGAGCGAACCTTATCAACTTCGTCTTTCAGAAGTTGAATGGATTTGTCGATATTGGCATTCGCATCGAATTCAACGGTGATGCTTGAAACACCGGCACTTGAAACAGAGGTAACTTTTGATACTCGCTCAACGCCGAGTACCTGGTTTTCTATTTTGTCAGTAATGAGTCGCTCGATGTCTTCACTTCCTGCGCCCGGAAGAATCGTCGTGATAATGCCAAGCGGAATTTGCACCTCAGGTGAAGATTCCTTTGGAATTGCAAATGCTGCGTATATACCAGCAAGCGAAAGGACGATACCTAGCAGTATCGTGAAGCGGTCTTTGTTGATGAAAAAGGTCCAAAGTGCCGTCATGTGCGTTAGAGCGTAGCCGGTGTCGCCGTCGCTACATTTATTTTTTCACCTTCACCCAATCCGCGTGCGTCAGTCACAATGTGAAGATCTGCCGAAAGTGGGGACGTAATTTCAATGCGATCTCCACGAACGTCTCCAACCGTAACAGGATTTGCTACAAGTCGGTTTTCACTGTCGACGGTAAAGATGATTCGCTCATTTGCGCTTAACTTAACCGCAGCAAGAGGAAGCATGATAGGGCCCTGGGTTGCGACAGGTGTTGCGGCCATGCTTGGCACCGTGATGCGTACCGAGGCGCCATTTACCAGATTGGTTTGTCCCGCAACACCAATGTGAATTTCAACTTGTTTTGTTTCTGGATTTAGAGCAGGAGCAAGTGAAGTCACAACGCCGTCATACGTGCCGTTTACGATAACTTTTTGTGCCGGAGTGAATAGCGCACGATCGTCTTCGGACACATAGGCAATAATTTCAAGCGAGCCGTTTTGTGCAACCGTGGCTACGTGGGTGGAAGGGGCAACGTAGTCGCCGGCCCGAATAGGGAGAAAATTCACCACGCCTGCGATAGGGGCACGAACAACCGTCTTTTCAAAGTTTGCCTGTGCACCGCGGAGCACGCCGAGCGCTTGTTTTACGGCGGCGTCAACGCTCGCTGTTGTTCCAACACTTCCGCTCCGATAACCTTCTTTTGCTGAGGCAATGGTCGCAAGAAGGGTGTTTATTCCTGATTGTGCGGTCGTTAAGCCCGCAAGTTGTGTGGCTGTTGCGCGGGAGTTCCGTTCATATGCAGACGCAGAGAGTTTTGTGAGTAGGTCAGATGTGCTTCGTGTAATGGAGTCTGCTTCTGCGAAAAGTTCCTGCGGGTTGCGAGTGCTTGCAGTTCCAAGGCTGTCGCGCCACGTTTCCATGTCGGTTTCGAGGGCTGCGCGTGCGCGGGGAAGTTCATCTACTTCATTGGGCCCTGCATTGATAAGCAAGTTTGGTCCAAATGCTGTCGGGCTTCCAAAGAAAAGATCAATATCGTCCTCAATAATTGCCGTCAAAGTATCGAATGCTTCGCGATACGTATTGTACGCATCCGTTTTTACATCACTTGAGGAAACTGCTGCGCGAGAGGCAAGTGCTGCTTCGTAGGCTCCCTCTGCCTGAAGCACTGCGGCAGCTTGGCTTGCATTATCAAATTCGGCAATGACAAAACCGGCAGGAACACTGGCACCGAGGCTGGTGTGTACTGCTTCCACGGCACCTCCTGATTGCGCGTACAGACTTGCTTCAGTGACCGAACGAACGTTTCCTATGACGCTTATACCGTTCCCCTCGGCATTTGCGAGCATTCCCACTGACTCAAGAGTGACCGTGCGCGGGGTGTTTCCAGCTTCGGCCTCGGTTCCTTTTCGAAGAATGCTGTTTACGCCGATAAGAACAACCACTGCAAGAACGGGGATAGCGATTCGCTTCCAAAGGCTAAGAGCACGGTAGCGGGCCCACAATGCGGAAAAAGCCGCAGAAAACCAGGCGGCGAAACGGGTAAGGTATGAAATAAAAGAGGAAATAAGTCTGTTCATGTCATTTGAGTAAAGAAGTATAGCAAATGGACCCTGTGGATAACATTATAATTCAAGTAGATGACTATGTCAATCCCTCCTCTAAAGTGCGGTATCCTGTGGATTATATGGCTCATCACGCTTACTTTTTTGCTGGGGAGGCCGGGGAGGGTGTGACAAGCGCGCTCGCCTTTGGCGAGCGCGTACTTGAACTTTCTCCCGTGGGCAATCCCGACGTCATTGTGGAGCGCTACGGGCTTTTTTCGGTGGAAGACGCACGTATGCTTGCGGCGAAAGCTGCGCTTTCGCCGCTTATAGGACAGAAAAAATTACTCATTGTTTCTGTTGGTCGCCTTTTTCACGAAGCACAAAATGCACTGTTGAAATTATTTGAAGAGCCGCCTGTCCACACAACTCTTGTGCTCATCGTTCCATCGGAGGGAACCATTATTGAAACTCTTCGTTCTCGGCTGCACCCACTGCCAATTATAGAAAGCATTGAGAACGATACAAAGCATAAAGAATCTTCTCTTGCCGAACAATTCATAAAAGGTGACGCGGCGGTTCGTGAACGTATCATTGAAAAAATTCTCGAAGAAACAAAGTCCGACAAGGACGAGGAAAAACAAGAGGGCCGCGTAAAGGCACTCCATTTTCTTGAGGAATTGACATGCAGCACCTACCTCGCGTGGCAAAAAAATCCGGAAGCGCTTGCATATCAGGAATTTTTACAGGACCTCGATCATTTCGTGCCCATGCTCCACGATCGCGCAGCACCCTTAAAACCCATTCTTGAACACGTTCTTATCACCGTTCCAAAATAACTTACCCGAAACGACTGAGCGAAAAACAAAAACTTTCGTACGTGTGAAATAAAAGTGGTAAGGGGTATACTAAATTCACTAACCGATTTTCCATGGCATACGATTTTTCAAAACTTAAAGCACAAATAAAAGAGACCGAAGAATGGCTTTCGCGTGAACTTGCCGGCGTTCGCACTGGACGTGCTTCTCCCTCGCTTCTTGACTCCGTAAAACCAGAGGCGTATGGCGCTCGCACGCCTCTTTCGCAGCTTGCCTCTGTTTCCATTGAGGACGCACGAACCCTTCGCGTTATTCCTTGGGACAAAAGCGTCATGAAAGACATTGAGCGAGCCATTACGGAAGCAGACCTTGGGGTTTCAGTCGCAACAGATGACATGGGCCTTCGCATTTCTTTTCCTGAACTCACGGCCGACCGTCGCGTCCTTCTTATTAAGCTTGGAAATGAAAAACACGAGCAGGCAAAGGTAACGCTCCGTAACCACCGCACCGATGCGCTCAAAGCACTTGATGAGGCGGAAAAGGGTGGGGGAATGGGTAAAGACGAAATCACTCGCCTTAAAACCGAAGTGCAAAAACTCGTTGATGGGGGCACTGAAGCGCTTGCAACGCTCGCAAAGAAAAAAGAAGAAGAAATTTCAAACTAGTACATGGAAATCCTCCTTCTCATTGTTGTTCTTGTTGCGCTCATTCTCGTGCACGAGCTTGGGCACTTTGTCGCCGCAAAACTTTCCGGCATGCGTGTGGACGAATTTGGCATTGGGTACCCGCCACGCGCCTGGGGCATACAGCGCGGTGAAACGCTCTATAGCATCAACTGGCTTCCGTTTGGCGGATTCGTAAAAATTTATGGAGAAGATTTAAATGCGCCAGAAGATGCCGAGCAGAATACAAGAAGTTTCTCGGCGAAATCCCACCTCGCGCAGGCGATAGTGCTGGTTGCCGGCATTGCGATGAATCTCGTTTTTGCCTGGATCATTATTTCCGGAATACTTTTCGCGGGCACGCCGCGTGCGCTCGAGTCGCATGAAATCCCGCGTGCACAAGATGCGACAATAGTTATTGCCGAAATAATGCCCGGTTCGCCCGCAGAGACAGCGGGTCTTAACGTTGGCGATTCGATTACTCAAGTCATTGTTTCGCCGGAAGACACTTTCACTGGTGCCGACCCTGCCGCTTTTACCGCCTTCATCGCGAAAGACACTACAAAGGTTCCACTTACGTTTGATATTAAAAGGGAAGGGAAGCAGATGATCCTCTCTGCAATACCTGCGACCGGAATCGTGGCGGGCGACGAGTCACGTGTGGCGCTTGGTGTGCGTGTGGCATCCGTTGGCACTGTTCCAGTCTCTTGGTGGCAGGCGCCTATTGTGGGCGCACAGTACACCTGGGAAATTACAAAACAAACGGCCGTCGGACTTGCCCAGTTTTTCTATGGCATATTCACGTTCTCTGCTGACCTAACACAGGTTTCAGGTCCCGTGGGTATAGCCGGGGCAGTGGGCACCGCCTCAAAAGCAGGATTCTCGTCCCTCATGTCGCTCACGGCAGTGATCTCCATAAACCTCGCCCTCATTAATCTCATCCCCATTCCAGCGCTCGACGGCGGTCGTCTTCTTTTTGTTCTCATTGAAACCATTACTCGAAAACGCATAAAGCCCATGATCGCGACTGTGGTGAACACCACCGGCTTTGGTCTCCTTGTCCTTCTTATGGTTGTCGTTACCGTTCACGACATTTGGAAGTTGGTGGGCTAGTTTTGTGAATACGGGGCATAAGACTATAATCATGGGGCAATGAGACAGTCGAAACTTTTTACGAAGACCCGGCGCGAAGCGCCGGGAGACGAGGTTTCCAAAAACGCCCAACTCCTTATTCGTGCTGGCTATGTGCACAAAGAAATGGCGGGCGTATATTCCTATCTCCCCCTTGGTCGCCGCGTGCTTGAACGCATTGAATCTATCGTGCGTGAAGAGATGGATGCTATTGGTGGACAAGAGGTACGCATGGCAACCCTTCACCCTTCGGAACCTTGGAAACAAACAGGCGCGTGGGACAGTGTTGACGTGGTGTTCAAAATACTCAGCCGCACCGAAAAGGAATACACCGTCGGTCAAAGCGAGGAAGAAATCGTAACGCCCATCGCAAAAGAATATGCGCCTTCATACAAAGACCTTCCGGTTGCCATCTACCAAATAGGACAAAAATATCGCGACGAGCTTCGTGCAAAATCCGGCATCATGCGCGGCAGGGAATTTACGATGAAGGACATGTATTCCTTCCATGAAACACAGGAAGACTTTGACCGTTTTTATGCAGAAGTGAAAGAAGCGTATTTGCGGGTCTATACACGCTGCGGCCTCATTGCAAAAGCAACGGAAGCGTCGGGAGGCAGCTTTACGAAAAAACTCTCCTATGAATTCATGGTGCTCACCGACGCAGGCGAAGACGATATTTTATACTGCGACCATTGTTCATACTGCGTAAACGTTGAAATAAGCACTCAAAAGGAAGGGGATTCCTGCACGAAGTGCAATAAAGGAACCCTCGCGCGTGCAAAAGCTTCGGAAGTGGGAAACATCTTTGACCTCGGCACGAAATATTCTCAGGATTTTTCTTTCACGTATAAGAATCGGGAAGGTGAAGATGTGCATCCAATCATGGGATGTTTTGGCATCGGCATTACGCGCCTTATGGGTGTAGCCGTTGAAGCTTTGGCAGATGAAAAGGGCATCGTGTGGCCCGAAAACATTGCGCCTTTCAAGGTGCATCTTGTGTCTCTTGGGCACGGCGATGATGATATTTCAAAAACGGCAGACGCACTTTACGACGATCTGAAAAAGAAGGGTGTTTCCGTTCTGTACGACGATCGTGACCTTCGCGCAGGAGAAAAGTTTGCAGAGAGTGATTTGCTCGGTATGCCATACCGCATCATCGTGGGCAAAGATGCCCTTTCAGGAAAGGAAATCGAAGTAGTGAATCGCGCAACTGGCGAAGTTGTTCGAAAGTCACGCGAAGAAGTGCTCGCTCTGTAAGATATGGCAAAGATATCCAAAAGTTCTTTCTTCTCCACGGATATCGGGATTGATTTGGGTACCGCAAACACGCTTGTCTATGTGCGCGGTCGGGGCATCGTCATTGCCGAGCCTTCTGTTGTTGCGGTAAACGACAAAACGGGCCAAGTGGTTGCCGTGGGAAAGGAGGCAAAACAAATGCTTGGGAAAACGCCGCCGCACATTCGCGCTGTTCGGCCGTTGTCCCATGGCGTCATTTCAGACTTTGAAGTTACGGAGGAACTTCTTTCATACCTCATTAATAAAGCGCAGGGGGGCCGTTCGCGCCTCTTTGGGCCTCGCATTGTGGTCGGTGTTCCAACGGGAGTGACGAATGTGGAAAGCCGCGCTGTGCGCGACGCAGCTCTTAACTCAGGTGCGCGGGAGGTCTACATCATTGAAGAGCCAGTGGCTGGGGCGATTGGTGCAAAGCTTCCTATCCACGAAGCAGTGGGAACGATGGTTCTTGATATTGGTGGGGGCACCACCGACATTGCTGTACTTGCCCTTGGCGGCACGGTTTCTTCGAAAAGCTCACAGGTTGCAGGAGATCGTTTTAATGAAAACATTATTGATTTTGTGCGAAGTGAATTTCAACTTGCCATTGGCGAGAAAACTGCCGAGGATGTGAAAATCGCCATAGGTGCGGTAACGCCACTTGCTGCGCCTCTGCAAAAATCAGTGCGTGGCCGCGATCTTGCCACTGGCCTCCCACGAGAAATTATTTTGACCGACACCCATGTGCGCGAGGCACTCGACACGTCTCTTGATGCGCTTATGGAGGCCATGAAAGAAGTTATCGAAAAAACGCCACCGGAATTACTTTCCGACGTGCTTGAACGTGGGGTAACAGTATTTGGCGGCGGTGCACTCCTTCGCGGCCTACCGCAATTACTTTCAAAGATGCTTGGCGTGCCGGTGCATGTGGCGCCCGAGCCTTTAACAGCAGTGGTGCGCGGCACGGGTATCGTGACAGAAGACCCGCGTCCGTGGCAAAGTGTATTCATCAATGAAGAAGATGTCCTTCGCGAGGCGTAACGCACTGCTGCGTCCTGGTAATTACCGTATCGCCTTTGGCGTGATTGTGTTTGCGTTACTGCTCGTTGCCATTCGAGTGCTTGCTCCTGGAGTGCTAGTGACAGCCGCAACGCCTCTTTGGAAAACTTCCGCTGCAGTGGCAGAAGGTTTCCACTTTGCGGGGGCATATTTTTATAACCCAGTGACGCTGCAACACCTCCTTGATGAGGCAAATGCAAAAAATAATGCGCTCGCAAATGAAAATGCGGCGCTTCACAGTAAGGTGGGGGATTTGGTCACGCTCCTCGGCTCTCGTACGGAACCTGCAGAGGGTATTGTGGCGGGCGTGCTTGCACGAGCGCCCGTTAGTCCGTATGACTCGCTCATCGTAGACGAGGGGAGTCAAAACGCTGTTTCGGTTGGATCACCCGCGTTTGGTCCCGGAGGTATTCCCATCGGAGTCGTCTCTTCAGTCACGAACGGCTCCTCGCGTATTGCTCTTTATTCAGCACCAGGTGTAAACACCGAAGGTTGGATTGGGGAAGATCGTTTGCCGATAACTATGGTAGGCGAGGGTGCTGGTGCGTTTGAAGCGACCATGCCACGCGACGCAAAAATTTCCGAGGGCGATGCCATTTTCATCCCTGGCCCGGGTGCCGTTCCTTTTGCCACCATACTCAAGATTGAAGTGGATCCTTCTTCGCCGCTTGCAACGGTTCGGATACGACCTCTCGTAAATCCGTTTTCTCTTACGTGGGTCACCATCACGCCGAATCCCGAGTTATGACGCGTGTCATCTTTCTTGCCGCACCTTTTCTCGCACTCATTGCATTTCCTTGGTATTTGGCCGTCGCGCTTTCTTTTCTTGGTGCACTCTGGGTTCCTATGCTCGGCATTGCCTTTGGTATCGTTGCTGACGCTCTCTATTACACTCAGACGGCCGCGGCCTTTCCATTCGGAACGTTTGTAGGGATTTTTATCACAGGCAGTGCGCTCCTGCTTCGTCATTTTCTTAAAACCCGTGTGTCGGATTTTCCGATTATATAAAATCTCGCGCAGCATTCTATTTCGAGATACAGTAGGTGCATGTTGCGGCGGTTTCGTTTCAAATATCATGATCCTGAAATAGCTCCTGACGAGATATTTCTCGATTCTTCAAACATCCCCGCTTTTGATCAGAACCGTCTTGAGGGGCGTTTGGAGCAGCCTATTTCAGGGAAAACATATGTCGCCGTAACGCTCACTATTGTGACGGTCCTTTGTTTTCTTTTGGGCCAATCCTGGAACCTGCAAATTCGTCAGGGTGTTGCCTATGCTGCAAAGAGCGAAAAAAATGTGCTTCGCCCGGTCACGATATTTGCCGAGCGTGGCGCCATTCTTGATCGGACCGGCGCTCCGCTTGTTTCAAATGAAGAAGGGTCTGATGGATTTTCTAAACGTCTCTACCAGGCACCCGGTTTTTCAGCGCTGCTTGGGTACGTTTCCTATCCTAAAAAAGATAGTTCAGGGAATTACTATGACACCAACATTACCGGTCTCGCCGGAATAGAAGCGGCGTTTAACGATGAGCTGTCGGGAACCAATGGTTCAATTCTTGTTGAAGAAGATTCCCAGGGCCGCATGATTTCGCAGGGGAGCAATGTTCCTGCCAAAACCGGCACCACAATTACGCTTTCCATAGACGCCCGTGCACAAGAAGCTTTTTATAACGCTATAAAAGGACTTGCCGATAAGGTGCCATTTCAAGGAGGATCGGGAATTCTCATGGACGTAACAACCGGCGAAGTGCATGCCCTCGTTTCGTATCCAGAATACGATTCGAACGTGCTTTCTTCTGGTGGTCCGCGCGAAACAATTGCAAGCTACCAGTCCGACAAACGTCAGCCCTATCTTGATAGGGCAGTGGGAGGTCTCTACACGCCTGGATCCATCATAAAGCCGCTTGAGGCCGCGGGGGCACTCACCGACGGCATTATCACACCCGAAACCACGATTGTTTCAAATGGATTTATTTCTCTCCCGAATCCCTATAACCCCGACAACCCTACTATTTTTAAAGATTGGAAGGTTCTCGGCGCCATGGATCTTCGTCATGCAATTGCGTGGTCTTCGGACGTATATTTTTACACGGTGGGTGGCGGTTTTGGCGGCCAAAAGGGTCTTGGTATCGAGCGTCTGAATCATTGGTACGAAACATTTGGTCTTACTTCAAAAACGGGCATTGAATTATCTGGTGAAAAAACTGGATTCGTTCCAACGCCTGCCTGGAAGGAGAAAACGTATAACGAACAGTGGACTATCGGTAACACCTACCACACCGCAATCGGGCAATACGCCATGCAGATAACACCCATTGAGGCAGCGTGCGCTATAGCTGCGGTTGCAAATGGAGGAAAACTCATCAAGCCGACCGTGCGTAAAGACCCCGTACCTGCCGGGGAAACCATCGTTGTTTCGCCTTCCATGCTTCAAATTGTTCGCGAAGGCATGCGTCTTGGGGCAACCGAAGGGACTTCGGTTGGGTTGAATGATCTTTCTTTTGTAGAATTGGCAGGTAAGACGGGAACAGCACAGCTTGGTTTTCATAACGAATTTTACAACTCCTGGGCAGTAGGTTTTTTTCCGTACGAGCATCCCAAATACGTCTATGTCGTGGTTATGGAAAAAGGTCCTTCGGGAAATGCGACCGGGGGCATCTACGTGATGCATCAAGTTTTAAGCGCGCTCCATCAAACCGCGCCTGAATATTTTGAATAGGCTTGCGCTCCCACCGCCCTCACGTACAATACGCCAATACCAGCTCGTATTTCACCAATGACCGACCAAGATACTATCGTTTCGCAAGAGAAATTTGATGAGATGGCGAAAGAACTCGAGCATCTTAAAACGGTTCGACGAACCGAGATTGCTAAGAATCTCGAATATGCTCGCTCGCTTGGCGATCTCTCTGAGAATGCTGAATACCAAGAGGCGCGCGAACTTCAGGCAGCAACCGAAGAGCGCATCAGAAAGCTTGAAGAGTTGGTGAAGCACGCGAAGATTCAGACCGATAATAAAAAGAAAGACATTGTCGGTTTTGGCTCAAAAGTTCTCATCAAAAAAGAGGGAAGTGCAGAGGCTCACGAATACACTATTGTCGGAAGCGAAGAAGCGGATATGCGCGAACGGAAACTTTCGCACGTTTCTCCCCTTGGTGCGGCTCTTATGGGTAAAAAGAAAGGTGAAGTGTTCACTTTTGAAACACCAAATGGGAAGCAGACCTATGAAGTAGAAAAAGTTTCGTAAGTAGGTTTTGAAATGAACGTAAGATTGTTTCTAAAACCGCCAGGCTACGCCTGGCGGTTTTGTGTTAGGATGCGGATATGTTTTGGGCAGATCGCATTGTAGAGGAAATACGGAATACCCGAGCTCCACGGGACGGGAAGACTTTTCTTATTCGCGACGAAAAAACACTCTCCGGTCGTGTCCATGTTGGTTCTATGCGCGGCGTTGCGATTCATAGCGCCATCGCGGAAACTCTTTCGGAACAAGGAGTTCCAAATATGTACAAATACGAACTAAATGATTTTGACCCTTTCGATTCAATACCAGGTTATCTTTCCACAGAAACATTCACGCAATATCTTGGGAAACCACTCTATGAAGTGCCAAGCCCTGAACCAGGTTTTGCAAACTATGCGGAATATTTTGGCGAAGAATTTAAGGTTGTGCACGCGAAAGCCGCTTTTCGTCCTGAATATTATCGTGCTACCGAACTCTATCAATCAGGAAAGATGGATTCCTATATCCGAACTGCACTTGAACGAGCTGCGGATGTCAGGCGCATTTTAAAAGAAGTGTCGGGTTCAGTTAAGGACGATTCATGGCTCCCGGTATCCATCCCTTGTGAAAAATGCGGCAAAATCATGACCACACGCTCTTTCGATTTTGACGGAGAAACTGTTGGCTATGCCTGTGACAAAAATCCCGATGGAGCTGTTTCCTGCGGACACGCCGGACGAATGGCGCCGTGGAAAGGAAATGCAAAATTATTCTGGAAAGCGGACTGGGCTGCAAAATGGTCTGCCGTTGGCGTTGATATTGAAGGCGGTGGGAAAGACCACTCAACGAAAGGAGGGTCTCGTGATGTTGCCAATCATATTTCGCGGGAACTGTTTAATGCCGAACCACCGTTTGATATTCCCTATGAATTTTTCCTCGTGGGAGGCAAGAAAATGTCTTCTTCAAAAGGGAGGGGGTCATCGGCAAAAGACATGAACGATCTTCTTCCGCCATCACTTTTCCGACTTGCTCTCCTTGGGAAAGATATTACTCAGCAAATTGATGTCGATCCTTCCGGCGATTCCATTCCACGTTTGTATGACTGGTACGACGATCTTGCCCTTGGTGTGGCCGAGGGTAAGGCAGACGATTATTCTCGTCTTTTTGCACTCTGTCAGCTCCCTGAAAACCGGGCGGGCGCTCCAGTACTGTGGCATATGCGTTTTCGGGAAGTCTCTTTTATTGTGCAGATGCCACACTTGTCACTTGAAAAAGAGGCAGAGGCAGCAAAGGGGACCACTCTCACCGACGATGAGCTTCTTGCACTTAAAGAGCGTGCTGCGTATGCGAAATATTGGCTTTCTACCTATGCTCCTGCTGAATTTCGATATGAACTTCAAGAAAGTCTTCCAGAAAATATTTCTTTTTCAGATGTACAGAAAAAAGCGCTCGCAATACTTGCAGATTTCATGAAAGAGGAGCGTACGGGTGAAGAGGTGCATGCAAAATTACACGAGCTTAAAACCGAGGTGCCTATTGCACCAAAAGAATTGTTTATGGCAATTTACTCGCTATTTCTCAATCGCGATTCGGGTCCCAAGGCGGGCTGGTTTCTTTCCGTTCTTCCTCGTGAATTCGTGGAAAAGCGTTTACGCGACGGCGTGAAGTAACTCTGGAAGATAAACTCCCACACAAAAACAGCCTCGTATGAGGCTGTTTTTGTGTGGATAAGTAATAGGGGAGTGGGAGACAGTGGCATATAATTCCATGCAGGTGGGATGAAGTGGTAAATCAGCTCTTTGCCGATATGCCGCAGCAATCTCTCCTCTTTCACTTTTATGTTCATCGGCGAATATCGACACACCTTTGATCCGAAAAATCGGATCTCGCTTCCGGCAAAATTTCGGAAGGAACTTGGTCGATCGGTCATCGTCACGCGCGGACTCGATACGTGTCTTTTTGTGTATCCAAAAAAAGCATGGGAGAAACAGGCAGCAAAGATGGCAGAACATTCAACGGGAAGCGCTGCTGGTCGCGGTCTTTCTCGCCTCATGCTTGCGGGTGCAAACGAAGCGGAAGTGGATTCCGCTGGCCGTATTTTGGTTCCTGATTATTTGAAGAAGTTTGCGACTCTTTCCACCAAAGCAGTGGTTGCTGGAGTTTCAGACCGCGTTGAGTTGTGGGACGAGGGTTCATGGGAACGATATACCAAGACTATTGAACGCGAAGCTGACCAATTTGCCGACAAGCTCGGGGAACGAGGCCTTTTTTGATACGGTATGGAAGCAAAACATGACAGCGTTCTCCTTGAGGAAAGTATTGAGGCACTTTCTATAGAGCCAAACGATATTGTCGTTGATGGAACGGTGGGTGGGGCAGGGCATTGGAGGGGCCTTTTTGCTGCTCTTTCTTCCGAAGGGGTGCTTGTTGGGATTGATGCCGATCAACATGCTCTTGAGCGAGCACGTGAAGTTCTTGACGAAGACCCCAGAACCGACCGACCCATGGTTCATTTGATTGCAGATAATTTTAGAAATCTTGCCCGCATCCTTGAGCGCCTTGGTATTTCTCACATCAACAAGGCGCTTTTTGACCTTGGGTGGAGCGGATACCAGCTTGCGGAGGGACGCGGGTTTTCATTTCGCGAGGACGAGCCGCTTCTTATGACCTACAGCGATTCGGGATCAACCGGAAGCGCCGCAGAGCTTCTTGCCACTGCCTCAGAAGAAGAACTGAGCGACATATTGCACACCTATGGCGAAGAGCGTTTTGCACGGGGTATTGCACGCGCCATTGTTCTTGCGCGCGCAAAGGAACGTATTGTAACGACGAATGCACTGGTGAAGGCGGTAGAGGCGGGAACACCGGCGTGGTACCACCACCGCAAAACGCATCCTGCGACAAAAACATTTCAAGCACTTCGTATTGCCGTGAATGACGAGTTGGGCGCCATTCGTGAAGGTCTCGCCGCTACCATCGACCACCTTTCACCTGGAGGACGTGTTGCCGTTATCACTTTTCATAGTATTGAAGACCGGATTGTTAAAAATATATTTCGAGAAGCGCATGCAAAGGGAAGTGGCTTGGTAGTTAATAAAAAAGTCATTGTTCCCTCTGTGGAAGAAACGAAACGCAATCCGCGTTCTCGAAGTGCGAAATTGCGGGTGTTTGAACGCTCCATCGTTGCGGCGTCTTTGCCCGACACGTCTTCGTCTATTGCCTATGCCTGATCGATTTGTATCACTTCTGGGTGCTACATTTGCTGGCGTCGTAACGCTCTATGTCAGTCTCGTTGTGGTAACGATATGCTTTGCAAGCATACAAACCGATCTTGCGGGGTCCATCCACGACACTGAAGCATCCATTGGATCTCTTGAGTCGGAATATTATCAGGCCATAGCTGCCTTGAACGAAATGGATCCGGCAACACTTGGTTTTTCTATGCCAACCAAAAAACTCTACGCCGTTTCTGCTCCGGTTCCAGCGCTTTCGAGAGCCGATTTCTAACACATGCGGCGCACGTTTCGGTTTAGGCTCCGTCTCGTTTCGCTCGGACTTCTTTCATTCGCCCTCCTTCTCATTGTTAGATTGTATTTCGTGCAGATAGTTCATGGGGAAGAGTATGCGTTGCGCGCTGAACACCAGTATGTAAACGCCAGTCAACAGCTCTATGATCGCGGAGCAATTTATTTCACTCGAAAAGATGGCACGCTCATTTCAGCCGCAACGCTTGCAACAGGGTTCATTGTTGCAATCGATCCTGGAAAGATTAAGGATCCTGAAAAAACCTTTGCGGCACTCTCGGCGCATCTTACTCTTTCACGAGAAGAGTTCATGGCTCGCGCGGCAAAAATTGATGACCCGTATGAAGAAGTTGCTGATCATGTCGCGGAGGAGGCAGGAACGGCCATTGACGCAGAAGATCTTCCCGGGGTGATGGTCATTCGAGAGCGTTGGCGATTTTATCCCGCAAAAGAAAAAGCGGCTCAATCGATAGGACTGATTGGGTATGATGATAAAAATACTATTGCCGGCCGCTACGGTCTTGAACGCTATTATGACTATGCACTCGTGCGAGATGGTGAGGGGGTATTCGGTAATTTCTTTGCGGAATTGTTTGCCAACATCGGAAGCGTTGTGGTTGATGCTCGGGAAGCAAGGCGCGGTGACGTGGTGACTTCTATTGAGCCTATCGTCCAACAAAAACTCGACGAAGTGCTTAGAGATGTGCAGCGCACCTACTACAGCCAGGAAACCGGAGGCATCATCATGGACCCTAAAACGGGAGCCATCATTGCGCTTGATACTATTCCTTCATTTGATCCCAATACCTACACAAGCGCAGATCCTGCGCTTTTTAATAACCACATCGTCGAACGGCGTTATGAATTCGGTTCGATTATGAAAGCACTCACGATGGCTTCTGGCATTGATGCAGGCGTGATCACTCCAGAGACGACGTATAACGATACTGGGTGTATAACGCTCAATACGAAACGGATTTGTAACTATGATCTTAAGGCCCGTGGGGTGGTGCCTATGCAGGAAGTGCTTTCGCAGTCGTTGAACCTTGGCGTATCGTGGATTGCAGGAAAACTCGGTCATGATCGCTTGCGCACGTATTTCACGAATCTTGGTATGGATACCGAAACAGGTGTTGACTTGCCAAGTGAGATTCGGGGCACGCTTGCAAACCTTACCGATCGCGATGTGAACTACGCCACCGCATCGTTTGGACAGGGCATTGCACAAACACCCATTGAAATGATTCGCGCACTTGGAGCACTTGCGAACCACGGTTCCATTGTCACGCCGCATCTAGGAACAGCGATACATCTTCAGTCGGGTATCGACCGACCGCTCTCGTGGGGTCCTTCACAAAAAGTGTTTAGTCCAGAAAGCACTGCAGCAGTGACTGACATGCTGGTTACGGTCGTTGATACTGCACTTGCAAAAGGGAAGATGAAAATTCCGGAAATGAGCGTTGCTGCAAAAACGGGTACGGCACAAATGGCGTCTCCGCTTGGAGGATATTATGCCGATCGCTATTTCCACTCCTTCTTCGGATATTTCCCCGCATCAAATCCACGCTTTATTATTCTTCTGTACACACGCGAGCCACAGGGTGTACAGTATGCATCTGAGACGTTGACGGATACGTTTATGGACCTCGTGCATTTCCTCACGAATTACTATGACGTCCCACCAGACCGCGCCACCTATGAAAAAACTTCTTAGATCCATCACCGCACTCTGGCTCGCTTTTCTCGCGCGATTAGTCATCGCAAAATATAAACCCCGTATTGTGATGGTTACCGGCAGCGTCGGGAAGACGTCAACAAAAGATGCGGTGCGTGCGGCGCTTTCTTCACGTGCCTTTGTGCGTGCATCGGAGAAAAGTTATAACAGCGAATTTGGCGTTCCCCTTACGATACTGGGATCAAAAAATCCTTGGACGGATGCGCTCGGATGGTTTCGTGTGCTCAAAGAAGCGTGCGCACTGTTGCTTCTTCCAAATCACTATCCCACCATTCTCGTTCTTGAAGTTGGTGCCGATAGACCTGGGGACCTGGCAAAAATTCTTCGCATTGCAACTCCAGATGTGGTCGTGGTGACATGGCTTCCAGAAATTCCTGTGCATGTTGAAGCATATATTTCGCCCGAGGCCGTTCGAGAAGAGGAATTCGTTCCTGCCTATGGCCTTGCACAAGGCGCGCCGCTTATTATCGCTTCTGAAGACCACCATGCACGCACCTATGCCAAACGTTTAGCTGCAAATGTTTCAAGTTTTGGTTTTGATAAAGAGGCAACCGTTCGCATCGAGCATCCTCGCGTTTTCATGGAAGGAGATATGGTTTCCGGCATGGAAGCAACTCTTTCTACCAATGAGGGAACATACGACATCAAGGTTCAGGGTGCTCTTGGTCGTCCGCAACTTCTTGCTCCCGCGGCCGCGCTTGCCTCTGCACTTGCGCTTGAAATTCCTATTGAAGAAGCGCTTACCGGTCTTGCTACCTATGCGCCTCCGCCGGGGCGTATGCGTATTTTTAAAGGGAAAGAGGACGCACTCCTTATAGATGACTCATACAATGCCTCTCCTGCCGCCGTTGAAGAAGCGCTTTCAACACTTTCTCTTGTAGAGGCAAAACGCCGCATTGTCATCTTGGGGGACATGCTTGAGCTTGGGCGCTATTCTGTTTCGGAACACGAGCGTATTGCTCGTCTTGCCGCGTCGAGTGCCGATGTATTTGTCACCGTTGGTATACGTGCTCGCGCTATGGCAGAAGTTGCGCGCAAGGCAGGTCTTAGAGATGATGCGGTGATTTCTTTTGACTCTTCAAAAAATGCCACACAGCCACTCGTTTCATTGGTGCGAAAGGGTGACGTTGTGCTCATAAAAGGTTCTCAATCCATACGCATGGAACGCATTGTCGAAGCGCTTCTCGCTGATCCGCTTGACGTTGTGAATCTCGTGCGGCAGGACAAAGAATGGAGGCGGAGGTAGCGCGAAGGAAACTCCGTCAGGGAAGCATCACACTTGAATTGTTGATTGCTTTTTCAGTATTCAGTCTTTTGGGAACGGCCATACTTCTTGCCTCCGGTGCAAGCGCAACTGCGGCAGTGGATATACAAGAAGAAACTGATATGCAGGAAATCGCTGAAGATATACTTTCCGATGCGTTTGCGGTGTCGCGTACTGATTTCACCAAACTCATTCCATCAGAAGGTGTGTCCATCATAGATGCCACTTCTTACGAATGGCAGCAACGGGTAAAGGATATTTCCCGATGTATTAAAGAGGTAGTCATACATGTTTCAAGAACCGAACGTCGCAGTCAATTACCGGTGTCTAGTCGATTTGCAAGTCCTCTTGAACTAGAAGCGCTCGGTCGCGATTGCGAGATGGTGCCGCCAGAATCATCCTGGCAAGCCATGCATGTCGATTCCTCGGACACGAGTGCTGGCGTAAAGGGAACTGCGATTGATGTCCTTGGGGGACTGGCATATCTTGGTCTTGATCAATTTCCCTATATTGCCATTGCAGATGTCCTTGATGTTCCCACAGGCACCACTGAAGGCCTTATTCATATGCCAGAAGAATCACTTGCGCTTGCGGCATATCCAAACGCCCTTGACGCAGTTTCAATTGGAGAAGGTGAAGACACTCATCGGTACCTATTTATGGCATTGCATAGCCCTGATCACCAGTTTGCTATTGTCGACGCCTCTTATATTGATCATCCAAAACTTCTGGCGTCCACGACTCCTGCTCAAGTTGAGGCGACTGGTTCGTTTCCACAGGGTTGGCGTCTTTTTTATTACGACCGCAAGATATATTTTGTTACGCGCGAAACCGAAGGTCCCGAATTTCATATCTTTGACGTTTCCGATCCAGAATTTCCGCATGAACTTGGGTTCGGAACATTCATAAATAGCACCATACATGATCTCGTCGTTCGCGACGAAAAAGTGGGAGATGAAACTCGGCGTTTTGCTTACGTGGCCACTGCGCGCGATAGTGGGGAAGTGGCAGTGTATGACGTCACCGATACCTCTGAAACAGGAAGTATCACTGAAATAACAGGTTCGCGCGTTGATCTGCCGGGAAACCAGAATGCCCAAAGCATTGCGCTTCTCGGACACCTGCTCTACGTAGGGCGCGCTTCAAACACTGCCGGTCCAGAGCTGTATATTTTTGACGCATCCAAACCGGAAACGGGACTCATCCTTCTTGGAACAGGGGAAGTAGGAACAAACGTGACTGGTATACAGGTTGCGGGGCCCATTGCCTATCTTGCCGCCACTCCAAGCGCTGTAAGTACTCGCAGAGTTGAGGCGTGGGATATTTCTGACCCCACGCATCCGATGCGGTTGCTTCAGTTTGGGGTATCGGGTCTTGCGCAACGCGGTATTGATTATGAGTCAGATACACTTTACGGCGTGGGGGAAGCGTCGCCACTGTTCAACATTTTCAAAAGCATATGATGCGCGGCACAACGCTCATTGAAACGCTGATCTATCTTTCGCTTCTCTCCATACTCATGTTTGGCGTGTTTTCGCTTGTGTCAGGGATCGGAGGAACCTCCGCACAGGGCGCGCACGCGCTTGCAGTAGAGGAAGAAGGGCGTTTTGTCATCGCTAAAATACGCTTTGCACTTATGCACGCAAAAGAAATCATTGAACCTGAAAGAGGTTCAAGTGGAACGCTCGTTATCTCCCAGGATGATCCAGAGAGGAGTCCCGTCACATTTTCTATACATGCACATACCGTGGCAATGAAAACAGGAAGCGGAGAGTGGATACCGCTCACCAGCACAAACGTGGACGTTTCAGAAATGTCTTTTGTTTCGCTTGCATCAGGCTCTGTGAAAGGTGTTGCCGCAGCGGTGACGATTTCTGATAGAACCTTTACGATAAAACAATTTTTCCATGAGTAACGAGCGGGGATTTATTGCACTCGTGTCCGTGCTGTTAGTATCGGTAATTCTTTTACTGGTCGTCATGACCGAAGGCACTCGCGCATTCCTCTCTCGTTTTAACAGTCTTGATACGGAATTTGCCCTGCAAGCCCGGCATAATGCAGACACGTGCACAGAAACCGCTCGTCTCCTATTTAAAAAAGATTCTTCCTATGTTGTAGATACTGCGCTTGCACTCCCATACGGATCTTGTTCCATAACAAAGATTACTCAGGAGGCTGAGAGCATTTCTTTTTTCGTTGAAGGTATATGGAAACAGGCAACATCGGCGCGCGAGGTGGTGCTTGATCTACACGATTTCTCCTTTACGCAAAAAGAAATCCCCAACTCCCCGTAAAAAATATTTTTTGAGCGCGGCGCAATGCTAAAGTTCGCCTATAAAAATAACAAGATATTTTATGCGCATTGCTCGCACGCGTGTTCGTTCTGGTTTTACGCTTATTGAAGTACTCGTCGTTATTGGCATTATTGCAATCCTCGCTGCGGTGGTTCTCGTGGCACTCAACCCTGCGCGACAATTTGCAGAGGCGCGTAATGCACAGCGACAAAGCAATGTCACGACACTGCTAAACGCCATAGGCCAGAGAATTGCGGACAACAAAGGAATATTTGAAGGCACCTATACCATTGGAAGTGACACGTACACTTGCCCAACGCTTACCGTTGATACGGTCTACAACATTACGAGTACTTCAGGAGCCGGAAATATTGACCTTTCCTGTCTCACGCCAACGTATATTCCTGCAAGTCTTCCTTTTGATCCTTCGGCAACCGGCGCCTCATGGACGAGTGCAACGAATTACGACAGCAAGTATTCAGTAAAGAAAGATGCCAATGGTCGCTACACCATCACTGCTCCTGCGGCTGAACTTGGACAAACTATTTCTGTTACGAGATAGTTTTCTTGGAAGTTAGAATCACGAAAAAGGCCGCCTGGTATGGGCGGCCTTTTTGCCAGCAGGATTAATGAAGCCTGAATTCCGTGTGTATTCGCAATTTCCTACGGATTCGAAGCTCGCCTGGTTTCACCAGGTATCTGTTCGCGATTTTCACCGAGTAAATTTTTCCTTCTAAGTTCTCATCCCAAAAGTCCAGGAAACCATGCAGTTCGCGGTATTCGGGGGGAACATCAAGTTCTTGCCAGATGTAGGCTTGCAAGATTGAGGGATAATCGGGCATGCGGTAATAAATTTCTGCGATTACCAGCACATCCTCCTTTGACCTTGCAATCCTTGGATCAACAGACCAGGAGATAATTTCTCTCATCTCTTCCTCCTTTTCTAATCTAAAGGAAAGAGTAGAAAACCTTACCTAAAAAGTCAAAAATAATCGGTGCATAAGAAAACAGTATCTTTTAAGGTACGGCCTATTTGGTGATATAATCCGAGTCATTAAGCCGCAAATACTCGCATGAAAATCGTCTTTACCGGAGGGGGCACGGGGGGTCATTTTTACCCGCTTATCGCCATTGTGGAGTCTATACGCGACATTGTTGCGGAGCAAAAACTGGTTGCACCGCGCCTGTATTATTTGGCACCCGTGCCTTTTGACGAAGAAGCTCTTTTTGAAAATGAATTGGTCTTTATTTCGATTGGGGCAGGGAAGTGGCGCCGGTATTTTTCTCTTTCAAATATTCTCGATGTATTCCGCACGATAAGTGGATTTTTCCACGCGCTCTATGTGTTGTTCACTATCTATCCCGACGTGGTGATTTCAAAAGGCGGGTATGCAAGCGTGCCGGTGGTGCTTGCAGCGCGCATCATAGGCATTCCTGTTCTTATTCATGAGTCGGATTCAAAACCAGGACGTGCCAATATCCTTGCATCTCGCTTCGCGTACCGTATTGCCGTTTCATTCGAAAGTGCTGTGGCATATTTTCCAGAAAAAGTGCGAGCTCGTATCGCGCTTACGGGCATTCCTATTCGCAAAGAAGTTGCACATATTGACGCCGAGGGTGCAGCACAGGAGCTTGGGCTTGATACCTCTGTCCCGACTGTTTTTATTATTGGGGGATCCTCCGGATCGGAGCGTATTAACGAAACCGTGCTCGGTACGCTTCCAGATCTCGTCTCGTTTGTAAATGTCATTCATCAAACGGGGAAAGCAGATTTTAAAAATGTGGAGGGTCTTGCCAAAGTGGAACTTTCTGGAAACAAAGATGCTTCTCGGTACCATGCGTTTCCGTATCTTTCCACCCAGTCGATTCGCCGCGCCGCAGGCGCGGCGAATGTCGTTGTTTCTCGCGCAGGTGCTACGGCACTCGCCGAGCTTGGGGTGTGGGGTAAACCGGGCATTTTGATTCCTATCCCTGAATCAATCAGTCACGACCAGCGTACCAATGCCTATGCCTATGCGCACACCGGTGCTGCGGTAGTGCTTGAAGAATCAAATATGACACCGCATGTGCTTGCCTCCGAAATCCGTCGCATCGCTTCTGACCCAGCGCTCCAAAAATCAATGGGCGAAAAAGGAAAAACCTTTATGCCAGGAGACGCGGCGCGAATTATCGCGGAAGAGATCGTGCGCATTGCGCTTACGCACGAAGTAACCGTATGACCGTACGTACACGATTCGCGCCGTCTCCGACGGGATACATGCATGTGGGTGGAGTTCGCACCGCACTCTATGCTTGGCTTTTTGCGCGCAAACACGACGGTCAGTTTATTTTGCGTATTGAAGACACTGACAAAGAACGAGAAGTGGAAGGTTCTATTGGGCACATAATGGAATCCCTTAAATGGGTTGGTATTGAGTGGGATGAGGGTCCTGATATTGGTGGTCCATACGAGCCTTATATTCAATCTGCACGGCTTGAAAGCTATCGCACGTATGCAACAAAGCTTATTGAAAAGGGTTATGCGTACCCCGACCCCTACACGACTGAAGAATTGGATGCGTTTCGAAAAAAAGCAGAGGATGAAAAACGACCATTTCTTTTTCGAGATCATCGTCCCGAGACCGTGGAGGAGTGGGACGGTTCACAGCCTCTCCGGTTCCGGGTGCCTGAAATAAAACGATACGAATGGCATGACCTTGTGCGCGGTCCACTTTCTGCGGGTGAAGAGGCGCTTGATGATTTCATACTCATGAAGTCGGACGGCTATCCAACCTACAACTTTGCACACGTCGTTGACGACATTGAAATGCACATCACGCATGTGATGCGCGGTCAGGAATTCATTGCCTCCACGCCGAAATTTCTTTCGCTCTACGATGCACTCGGCGTTACGCCTCCTGTGTTCGCAACGCTTCCGCCTATTTTGAATGAGGAAGGAAACAAAAAACTAGGAAAACGCGATGGTGCGAAGGATTTACTCGAATACCGTGCCGAAGGATACCTACCAGAAGCCATGGTGAATTTTCTTGCGCTGCTTGGATGGCACCCAGAGGGTAATGAAGAAATTCTTTCTGTTGGACAACTGATTTCTTTGTTTGATATTTCCAAAGTACAAAAGGGCGGTGCACGGCTTGATGATGACAAGCTACTTTTCCTCAATCAAGAATGGATGCGCAAACTTTCCGACGAAGAATATGCAGTGCGAGGTTCCTTTGAAATAGATTCAACCATGCGTAAAATCATTCCGCTTCTTAAAGAACGCGCTCATACGTTTGGCGAGGCGCGTGACATGCTTACCGGAGAGCTTGCTTCTCTCTTTTCAAAACCCGTCCCAAAACGTGAACTCCTTGTTTCAAAAGAGCCACAAGATAGCCCTGGGTCTACCAAGGAATACCTAAAACATCTTGCAGATCTTGTAGGCACGCTTTCCACTGAGCCTTCTGTTGAAGACGCAAAGGACGCCATTATGTCCTATGCAGAGCAAGAGGGCAGGGGGGCCGTTTTGTGGCCGCTCCGCTATGCTCTTTCAGGCCAGGAGCGTTCACCCGATCCTTTTACGCTTATCTACATTTTGGGCCGTGAAGAAGCGATTTCTCGTCTTCATACAGCCCTTGGTATACTGGGAGAATGACCACGCCGGTTCGACGTTTTTTAATTCCTGTTCTTTCTCTTTCCGTTCTTTTTTTTCTGCCTTTTTTCTTTGCGTACGCACAGACAGCCGCGGAAATTAAAGCGCAGATAAGCAATCACACCGAGCAGATAGCGGCTCTTGAAAAAGAAATAACTGCCTATCAAAAACAATTGGATGTCCTTGGTTCTCAAAAGCAAACACTTCAATCAGCGATACAGACACTTGATATTTCGCGTCAAAAAATAACTGCACAGATATCCGTTACACAAAATAAAATCGCAGATGCAAATCTCACGCTCACCTCTCTTGGTTCTCAAATTGCAGACAAAGAAGAGTTAATTACTATTGATACCTTGGCAGTCGCAGATTCCCTCCGTGACATGTCTATGAGAGACGCGCAGCCGCTTGTGGCAAGTATTTTTTCCTCCGAATCTCTTTCAGATGTGTGGGAGGCGGTGGACGCTGACGCGTCACTCACGCGCGCACTTCGTACTCATGCTGCAGATCTTGCAAACGCAAAACAAGTATTAACTGATCGTCAAACCGAAGTAACCAAAACAAAAGCGGAATTATCTTCACTCAAAAGCACTCTTTCAGGACAACAAAAAGCTCTTGATGCTGCAAAACAGGAAAAGCAAACACTGCTTACGCAAACGAAAAATCAAGAGAGTTCCTATCAGAAACTTATTGCACAAAAAAAGGCCCAACAAGCGGCATTTGAGGCCGAGCTTTCGCAGCTTGAAAACAGTCTCAAGAGTGTCGGGTCAGCGTCAATTCCACATGTAGGTTCAGGAGTTCTTTCGTGGCCATTTTCAAATACCGTTATGACAAGTTGTAAAGGAAAATCCGCCTACCTTGGGAATCCTTTTTGTGTCACGCAATATTTTGGAACGACACCTTTCGCAACGGCAAATCCCCAGGTGTATAACGGCAGCGGCCATAATGGCATTGATCTTGGCGTACCCATCGGTACCGCCGTACAAGCGGCACTTTCCGGTGTTGTTGCCGGCACGGGAAATACCGATGCGGCCCCCGGTTGTTACTCTTTTGGTAAATGGGTTCTCGTTACACACGCAAATGGACTTTCAACCCTCTACGCACACCTTTCAACCATTCTCGTGGCAAAAGGGCAGGGAGTCGGTACTGGTGCAGTGCTTGGATATTCCGGCATGACCGGATACGCAACTGGGCCACACCTTCATTTTGCAACGTATGCAAGTGCAGGAGTAAAAATTATGACGCTTCAACAGTATCGCGGCGCAACCTCTCCATGCGCAAGTGCAACGATGCCTGTCGCGCCAAAAGATGCCTATCTAAACCCAATGTCGTATTTGTAATGTGCGACGTTTGACAAAAATCATGAAGAATCGTCTAGCCGAGATTTTATCGAAGGGGCAGGGAAGCGGCCCTCTTTAAAACCTCCTTTTCCGTAGACCAAGGTCGCGGTACTATATGCTGATGTTCCGCATTATTTTCTGGACCGTCATTGTAGTGCTCCTTCTTTCATTTTTCGGCATCTCAATTCAAAGCATCGTCAATTCCCCTGTTGGCCAGGCAAATTTTGCCTTTGTGGGAGGACTTTTAGCGGATATCTATCACCTCATCGTTAATTCAATCGGAACGGCAATAGAATGGGTCATACATTTCTTCAGTGGCCTCTATGCAAGCATTATTTCGTTCTTCTAATAATAATCATTTCTTACCATGGATGATAAAGACCAAAACGAACAAAAACAGATATCAGTGGCCATGCCACCTGATGCAACGCCTGCATTTTCAAACGCGACCCAGGTGACGGTATCGGATGACTCTGTAGTCATACAATTTGCATACCTGCGACCAAATGCACCCGTGGGTCAACTTGTGGCCGAAGTTGTCTTAACTCCTAAGCACGCAATCAAATTTAGCAAAGCACTAGACGCAACAATTAAACAACACTTCACTCGACATTTAACAGATCTAAACGAAGAGGAAGGAGCATAGAGATTGGGAAGTCCAAAGCCAAAGAATATCTCCAAGGCGGAAGTCTCCCAAGTTCCTCTAGGATAGGGTCGCAAAAGATATATTGTGCGACTATTAGAATATAGAGAACGCACCTTGTCAAATAAAGAAAGAGTTTGAGGAAATATATAACCCTACCCTGCCGGGAATCTAAATTGAATACATCTGTGGCCGCCCCGAAAGGTCGGCCACCAAGAATAAGCTAGTGCTTCGTCTTGTCTGCGATTCGGAATGTTTGACCTGATGCAAGTGTCGGAGGGAGAGGCTCTCCCTTTGTCACAGTACGCTCGATTCCCGTTCGGTTACCCAATCGGTTCACAATTTCGTATTGTGCTGACACGGGGGCAGTCATTCCTGAGGTGAATGTCTTCACAGCAGTAAAGTTAGTCTGATAACCGCTACCTCCTCTACAGAGGCAGCGTCCCCGCATCACTACATGTAAAAGACGATTATCAGCATTTCTGGACGGCCACAGATGTATTCAAAGTATCTAAAGTAATTATATAGATTCCAAAAGGGGAAGTCTTGCTCCCTACCCTTCTAAAACACAAAACCACCGCGTTAACGGTGGTCTGTAAAAGAGGATATACCTAGTACGACGTACAACTAAATCCAGAACTTAATTCAGTACAATAGGTCTGTGTTGGCGGAGTATAGGTTGAAGGACGAGGAGATGCAGTGTAATTGTGACAATAGAGATTGTAGTTATCTAGGATGGACATACCTTCGATAGATAGATCTGCCAGTTCGCTGGATTTCTTCCGCTCAATATCCCATACCATTTGATCAAGAGCACCTCCGAAGACACCATTTGAATTTTTTTTAGTTTCCTCGATCTCTTTATTATATTTTTGAGTCACTTTTCGTTCTTTGGCTTCGTGCTCATTCTTTGCTTTTGTAGCAGTAGTGCAGAGTTTTTCCTTTTCATTCTGTTCTTTCTGATCTTCTCGTTTTTGAGCTTGTTTTTCTTTTTCCTCTTTTCTAACCACTTCAAGCTGCTGAATGAGGAATTCAATCTTAGCCTTAATCTCGGATATAAGAGTGAGTCTCTGCTGTTCAGTCATTCCTTGTACTTGTGCGTGAGCCGGTATAGCCGTTAGCAATAGAAAAGCTACCACCGCTAGAGTTTTTTTCATGTCGTAAGGTTTTTATGAGTAACAAAACACCGCCTAGGAACGGAAAACCTTACGAGTAAACCGCCCCTAGACGGAGCTTTGATCGTAAGGTTTCTGGATTTGTGGGGTGCTCTAATACCCACCCTACTACGGAACGAAAACGGGTCAACCTAAGGATGGGGATTTCACTCTTCCCCCTCCCCTCTCCCAACGCCAAGTTTAAGAAGGATAGCTTTCATAAGCTGGCGTGCTTGGTGTTTGCCAAATTGAAGGGCTACGACTTCCCCATCGTCGGTGGTGAAGATAATAGCTATACCTCTATGGAGTGATTCTATAGAGGTGCTTTTGACGGTTTTCATAGGGATAAGGGTATCATATTAAGTAACAAAAACGCGTATATATTGGGTAATATAAATAAATTATGTCAAAATAATCGGGTCAAGGCCTAGGTGTGGATATCATTGACCCTTCATTGTAGGTGTGTATAATTTAGCTAAGGGCTGGCAAGTAAGCCAATTTGGCTACAAATCAGTCTAGGGAAAAGCGGACAAGTGCCGCTTTTCCCATTTCTATTCTAGAAGACTACGTAAGGGGAAGCCTATAGTGGCAGGGCGTCCCATCCATTTGGGCTAATTTGGCCGGTAAAAGCTGACAGATCTTGTGTTCATAGGAACCTGAAATCATTTCCTGGTGATTGTCATCGTGTGCACAACGCCTATTTGCAGGATACGCGTAAATATCGGCTATTTGAGTCTCAATATCGTGATTTTTTTTACTTACAAAACTTACAGAGGTAACAAGGTTTTTTACATCTATGTGGCTTAGATTTTGTTTAGGGAATCCCTGAGACAAATAAGATGTATAACGTTTATAAAATCTAATATCTTTTGCACCGCTGCTCTCAAGAATTATTTGGCCGTGCATATCTGATTTGCTCTTGAGAATTCTTAGAAAAGTCTCAATCATCATATCAGTAGTGTTATCTTCAATTTTCTTTGCACTCCAGCCTGCGGCTTTCGCTGCTTGTTTATCAACAGATATCAATATTATTTTGTAACCATTCGTATTCAAGTAATTGAAAATATCGGCCAAAAAAGACCCTTCGGTCCGAGGATCTTGAAGTATTGAAAATACATTATTTTTAAGTCCTATTTCGCGTGAATGAAAAACAACTTTTGTATGACCCCAAAATTTAAATTTGATTTGGTCAGCTTTTATTTTGAGAGTATTTGCTTGATAAGAATTAACGCAGATTCCACAGAGCGTGTAATAACGATCAGAAGAATCTGGGTCAGGAATTCCACTCTCGTCAATATATAGTTTCAGATCTTTCTTAAAAGCGGCCGACATGACCTTATTATCTCTTGTATTTGGAGAGTAATCAAATTTATGTTCCTTCCCCAAAATTTGATGTGGACAACTCTTCCCTTTTAAAGTCTCCCCTCTTTAAAGACACCACTTCCCTGCTTTGTAAGTGGGCTGTTATTTGAGGGGTTAGTGTACGATAAGATATATTGTGCGACGTAT
>JBAQPM010000006.1:0-156273 GCA_049305795.1 Minisyncoccia bacterium | reverse complement strand
CCAAAATTTGATGTGGACAACTCTTCCCTTTTAAAGTCTCCCCTCTTTAAAGACACCACTTCCCTGCTTTGTAAGTGGGCTGTTATTTGAGGGGTTAGTGTACGATAAGATATATTGTGCGACGTATGTACTCTTGAACTAAACCCGCGCGCGGCGGGCTCCCCTGTTTAGTATCCATCACTCAACTAAGTTTTCGCAGCTATCAGATTTCTTTCAACAATCTCCCTCCTGATCTACGCTGTTCTTTTTTCAATGAACTTGGCACCCCCCCCGAACACACTACCGGGAAGGGGACCTAAGTCCAGTTTTAGGAGGGCATAACTCCTCTTTTACTCCCCTGCCCTATATCATATCTATGCCAGCTATTGACGTAATTGCTTAATATGTGATATAATTCAGCCAATCACAGGCATCAGCCTGTGAAAGTACCTTTACACAAAACGAAGGAGGGTAAGGTGGATATCCTTATCACAGTCGGAAAACTGCTTCTGGTTTTCATGGCTGTGGCAACGGTGGCTCAGCCTATCGTCGCACAGCGTCACAACTACGAGTTCGTATGGCAGGTGTTCAAGCGCTTTCGCTTCGGGCTTTTCTTCCAGGCGTTCGGCGTCCTGCTCATTGTCATCATCGTTGGCGTCGCACTGACCTATGTGCCACTCCTGAAATACGGATGGACCAACCTCTTCGGCATCAGCGGCAATATCCTTGTCGTTCCTGTCCAAGAAGGTTCCAGGTCTTCGATCGAACTCGTGCGGATGCTACCCGTCCTGTTCTTCGTCGTCATGATGTTCGTTCTTCCCTTTTTGGCGAAAGCTGAGGAAGAGATGTTTCGCAAGGGTCATGAGGAGTGGAAAGACATCGCGTGGCAGTCGTTCAAGTTCGGACTCGTCCATTGCTTCGTCGGCGTACCGCTCGCCTTCGGTATTGCGCTCAGCATCGCCGGCCTGTTTTATGGCTGGAAGTACAAGCGCGAGTTTACCCGCAAGGTTACTACCAAGCTCAAGAGGACGGCGTGATGGCGAGCACCGTCGCCCACACGATGTGCAACAGTATCGTCGTGACGCTACTTCTTGTTATCGCGCTTGTGGCACTCTGAAATACGTTCGCCACTAGCAATTTCCTGACCGCTCCAGAGCAATCTGTGGGCGGTCTTTTCTTTTGATACGTTTAATGCGTTATTTTGATGCCACAATAAGGACGTGGAGCAAACTTATGATGGTGCTCGTAAATCCGGTCCAAAACGCATACACTTCAAGTCTTTGCGTAGGACGTTTTGCAATTCTTTTCATATGATGAAGTAATTATAGGGGATAGGGTGCCAATGGGGTATCACGCTCTTGTGGAAAATTAGAAAACCCTACTTCCCTGCCCAGACCAACAAAAGATGTGCGAGTGAAATAATGGTGCTAAACAAGCCGGTAAAAAATGCATACGTCTGTAAACGTTGTGTCGATTTGCTGCGACCACGGGAACGAAGTGGTGCGGAAAGGAGACGTTTTTGACTGTAGTCGAGAGCCATAGTTTCTATTAACAACGAGCGTTCTTAATAATGTAATCGTATGCTTCGTCGGCCGTATCAACGACGGCAAACAAATCAAAATCAGTTTCGCTAATAGCGCGGTGTTCTTCGTAGAGTTTTGTTTTGAAAAAAGATACGATGGGTTCCCAATATTCTTTTCCATAACACACAATCGGAACTCGTTTAATCTTTTCGGTCTGTATGAGCGTGATGATTTCAAAAAACTCATCAAGCGTGCCAAAACCTCCCGGAAAATACACATAGGCCTCAGAGGCAAACGTGAGCATTACTTTGCGCACAAAGAAATGGTCGAACAAGACATAGTCTGTCAGGTATTTGTTTCTTCCCTGACTATCCTCAAGGCTTATGTTAAGTCCAATAGAGGCACCTCCAGCTTCATACGCACCACGATTAGCTGCTTCCATAATTCCTGCCGAACCTCCCGTGATGACGGCAAAACCGCGCTTTGCAAGCCTTCCGGCAAGTTCAGTTGCGTCTTTGTAAAAATGGTCTTCAAAGGTAGCGCGCGCGCTACCGAAAAAAGAAACGGCCAGGCCATACTTGCCAATAGTTTCAAATCCTTCGACAAATTCAGCCATGATCTTAAACACTCGCCACGATTCAAGTTTCGTTGGTTTGCATACGAGCGGTGCGGGCTGTTCGGGAACTTCAAGCTTCCCCTTTTTAATTGCGGACTCAAGATTGCGTGCAGTTTCGTGCACGTCGCGGTTGCCTTCTTTTGGCGGAACTACGGGTTCTATGTGGTCTTGTTCCATGGTATGTCGTATGTGAAAAAATCCGGTATCAGTTTCTTAGTATACGCGATGCGTGCGATAACTTCGGCGTGGGAGAGTGCGCCAGTAAGTGCATTGTGTGGTTTTGGCTCTTCTGGCATCCCGCAATATCTAAGGGCGGTATCAAGGCTAATTGCGGAGTGACTATTTTTTGTCGGTGGCTCAATACCATGTTGAATCATATGGAGCCAGCAGAGCGTATGGGTATCTATGGTGCGGTGGGCAAACGGAAATTCAAGACCCGCACGTTTACAGGCAGCGTTGACAAAGTCCCGGTCAAAAGAAGGATTCTGTCCTGCACATGTTTGATCTTTCGGGCGATCTGTCGCCCAGGCAATGAAATCGCGTATGAGTTCGCCTTCGGATTTTTTTGAAGCGTCGGTAATCTCTTCGTGTGAAAATCCATTTATAGCGAGCGCAGCCTCGTCGATACACGCGCCCTCCCACAATCGACATTCGTCATAAAATTGATTGGTCGGATCATCAAAATCAACAGCGCCAATGGCAAGGATGCCGTGTTTGCCTGGGATAAGACCACTGGTTTCAATATCAAGAGCGATCATAATCCTTTGCAGTTTGCTGCCGGTTCGTACCCGTGACTTTCTGCGTCGGCTTTTGAAGCAAACCAAACCTTATTTTCTTCCTTGATGAGTTTTACTCCCCCGCACCACGGGAGGTAATATTTAGCACCATTTTTTGAGGCCACCACTTCCCCTCCCGCAGGAAGCGTCGTTGCGGGAAGGATTTTTGCGCTTTCAGAAAGTGCCATGGGCGGAGTGGTAGTTCCGAGCGTTTCAATAGAAAGCTTGCTACTCTCGCCCAGTTCCCTTCCCTCAAGAATGCCAAGTCCAAAACAGGCACTTGAAGAAAGAATAAGGATGGCAACATAGAGGGCATGCCGCGGAACACGGCCAAAAAACCCTGTGATAGAGTCCCAAAACCTCTTTGGGAGGTTTTGGGACTCTATCTTGCTGTCTTTTCCAACTTCTGCTATATTCACTAGGTAACAGCATACCACTATGGCATCAACAAAAGCCGGCGGCTCAACAAAGAACTTAAGCGATTCAAACCCAAAATATCTGGGTGTGAAGCTTGCGGACGGTCAAAAGGCACGTCCAGGAATGGTCATTGTCCGCCAGCGCGGCACCAAAATTGAAGCGGGTAAAAATGTGCGTGTGGGTAAAGACCATACTCTTTTTGCAGTGGCTGAAGGTATCATTTCCTTTACCGACAAGCGCAAGACAAATTTTGACGGACGGGTTGTCCGCAAGAAAGTAGTAAGCGTTGGGTAGTCTATTCGTCCCATAAAAGCAAAAGGCCTCTCTAGAGAGGCCTTTTGCTTTTATGGAGACTTTTTTATTCCGCTTCAATAGTGATTGAAACCTTTCCGAAATCTTCGCCAAAAGCTACTGGCACATCGAACGTTCCAACTTCTTTAATGGGTTTTTCAAGCCGGATGGCTTCTTCAGGAAGGTTTGTCGCGGTTGCAATCTCCGCAGCATCAACAGCATCGTAGAGGTGACCTTTCTCGTTTACCTTCTTTTTTATAACGATTCGTTCCTCGGCAAGGGCATTTAGGCGCTCTGAAACGAGTGCTGCATCGAGCGTCTTACGCTCAACGACTGCCTTGAGGTGCATTTCGCCGTGCTTAATGGCCGTAGGTGTTGCAGAAACGGCAAAACGCTTTGGAATAAGGAAATTGAGGGCATGTCCGTCTGAAACCTCGACAGTCTCATGCGCGCGTCCCATGTTTTTAATATCCCGTGTAAGTACGACTTTCATAGTAAGGCCATCTTACCGACTAAGCGCCTAAAAGGCAAATTGACTGAATGGTTCGAACAGTGTTGCAATCTTGTCACAATCCATGTTAAACCTTCCCTAGAGAAACAGGAAAGGGGCGACTAGATGGTATACACAGAGGAACAGATCTCGTTACTGGGAAGACTTCACAGTATGCTTGAGTCTGACGGCATCACCAGGTCCGAAGACTTCATTAAGATGTTTCAGGTCATTGCTTTTATACCAATCGAAGTCATCTCAGGCTCGATTGGTCGTCCGGTTGAGGAAGTAGAATCCTGGACAAAGGAAGGGTCAAGTATTCCTGGGAAGGAAGAATGGCCCGATATTGTAAAGGGAGTTATGAAATTGATGCGGAGGATCTTTTTCAGTTTACCTGAGTAAAAGAAGCATCGAAACCAAGGTGCCCTGTCTCAAGATGAGGCGGGGCGCTTTTGCTAATTTACTTCCCTGTCGTAAGAAACTGCACGGCGCGGTCTTTTTGAGGATCTTTCCCGTCGGTAAAGTCTTTTGCCGTGCGTTCAATTTTAATGTCGGCGGCAAGTCCGCCTTCAGCAATATTTTTTCCAGAAGGCGTGAGCCAGCGGGCAACGGTTACTTTGAGTGATCCCCCATTTACATTCACCAATTCTTGAACGGAACCTTTCCCAAACGATCTGGTGCCTATGAGTGTTGCAACATCATGGTCCTGAAGTGCACCAGCAAGGATTTCAGAAGCCGAAGCTGAACCTTCGTCTATAAGAACAACCACGGTAGTTCCAGGTGGTATGCCTCCTGTGCCCTGACTCCGGTGAACCAGACTTTCCTGCTTGCCCTCATAGTCTTCTGTTACCACGGCCGCACCTTTGGGAAGAAAATGACTTGCAATATCCACCGCAGCATCAAGGTATCCGCCGGGGTCTCCGCGCAAGTCGATAATGAGTTTTCGCGATCCGGAGTTTCGAAAATCGACAAGTGCTGCATCAAATAATTCTCCCGCGTTCGCGCTGAATTCATACAACGCAATGCTATAAACCCCCGTTTTCGCATCAAAAGAATTATCCATCTCGGGAACCGCAATGGTGTCACGCACCACATCAATGGTGAGTAATTCTCCCTCTCGTAAAACCTTGAAGGAAACAGTAGTACCCTTTGGACCACGAATAATTTTCACTGCAGCGTCAGTGGACATGCCTTCAGTCGATTTATCGTTGATGGCAATAATCTCATCGCCCGGTTTCATTCCCGCACGTTCGGCAGGGGTGTTTTTAAGAGGCGCGATAACCGTGAGGATATTGTTTTTACCGATACCAATTTCCATCCCAACGCCTTCGAAATTTCCAGAAATATTTTCTTGGAATACTTTGGCGTCTTCAGGCGGCATAAATACCGTGTAGGGATCGCCATAGGATGACGCAAGTCCCTGTATGGCTCCCCATATCTTTTCTTCGGCGGTGGGAATACTTGAAGAGGCATGTGTTTTTACAAATTTCGCATCAAGCGCATTCCACGTTTTCCAAAAATCAGTAAGGTCGGCGTTTTGGTCAGGAGTGGCATTGAGTCCGTCGCTTAAAAGCGGAATATTTCCAAGTATGTTCGCTTCGGCATGTTTTCCTGCATAGAGTCCGCCGACAAAAAAGACGATAGCAATCACTGCCGCAGCTATCGCGCTTTTCACCACACGAAATGGATACGAAACTTGTTCGGTCTCGGATGTAAAATCGTCTGACATAGTTACCACAAGCTTACCATATGGACCTCGCAAACCGATGGTATAATCTTCAGCAATGGTATTACGACACGCTCGCGGCAAAATTACGTGGATTGATATGGAGTCGCCAACACAAGAAGAGTTGGCAGACGTGATGCGAGAATTTGACATAGATCCCCGTGTTGAAGAAGAGATCATTTCTCCAACAGTCTATCCCCTTTTCATACCTTTTGCTGACTACTTATATTTGGTGCTCCACTTCCCTACTGCCGCAGCGGAAGGAGGTGCACGAAACCAAGAAATTGATTTTATTGTAGGAAAAAGCTTTATCATCACAGCCCGCTACGAAGTCATTGATTCTATCCACAATTTACACAAGGTCTTCGAGGCAGAAGAACTTCTCGGTCTTCCAGACAGTAATCTGAAAACAGAAATACTCCTTGAGCGGATTTTCCGCCGTTTGTATAGCGCCATCGGAAGTGAAATAGAAGCCACGGCGCAGCGGCTGGAGCGCATAGAAAAAGGTATCTTTGGAGGCAAAGAACGCGCCATGGTAAGAACCATTTCCGAGGTTGGACGTATGCTCCTTCGTTTTGAAACGGCGCTTTCTCGCCACGGAGAATCATTGAAGGCATTCGTTCAGGAGCTCGCAACTTCGGCTTTTTTTGGCAAAACGTTTTCCAAACATGCCGTGCACATCGAAGCGGAGCGTGCACACGTCGCAAACCTTGTTGTTTCGTATCGAGCTGTTGCAAAAGAGCTTCGCGATACCAATGATTCTCTCCTCTCAACCTCTCAAAATGAAATCATGAAGGTGCTTACCGTTATTGCTTTTGTAACGTACCCACTCACGCTCGTCGCCTCTGTTTTTGGAATGAACGCCGAGCATATGCCTTTCGTTGGGTCTCGCTATGATTTTTGGATCATTATTTCCATCATGATTGCGCTCGGAATTACACTCTTTAGCTTCTTCCGTTTCAAGCGTTGGCTGTAAAAAGGTTCTATGTTTTCCTGGCTCTATAGATTATTTGGAAAAAAAGAGGGCGTCAGTTCTTCTGCAGCACCCATTTTCTTTTCAAACACTCTTTCTGGAAAGAAAGATCTTTTTACGCCCCTTAAGCCCGGAATGGTTTCAATGTATTCTTGTGGTCCCACGGTCTATAGTCGAGCACACATCGGAAACATGCGCGCCATGGTTTTTTCAGACACTATTGGTCGAACGCTCGTTGAGGCTGGATACCATGTGCGTCGTGTCATAAATATCACCGACGTTGGCCATTTGGTGGGTGATGGAGACCATGGTGAAGACAAGATGGAAAAGGGTGCCCGGGCAGAGCAGAAAACTCCCGCTGAAATCGCGACCTTTTATACCAATCTATTCTTCGAGGATATTAGGAAACTCAACATCGATACTCACGATATTCTTTTCCCGCGAGCAACAGAGTACATCAAAGAACAAATTGCGATGATACAAACTCTTGAGGAAAAAGGCTTTGCCTATCGTGCTGAAGATGGGATTTATTTTGATACTGCCCGGTTTCCTACCTATGGAAAGCTGGGAGGAGTTGATAAGGGAGTACTTCTTCCAGGAGCTCGCATTGAAAAAATTCCCGGTAAAAGAAATGCCGCTGATTTTGTGCTTTGGCGCGATGCAAAGCCAAATGATCTACAGCAGTGGGATTCTCCTTGGGGTCGTGGAAACCCGGGGTGGCACATTGAATGTTCGGCAATGTCTAAGTCACTTTTAGGAACGGAGCTCGATATCCATACCGGCGGCATCGATAATATGCCCACGCATCACAATAATGAAATAGCACAGTCTGAAAGTGTTTCAGGACGTCCCTTTGTGCGCTACTGGATGCATGTTTCATTTTTAAATGTTGCAGAAGAGAAAATATCAAAATCTCTCGGAAACGATGTCTATGTTCCCGATGTCGAAACTCATGGGTTTCATCCTCTTGCCCTTCGTTATTTTTTCTTGCAGGCCCACTACCGCAGCCCCCTTTCTTTTTCATGGGATGCTCTTGCTGGTGCCTCAGAGGCTCTAAAACGCATCTGGCGTATCTCTGCTGAAATAAAAAAAGAGTCAGAGGAGAAACTTTCCGATTCCGATGCTCGCGAGCGTTTTATTTCTGTCATGCGCAATGACCTTTCCACGCCGCAAGCCCTTGGCATCCTGTGGGAAACGCTGCGTGATGAAGAATACAGCGCTTCTGAAAAATGGGCTTTGGTCGTGACGGCAGACCAACTTCTCGGCTTATCCCTCGTAACACCCCCACATTCGAGTGGAGTCCTCTCCCTTCCTGATCTGCCTCTCCAGGTCCAAAAACTCGTCGAAGAGCGCGATTTAGCGCGTGGTGCGGGTAATTTTGCCCGTGCGGATGAACTTCGAGCTGAACTTCAAAACAGTGGATATCGTGTGGATGACTCGCCTTCCGGCACCCTGTTGACCAAAGACGTACGGTGATAAACTGGGACGGTAATGGCTGCCGATCCCACTCTCCGTGTCCCTCCGCAAAGTTTGGAATCCGAACGAGCGTTGCTCGGCGCTCTTCTTCTTAAGCCCGATGCCATTCATGACGTGGGCGACCTTATCCGCCCTGATTCTTTTTATGCAGAAAAGCATCGCGTCATTTTTGATGCGATGCTTGAGCTTTCAACTCGCGGTGAACCCATCGACCTCCTCTCCCTCGGAGAACGTCTTCAGAGTAAGGGTCTCCTTGAGCGCGCGGGGACAAAAAGCTATCTTGCCGAACTCGTTGCGGCAACACCAGCGCCTGGAAACTTTGCACACTATGCCGAACTTGTTTCAAGAAAACACCTCATGCGTTCCCTCATCGACTCTGCGTATGAAATTACTGAATCGGCCTATGACGAATCAAAAGATACGCACGAAGTGCTCGATAATGCGGAGAAATCTATTTATGCCATAGGCAACGCTTCGGCGGCACACAAATTTGTCGCCATCTCCGAAAAGGTTGGAGACGCGTGGGACCGTATTGAAGCACTTTCAAAAAACGAGGGCGGCATTCGGGGCATCCCGTCAGGCTTTCCTGACCTCGACAATCTTTTGTCAGGTTTTCATCCCTCTGACCTTGTGATACTTGCAGCCCGTCCTTCAATCGGAAAGACATCGCTTGCCCTTGATATCGCTCGTAATGCTGCTGTGCGTCACAATGTGCCCGTTGGTATTTTCTCTCTTGAAATGAGCTCGGAGCAAATAGTCGACCGCATGCTCGCGGCCGAGGCCTATGTAAACTCGTGGAAAATCCGCACCGGTGCTGTGCACGCAGAAGAAGATTTCACCAAAATTCGCGACGCTCTTGAAAATCTTTCTAAGGCCCCTATTTATATTGACGACAAACCAGGTAATAACATTCTTGCCATGCGCGCCGTGGCGCGCCGTCTGAAACGTGAGCGCGGCATTGGCCTCATTATCGTCGACTACCTCCAGCTCATGGCGCCGACCAACACGCGCAATTCTGATTCCATGGTGCAACAGGTCACGGAGATTTCGCGGTCTCTTAAAGGTCTTGCGCGCGAACTTGAAGTGCCTGTTATTGCCCTTTCGCAGCTTTCACGTGCCGTTGAGCAACGTGGTGGTAGGCCCCGGCTTTCCGATCTTCGCGACTCGGGTTCCATTGAGCAAGATGCCGATGTGGTTATGTTTATCCATCGCGATGATAAGACGAATAAAGAAAGCGAGCGGCCCAATGTTGCCGAAATTCTTATTGAAAAACACCGCAATGGCCCTACCGGAAAAGTCGAATTGTATTTTGATGAGAAACGCACGAGCTTTATGCCGGTCGATAAATCTGGCTATGGCGATTTGGGTGCGGAATTTTAATACCGTATGGATTTGATCGACGAGCTTTCCACTGCTTTTGCCCGCTTCCCCGGCATAGGGCCCCGCCAAGCAAAACGGTTCGTATATTTTCTTCTTAGCACATCTTCTTCAGACCGCGCAAAACTTGCCGACCTCATTAAAAATCTCGGAGCAAATGTTTCGCAATGCGGCGAGTGTTTCCGCTACGCTCACGTGGAAAGTGGGTTGTGTAATTACTGCGCTGATCGTTCCCGCGACGATTCCCTTTTGATGATTGTCGAAAAAGACCAGGACGTTATTGCGGTGGAGCGTGCGGGCACCTATCGCGGGCGCTATTTTGTGCTTGGCGGCGTGCTCACGCTTTCAGGCAAAGGCATCATACGTGAGCGAGATCTCGCGAAGATGGCCGAAAAAAGGATTTCTCGGGGACTCACTGAAATTGTTCTTGCGCTCTCTGCAACTTCCGAGGGCGAACACACTGCCGACCGAGTGCGAGAAATTCTCACTCCTTTTCGAGACCGTGTAAAACTTTCCGTTCTCGGGCGCGGCCTTGCGACTGGTTCCGAACTTGAATATTCAGACGCTGCCACCCTTTCAGGCGCCCTTCAAAATAGAAAAGAGACGTAAAAAACAAATCCCTCGAAAGAGGGATTTGTTTTTTACGAGATCGCGTCGATTTTAACTTTCACGTACGGCTGGCGGTGCCCGCGGCGCTTAAGGTAGCGGCTTTTTGCCTTGTATTTAACGACGTCAATCTTTGGAGCGCGACCCACAACAGTGACGGTGCCCTTTACCTCTGCTCCCTTAATCATCGGAGTGCCGATGGTGGTGTCAGATCCGTTATCAACAAGAAGAACCTCAGAAAAGGCCACTGCATCGCCCTTTTTATGCTCACCAGGGAGCTTTTCAATAGTGATAGTGTCGCCCTTGGCGACCACATACTGCTTGCCTCCCGTCTTGATTACCGCTAGTTCCATAGTCAGCCAAATATACTGGTTTTGTGCCTAAAACGCAAGCATTCCCCTATTCAGCCTCCAGAACAGGCTTTTCAAGCAGTTCCGGCTCAATGTCTCCCTTTGCTCCTGCAATTCTGTATACGTCCTTATCAATCTTCCCGAGCTCCTTATAGCCTGAATTATAGTGCGAAACAGCCGTGCCAAGGGCGGTGCCCAGCTTTCGATAGTATTCCTCATACGCACCAATGTGTTTCCCAAGCTCCCCTACTCGCTTTTTAATTTCAGCCGCCTGCTCTTCTATTTCCATGCCTTTGAGTCCCTGGAGCACAGTTTGCAGGTATGCAAGGAAGGATGTCGGTGACACGATGATCACTTTCTTTTGAAAAGCATAATCAATGAGGTCCCGTGTGGATGTTTTCATCGCTCCCACCTGGTTTGTCAAAAGGTCGTAATAAATGCCTTCTGAAGGAATAAACATAAAAGCAAATTCCATCGTGTTTTCTTCGGGTCGCACATATTTTGCGGTCTCATCAATGCGAATTTTAAGATCGGCTTTAAATGCTTTTTCAAAACCTTCCCGCTCGCTTCCCTCGCGGGCGCTTATGGCGCGATTGTAATTTTCAAGAGAAAACTTTGAGTCTATCGGAATGATTCGTTCTTTTACAAAAACAACGGCGTCTACGATTTCCCCATTCTTAAAGGGATACTGCATTTGAAAACTTCGCGGCGGCAGCACATTTTTCAAAACGGTTTCAAGATAGTATTCACCGAGGATGCCGCGCTGTTTTGGATTTTGCAGGATGTCTTGGAGGTTTTGGAGTTGGTCGGCAAAAGAAACTACTTGGCGGTTGGTTTCGTCGAGTTTGGTGAGTCCCTCGGTCACTTCGCGGATGATGCGTGTTGATTCTGAAAGCTGGCGATGCACGCTTTCTTGCATTTGTTTTGAAGATTCTGACACGCGCTGGTCGAGCGTGCGTGCTAAATCCTGTACCTGCTTTTGCAGCAAGACCATGCCGTCTTGCGACACGTTTTGAGAAGCGTCCCGATTTCTCCCGAGGAAAAACCAAGCAAGACCTATTTGAAGTATGAAAAATATTCCAACCAATAACGCAATAAATAACGGGTCCATGGATTTAGTATACCCCTAGGGGAACCTAGTGATAGTCTTGCCTCCCCGCTACCAGGGTTTCAGCTTTTTCGACACCTTGTTCGGGAGTAAGGCGCCCACTTATAACTTCCGCTTCAATGTGTGCAAATGCTTCCGGTTCTTGATCAACAGCTCCCGTTACTCTGACCTGATGTTCAAGTGCTTTTATTTTCATAATGGCCGTCCCTATGTCAAAAGACATCTTCTTGTCCGAATTTTTCCCCGATTCAATACCCATGTTCTTTACAGTACCACACACCTATTTGAGTTTGTACATTTGTGGGATAGAGAGCTTTCTGTGTGGTACGCTAGTCGTATATGACGATTCATGAATCTATAAAGGCAGGTATTCCAGACGCGCTTCGCGCGAAAGACGAGGTGCGTCTGCGTACCCTCCGCTCCCTCGTGACCGCAATGACCAACGAAGTAGTTGCAAAGAAACGCAAACCCGATGAATTTCTCGCAGATGAAGATGCTGCAGTTGTTTTAAAGCGTGCGGCAAACCAGCGCAAAGATTCCATCGAGCAATTCGAGAAAGCCGGCCGCCTTGAGCTTTCCGGAGGTGAAAAAGAAGAGCTCGTTATCATCGAATCTCTCCTTCCCCAAACCATGAGTCGTGACGAGATTGAAGTTATCGCTCGCGAAAAGATGGTTGAAATGGGCGCAACTAAGGCTGATGCGGGCCGCTTTATGGGCGTGCTCATGAAAGAACTCAAAGGAAAGGCGGATGGTACTGACGTGAAGCTAGTCGTTGATACGCTTCTTTCTTAAAGGCTAGTTTTGGGTACGTCGTTCTTTTTTAGTGTTTCCAAATCGTGTTCGATTTCATGGAGTTCTGAAATAATAGCGTCCATTTTTCCTTCTTCTTTTTTTATTTCCTCTTCCGTTTTTTCAACTATCTTCTTTCCGCGTTTAAATCCGGAAATAATGATGCTGTCTCCGATAAAAAACGAAACCAAAAGTCCCGTAGCAAGGAGTATCAGAACACCAAGGAGAATTGAGACCGGTCCGAAAAGTATGGGAAAATATTCAGCCGTTTCCCAAATTCCCTTCCATACCAAAATGATGCCAACTGCTCCGATAAGCGCATAAATGATCGGATAGTGACTAAGCTTAATGCGAATGCGGTCTTCAAATTTATCAAAAAATCTCACAACAGGCTTTAACATGCTGGTATTCTAGCATTGTTTACTTTCGGTCTTGGATGTTGTACAAACATTTCAGAACCTGAAACCTAAACAAGGAGGGGAGGTTATGGCTTCCAAGGCTTCAATTACAGAATTGGTCGAAAATATGGCCGAGAGAAAGAAAAAAATGTTTCCCATTTCTTTCCGCTCGCGTAAGCATAAGTTGCGTAGGAAGAGGTCGCGTATCACACTAGAAGAAATGTTGGGTGGCGTGAGTATCACCGTAGAAGACGGAAAGCTGGAAAGCTCCTTCTTTCTTTTATGTTCTAACGTAGAAGATCGTCTCTCAGACATCTCTGCAAAAATGATAAGGATTATGCGAAAGAGAGATGTCGATGTGGTGATTGTGGAATAGTTATTCGCGACGCCTAAAAGCGTCGCGAAACTTTTATATAGGTCTAACTCTAAAATAGAATTTCTCTTTCTCGCAATTTCTGGTATAAAAGCTGGACGGCCCTATCGTCTAACGGTTAGGACGGAGCCTTCTCAAGGCTTAAATCGGGGTTCGATTCCCCGTAGGGTCATGCGACCAGGAAACACCGCCACGAGGCGGTTTTTCCTTTTTGTCGCATGACCCTAAGCAACATTTGGGAAATGCTGCGTCGGGGAATCGAAAAACAGAGCGAGGTACCGCCTGGTCAATACAAAATCGTCCCCTCCCCACTCACCTCTACCACGAGGGAATTAGTATTTTCTGACAAGACAATGGTTGTTTCTGTCGTCGTTCCTGAGAGTTGACTAAACACTATTCCCCCGCTTTCACACGTGGGCATTCCGGAAATTGTTATGCTGTTCCCTTTCGAAATTTCGATTTCCACTTGCCCATCACCTTTGAAAACGCGATAGAGATTGTTTTCTGTTTCGTAACAAACGCCATGCGGGAGTCCGCCCGTATTTGTCATGGAAAGCGTGCGAGCGCGTGTAAGCATTGAAACCAGTACATCGCGTTCTTCGCGAAGGCTCGTGTGGCGGTAGGTATCCATAGTTATAAAAAGTCCAAGGCCTGCAATGCCTATGAGTATCGCCATTGCTATAACTATTTCAATCAACGTGAAGCCGCGCAGTTTTTTAGGCATGCAAATGCTGGGTGATTTCATAGATCGGCAAAATGATTGAGATAGCAACAAAACCGACCGAGAGACCCATGCCTATCATAAGCACGGGCTCTACGAGTGTTGAAAGTCGCCGCGTTGTTTCATCAAGCTCGTGTTCGTAATATTCAGAAATATAGGAAAGCGTTTCAGGAAGGGTCCCGCTCGCCTCCCCCGCCGAAAGCATATGTCGCACTAAATCTGGAAAAAGAACGTCAGCATTACCAAACGTTTCCGAAATGCTTCTTCCCTCTTCCACGGCCTCCTGCAATTTTTCAAATTCAAAACGATACACTGGGTGTGTGATAGAGGCGGCCGTAGCGGGAATGGCGTCTCGCAAGGTCATGCCGCTCGTGAGCAAAAGTGAAAATGTCCGACTGATGCTTGCAAGGTAATAGGATCTGGTGAGGCTGCGCACGATGGGCACCGAAAGTAGAAAACGCGAAAAAAGAAGTTGGGCTTTGGTGTTGCGTTTGGTGATAACCATGACTACAAGGAGCGCTGTGGCAAGTATGCCAAACGTCAGAAAGCCCCAGTGGGTGAGGTAGTTGCTCAGACCAAGAACGATACGCGTGGGCCACGGAAGTGCGACGCCAAGTCCGCTAAAGACTGGAACAATTTTTGGGAAAATAAAAACGACGAGCGCAACAGTCATCACAATGCTAAACACACCAATGAGTGCCGGATACATAAGTGCACCTAAAACTTTTGAGCGGAGGCTCGAGCGTTTTTCAAGTTCTTCCGAAAGATATGCAAGGTTGCCCGCAAATGCGCCACTTGCCTCTCCGATGTGAATGATTTGAATGGCAAAAGGTGCGAAGAGTTTTGGGTGTTTCCGTAAACTATCTGCAAAAGAATGACCAGCCTCTACGTCTTCGCTGATACTTTGAAATATTTTTTGTGTAGCCGAAGAACGTTGCTGTGACCCGACAAGCGAAAGTATGTAAGGGGTGGCCATGCCTCCTCGAAGAAGGAATGACATGCGTTTTGTGAGTGCGGCCTGTTCTTTAAGTGAAAGCTGTGGTGCTTTTAAGTGTGTGTAAAAACTATTACTCCATTCACGCAGTTTCTGGAATGCGAATGTGGATTTATTCATGGATGGCTCGCAATACTTCCTCAACAGAAGTTTCTCCTCGCTGTGCTTTTTCGAGTCCGTCTTCAATCATGGTTTTCATTCCCGCTTTTTTGGCAAGCGTTTTGAATTCGTGTGCGCTGCCGCCACGCATAATGGCTTCGCGCAGCGCATCAGTTACAACCATGACTTCATTGATAGACACTCTGCCGCGATAGCCACTTTCTTTGCAGAGTGTGCATCCGGTGCCGGTAAACCACACCGGATTTTCTTTGGTAAAAGCAGCAAGCCTGCTTGCAACGTCTTTCGGAAGTGTTATTTCAGTGCGGCATTCCGTGCAAATTTTTCGCACTAAACGTTGTCCAATGATGAGCGAAAGAGTCGAAGCAAGAAGATATGGCTCGATGCCTATATCAAGGAGTCGCGGAATTGCAGTGGGCGCATCAGTCGTGTGGAGTGTTGAAAGTAAAAGATGCCCTGTAAGGGCGGTATTGACGGCAACCCGTGCCGTATCTTCATCTCGTATTTCCCCCACCATGATGATGTCGGGGTCCTGGCGCAAGAGCGACCGAAGTCCAGTGGCAAAGAGAAGTCCCGTACGCGTGTTCACCTGGATTTGCCGGATGCCTTCAATCGCGTATTCAATGGGGTCTTCAATGGTTACGATTGAAACCCTCGGCACGGAAAGTTTTCGCAAGAGCGTATACAGTGTTGTTGTTTTCCCAGAGCCCGTTGGGCCGGTTGCAAGGATCATTCCGTTTGATTGAGTAAGAACGCTTTCTATTTTCAAACGTTCCTCCTCTCCAAACCCGAGTTCAAGAAGAGAATATTCTTCAACGGCACCGTAGAGTAAACGCAAGACGACATTTTCGCCATGGTAGGTAGGCATGATGGACACCCGCACGTCAACAGAAGCGGGAGGTTCGCCAAACGCATGGCGGAATCGTCCGTCTTGCGAAGCGTTGTGTTCATCAGTGCGCAGTCCCGCGAGTATTTTTATTCGAGCAATGAGCTCACTGTGTATCGAAGATGGAAGAATGTGGCGTTCAAAAAGGATGCCATCGATGCGGATGCGCACTCGAATGCCAAGAGGTGTCGGGTCAAGGTGCACATCGGAGGCGTGTTCACGGTGGCCTTCTTCTATAAGTGCAGCAACAAGTGATACCACCGACGCTGCCCGGTGTGGAAGGGCGTCTTGAGAGGCAGACGGTTGCATGGAGTGGTGCTGTCTTCATTTTAAAAGCAACACACCCCGATCGCCAAGCGATCGGGGTGTGTTGCTAATGGTTAGTATGATTTAACGTACGGCGACTCGGGAAGTTCCTCCTAGCATTTCTACGAGTGCTTCCTGGGTTTTGGGTACATCTTTGAGTTTCATGTATCCAACGACGCGCACGGTTACTTCGTTACAGACGCCAAGCACACGGCTTGGGTTGAGGGACTTCCCTCCGACGGTAACGGTGTCATTTTGGTCTAGAAGAACGTCGACGCGGTTTTGCATACGAGCGTTCATACTGTCCCCAATGACACGATAGCCGATAAGATGCTCAACTTGGCCAAAACGGCAGTTGTTGGTATCCGAAGCAGTGCGCTCAATCGCCACAACCGTTCCAAAAGGAAGATCCTTAGCAAGGTCGCGTGAGCGAGCAGCAATAACTTCAGGATTCGAATACAGACCACTTGCGGTCGTCATCGGATCCTCATCGGTCTGTCCAGGCACCGCATTGTATGACGTTAGCGTCACAGAGAACACGGGCAGGGGCGGCTCAACAGGTCCCGTAGGAGCTGAAGCTGCCTCTGCGCCAGACAAAATAAAAAAACCAGCCACGAAGGCTGATGCAATAAGTGAAGGCATAGCACGAAATGGAAAACCACTTCGTCCCTCTATAGTAGCACATTGACTACCACTCTGTCAAGAGGTGTAATGTTTAAAAAGAGCCTACCGGAAAGCGCGTATTTTATGGCTTATATAAGCCATAAAATACGCGCTTTCAAATTCGTTTTGCATTTGATTTCTTTCGATGGCTCGCGATGTTAAGGATGATGCCAACCGCCGAAAGCGAGGCAAAAAGGGCCGTTCCCCCATGACTTACAAAGGGTAACGGAAGCCCGGTAAGAGGCAAAACAGCCAACATGGCTCCAATATTGAGAAAAGCCGACAGGGTGATCATAAGCGTGAGCCCCGTCACGATGTAGGCCCCTGCGGCAGTGCTTGTGGCTGAGGCTATGGCAAACCCGCGGGCAGTGAAAAGCACAAAAGTAAGCACGAGGGCAACGGTGCCTACGAAACCAAACTCTTCGCCGAAGACTGCAAAGACTGAGTCGTTTACGGCTTCTGGCAGATAGTTGAATTTTTCCACGCTTTGTCCAAATCCCCTTCCGAGGAACTGTCCGGAGCCTATGGCTATCAAGGATTGCTGAATTTGGTAGCCAGAGTCATGAGCATCGTGGGAAGGGGTGATGAAGGTTTGCACGCGAGCCATCAGGTAGGGTCTTTGATAGACAAGTCCGGTTGCACCTATGATCGCAATAAGAAAAAGAATGCCAAAGTCTCGCAGCGGCGCTCCTGCTATGAAATACATAATGCCGGCAGTAAAGCTGATGATGATGGCCGTAGAGGTATTTGGTTGAAATATCAAAAGAACGACGGGTATGCCGATGATAGTAAGAAATGCCAAGAGGCCATGACGAAACGAAGAAAGTTGTTGGCGCGCATATCCCAAATAGCCACCCCACATGAGAATGACACCTATTTTTAAAAATTCTGCCGGTTGTATGGTAGTGAAGCCAAGGTCAATCCACCGAGTTGCCCCATTGAATGTTGCGCCTATGTGCGGAACGAATACGAGCGCTGTAAGGGCAAGTGTTCCTAGATAAAATGGCAATGTTCCTTTTGCTATCCAGGCAGAGGGCATGTAGCGAATGGCGATGAGCGCAACAATGCCAGGAAGAAGTCCAAGCAAAAGCTGCGTAATAGCGATGTGGGAGATTGAACCATTTTCACGCGCCAAAAGACCAAGGGATGCCGAAAAGAAAATGGCAAGACCGCCAAGGACGAGTATGGCGACAATAAGGGCAAAGAGTCGGTCGCCGAAAATCCGCATACTATTTCAAAAGAGCGAGCGAGAGTCCAAAAGCACCTGCGATGATGGTGATGATCCAGTAGCGCATGGTGACTTTGTATGGGGGCCAACCCAGCGCTTCAAAGTGGTGGTGTATCGGTGCAACCCGAAAGAGTTTTCTTTTAAAGACCACTTTCCAAAAAACTTGCAGTATGCTCGAGACAACGGTTGCGGTAAGGGGAAAAGCAAGAATGGGAAGAACGAACACTCCAATTCCCTCTCCAAGGGTGTCGGCTGAAAATGCCGTGACCGTGAGGGCAAGGGTGAGGGCCATTGTTCCTGTTTCCGAAAGATAAAAACGCGCAGGAGGAATATTAAACCAGAGGAATGCCAAAACGGCTCCGGCCACTGTTGCGGAAAATGCCGCAAGCGAAACTTGGTCTTGCATAAAGGCAATGCCGCTGTATGCCATAAACACGATGGCAAAGACGCCGCCTGCAAGTCCGTCGATACCGTCAATGATGCCACTTGCATAAATGGCAAGCGCAATGAGTACAAAAAATGGAATGAAAAAGAGTCCGAGTGAAAGAGGTTCTCCAAAAGGAATGCCTATGGCAGAAATGCCGAGCTTTGCGTAAAACCACCAGCCGGAGAAAAGAGCAATAATGCCCACGATGGTGAGACGAAGTTGGATAGGAAGCCCGCCCTTACTTTTGGTGACTTCAAGTATGTCATCCACGAGGCCGACCAAGGCACCAATGCCAAGGGCAAAAAGCGGCAGCCAGGTTTGGCTTCGCGTAATGAAATCAAGATCAGTAATGGGTTCACCAGACAATCCACCAAGCACCGCAATGCCAAGCGCGGTCACAATCACTGAACCCCAAATCAAAATGCCACCCATGCGAGGCGTTGAGGTCTCGCGCTCTCGATGCATTTCGTCAAAGATGGGCGTCCCTCCGCCCCCAATGCCCTTTCCTTTCCCGCCAACTTTTTTCCACGCTTTATATTTGTAGAGATAATGAGCAAGTATGGGCGCCGCGGCAATGCCTATCGCAAAGGATATAACTGCAGGTATGAGTACACGGGCAGCGTCACCGAGCATAGGTTAAAGAGGAAGAAGCAAGACCTGCAAAATGCGCGAGCGTGAGCGAAATGAGCGTATCAACATCAGTGAATCGTTCTTCGCGAGTTGAACCAAGAACAGCAATGGCGACAGGGTGGTTTATACCCGCGTCAAAGACCACGACTAAATTCCCTCCCGCAAGGTCGGTATACCCTGTCTTTGAAAGGAGAAGGTTTGGGAAACGAGTCACTAACACGTCAGTATTTTTAACCGTGTGCGAAATGCCATTTTCCGAACGCACGGTTATGGTTTCTTTTGTCGTTGCCTCTGCAAGTTCGGGGGCCTTTCGCAAAAGTGCCCCGGCGAGTATGGCAACATCGCGCGCTGAGCCATATCCGCCCGAAAGTGAATCCGTCTCGTCGAGCCCCGTTCCGTTTAAGGCATAGGTTTGTGAAAGTCCCGCCGCCGCCGCCGCACTTTCAAGAAGGTCGCGGTCACCGAGGGAGCGTTGTTTTCCTGCTGCCTCGATGATGGCGGCAGCGGCATCGTTTGAAGAAGCAACAAGGGCAAGTTGGGCAATATCGCTAAAAATGAATACCTCGCCTTCCTCAAGACCGCTGTCCCCTTCTTGGTTTAGTGCCTTGGCGGTGACAGTCACGGGAGTGGCGAGAAGCATACTGTCGGTTGCTGCATAAGTCGTGAGGAGTTTGGTGAGCGAAGCAAGCGGTAATTGTGTCTCTGCATTTTTTTCATAGAGCGGCAGGTCGGTTGCCAGATCAAGGACGATAGCTGATTTTGCTCGCAAAACTACTCCTTCAAAAGGGTTTGGTGGAACCGCGACTTCAATAGAAACTTCTGGTTCCGGTTCTTGTTTTTGAGGAGGAAAAAGTAATATAGTTCCCCCAAGCAATAAAACCGCAAGAATAAGCCCGATTCCCGTTTCTTTTCGGTTTGGCAATCGGACATCGGAGGCGTTTAAAATCTCCTCGGTGGGCGTCACCTGCGCTTCTTCATTTTTTGGCGCCTGTGCAGCCTCTTCAGTATTCTCGGTGGTGGTGAAATTAAACATTCGCATGATCTGGATTTTGCGCGACCGCCCCATCAGCTTCTTTTGAAAGTTCAGAATAGCGCGGAAGGTCGGACAGTTGGCTCACCCCAAGATGCGCAAGCGCGTCGGTGGTTGGGTGATAGCGGAATTTTCGCTTGTCGCTCGGGTCTTCGGTGCGCTCGATGAGGCCACGAAGCAGGAGTGAGCGAACTGTCCCCGAAGAATTCACACCGCGAATCCAATCTATTTCACTTCGAGTGGCTCCTCCGCGATACAAAATGATGGCGAGGGTTTCAAGCCCAGCCTTACCTAAGTCTTTTGAAAGTTCCCCTTCACGAAGTTTCCTCACTATTTCAGTTGCATCTTGCGAGGTTCGAAGTTCAAGCTCCTGTTCTGTTTCAATAAGCGCAATCCCTCTTTCGTAAAGTGTGGTGTGGAGATCAGCAATAGCAGAGACAAGTTCCCCTTCAGAAATATTCAAAAGTCCGGCGAGCCGTTTTTTTGACATAGGTTCGCCGGACGCAAACAACAAAGCCTCAAGGGATGCGGAAGTTACCATTGCCATATTCCTCTAAGAATACCTCGCCGACCCCCCAAAGGCCAAGTAAAGGCTGTCTAGAACTCCTTTTGGAGCATTTTTGGAATATATGATAAGTTTTGTCTAGGACAGCATTGGAGAACCGACATGACAATCAAGGGAGCCGTTCTTGTGCCTGGCGGCAAACGCGGGACTAACTGGCAACAATCATATACTGCTCGTGGGGACATAATCGCTGAAGTTCTTTCAGCATGCATAAAGGAAATCCGTTTCGGAAATGAAGAGAATAGTCTCTTCTGGGCACTTGAAATGTGTGACGCTGGAACTGCTGCCTCTGATTTTTTGTGGGAGTGCCTGAAGGTGTGTTCCGTCGAGGATATTGGTCTTGCGGATCCAACAGCACTCGCAACGGTAGCAGAAGCAAAACGTCTTTACGACGAACTTCCTGCGGGCGATAGTCGGAGGAATCTCGCGCTTGCACATGTCATTTTGTACCTATGTCGCGCGCGGAAGACCCGCTATGTGAACGAACTGTTGATGGTCATTCAAGAACGGAGAAAGTTCGAAGAATATCATCTTGAGATTCCTGACCGCGCAATCGATATGCATACGCTCAAGGGACGTAGTCTCGGGCGGGGTCTTCATCACTACCTTACTGAAGGAGCATCTCTGTCTCCCGAAACGGAAGACACCTCGTTTGGAATTGCTTATCGGCAGAAACTCATACGAGGCTGTAAACCCTTATGAATCTTCACATGAAAGCCGCTCCTCGGAGCGGCTTTTGTTGACGTACTGGAACGATACTCACGATTTTCATGACTAACCTGTAAGCCATAGAGTAATTGAAGTAATTGGGGTCAGCCACCATTCTTTCTTGGTCTACCAACCGAACGAAGAGTTTGTTCGAGACCATACTTCTTCACGATACCACTCACCCATTGATCACCTCCATAGGGAATGTTCTTCTCGAGTGAACGTTCAATTGCCTCTTCCTCGCTTTGGGTCTGTGGTTGGTTGAGGAATGAAAGGTAGTCTTGAGGTCGAGGGACAGGCCAGTTAGTGAGCATCTTCTTCTGGCTTTTTGTTCCATGTTCCCTTCTCCACGCACTCCCCCATCGCCATTTCTCTGCATAGCGAACTAGATTGGCTTTCTTCGCGTTCCGCTCCACATAGCGAACGAGGATAAGGAAATGATTATTCTTTTCACAGAGAAATGATTTGTATCGACCTTGATACAAGTGGCCTTGGCCGATGGTTTCCTTTGCGGTATGCCATCGGCGGGTATGGGTGTTCGTGATCAAGCTCATGAATTTCTGGAGGTCGCCGTCTTTGTGCGGATAGAGAACGAGGTGCCAGTGGTTGGGCATGAGGCAGTATGCCAAGATACGCATGCCGTATGTCTCGGCAGCTTCTTCGAGAATATCTTCAAAGAGTTTGTAGTCTTCGTCAGTGTCGAAAATCTGGACATGAGCGTTGGCACGATTCAGGATGTGATATATCTGATTGGCAACATCAACACGTTCAACTCGGGGCATTGGTTAAGGATAACATGAGGGTAATGGTGGCTGACCCCATTTCCTAACTACCTAGCTAAGGTAACGGTAAAACCAAAACGTTAGCAATAGAAGCCCGATCAGTAACGCTAGTCGCTCTTCCCAGCGTCTTATTTTATCAGCACGTTTTTCACCTAAAGCCGGTCGGATTATAACGTAGTACATTGGCGAGTAGTCATGCTTTTTGATGAATGAATCAAAACTAGGCACGAAAAATGCGCTTCCATATAATGTAAACAATATTCCTAATATAAGAATCCAAATCATTACTGCGTAAGATTTGAGGGAATCTCTATATTCGGATTCTTCGATTTAAGTAGTTGGATAAGTTCTGTCAGGTCTTCCTTCTTGAGCATCTCTTTTGAAGTAAGCCCACGTTCTGTGAGTTTGTTACCCTTGTCCTTATAAACCAAATCTATGTTAGTGACCAGCCCTCCAAGGGAATCTCGTTTCTTCAGAGCTTCGATCTTACTCAAGAGACTTGTTCTTCCAAAGAGAAAAACGACTCGACCTTTTACTTTGTGCTCATCAACAGCTATGTAGGTTCCCTTCGTTAGAGCGATCCAGAGAAATCCTAAAAATACGAAGAAGATAATTGCAGGGACAATTATCTTTAAGAAGGTCCCTGTAGTCAGGGAAATTAAAATATATCCAAGACCACAGATACCGAATAGTAATACTGATGTAAAAGCTAGATCGGGAGTGGCGTAAAATCTCTTTTCCATAAGCTATCTTCCTTTGAGTGTATTATACGCCTTCTGCAGAGATTTAATTGCTCCAGATATATCACCTTTTCCAAGCGCTTTCGAAGCAGCAGACAGCGAGCTAGAAACTGAGCCGTATTTCTTAGAGGTTGATACTAGGTAATTATTCGCATTTCGTGCAAATGACCCAGCGCTTCCGGATACAAACTCTTCTGCTGCCTGACGTTGAGTATGAGCACCCGTAAAGAACGCATTTGTTCCGACATTCGGCAATCGTCCTCGTACTTTTGGTAGGAAGTTCAAAGTTCCTGCAGTAACGGCGTTTAGCCCTGAGTTAAATACGAGGTTGCCATAATCAGTCTCTTGACCGAGAACAGCGTCTCCTGCTAGTTGTGTTCCTGCAGAAACGAACCCTGCCGTACCTCCCACAACAAGAGATGCTGCACCTGCAGAAAGTGCGGCACCTGCCGCAAGTGTACCTGCTACTACAATGCTTCCTCCCACCGTTGCGCCAGATAGAGCGGCCACCCCGTAAGTGCTGAAACTACCGACTGATCCATTTGCATAGTCACTCAGTGCCTGACCACCGATTCCTCCGAGAGCTCCGACTCCTGCACCGATAAGGATTGGAGCTAGAATCGCTGCACGGCCATCAGGGTCTTTATTAACAATTGGATTTCCGTTTGCGTATGAGTATGAATTCAGACTCTGTGGGTTAGTGAGAATTTGGGCTCTCGGATTGCCGAGAAATACAGGATCCTGTGAGAGGAACTGACCTCGGCTCCCCTCGTAGTAACGCGCATTCAAATAGCTCAACTGGTTAACTGCGTCATACTCCTGTCCAATATACTGCCGGCTCTGCGAGAAGGAACCTGTCTTAGTGTCTTCGCTCGGTGCTCCATACGGCGTATACGTCAGATCTTCAACGGCGAGTCCTGTGGTGTCTGAAGAAACGTCTGTGCCGTTCAGGTGGTCAGTATGAGTCCAGTACGTGGTTGTGGCGCCAGATAGGTTAGAGACGCTTGCTATTAGTTGACCATTTGCATAGATGTTCTTCTCTCTCGTTGAGGTGCCGACAGTATAGTACTGGTTGGGATACCAACTGGTGCCGGAGGGTGCTGCGAGCTTCACGCGAGCACCGGCGTCGTCATATGCATACGTACTGGTCGCTACCCCATTCCCTGACTGTGTCATCTGATTCAAATAGTTCCAGGTGTTGGTGAGACCGCCGGTGAGCTGGTTGCCGGAGTTGTCGTAGGTGTAGGTGGTAGTTGCAGTGCTGTCACTAAAGCTTGTGGGAGCATGAGGATTTGCGTATGAAGTCCCGGCGTACCCATAGACCCTCATTACCGGGTCTCCCGGGCTGAAGGGTACATTTGCTGAGAAATTGGGAGTGTTGGAGGCGGTGAGGTTGTTTCCGTTACTCGTTGTATCGCTGTATGCATTATTGAATTTGTAGTAGGCGGCAAGACCGGTCTCATTGCCCACGAGTTCTGTACTCTTGTTGTTGGATATTTCGGTCCCTGTTCTTGCAACGTTCCAGAGACGCACGTCGTCGAGCAGCCCGTCGAGTGGGAGGCCTACATGGAATTCCGAACTGCTGTTGCAGAGCGTCGCGTCGACTGTCGCAGTACCCACTTCAGAGCCATTCACATAGAAAGTAGCCGTGCTGCCGCTCTTGGAAACTGCGATGTGGTACCAGGTGCTTGTCGCGAGCGTGTAGGCGACCGAACCGACAGTCTGGCTCGAACAATCACCCGAAGTGGTGAAGAGGAGCTGGAACGGGCTGTTGTTGTAGTAGCCGAGTTTGTACGAACGCCCGCCGGGAACAATCCACTTGCCCGCGATAATCGTCTCTGCTCCGGCACTAGGAAGTGTATCGAGTTTTATCCATGCCTCGAGCGTGATATTGCCTGTGATATCGAAGGCGGAGCTGTCGGCATGGTATGCGTAATTGTTCCACCCATCGAGATTGAGCGAGTGGGAATTGCCGCCGGAAGTTGTTTCTATTGAGGTGCGCAAATTCCCGAGCGCATCATACGTATACGACCAACTGGATCCAGGCGTCGTGGAGACAGTTTCCAAGCGGTTAAGGTCGTCATAGGTGTAGTTTGACGTTTGACTCTCATTTAGGCCTCCATGGTCGGTGACGGATGTGATATTGCCCACTGGGTCATAGGTATAGCTGAACTCTTGTAGAACACTGCCGTCGTTTGCCATTGAGAATTGGTTGGTCGAAGACCATGCACCTACGACATCATCATCGTCCCAAAACCTTATGATCCAATAGTAGGTCGATCCGTTGATTGGGAGCGCAGTTCTGCCGTACGGAATGTTTATGCTCTGGTTTCCGGTAAGCACTTGTTCGGTAAGTGTAGTCTTTCCACTATTCCATACACTGCTTGCAAAGTTTGAGACGGTTGAAATTTTTATTTGGTAGGAAGTAGCAATGTCGGCAGTATCAGAGTCATTGAATTGTGCACTGAAATATGGCGTGCTGGTCGCGACATTCGTGGGGTTCGTTTTGCCTAGTACCAGCAAATTGTCAGGTGCAGTTGGTGCAGAGTTTGGCACAGTATAAATAATTTCAAGATACGGGTCGTAGATAGTGCCCGGAAATTCTGCCGTAGAAAAACCAACTGCCTCTTCTTTCCATGAACTATTAGAGTTGGTAATTGCATTATTCGTAGCATCGTGTCCCTCACGAAGACATAGTTTCGTGTAGCCAGTTTTAGATATCCACCCCTTGCCTGTGCTATTGAGTGCAAGGCCGGTATGGGAGGAAGTTGCAAATGATGAAACATTCACATCGGAGGAACCTTTGGTCGGATTCGTTTCGGTATTTCCGCAGGTATCAATATCGTCATCAGTGAGTGCGGTCGGAGAATGCTGTGAGCTTTGGTACACAGTGATGTAGGAATATGCATCTGCATACTGGTTCTGAGTACTCGTCGCACGTATGTAGAGTGTGGAGGTGCCGATGATTGCGTTGTCTGGCAGGTACGACGTATCAAATGGCAGGAATGCGCGTGTGATGTAGAGGTAACCATTGGGACTGTCATATGCTCCTACTCCCACTTGCGAAGAAAAGGCGTTGTAATTGGTCTCTGTGCCGGACGTTGCTGCATGCTGGGTAGCCCACGACCCCGGATACGGCGCAGTCCTTATGATGCCGTCGCCGAGGCCCGGGTACGTGCTCACGGTGAAATCAGCGCGTACAGGATAGCTTGCACCCATAAGCCATGTGGCAGGAACTATTTTGGTGAGATAGATGCCGTCTGCGCGTTTTTCGTAGCGGATAGAAACCGGAACACGCTGGCTTTCGGTTCCAGTGCGCGTTGCTGCCTCGGCGTATGGCGGCCAGATGTATGCAACGGCAGTGCCGTTTGCGAGTATGGTTGCTTCCCCGCTGCTCTCGAGAGTGCCCGCCGTGCTTAAGCGCTGTCCATCGACCTCAATGTCGAGGGTGGAAGTGCCGACTGCTCCGAGCTTGAAGGTTGCTTGATAGTCAGCACCAGAAACAGCTGATGCGGGAACAGCGTGCAGCACGATATTCTTCTGTACAAAACCTTCTCCAGGAATCACTTCAAGATCAGCGCCCGTACCGAGTGCATTTGTAAACGTGTAGCTCGTCGGGCCTTCAGTATCGGTCTGTGTTGTACGTGCGGCAGCCGTATTTGCCTTTCCGTCCGCAAGTGAGAGTGAGAGTGTGTCGTCGCCTGTAGAAAGATTAAAAATACCGCTTCCGAGGTTTGTCTTTATGTTCGCAGTGCCTTTGCCAGCTCCTGCGGAGCGTGCATATATGCGAGTTGCGTATATTGATTTTGCTTTTTTGCCCGTGCCCTCTTTTCCTAAGAAAATCGTATCCGAAGAATCAACCGATTGTGTAGAAAGAAGATTTTCCGATTCCGGTGTACTACTTGCTTTGACACTGCTAGTAGACAATTCGGAAAGACTTTCCCCTCCCGCACCGAGACCCTGCATCATCATGCCCATTCCCGGACCGATGGTCTTCTTATTAGTCATTCGGTAGAGTGCGTCGGCATCATACAGGATGAATGTTTCCGTACCATTGCCGTTTTTCTCGTAAGTTACGGCGCCCGTTGGGGCATAATCGAAATCAGTAACAAGCTGTGTGACGGTTGTTGAAGCATGCTCTTGTTGGTTTATTGCCTCTAAAAGTCCTGCGGCATTGTATAGATAGGTGACATTCGAAATGTCCGGATAGACGATGCTCGTCAGGTTCCCTGCTTGGTCGTACGCATAAAGAGTGAGATACGTGGTGGGCGCATTGATGTTTCGCTGCTCGCTAACGACTGCACCCGTTTTGCTGTAGGCATAGGTAGTTGAGGCTGACGAGGTATTGATTTGGCAGAGTTTTCCAACACCATTCAGACAGGAATCGTACGTATACGTCTTTTCCGTTCCTGCCGCTCCTGTGTAATCCTCGGTTGCAGGGCGGTTTAACTTATCGTAGGTGTAATTGACCGTCTGATTACGCGGATTTACGAACTGCGTACGATTGTTTGCGAGGTCATAGGCGTACGTGCTCGTTCCGTAAAGGGTATCACCAGAAGCATGAAGGTCTTGACTGGTGAGTTGTCGATTCAAACCATCGTAGGTAAAGTTGCGAACATTACTCAACGCGTCCGTTATTTTTGTTAGATTGCCTTTGCCATCGTATTCATAGAGCGTGTCATAGATTGTTGTGGCGTTATGTTCCGTAACTTTACTGAGATTGCCGAATGGATCGTAGAAGAAATCTTTCGCATTTCCGTTCGCATCAGTTACGGTCTGTTTCCAGTCGTCGTATGCAGTTGAGGTGGTTCCTACAACCGTTCCTATACCATTTGTGCGAGCGAGCGTATCGTACGAATACGTCAGGTAGAGCTTTTTTTTGGTTGTCGGAGTTTTTTTCGCTAGGCCGTTTCCAAAATACGGGAGCGATTCTTGGGCCAACAGGCCTCGCGAATCGTACTTATAATCCTTTACGACATAGTCGCCATTATCTTCCGCCTCCATCCTTTGCTGCATGATTCGTCCGAGTCCATCGAGATAGAAGTATGCTTCGCTGCTGGTTGCTGAAGATAAATTAATAGTTTGATGCACAGACGGTAGCACTGTGTCGCCATAGGCGTAAACGGCTTTCGTTATTGTTGCCGAAGAAGTGGTCGCACTGTCGGGCTGCTTAACCGCTATTACACGGTCGAGGCCATCATAGACGGAAGCGAAGACCGCGTTGTTCTCGTCCGTGGTCGTTGCAATTTTTCCTGAAGAATAATCGAATACACGTTTTGTTGATTGTGCGAGTGCGTTGGTCGTCGTTGCGGGGTAGAGATAATTTGAATCGTAAACGTAGGTTGTCAGATTACCCTTGCCATCGCGTTCACTAGTGATGAGGCCAATACTGCTGTATATGCGGGTCGTGCTCGCGTAGGTAGAGCCTGTAATCCAGTGTTCATCTTTCGTTTGGTTGCCCTTACTCACCGAGTTCAACGAGAGTGAGTCGTAGTAAAGGCGCTGTTCTGCGATTTTCGTGCCGCCCTGATCAGTTGTCGAGCTTTGCGAGAGGAGACCGAGAACATTCCCTGTGCTACTTGCCGCATACGCAAAGTTAGTTGTGAATATATCACTTCCGGTGTCGGTGAATGAGCCGTCGTCGCTCCCGGTAACTTCGCCCCAATCTTTATTCGTAATGAGCTGCCTTTTTGTATCATTGTAGGTAAGGGTTGTTCCGCGTTCTTTGTGGTCAGAATCGCCGTCATATGCAAAATTGGTCTGCTGCGTTAGCTTCACAAAGGTGCGATTATTTCCAAGGCTTGCTTTGTCCCATTGATATATTGTTTTTGCGTAAAGATTGTTGGCATCGTCGTAGGATTCGGTACGGTACGTTTGGCCTATTTTCGATTGATCATCTTGGTATTCGCCATGCGAGCTATCGGAAGCGTTGCCTTGATGGTAGAACGATTTCGTAACATTCCCTACCGGATCGGTTTTCGTAATCTTCGAGAATCCACTGAACCTACGGTCGAACGGGTTCGCGTAGTAATATCGCCCACTTTCGTATGAGTAGGTCGTAGATGCATACGCGTTCACCCCATCGCTCATGGCTATGCTCTGAAGCGTGTTAAGTGCGAGTGGGAGTTGCGGACTAAGCAATATTCCACCACTGGTATAAGACTGCGACGATTTGTAGCCGAATGTGGAATTTCCTCCTTGCGGGTACGTCGCTTGAATAAGGACGTCTGTCTTACTCCCGTTATTGAAGTACACAATGCTTGTCGAAGCAGTGTTGTGCGCACTGATGAGGTCAGGCATTCCATCGCCATTCACATCCGCAAACCGCAGATGGTTGTCGATAGTATCATCGCCGTTTATCGGAATGAAACTTGTGGTGAAGGCTCCAGCGGGATGCCATTCAGGATCTTCCGTCCATCCGCTCCCATCATTTAAATACACTTTATTTCCGCTTTCGTTTAAATTTGAATATCCTTGAATGAGGTCAAGTAGTCCGTCGCCATTCACATCCGCGAACCTCACTCCCATGTCGCTCGTGTTGCTATCGGCAAAATCGACTGGCGGTGCCCAAGATGGAGTCAGTGTCCAGCCTGTTCCTCCACTATTAAGATAAGTCTGATGCGTACCGCCATATGATTTTATGATGTCGATAAAGCCATCGCTGTTCACGTCTTCCAATCGAATGCTTTTCGTTTCTTGTGTACCATCGGAAAAATCGACAGGAATGGTCGTGTTGCTCGCCGTCCATCCCACGCCGTTGTTGTAATACACCTCTGTTGCTGCACTGCATCCGGATTGAAGAATGTCGGTGAGTCCGTCGCCATTCACATCTGCGAGTCGCACCGCACTATCTTCTGCGCATGCGCCGCCTCCGCTCGTAGAAAAGAATACGGGCAGACGCCATGTCGAAGATGCTGTCCACCCAGCGCCATTGTTGACGTATGTCTCGAGTGTATCTGCACCCTCCCAGCCGAATACACGGTCATATGCTGCGATCATGTCGGTGAGTCCGTCGCCATTCACGTCTACAAGGCGTGCCGCTTCCCGTGCTTCATTCGATTGATTTTCAATGATAATGTAGACTGGCATGTCCCACGTTGAGGATGCCGTCCACCCTGCGCCGGTGCTCAAATATGTTTTGTTAAATAAATTGCCGGTAACATTATAAGAATGCGTTATATCAGTAAGTCCGTCGCCGTTAATATCACTGAAATAAGTGCCACCACCAAATGTCTGCAATACGTGCATATTCTGCTGCTCGGTCCATCCTTTCGATATTGTCCGCTGGTAGCCGAAACTTGTCGCGGGCAGGGTTGTAGTGTTTCCTTGCTCATCCTTTCCTGACTCCGTAATGGATTGAATAAGGGATCGGGCGGCGTTGTCGCCTGCGCCGTACGAGATTGTGTACTTCCGTACCCATGAGCTGTTTATTTTCGCTTGTATCTCGTTAATGCGCTGTGAAGCAACTATTGAAAACCCGGCTTTTGTGGAAGTAGCAATATCAGAACGGTTCTCCCGAAGAAATTCGATTTCGAAGGCTCCGCTCGTTGTCGCGGTAGAAGTGTAATTAACCTTGTACGGATAAATCTGTCCTTGGTCTTTTACATAAGAATAGTTGATTTTGTTTCCGTTCGTATCAATGACTTCCTGAAGCATCCACCGATATACCTGCGTCGAGCTCGCAACGTTATCCTGTCGCGCGGCGGAGGTAGTTCCGAATTTATACTGCGCGCCGTATTTGTCGGTCAGCACCCAATAGGCGCCGCCCGAATACTGATACTGGTTGGGAGCCCCGCTTTCTATTTTTGCGCCCCAGATGTTGGTCGAACTTGAAGTTAAAAACAGTTCACCATCGAGAGAGGAGCGGAAATAGTCTTGCGTATAGAGCTTCTCGACACCCTTACGATTTATGCGTTCGATATACGGAATACTTACATCCCATCCGTATCCAAACGGATTAATGTCTTCGCTCGGTTGGCTTGTGTACGTAAGCTTCAAGTCGGGAGTAAGGCCATTTCGTCCCGGTGGTAAGGATAGCGGATATGAATAACTCAAGGAACCAGTCACTACATCCGGCTCACTATAAAACTTTGGATCGACGGTCTTCTTGCTTATTTCCGCTGGTGTCGAATCAGATGTTGGTCCTCCTGATAAAAGTGATTCCGGTTGTGGTGTATCCGGCGCAAGTGTTTCCGCATCAATGGGTATGGGTTCTATTGCGGGAGACGTGCCAGTATTAACCGAAGGTGTTTCCGTGGACGGAGTGTCAGTCAGTGCCGCTGCCGGACTGTCGGTTGGAGTGGAAGCTCCAGGCGTTTCACTTTGGGAGTTTGGAGATTCTGCCTCAGTGGTCGTTGTATTTGAAGACGCAACTGGCTCGGTTATCGTGGTTTGGGCGTATGTAATGAACGGCGAGATAGCAAATGAAAAAAGCAGCATCCATGCTGCTGCTTTTCGAAACGGAAAGCTCTCCGTTATCCGGTAAAAGAGCGATTCTGGAGCAGTATGCTTTTGCCGGTTCATGAAAACGTTGCCTTTACCCGCATCGTAATGCACGACGGGGCTGTAAAGCAAGTTTTCATTTTCTGAGAACGCCAGGAAGGGGCGTAAGTCATATCCTCAGATTATGGGATGGGTTTGTTGCTGAAATAGGTTTCGAGTAGGTTAAAATTTATTCGTAACGCGGAACGTTCGAGCTTGCGGTGTGGGTTATTTTGATGTCGTCAAAGTGATTGTGCTGCGCAGTTTCAACAGCGCCTTGTTTTACCAATTCAAGGAGAGCTAGGAATGAAACGATCACCTCTATTTTTTCTTTCGCGTCTCCTGCAAAATCTTTAAAAGAAAGGGTGAGCGCGGAAGAAACGCGTTTTGCGAGGCGGTCCATCATTTCTTCGATGGTTACTGTCGACTTTACGCGCGCTTCCGGTAGTTCTTCTATTTTTTCAAGGGCGGTAAGGGCATTTGCGAGCGCTTCGGCGAGGGATGTTTGGTTTAAATCTTTGCTTGGTGCGAAAAATGGCTCGGCTTCTTTCTCACCTGCCGAAAACATCGTGTGTTGTCCAAAAATTCTTCCAAGCTCGCGTGCGGCAGCGCGCGCTTTTTCATACAAAGCGAGGCGTTGCTCAAGGTCGGCAATCCCCTCTTCCTCTTCTTCCGTGAGTGCAAGGTCTGGAATGAGTGATTTTGATTTTATGAGAAGAAGCGTGGCGGCAACGGCGATGAAATTCGTCGCATCTTCCATCGGAAAGGCCGCCTGACTTCTCACATGCTGTATGAAATCGTCAGTCACTTCCGTGAGCGATATTTCGTTTACCAGCAGTTTTCTTTTTTCTATGAGATCGAGCAAGAGCTCGAACGGACCCTCATACGCTTTCGTGCGTATCGTGTAGTTTATTTTTCCTACAGGATTTATGTCCATGATTCTATAAATTTGAGCAAGAGACGCACAGGCGCGCCCGCAGCACCTTTGGCGAGTTCTTCTCCGGGTGCCGAGGTCATTTTGGGAGCGATATCAAGGTGTGCCCAGGGACAGTCAAGTTCTTTTGCAAATTGCCACAGGAACATGCCGCCGTTTGTTGCGCCCCCATACCGGCTGCTCGCCCCATTTCCCGGAACATTTGAAAGATCGGCAAATGTTCCTTTCACACTTTCTTCGTATTCGTCCCACATGGGAAGACGCCATACATAATCTCCAGATTCTTCGGCAAGGAGTTCGAGTTGCTCGGCAAGAGTATCGTCGCGCGTCATAAGTCCGCTTGCGTGAAGTCCGAGCGCCACCATTGCGGCTCCGGTAAGGGTTGCAACGTCTACCACAACCGCAGGCTTAAAACGCTTTGCGTACGTGATAGCGTCCGCAAGAATAAGTCGGCCCTCGGCGTCAGTATTCAAAACTTCAATGGTTTTTCCTGAAAGAGATTTCAACACGTCGCCTGGGCGATAGGCATTGTTGCCCGGCATATTTTCAACCGAAGGAATAAGTCCGATGACATGCTTTTTCACTTTCAAACGCGCGGCAAGCGCGACGGTGTGAATGACGGATGCAGCGCCCGACATGTCCATGTGCATTTCGTAAATGCCAGATTCAGGTTTTAAGTTCAGTCCCCCGCTGTCAAAAGTGACACCTTTTCCAGCAAGGACGATGGGTGCTCCAGGAGCGCCCTTGTATTCCATGATGGTAAAGGTGGGATCTTCGGAGGAACCTTTCGCCACTCCAAGGAGCGCCCCCATGCCGAGCTTTTCCATCTGCCCCCGTGTCAGTGTTTGCACCAACACCGGAAGGCCTACCACAGCCTGTTTTGCGGCCTTGGCGAGCTTTGTAGGGGTCATGTCGCCTCCTGGGGTGTTCGCAAGTTCGCGGCAAGCATTTACAGCCTCCCCCACCCTTTGTCCCTTTTTAACTGCTTCCTCGATGCTTTTTGAAGACTTCCCACACAGGAGTATTTCTTCAATAGTATTCCATCCATCTTTTGGTTTGGTTTTGAATGTAGTGAATTCAAAATTTGCCATTTCAAAGGCTTCTGCTGCCATTTGTGAAATTTTTTCAGGGGTAACTTTTTGAAGACTTTTGAAGATTTCTAGAGTCTGATCAAACTGAATAGCAATTTTTTTGTATCGATTCGCTTTTGCGGCCTGCACGATGCCTCGGCAAAGAATGATAAACTTTCGCCCGTTCGTCTCTTCTCTCTTTCCCGCTCCCATTTCAAGCCAGTCGATAGCACCCTCGCGCACGATGCGTTTGGTTCCTCGAGATTCTTCGGTAAGGCGCACGCGCACAAAGCCTTTTGGGGCTTTGTCGATTGAATCAGCAAAGGTGATTTTCATAGATTATTCCGCCTCGCTTGAAACATCACGGGAAAGCAAAAAGTCGATGCGGTTAATGTCACGGGGGAAAAGAGTTGCTTCTTTCACACTGGTAAGACCCAGGAATTTTGCGGTTAGGCGCTCCAAGCCCATGCCCCACCCACCATGCGGAGGCATTCCGTATTTGAAAGCCTGAAGATAGTAAGCAAATTTTTCAGGATCAAGCCCCTTCATTTTCATACCGTCAATCAAGTTTTGATATTGATGTCTTCGTTGGCCGCCGGTCGTTATTTCAACTCCGCGGAAAAGGAGGTCAAAGCTTTTCGTATATCCGACATCTTCCTGATCTTCAAAGGTATACATAGGCCGCTTTGAAACCGGATAGTGTGTGACAAACACAAAGTCAGAGTTATGTTCTTTTTTGCTCCACTCACAAAGCCATCGTTCATCTTCTGGTTCTAGATCCGGCTCTTTTCGTTTGTCCTTTCCAGTTTCTTTAAAAATAAGTTCCTGTGCTTCGCGTAGTTTAAGGTTTGGAATTGTTTCTGGAACTTCAGGTATTTCAGCGCCAAGGAGCGTAAATTCTTTTTCACAATGCGTACGCAGCTCTTCAGCAATAAAACGCAGCAGTTTTGTTTCTATACGCATCAAGTCCGTGTGGTCCTCGATAAAACCCATTTCCATATCCATGGAAGTGTATTCGTTGAGGTGTCGTGTCGTGCTGTGTTTTTCGGCACGAAAGACGTTTCCAACCGCGAAAACGCGCTCAAAAACTCCCACCATGATTTGCTTGTAGAGCTGGGGTGAAGTCGCAAGGTGCGCTGTTTTGTTATTAAAATAAGGAACTTCGAAAATTTCCCCGCTACCTTCAGCATCGTCTCCAATAAGTTTAGGAGCTTGAAACTCCGTAAAACCTTCATTCATCAAAAAAGTACGGTACGCCTTTACGATGTGGGACTGTACTTTAAAAATGGCGCGCGAATGATTGGTGCGAAGTGTGAGTGGAAGGTTATCAAGATAGGTGTCAATATTGAGTTCGGTACCAAGTTCAAATGGTAAAGATTCAGCAGCGCTTAGTATTTCAATGCCTTTTATTTCAAGCTCAATGTCACCGTTTTGTTTTTCAGACTGAATGTTTTTTTCTGGACGTTTGTTAACCACGCCCGTGACTGTAACGATGAATTCTCCCCGGGTTTCTTTTGCCGTTTCCATTGCTTCGCTTCCGGGAAGCACGACACCTTGCACTACCCCGCTTCGATCTCGGAAATCAAAAAAGACCATTTTCCCTTGGTCACGACGAACATCCACCCATCCTGAAATGGAGACTGTTTCGCCTAGACATTTCCCAAGATCGCCGATCAAAATTCGTTCCTTCATATAAGGCATAAAATACCACGCCCGCGCGAAATTCGCGCGGGCGCTCTTGGAACTATCTCACGGTGTATAACGCGGTGAGCACAATAACCTCCTTTGAAGGACCTTGGACTACAATGGAAGTCGCGATGTTGGTGACCCAATATTTTCCGCCGCCCTCCCTTTGCCATGTACGAAAATTCTCTTCGAGAATTGCAACACCATCTTTGGTATATGCGTTTCGGAAGATTTTGATCTCGTGTCCGTTTTTCACCTGCCAATTCCCTTCTTGGTTGTTTGGGTTCTGCGCGGAGTATGCACCACTGCCCTTAAAAAACCAATCCTAGGCAACGCCAATTGTTTTTCTCACCTTTTCCATTTTGGCCTCGCTCACTGTTCGAGCTGTCTCTTTTCCTTTCGTCAAAATTTCAGAAACGATGACTGGATTCATTTTAAGCTCCTGATATCGCATGCGAAGTGGCGCAATAAAAGCATCCAAGTCTTCGACAAGGGCTTCCTTGAGGGCTTTGTATTTACCTTTCTGCTCTTCATACAGCGACGCAAGCTCTTCTTCGGTTTTTAGGAGTCTATGGATTGCGTATACATTTTCAGGTCGGTCACCTGAAGAGTCGGTAACAATTCCCATTACCTTTTCGATTATTTCTTCACGCGAAGCGAAGAGTCCAATAGTGTTGCCATAGCTCTTGCTCATTTTCTGTCCATCGGTGCCAGGCACGACAGCAACTTCAGGCATGATGTAGGGCTCTGGAAGCACAAATGTTTCGCCAAAAATACGGTTAAATTTTTCTGCCGTATCGCGGGCGTATTCGATGTGCTGTTTTTGATCTTGTCCCACCGGCACGATGTTCGCATCATACAAAAGGATGTCGGCTGCCATCAACATCGGATAATTAAAGGTTCCGACAGAGACTTCTTTTCCTTTCGCCTCGGCATCCTTGTAGGCATGTGCCCGTTCAAGATACGGCATGGTTGTAATGGTATCGAAAATCCACGCAAGCTCCGTGTGGGCTGATACGTCCGATTGTTTGAAAAGGGTTACTTTCTCCGGATTAAGTCCACAGGCAAGATAGGTGATTGCGAGATCTTCAGTGAGTCGTCGCATCTCTTCCCCATTCTGCACAAAATTAAGAGCGTGGTAGTCAGCAATAAAAATGAAGCCTTGATAGGTGTCCGTATTCAAAAGATCCACCTGTTGTTTGATGGCTCCAAAATAGTTTCCAATATGAATCTCCCCCGTGGGTTTTACCCCCGAAAGAAGGACTGGTTTATTGCTTTCCTGCATGTCCATAAAGATAGCATAAACAATGGGACCGCGACGAAACGTCGCGGTCCCGAATTGAGTAATTACTCAATTATTTCTTTTTTGGCTCGCAGCGCCTTCCAAAGCGCGAGCGGAAGGAGCCGACTCTTTCCCCTCTTTACGTATTCGCAGACGAAGGGATTGCCGAACTTGGTTGGGTCTTGGCAGGGTCTACGACCCAGCACCAACATTTCGACTGAAGGTTCCTCTCGCAATTTATTTAAAACCACGAGGTAAATGAATTCACCTTGCAGCCACGGTACCGGCTGTCCCGTTTCAAGAACCGCTCGCCGTATAATTTCAGGCGGAGAAATAAGTTTCTCGCTGTATAGTTCGACCACGTACCGACCCCCTTCTTTATCGAGCCGAATACGCGAATATTTTGCGAACTTTGGATCGCGGTAGTCGATCCGCAATTTATTCAGTTTAAATATCTTAAACATCTCTGCAACCCTTTCGGTTACGCAAATAACAACGCCCCAATCAGTTCATCTGCTAGGGGTCTGTATATATTCTAACTCGATTATACTGAATCGTCAATGAACTGTTGCGGACCTTGAAGAAAGTTGTATGGTTCCCTTTACAGCAACCCATAAAACAGGAGGTTCTCATGTACAGACTGTTTTCTGCCCTGCTCGTTCTTTTCTTCGTTTTCCAATCCATGCCTATTTCTTGGGCAGCAGATCCGGCCGAACATTCAAAACACCATGACCAGTATCGTGATCTGGTGCGGCCGGACACTAGTCTGTCTTGCTGTAGTGATAAAGATTGTCAACCTGTTCCCTACAGGGCAAGCGGCGGGGCCTGGGGCTCAGTGTTCATTAAGGGGGAATGGATTCCCGTTGATCCGCAAAAGGTCCTCAAGAACACAAACATCGACGGTCAAGCACACGCGTGCTTTCCCGAAAATGGCACGGCGATATATTGCATCATTCTCCCGCCGACGTCGGCACAAATTCCCGCCGAGATGAACGTTGCGGGAAGGTAGTATTTTCCAATTCTCAGAAAAATCCCTCGCACCATTTCTGATGCGAGGGATTTTATTTGTGCGCCGGGGAGGATTCGAACCTCCGTAGGCCGAAGCCGACAGGTTTACAGCCTGTTGTAATTGACCACTCTACCACCGACGCAATAGGCCCGAGTATAAGGGATATTGCTCCTATCTCAAAACGAGAACAAGGGTGTCTTTTTTGCCTTTACGCACCAAGGCAAAACCACCTGGAAAGTCACCAAGACCCATTTGGTGATCAGGATTCGGAACCTGAAAGGCATTTATACTTATTCCCTTTGCCTCAATAAGCCTGCGTGCCTCGGATTTTGAAGTGGTGAGGCCACCCGCAACCAACATGTCCGTGAGCGCATAGCCTGTTTCAATTTCTTTTTTTGAAACGGTAAAAGAAGGAGCTTCAGCAAGAGCTACTTCTCGCTCTTCTCTTGCAAGTTCCGAGAATGCACGGCCTCCAAAAAGCGCGTCGGTCGCAGCCACGACTTGCGCCACAGCAGCCGGACCATGCACGATTTCAGTCACTAGTCGGGCAAGCGTCTCTTGTGCCTGTCGCTCACCGGGGTTGCGGCGGTGCAGTTCCATCAAAAGTTCAATTTCCTGGAGCGGCATAAAAGTATACATCTTCAGGTATTTCTCAATTCCCCCATCAGGCAAATTGATCCAGAATTGGTAAAACTTAAAGGGCGAAGTCTTTTTAGCATCAAGCCACACGGCATTCCCTTCTGACTTTCCGAATTTTTTGCCGGTTGAGTCTGTTACAAGAGGCATGCCGAGCGCGTACACCTCTTTTTGAAGTCGTTTTCGAATGAGGTCGACGCCTGAAAGAATGTTCGTCCACTGGTCAGAGCCTCCTATCTGTACATCAACACCGTATTTTTGGTGAAGGGTGAAATAATCAAAACCTTGCAAAAGTGCATAGGTAAATTCCGTGTATGAAATGCTTTCGTCAGGAGTTTCAAGGCGGCGGCGAATGGTGTCTCTTTTTACAAGGTCGTTTACGGTAAAATGTTTTCCAACCTCACGCAAAAACGGCACCAAACGTTCTTTCATAAGCCAGTCTGCGTTGTCGACCATACGAAAAGGCGTTCGACCAAGTATTCCTTTCAATTGCGCCTTGAGGGCTTTGGTATTTGCGGAAACCGTTCTTTCGTCAAGCATAGGCCGCTCTCCTTTTTCTTTCGGGTCACCGATCATGCCGGTTCCACCACCAATGAGGAATATGAGTTTATGCCCCGCTTCGCCCAATCGACGCATCAAAAGAATCCATGCCAAATGTCCCACGTGAAGTGAGTCTGCCGTCGGATCAGACCCGATATAAACCGTGCGTGGTGTCGAAAGAATTTTCTCCACGTCCGCGGAAGAGTGTTCTATGAGCCCTCGTGCTTTTAGTTCTTCGCTCAGGTTCATGGATTCGACTTTGTTTACGGTGCCGCTGAGATCGTAAATGGAACACTTACCACTCCCGTGCCATTGTTGCCGGCAAAGTTTCCATATACTCCACCCATCAGAAACGGTGTTTTGTCCCAAAGGTCGGTTTCAAGCACGTAGGTGCCGGCGGTTATTGAGAATTTTTCTCCCGTTGCAGGATCAGTCGCTGTTTTGAGTTTGAGTCCCACAACGCTGTATGCCGTATCAGAGGTGTTTATCGTGGTCGTAAGCAATATTCCTGTGCGTGAGGTTGGAGATGAGGGGGATGGTTTAAGCGACATCACCAAAACTTTTTCGTTACTTCCCGGAGGAAGTTCCATTGAAATTTTTGGAAAGGTGCTACCCACGCTTAAATTTTTCGTATCAACTGAAACCTTGAACGAATCGCTCTGGGTGACCTTTATTGGGCTCACTACAGGCTTTGCGGCTCCTCCAGTGCTTGGGGCGGCCGGTGCAACCGGTTTGGGAGTTGTGGTAGCGGGAGTTTGGTCAGTGGTTGTGGCTCCCGTTTGAGTCGTTGTCGCCACTTCGTTTGGAATGCTTGGAGTTCCAGTACCCTGGAACATAAAGTAAGCTCCGATAAGGACGACAAGAACCCCCGAAAGCGCGATCGGCAAAACAAAATTACGTGATGGTTTCATAGATAATCAAAAGCTCCAATATATCTCTTAGTATACCTCATGTGCTGAAATCTGAGGGGCTATGTTAAAAGTTCGCAAAAATTTTATTTGTGATTGAATCAATTCTTATTTTGCTGCCAAATGGAAGTGGAATTTGTGGGTCGGTGTGTCCAATGTCTATGTTTTGAATAACGGGCACTGCTTCGTTATATTGCCGTACAGTTTCAAGGATAGTTTTGCGTTGGTTTTCACGGTATACACGTTTTTCTTCAATTGAAAGCGGTTTATCAAATTCCCAGGCTTTTGCTCTACCTACAAGTACACCTCGAATACGTTTAAGAATTCCGCGCTCTCCGAGCGCGCGATATACTCGGTGTACATATTCCGCCGAAGGGATTTCCTCCGAAGTTTCGGTAAAAAGTACGACGTTCTCAAATTCTTCGAGCAATGGAATGGCGACATTGTGACGGAGTAATTCATCAATGGATTCGAGACAGCCTCCCCAGGTAATACCCTCTGTGTTTTCGATCCCATTCCAATACCACCCCTCGTTTTCTTCGTACACTCGTTCTTGGTTGACGGTATCTGGATCTCCCCAGTTTAATCCCATGTCGTTATATGTTTCAGCTGAACGTAGTTCAAATTCTCCCTCGTCAAAAAATGCATGATTGAGGTATTCAACAGTAAATGGGTCCATGCGTTTTTGCATGGCAAACTGTGTAAAAAGAGATCCACCATAATAAGACGGAATGCCACTTCGCCATAGGAAGTTTTCAAAATGCGTATTATCGCTAAATCCAAAAAAAGGTTTCGGATTTTTCAGAAATGGTTCAAGCGGAAGATTTTTTATGTAGGTCACCTGATCGTTCCCACCGATTGAGGCAATAACTGCTTTGATTTCTGGATCCTCAAATGCAGCGATGAGATCTTTCGCCCGTTCTTCTGTGCTTGCGCCGAGTTTTCTTGTGGTTGGAAATTCCACTGCTTCAAATCCGAACACATCACGTATGCGGGCAAGCCCGAGGTTGTGCATATGGGGCCATTTTCCTGGTGCAGCAAATGAGGGTGAAAGAATTGCGACCTTGTCGCCCTTTTTTAGTTTCGGCAAAAGGACCATATTTTTCATGTTTGTATGATTGTACTATAGGAAACGGGCCATCCTGGTATCTAGTTTTTAGATGCAATTATATGGAATACATGCCAGAATTTTTCATCACCTACGGCGGTCTTACCATATTCCTTTTGTTCTTTAAAACTTAAAATATGTAAAGGCTTTAACAGTTCTCTCACTTCGTTTTCTATATGAAAGGTCATGTGTGGATTGCCTGCCCATCCATCCTCGCTTCCAAAAAATTGACCAGCAAACACTCCGCCATTTTTGAGTGAGTTTTTCAATTCAGAAAACATTTTAATAAAGGTTTCTGGTTGGTTGAACGGCAATGCGTATTGCGCATTGATAAGGTCAAATGTATGTATTGGAAATTCGTAGGTATCGAACGATATGATACGTACTTCGGCTTTTTCAGGGGCGTATTTTAAAATTCCTTCGTTGGCATCAATCGCGGTGACAGTAAATCCGTTTTCAATAAGGTAATTCGTATCGCGAAAGGCGCCGGCGCCTACATCGAGAGCCTTCGTACCTTTGACATATAAAAGTGCTTCCTTGAGTAGCGAATGCGGTCCTTTATTCTTCGTGGCATCTAAATACACATCCCAAACCTTTTTCATCTATCCAATTTTAGCATTTACGTAAGATTGCTGAAAAGTTAACTGTTTGTGTGAATATTTTCCCTCAAGCAGCAGGAATTTCGAAGATGAAGCGGGAGCCTTTATTTGTGCCGTCGGACTCTACCCACACCTTGCCTTTGTGCCCCTCAATGAGTTTGCGGGCGACGTAGAGGCCGAGGCCGGTACCGGTGGTGTTCACCTTGTTTGCATCGCGTGCGCGGGTGAATTTGTCGAAAAGATTGGGGATTTCTTCCGCAGGAATACCGATGCCCGTATCGGAAACCATGAGTCGTGCGACTGCGTCTCTCTTTTCAACTGAAATGGTGACACTTCCTGCTTGGGTGTATTTAATCGCATTGTCGACAAGGTTTGTCATCACCTGTTTTATTTTGCCTATATCAGCTGTCACGAAAATTTCGGCGGCAGGCTGCATCGAGAGCGTGAGTTTTCGGCGAGTGGCGACGGGCCCGAGCTCGTCCACGACTTTTTGTGCGAGGTCGGTCAGGTCAAACTTGCTCGACTCAAACTTCATTCTTCCCTGTTCGATGCGCGAAACGTCAAGATAGTCTTCAATTGAGTTAGCCATGTTGCGCGCCGAGTCGATAATACGGGCGAGGGGCTCTTTCATGGTGTCCGGCGTAGCTCCAAAGTTTCCTTCTTCGATAAGGGATGTATAGCCGCGAATGGCCGTGAGCGGCGCACGCAATTGGTGCGCAGCTACCGACAAGAACTCGCTTTTTAGCTGGTCAAGCTCCTTGAGGCGTTTGTTCGCTCCCTCAAGGTCTTTTGCGAGTTTTTCGATCTGTTTTCTTTGCTCCAATTCAACACGGAAACTTTTTAACAGGAGATATCCAATGATTCCCAAGAAAACAAGTGTTAGAACTACAATCCAACGCACATATCTGATGTTTTGAATAAAGAAAATACTTCCAACAGCAATCCAGAGACCTATAACTAACATCTGGGTCACCATGATCTGACTTTTTGCCATCAAACGGAACTGGATTATGAGGTACGAAAGAGCTCCGATGGATATTGGGATTACAAAAAGTCCGTATTGTCCCAATGCCCAATCTTCAGAAAAACTACCGACAATATTCCCGAAGGAAAAACCAAGAAGGAGGAGAAGTGTAACGAGAATGAGAGGGATAAACTGAGTTTTCTTCGTGGTTATGGTTTTTGAAAACCATGCCCATATTCCAAAGCCTATGATCCAACATACATAGCCAATCTCAATTAGATAATTATAGAAGGTCATGGGACCTTCTATAACCTCACGATCACAGTTGGTGAGATTAAAGCCGGCAACGTTCCATTGACTGGTAGCTGCAAAAATACCAGGGAGTAACGGAAGAGAAATGAGAATCTTTGTCCTTGTTGAAACGTCCTTGTTAATTATAAAAACAGTAACAAGATAAACGAACCCAGCATAAATAAAAGGTTCGATCATATTGACCGTTGACCATGCAAACATAACCATTTCTATGCTGTCAGTTGCCCAAAGAATGAGGTCGAGGAAAAGCCATATACCAAGAATAATGGTGATGGCAAACAAGATCTTATTAATTAGGAGACGCCTGTTCGCTACGAATATGTAGGTTCCTAATATAAGTGAAACGAGTATGGGAGTAAGGTGCGAGTAATAGATGAGGGGAGAAAACACATTTTCGGAAAAAATGAGATACGGGTCGGTTCCCCAAGCACATTCTGCTATTAAGCTTTCGATCATAGATATTCAGAAAAGAACCCGAATTTTACCTCTTTGAAAGAATCAATCTCTTCTTCCGTAGTGAAAATTGCGTAATCGCGATCTACAAATATTTGATAAAATCTCCAACCCGTAACAATAATCGCCATGAGCGCGACAAGTGAAAATATTCCGAATAGCAGATTACTCTTTACCATGTTTTCCCTTTAATACTATCTCATTTTCATACACTTTCTTAAACCGTTCTGGGATAAATGGTAGATAACGCTCATAGACATCTCTGGGAAGAGTCTGTATTGGTCCTACGAACCGTCGGTAATACTCATGTTCTGGTTCAAAATTCTCGAAACAATAATCTGGATCTTCTTCGGTGATAGCGTAGTCGATAGTAATTTCTTCACCTTCCGCGATATTTCGTAACGCATAAAGTTTCAAAATACGGTTTCCTTTCAAACCAGCATTCGGGTTACAGGAGTGATTTAAATATTCAAATTCGTCCACAGGATCAATCCAAGTATTTTTACCTATTCCAATCCAATCAGGATATCTATTACTCAAGCCCAGTATCTTTGATTCATATACTACCCGCGCCCCTTTAAGCTCACTTATAAATTGACCCTTTTTTAAAGATTGTTGAGCAAAAACTCCATATCCGTGAATCGGACTTTTCTTGATAGCGAGTTGGGCCTTTTTCATTTCTTTCTCATTTAGCCTCGTTACCCACAAACTACCATACCTACCTGAAAAGTTAAATGGAAATATAAAATAAAAAAGCCCCCCGACTCTAGAGTCGGGGGGCAGGTAGGGTTCAGGTCAGGGAAGGGTTTCCCCTGACCGGTTTCTGCCTGGCAAGGATTGCCACGGATCCGTGAAGGACGGCGTTCATGACGGGGTAGATGAGCAATTCCGTCATAAATCCGAATTCAAGAATCGTGACGATCCCGAGGGTTGCGTATGCGGTGGACCAGATTGCCCAGGGCGTCGGATGCTCATGTCCTGGATTGACAAGAGCTTCCCGTACCAGAGGCACAAAGGAAACCAGAGTACTTGCATTCGTGCAGAGCAAGAACACAAGAACGAATCGTTCACGCTCTACCTCGGAAATATATCCCCGAGAAGAGAGCAGCCACGCCAGAACATAGCCAGCGGTGAGAAAGATGTCGACCAAGAACGCGAAACGGTCGATAAAGTTCTCAGGCCACTTCATCCTTCCCTGTTGCCAGCAGAGCAGTGCAACCCGATTGCTCAGGGTTGCACACACGATTGGCAAGAGGAGCAGAGATATCGTGGCGTCGCGATCCCACTCAAGTACGGTTAGAATGGCCGTACCATAGGCAAACATGAACCACGTACTTGCGTTCGGCTGGATCTCATTTCTGAGACTCTTGCGAATGTAAACTAGATACCCCAGGGCCTGCAGGAGGCCCGACGCCAGAGCCAGAGTGAATACCAGCATCTGAACCTCCCAATGAAAAGGTCATGTAACGGCCAATCCCGTTACCAAGATACATTATAGCACACCTCTATATATTTTGCAAGTCAATACCAGAGCCTGTGTACAACTTCCCTTTTCCCGTTCATTCTGGCTTCATTCAGCTGTATTTTCTTCCTGTAATTATGTAAAACAAAAAGAGAGTCGCGGCACGTGTGCCTGACTCTCTTTTTCTGTTTGTGGGTGCAAAACACGGCTTATACCGGCTGTCCGTCAAGAACCTTCTCCGTCATGAATGTGAAAACATGAACAGACTCCCCGACGTCAACCTCAATAATGGTGACGGTTCGACCGTCCGGCATTCCGACCACCTCGACAACCCGAATGATCTTGAAGACTGCCCTGCCAAACTGGCAGTCGTCATACTTCAGGAAGACATTGTTTGCTTGCACTTTTCCGCTGATTTGGCGGGTGTGAACAATGTCTTTGGCATGCTCCTCTGATATACAGAAAACTTTTCGTTTAACAGAAACAAGATCGCCGACCCGATATTCAGTATCGGCGGCGTATGCCGGGGAAAAGAATGACAGAATGAGAGCGATGGCTCCCAGGAGTTTGACACTAAACATGCTGGTCTCCTTTTCAAAGTACCAAAAGTACTACAGGCTCAATATATAACTCCTTTGGCCATAAAAAGCTAGTCCAGAGAAAAGAAGAAGCCCCGCATCAATCGACGCGGGGTTGTCTTTGTTCCTTTCTAGAGGGTGCTTGCGAGTTCAAAAAGGATCCGTTCGTTCAGGTGCCATTCATCCTCTGGGCGTGCACGAATTGCCCCGAGAGCACATTTCCCTTTCGGGTTATGCTCCAAATAGAAAACGCTCGGTTCACCTTTTGGACTCACCAACTGATCCATCGCGACCCACAACACTTCTCCGACGCTTTGTTCCGAGCTTTTATAGCCGAAACGGATACTCGGAGCAGCATCGACTGGCAGGAGCTGGAGTTCCCAGTTTTTAAGATGGCCTTCACTCCAAATTGCAAGTCGGTTTGGGTTGAAGAGGTCCTTGGTCATGGGACTTTTCACGTAACCCAGATCTTGGGGACTCAGAACTAGGGTTGTCACCGTAGTACTTTCCGGAAGAAAAGTAAATGTTTCTCCTCGGACGAGGTTCTCCGCATCTTCGTAGATGGAGAAACCGAAATTTCGGAGTTTATAAACTAATCTTTCCGGCGAAAAACCGCCGATGATGTAACTTTTCCCAGGTGGGAACTTCTCCCTTGGTCCAACCTGATGTCGGCCGGTGAAGTGAATGATAGGCGGCGGTTGCCATATGGCTACGGACGTGTTTGTTATCCGATCTCCGTCCATTATCTTGTCCCCCTCTTAGTCGTCGGGTTGATAGGAATGATCTTTTTTTTAAAGATCAACTGGTGGACAGTATGGCCCTGAAAAGTCTTTTTGCAAGAGGGTTATTTTAAACCTCGTCTTCCAAAAATCCACCTGCCTGAATACTCCAAAGTTTATGGTATAGACCTGTTTTCTTATCGAGAAGCTCATTGTGTGTACCCTCTGAAACAAGACGTCCTCCTTCGATAACGACAATGCGATCCATCGTCATGATGGTTGAAAGACGATGCGCGATGACAACGACAGTCTTTCCTTCCATAAGTACTTTGAGTGCGTCTTGGATAAGTGCCTCTGATTCGGAATCAAGACTTGAGGTTGCTTCGTCCAGAATAAGAATCGGTGCATCTTTGAGAATGGCACGAGCGATGGCAACACGCTGACGTTCACCTCCTGAGAGTTTTACTCCTCGTTCTCCAACGTACGTTTCATAACCAAACGGCAGTGTTGAAATGAAATCATGGCAGTGTGCTTTTCTTGCGGCGTCCATTACCTCTTCATCCGTTGCTTCCTGGCGGCCATAGCGAATATTGTCCATAAGTGAACGGTGGAAAAGAACCGGTTCCTGGGGCACAAAAGCAATATTGTTTCGCAAACTATCTTGAGTTACTTCGGCGATATTTTGTCCATCAATTTCTATGGCCCCAGAGGTGACGTCATACAGGCGCAAAAGAAGTTTTGTTATGGTTGATTTTCCTGCACCGGAAGGACCAACGAGTGCAATTTTTTCTCGGGGTGCAATGTGTAATGAGAATTGTTCCAAGATAGGACGTGCCTCATTAAAACGGAAAGAAACATCTTTCATGGTTATCGATGCTTCGGGTACTGCAAGTGTTGTTGCGTTCGGGACATCAACAATGCCAGGAGGAGTTTTAAGAATTACAACCATTTCATAGGCATCGGCAAATCCGTCATAGAGCTTACGCATGCTCCCGCCCATATTCCAAACACGTTCAATAAGCGCAATGATGTACACCTGAATGAGCACAAAATCGCCCACAGACAACAATCCACGCTCCCAGAGCATTACCGCACCTACCAGAAGGCCTATTTCAATACCAATTGCCAAAACGCCTTGGATAGCAAGCATCCACGCGTCGGCAAGCCATGAACGCAAAGTTGCCTTTCGCCACCTCTCAATAGCTTTCGCAAAAAGTGAGCGTTCATAGCCAGAAGAGGAAAATAGAGAGATAGTGGTTTCATTTGAAACAGCATCGGAGAGAATTCCAGTTACTTTGCTGTCTTCTTCGGCGCGCGCTACACGCAAGGGATGTCTCCAGCGAGCCATAAGAATTTGCATGCAGACAAATATGATTGTCCAAACAAAAAGCGCGGTACCGAGGATTGCGTTTCGAGTAAACAAGACAACAATAATTCCTATTGCGTATACGGCGGTTGAGAAGAAGTTAAAAATAATGGTATCGAACACCTGCTCAAACGCTCGTGCATATCGGTTAACCCGACGTGTAAGTGTCCCAGCAAAATTTGAAATAAAGAAATCATGACTATGTCCAAGAAGATATGAGAAAGCCGTATTCGACAAGTCAGACATAACACGGCCTTCCAGTCGCATGATGGAAAGCATCTGTATTCGGTGACCGACCCAACCAATAGCATTCACGAGTGCAAAGGTTCCAATTACTCCAAAAAGAGCTGTAAGAATAGTTGAACTTGGTGTATTTTCCGAAACAATGTTTATGAATTTACTTAGATAAAGAGGAGCTGCGACTCCTGCAAACTGAATAAGTAAATTACCAAGAACAATGAGCCCAAAAATCCACGGATATTTAGCAACCGCTTTCGAGTAAGAAACGATGACAGGCCACGCTCTGGTGGCCTTTTTGGTTTCTTCAAGGGATAACATGGGAACCCTATTTTATCACGCTTAATGCACGAGGAAAAAGAGGCCTATGAGGGGGGCGATAAACCACCAGAAAAAGAAGTGGTCCGGGGCAAAAAGAGTGTTTATGGGTTCAGGGAAGGTGTAGATATTGCTTACATGAAAAACGTGATAGCCAAGAGCAAGAAGGAAGCAGGCGCTTAAAAATGAGAGTGCGAAACGCGGGACGAAGCTCAAAACGCCGAATCCGCCACCTACGAGGCGTTGTACAAAGATGAACGGAAAAAATGAGGCAAGTCCAAAAAGAATGAGGCTCACGAGACCTTTGAGGATGACATTGTCACCCACCATATCTAAGGCCCAATTTGTGTACGGGAAAACGAGATAGAGTGCGTAGCCTATATAGAAAGAAACGATGAGTGAGATGATACCTCCCCTTCCTGCCTTATAAGAGAAGAGAATCATGATTACTGTAAAAATGAGGAGGACGAGAAAATTTCCTGCCCACACCCAGGCATTTGCTGCTCCGGTAGTGGCAAACTCTGCAACTTGGTTTACGGCATCCATGCTCCTAGTATAGAACAGTTTTATGAACGTTGGTAAAATATTAAAACTTCTCGTTCAGACGTATTGCTGCGGGAGTACGCGTAATTTTTCTGCTGAAAAATTCGCTCACTCTCGCGCCGTCGCACTCCGAGAGCCTCTCCTCGCAACAACGTCCTCACTCAAATTTTGAATGGAAGGAATTAGATTCCCTCTGCCTTTAATTCCTCGATTACTTTTTTCGCCTTGCTTGAAAGTTTTTTGGGAAGTGCGACGGACACGTGAATAAGAAGATCTCCTTTCCCGCCTTCATACGGAACACCCTTTTCACGAATGCGAAGTGTTTCTTCGGTTTTTGAAAACGCAGGGATTTTTACCTCGAGTGTTTTACCATCAAGGGTTTCAACAGGCACGACGGTGCCAAGAAGTGCGTCGGTCAATTTCACTGGCAATTGCATCACAAGATTATTCCCTTCTTTATGAAATACTGCGTGTGCTTTGACGTGGATTTTAACGTAGAGATCCCCTGCTACGCCGCCCTTTACTGCCTCACCTTGCTGCGGCATACGAATCATTTCGCCGTTGTTTATTCCGGCAGGAATACTTATGCGAATTTCTTCTTCGCGGCGTTTTACCCCGGCACCATTACAGGTGACGCATTTTTCTTTTGGAATTTTTCCAAGACCGTCACAGTTTGGACAACTGCGCGCGCTCGTAAATTGCCCGAAAACAGAGTTTCGCGTTTCGTGAACTTTTCCGGAGCCGTTACAGGTTTTGCAGGTCTCCATTTCGGCACTTGGCTTTGCACCGGAACCTTTGCAAGTTTCGCATGAGCCGACTTTCGCAAGAAGCACGGAGCGTTGCGCACCAAAGATGGATTCCTTGAAAGAAATCTCAATATCTATGGAAACATCACGACCACGACGGACTTGGGTGCGCCCTCCGCGAGAAGTGCCGAAGATGTCTCCGAATCCTTCAAACAAATCACCGAAATCAAACTCGACACCTCCATTTCCAAATCCCTGAAAATTATTGAAGTCAAAACCGCCGAAGCCTCCCGCTCCGTTTCCGCCTGTGTTTGCGCCGGCAAATGACTGACCATAGGTGTCGTATTCTCGACGACGTTTGTCGTCTCCCAAAATGGAATAGGCTTCGGTTATTTCTTTAAATTTCGCTTCGTCTCCACTTCCCTTGTCAGGATGGTATTTGTGCGCAAGTTTTCGGAACGCCTTTTTTATGTCGTCTTTTGTCGCTTTTTTCTCGACGCCAAGTATGGAGTAGTAGTCTTTTGCCATGGATGAAAGTTTATACCGGTACGCGGTTCGATGCAAAGATTCGCAATTATCATAAAACACGAAATAACTTGCTAAAAAGAGACCGCTCCAAGGGCACTTGCCCGGTCTTAGTCTCTTTTTAGCAAGTTATTTCGTGTTTTAAATATGGAATCGGTTTTAAACAAAAAGTCCGAGCTTGTGCTCGGACTTTTTGTTTATTTTTCTTTAAATTCTGCGTCGGTAGGACCGGAAGCTTCAGGTGGAGCATCTCCCGCATTTGGAGTTGGTTCGCCTGCGGACGGAGGTGTCTGTGTTTCCCCCGCTTTTGCTATCGCCTCACCAATTTTGGAAAGCGTTGTTGAGAGCGTTTCCGTCGCGGTCTTGATAGCTCCCGGATCCTCGCTGTTTCTGGCCGTTTTAAGAGCTTCTGTTGCGTCAGTAACCTCTCGCACAATCTCGGGACCCGTTTTCTCCCCGTGTTCTTTTACGGCTTTTTCGGCTGCATATATTGCCTGGTCGGCAATGTTGCGAGCTTCGGCAAGTTCTTTACGTTTCTCGTCTTCTCCTGCATGTGTCTCTGCATCCTGACGCATTTTCTCAATATCAGCTTCCGAAAGACCTGTTGAGCCTTCGATGCGAATGGATTGTTCTTTTCCTGTCGTCTTTTCTTTTGCCTTTACGGTGAGAATGCCGTTGCTATCGACGTCAAAGGTGACTTCGACCTGTGGCAAGCCTCGTGGAGCTGGCGGGATACCATCAAGCAGGAATTGTCCAAGAGACTTGTTGTCGGCGCTCATGGCGCGTTCACCTTGCGTCACGTGAATTTCAACGGATGGCTGATTGTCTGCGGCTGTGGAGAACACTTGGGAACGCGAGGTTGGAATGGCTGTGTTGCGTTCAATGAGCTTAGTGGCAACCCCTCCCATGGTTTCAATGGAGAGCGAAAGCGGAATAACATCTACGAGCAAGATGTCTTTGACGTCTCCCTGCAAAATGCCAGCTTGGATGGCAGCACCAATAGCTACCACTTCATCCGGGTTCACCGTCATGTTTGGTTTCTTTCCGAAGAAAGCTTCCACTGCACTTTGTATTGCCGGCATGCGTGTCTGACCTCCAACGAGGATAACTTCGTGAATATCAGCCACCTTGAAAGGAGATGCTTCTATCGCGCGCTTGGTGATGTCCATGGCGCGTTCAACAAATTCCGCAGAAAGTTCTTCAAGTTTCGAACGCGTCATTTTGATGAGCAAATGCCGTGGGCCGGAAGCATCAGAAGTGATGAAGGGAATGTTTACTTCTGTTTCAACGGCAGTCGAAAGTTCGATCTTTGCTTTTTCAGCAGCTTCGTCAAGTCGCTGGCGAGCGAGTGCATCGGTGCGTACGTCAATGCCGGATTCTTTTTTGAATTCGTCGGCAAGCCAGTTAATGATTTTCTGATCGATGTCTTTTCCGCCGAGGTGAGCATCTCCATCAGTGGAGCGGACCTCCACCACGTCATCTCCCACCTCAAGAATGGAAACGTCAAAAGTTCCACCTCCGAAATCGAACACGGCGATTTTTTCCTCTTTCTTTTTATTAAAGCCGTATGCGAGTGCTGCAGCGGTCGGTTCGTTTATGATGCGTTTGACATCGAGTCCAGCGATTTTACCGGCGTCTTTCGTTGCATTTCGCTGTGCATCGTTAAAATAGGCTGGAACCGTGATAACCGCTTCGGTGATTTTCTCGCCAAGTTTTGCTTCCGCATCTGCTTTGAGTTTGCCAAGAATCATCGCGGAAATTTCTTCCGGGCGATACCACTTTTCACCCATTTTTACTTCAATACCGCCGTTGTCTACTTTTTTCATTTCAAAAGGAACGACAGCTTTGTCTTTTTGCACTCCTGCCTCGTCAAAGGTGTGACCGATGAAGCGTTTAATTTGGAAAATCGTATTGGTAGGGTTTGTGACCGACTGACGTTTCGCAAGCGTGCCCACGATGCGCTCCGCATTTTTTCCCATTGCGACGATGGAAGGCGTGGTGCGTGCACCTTCTGCATTTTCAAGAACGCGCGGCTCGCCGCCTTCGATGATAGCCATCGCGGAGTTGGTGGTACCAAGATCTATACCGAGAATTTTTGCCATAGAAGATATGTAAAGCTGATTACTAATGCGTGTATGCCATTCTACAAAAATGAACCTCTTGTTTGCAACTACCCTTCAAACTCCCCCACTCGAACCTTTGCCGCGCGGATGACTCGCTCCCCCCGCTTCCATCCTTTTTCAAGGACAGCGGTTATTGTGTCATCTTTTTCTTTCTGTCCCACCACATCTTTTCCAAAGGCTTCGTGAATTTCGGGATTGAACGCTTCCCCCACTTCACCCACAGAAACAAGACCAAGTGAGGAGAAGGCGCTTTCGAGCTGTTTTACGATGGCCTGAAAGCCCGTGGGCACCTCACCATGCTCTTTTGCACGCTCAAGGGCATCATAGGCTGGTAAAAGCGTTTCCACAGCATCGACGATTCCTGTTTGTTTTGCAGTTTTCTTTTCGTCTTCGAATCTGCGCAGTGCGTTCACATAGTCGGCTTTGGATCGCTGCCAACCATCCATGTATTCTTGCTTTTCTTTGCGTGTTTTTTCAAGCTCCTCTTTAAGTTTTGCAACTTTTGAATCTGCTCGTGACTCCTCTTCCACGATTTCAGACTCGCTGGCCGCACCACGGTCTTCTTCGTCCATATGAACTGCTACATCGTCTTCATTCATACATCGATTATGCCTATGTGCATCGTGTAAGTCAAAAGTCGCCGTGAGGCGACTTTTGTACCAAACGCTAAGAAGTTAGCGTTTGCTCCACTGTGGAGCCTTGCGAGCCTTCTTGAGACCCGGCTTCTTGCGTTCCTTTGCACGAGGATCGCGTTTGAGAAAACCGATCTTTTTAAGGGTACCGCGAGTATTTGGATTTTCTTTTGTTGCAGCGCGAGCAATACCCATGCGTACTGCTTCAGCCTGGGCACTTTTTCCGCCTCCTGAAACACGGGCCGTGACTCCGTACGTACCTGTAAGTTCTGCAGCCTTAAGTGCTTCCTCTGCAATAGTGGCACGTTCGAGTGTGTGGAAATAGTCTTTTGCAGGCATGCCATTTACGACAACAGACTCATCCTTTCCTGGGATAAGACGAACCTGTGCGACCGCGGTCTTGCGGCGTCCAACTGCAGAAATGAATTTTGATTCAGCCATATTAATCAGTGATGCTAAGACGCTTCATGCGTTCCTTGCGGAGCTTATTGCGAGGAATCATACCATCGACGGTTTTGCGAACAACTTCCGCAATACCTTTTTTCTCAATGAGTTCGCTCATGCTGGTAAATTTAAGACCGCCTGGGTAACCGGTGTAGCGAGTATAGATCTTTCCTGCCGAACGACGCTCTGAAATAACGAGTTTCTTTGCGTTGGTGATGACGACTTCCACTGGAAGGACTTCGTTTTTCACAAAGTGCACAGACTTCTTTCCAAGAAGTGCTGAAGCAGCTTCGCTTGCAATGCGACCGAGAGAGCGTCCAGCAGCGTCAATAGTGTAGGTGGTTTTTTCCATAGGATTATACGAAAGCGATATAGGCAAGCTTGCGCGCGTCGTTCAAACCTCGTTTTGCGCGTTTTACGATGCGAGTGTAGCCGCCAGCGCGCTCTTTGTAGCGAGGACCAATTGCAACGAAGAGTTTCTTTGTTGCATCTGCGTCCTGAATGCGTGCGGTGATGAGGCGGCGGTTAGCCACGGTGTCAGCTTTGGCGCGCGTCACAAGCTTTTCCATAAAAGGACGGAGCTCTCTTGCTTTGGCTTCAGTTGTTGAAATGCGTTCGTGGATAACCAAGGAGCGCGCAAGAGAGCGCAACAGCGCTTGTCGCTGGTTCTTTGGTCGAGAGAGTGAACGGCCTTTGTGGTGGTGACGCATGGTAGTAATCAGTAAACGTGTCTATCGTTATTCTCCTTTGAGCGATAGTCCAATATCGGTAAGTGCAGACTCGATTTCATCAATGGCCTTGTCTCCAATGCCGTCAAGCTCCTTAAGAGTGCTTGCTGACTTGCGCGCAAGTCCTGCCGCCGATTTGATGCCAGCTTCTTCAAGGGCAGCTGTGATGCGAGCTGAAAGACCAAGGTCAGCAACTTTCACTTTTGTGGCATCTTTGTCAGTACTCTCAACAACAGCTGAGGAATGAGAAGCATCCTCATGAGTCTCCGAAGAAGCTTCCTCCTGGAAACCAACGACTGCCTTCAACTGATGAATCATGACTTCAACAGAACGTTCAAGCGCTTCGCGCGGCATGATAGTGCCGTTGGTTTCGATGAGAATGCGAAGACGGTTGAAGTCAGTTCGGTCACCGACACGCATATTTTCAACTTCGTAGTTCACGCGACGAATCGGTGTGAAGGTTGCATCAAGCGCAATTGTGCCGATATCAACCTTTTCTTTGGTGAGAAGTTCGCGAGGAACATAGCCGAGTCCGCGTTCAATCGTTGCCTCAAATTCAAAAGGAATTTTTCCAGAAACATCGGCAACGTATTGTTCAGGATTTTTTATTTCAACCTGCGATGGGAGTTCGAAATCTGCGGCCGTAACCTTTTTAGGGCCTTTGACTGAAAGACGAATGGTCTGTGCCTCGTCACCATGGAGCACAAAGTGAACACGCTTGAGGTTCAAAATAAGCTCAAGCATAGTCTCACGCACGCCTTCGATAGTAGCGAATTCATGGGGAACGCCTTCGATTTTCACCGACGTGACTGCCGCACCAGGAAGTGAAGAAAGAATAATGCGACGAAGGCTGTTGCCAAGCGTGTGACCGTACCCTGGGTACAAAGAATCTATTTCGTACGTTCCTGAAAGTTCATCTTCAGAAACAACACGGGGCTTTGACGGAAGTGTAATGTGGTATTCCATAACTCAATCGATTACCTGGTAGTAAATTAACGACTATAAAACGAAAGCACGGCACCCAAATCTCCCGCAGGATCCGCAGATGCAACTGAAGGAAGATCAGAAATACCTCCCTCCATGTCTTTGGGATTCCATGAGAGCCATGAGGCAAGCGGACGTTCCATAAATCGCTCAGCGAATCCTTCGAACATGACGCTTGCTTTGCTGCCTCCGCGAATCGCAATGCGGTCTCCAATCTTAATGTACTGGGAAGGGATGGTGGTCTTTTTACCGTTTACGGTGATGTGGCCGTGAGAAACCATCTGGCGCGCAGCGCGCCGGGTTTTTGCAAGTCCGAGGCGATAAATAACGCTGTCGAGACGAAGCTCAAGGTATCGATGCAAAATTTCAGCAGGATTTGCGCCGTGTTCTTCCATTGCCTTTGCAACGTAGTTACCAAACTGTTTCTCTGAAAGGCCGTAGGTAATGCGCACCTTCTGTTTCTCAAGAAGCTGTTTGCCGTATTCAGAAGCATTGCGCGGACGACCTTTTGCTTTTGCCTTTCGTTCTTGTGAAAGCGCAAACTTTTGGGTTTGCGTCTTCTCGAAGACTGAGGGTCCGAGTCGTTTTGCTATTTTGTATTTTGGTCCGATTTTCATAGAAAAAGATTAGATGCGGCGAGGCTTAGGAGGACGAGGGCCGTTGTGAGGAACGGGGGTCGCATCCTTGATAGAGCGGATTTGAATACCCTTTCCCGCAAAACCACGAAGTGCTGACTCGCGACCTGCTCCAACACCACGAATGATGACTGAAGCCTCTTTGAGGCCTACAAGGCCTCCCTTTTCACCAAGGAGTTCACCAACCTTTGCTGCGGCATAAGGAGTTGATTTTCGAGCTCCAGAAAAACCAAGGGCGCCTGCCGAGGAAGACATAATGGCATTACCTTTTTCATCGGTGAGCACTGCCTTCGTGTTATTAAAGGTTGCTTCAATGTGTAAAATGCCACGCTCGACACGCTTTTTTGCAATCTTTGAAAGGGCGCGCTCTTTGCGTCCTTGATCAAGACCTCTTCCTGATTTTTTGATGATACGTTTTTTACCCATAGGATGTTGTTACGAAAATATGCTGAGAATTATGTCTTCTCGAGCGTACGGCGACCTGAACCCATGGTTCTACGCACGTTTCCACGAACAGTGCGTGAATTGGTTTTCGTGCGACCGCCACGAACTGGAAGGTGTCGTTCATGACGACTTCCGCGAATAGAACGAATATCTTTGAGTCGTTTGATATTTTGGCCGATTTCCCGACGAAGCTCTCCTTCTATGACAAAAGCTTCTGCAAGCGCGCGGATTTTTTGTTCCTGCTCTGAATTCAAATCTTTGCCTTTTGCAGTAAGTGCTACTCCCGCTTCATTCAAAATATTTTTTGCGCGTGTTGGACCAATACCAAAAATCTGCGGTAGTGAATACGCAAGCTGTTTTTCGTCAGAAATGGTAACTCCGGAGATACGCATGGATACGGTTAAATAATGATGTAAATCTAGCCCTGGCGTGCCTTGCGACGGGGATTGCGCTTATTGATACGGTACAAGCGTCCGCGGCGGCGGACAAGGATATCTCCCGGCTGTTGTTTTTTAATAGAAGCACGCACCTTCATATTGAGTTTTAAAAACGTTTAACTTAGCTAAGTCGCCTCACAATACGGGCCTTTCCGCCGTATGGATCAAGCACCAGTTCAACCTGATCTCCAACGAGAACGCGAATTCTATGAAGACGCATTTTCCCTGCAAGATAGGCTAAAAGAAGCTCGTCCGAAGGCATCCGTACCCGGAATAACGAGTTCGGAAGCACCTCTTCGACGACTCCTGTCGGTGCCTCTTTTTTCTCGCTATTTTCCTCCATGTGAAGCGCTCATTATCTTAGCAGTACATCGTATCCTCGTCAATTGGAGGCCTCAGGTTTATTGACTTCCACCGTTATTTTTGTCGGATCTTGGGGCAATGTACCCTTCCAAAACGGCCGAACAACGACGGAACCTTTTGCAATTTCCGGAAGTCCCGAAATAACCACGCCTGCAGCCGCTTTTGACTTCCCTGCAACCGCAGCTTGAATCTTTTCGATGTTTACCTGCCACACGATGGTCGTGCTGCCATTCAAAGAGAAGCTAAAGGACGCATCGGACGCGGCTCCCTCTGCGGGTCTGAGGGTTAATCCTTTTACGTCGAGAAAGTCGACTGGCTCGCCCTTATAAAGGCTAGGAGCTATCTCCATAGCGACTGCTCTTGCAAGCGCCTCTTTCGGGAACACAACAGCGGTCGCATCTGCTTGCATGCGAACAAGCACTCCCCCGTTTGCATCTCCCATATCAGTAAGAGGTGTGTAGGTTGTAGTTACCGCCCCAGGAATAAGCACATACCCTTCCGGAACCTGTGCCGCTACTGCGGCCTGAATTTCGGAGGCAAGTGCTGTTTGAAGAGCTGCGTGCTGGGCATCATCAGTCGCCTGGCTTACTGAAGGGCGAGTCCCTGAAAAACCACCCGTCATTGGAGAAACTGATTTTGCATATACTTGCGAAGCCTGTGGAGTTCCAGCAAGGCCGGGAAGAGTAAAGTTTGATGCTCCTACGTTGTAAGAATCACCTGGGGAATCAGCATACACAGTTGCCGTCAGGGTTCCTGGTTTCCCGGCGGAAGCTGCTGGTACCGTGACTGAGTTATGGATACGATAGATAAGGCCATTTGCGGTCTCAAAGCGCGTATTTTTTATGAGCGGTTGTGCTTTTGCCTGTTCGTTGTAAATGGTGATGGTTCCCGACGCGGCATCGTTTGCCGTCACGGTGCTTTCTGCAGGAACACTCTGACTTGCAATTTTCTGCACTGAAACAAGCATATACGGAAGTTCTCCTGACTGTGCTGTTGCGGTAAAGGTCCCGGTCACGGTTCCTTGTGCTGTTTGGGGATCAATTTGGATCTTTGCTCCCGCAAAAATAAACAACGCGCCCACGCTAACCGAAACTACCACAAGCGCAACAAGTGCAGTTCCCCACGGGAAACGCGATCGTGGGCGCCCGAATGTCGGCGGCATAGGATCTTCACGTGGCGGAGCTTCAAAGGAAGATGGCGCTTCCACAGTAACCTGAGGCTTTCTGCGAGAAGGTGGAATAATATCGTTTATGGTTCGCGGCATAGTAGGCAAAGTATACCCCGCACCACAGTCTAGGGGAATGAAGGAGTGTTCATAACACCCTAATGGCTGCTATGCGTGCAGGGTTTCGATGCGTTTACGCAAAAATAGCGCCAACAGCATGAGAAATACATCAGCATGGGCAGACCCCGATGTTTTAACATAGGGTGCAAAATGGGATGGAAGAACTGGAATAATCGACAATGGTGTTTCAGAGAGCCAGAGTGACCGGAGTGCAGAATCATCAAGCGTGTGATGTAAATATTCACGCTCAGAATCATCCGAGAGGAGGAAAAGAGTTCGCGGTAATGCTTGTTCGTTCGACATTTTTCGCAACGCATCTCGTAAACCGGTAATCCATTCGGAGCGCACTGCTTCAAACTTTGCATTTGGTTTGACGTCAAGAACAAGACGAATGTTGTTTGCTGCGGAGGATTCTCTTGGAGGTGCTTCTCCCATACTCTTTTTAAATCCCTGCATGAGATTCCCTACTCCTCTGGGTATTGAGGCCATTGACGTAAGAAGGTGTCGTTTTACAAGGGCCACATCGGTAGCGGCTCCTGCAATGTCGAGCATGAGGTAATCATTTTCATGGGGATATACATCGCGAAACACCGTATACGCAAGCGGCGCAAATGCGGTGAGCGTTACTTCATGTAGGTGAAAGGCTTCCCGCACTCGCGTCTCAATAATGGTTACCGCTTCAGTAACGATATTTTCAGAAAGAATAACAACTTCTGCGTGGCGAACTCTTTTATTGAAGGGTTCTTGTATTTCATACCCATTCAATAGGGTTGCGATCACCGACTCGCCGGTCGATGTGCGTCCGGAAGGCAGATGCGCCTCCTTTGCAACGAGTTCATTTAAGAGTGAACGCGTAAAAACAAAGGGTTTGTCTCGTTCGGTGCGGGCAATACGAACCGTCGTTTCTTGCCAAGGAGATGCGACCGAAACAACGGCGCGTCCCACGCTTCCACTGCCAGTCATACGCCGTAATTCGCTTGCGCCATGCGTCACCAGCAAGCGTGTCACTTCGCGAAGGGTTATTGAAAGATCATCAATCGTTGGAATTGGTTCGCTTGTACGGATGGGTATCCGGCAGGTGTAACAAATGGTCGGATAGTTTTTTTCTTTCAAAACGGCATACGCGCCGCCGATGGAACCGGAGCCGATATCAATGAGTACCACCGACTCTGCATGGGAATTTCCAAATAGACGCCTGAAGAACGACATGTCTTCAAGTATAAAACATCTTTAGCTAAAACGTTGAGGTGAGAACGAATAAATACCTATAAGAATTTAAGAAACTACCAAGACTGCTTTGATACGACGCACCCCGGCAGAGGAAGCTTCTTCTTTTAGAATCTTGAATTTCTTTCCTCCCTCGCCAAGTTCGCGCGTGTTAGAAACATGCGGGCCGCCACAAAATTCGATTGAAAAAGCCTGGTCTATATTTGGATTTTCGGGAGTGGCATTTTTTGGACCAACGGAATATACCGAAACCATGTCGGGGTATTTCACCCCAAATTCGTGCTCCGCGCCAAACTTCTCCGCTTCTTCTTTTGGCATAACTGTGCGAGACACGGGAAGCTCTTCAATGATTTTCTCATTTACTATTTTTTCCACTGCAGCAATTTGTTCCGGTGTCATTTTCTGTCCGTAAGAAAAATCAATACGCAAACGCTCGCTCGTGATGTTACTTCCCCGCTGGTGCACTTCAGGACCCAATACCATTTGCAATGCCTTGAGAAGAATATGATGAGCCGTATGATAACGGACCGTCTGTTCTGCGTGGTCGGCAAGGCCGCCGGTAAACTTTTGTTCCGCTCCGGCACGTGACTGTGCTTGGTGTTCTTTCAGGCGAGTTTCAACAGAAGCTTGATCTATCGAAATGTTACGTTCTTTTGCTAATTCTTCGGTCATTTCAATAGGAAAGCCGTAGGTAGTGAAAAGAGTGAACGCCGCATCTGCTGAAATTTCGTTGGTAGCAGCAAATTTTTCAAACTCACGAAGTCCTTGGGTGAGGGTTTTTCGAAAACGCTCTTCTTCTTGGGAAAGTTCGGTGCGGATATTTTCTGCTGATTCTCGTATAAAAGGATAGGCACCGGCATACGATTCCCCATACGCCGCTGCAATTTCTGGAAGAATGGCATCTGTAATAGCAAGACGATCTGCTTCGCGTATGGCGCGACGAACAAGGCGACGAAGCACGTACCCCTGCTCACTGTTTTGCGGCCGAATACCAGAAGCCAGCATAAAGGTGGCCGCCCGGATGTGGTCAAGAATGATACGAAACGAACGTGTTATTTGTTCATTCTCTCCATATGTTTTTCCAGAACGAGTTTCAAGAATTACTCTCGGTGCAGCAAACACATCGATGGTAAAAACATCTGAACTGTCAAGAGTTGCTGCGGCGAGTCGCTCAAGCCCACCTCCAAAATCCACGTTTTTATTTGGAAGCTCGCTGAAGGAACCGTCTGCGTTTTTCACGAACTGCATGAACACTGAGTTAGAAATCTCAACAAAACGTCCGCAGTCGCAGTTCACGTGGCATTCCTTGCCCCATTTCAGGTCATGGGGTGTTTCAAAATCATAAAAAATTTCAGAGTCGGGACCTCCTGGCTCGCCGGGTGGCATGTTTTTGGGAACACCCGCACGACTCCACCAGTTTTTCTTTGAACCGTAGGAAAAGATGCGTCCTCCCTGCATTCCCTTTTCATATCCCTCTTCTTCGGTACCAATGCGCACTAGCGCAGCGTCCATTCCTTTTTGTGCAAAAAGTTCTTTCCATATTTCGACTGCCTCGGTATCAAGATCCATACCTGCCTCAACGTCTCCATCAAAAACGGTTACATAGAGTTTTACAGGATCAAAACCAAGACCTTCTTCTTTGCTGGTGAGGAATTCAAAAATCCATGGAAGCTGTTCTTTCTTGAAGTAATCTCCAAGCGACCAGTTACCGAGCATTTCAAAAAAAGTAGTGTGCCGATTATCTCCCACTTCTTCAATATCCCCCGCTCGAAATGAAATTTGTGAGTCCGCCAGACGGGTTCCCTTGGGATGTGGTGCACCCAGAAGATACGGCACCAAGGGCTGCATGCCGCTTGAGGTAAAAAGCGTTGTAGGGTCGTTTTCAGGAACGATGGGAGCCGAGGGGATAATGGCGTGTTCCCGTTTTTCAAAAAAGGCCAGATAGCGGCTGCGTACCTCGTTTACCGTCATACGAAAAAGATAGCATGAACACTACGCGGGTACTATAATCCCAGCATGAAACAAAAAGTCCTTGGATTTAAGACTAAAGACCTCAATACAAAAGTACGTCCGCAGGACGATTTCTACCAATATGCAAATGGGGGCTGGATGCAAAGAAATAGCATTCCAAAGACAGAATCTTGGTGGGGAAGTTTTGTCATGCTTCGGGTTAAGACCGAAAAACAACTCCACACTATCGTGAAAGGCCTGCTTAGTACGAAAAAATATACCGCAGGAAGTCCTAAACAATTGATTGGAGATTTCTTTCGTTCCGGCATGGATGAAAAACGCCGCCGCGCTCTTGGCATAAAACCTCTACAAACGTTACGGCAGGAGATAGAAAAAATTGAATCGAAAAAAGATCTTCTCGCAACGATTACTACCCTACACCGCCTCGGTGTCGGTGTGCTCTGGGGAGCAGGCATAGATCAAGACGCAAAAAACAGCGACCGGTATGCCCTACATCTTTTCCAAGATGGCCTCGGCATGCCTGATCGTGACTACTATTTAAAAAATGATGCTGAATCGAAACGCGTTTACGATGCCTATGTAAAACACGTCGAGGCGATGTTTCGCCTTACAGGATATGCCACACAAGAAACAAAACAAAAAGTGAAAATTATCGTAGGTGTTGAAACACGCATTGCAAAAGCATGGATGAATAAAGAAGATCGGCGTGACATTGATAAGACCTATCACAAAATGAACAGTGCGAAATTAAAGAAGATCGCGCCACAGATTGACTGGGCAACCTATCTTCTAAACATTGACGCAAAAAAGGCCGGCGACCTTATTGTCATGCAGCCAGACTTTTTCAAAGAAATTGCCATCATGGTTGATGCTATTTCGCTTTCTGACTGGAAAACTTATCTAGAATGGCATTTGGTGAATGATTTTGCAGGATTTCTCTCCCCTGCCTTTGTAAAACAGAGTTTTGCATTTTATGGAACTGTGCTTTCAGGCGCAAAAGCACTAAAACCCTTGTGGCGACGCACCCTGAGCACCGTGAATGGAAACCTGGGCGAAATGCTTGGCAAGCTCTACGTTGAAAAACATTTTGGTCCTGAAGCAAAAAAACGCATGAACGCTCTCGTAGAAGATTTGTTTGTTGCGTACGAACAGCGTATTAAAAACCTTGACTGGATGAGTGCTCCGACAAAGAAAAAAGCTATTGCAAAATTGCACACCATGAATCACAAGATCGGCTATCCCGATCGTTGGAAATCGTATAAGGGTCTTGTCATCAAAGCAGACGAGTATGTTGGCAATGTTATGCGTACTGCCCTTTACGAACATCGTCGTGAAATGAAAAAGCTTGAAAAACCCGTCGATCGAAAGGAGTGGTTTATGTATCCACAAACGGTAAACGCTTATTTTTCAGCAAGCTTGAATGAAATCGTCTTCCCTGCTGCCATCTTGCAGCTACCATTCTTTGACCTTTCTGCTGACGATGCGCACAACTATGGCTGTATAGGTACGGTTATTGGACACGAAATGACTCATGGGTTTGATGATCAGGGGGCAAAATATGATGCCAAGGGCAACGTAAAAACATGGTGGACATCGGAAGATAAAAAACGTTTCGAAGCAAAAACGAAACAGCTCGTTATGCAATTTAATCAATACAAAGTTGCAGACGGAGTGCCGGTAAATGGAAAACTCACTCTTGGAGAAAATGTTGCTGATCTTGGCGGTCTTGTCATTGCCCTTGATGCCTATAAAAATCACCTTGTAAAACATCCGAGTGTGACCATTGACGGGTTTTCTCCCCTCGAACGATTCTTTGTTGCCTTTGCTGTTTTCGAACGTGAGATCTGTCGTCCAGAATTTGAAAAAATGCATGCTTTGAACGACCCCCACTCGCCCGGCACATTCCGCATCAATGGTCCCGCCTCAAACGTAGACGAGTTTTACGAAACGTTTGGTGTTACTACGGGTGACAAGTTGTACCGAACTTCCACCGCACGTGCAAAAATTTGGTAATTTAGAGCCAATCAATTGGAGTTTGATTGTGTGCAACTAAGTAGTCGTTTGCTTTGCTGAAATGCTTGCAGCCGAAAAAACCGTTTGCCGCTGAAAATGGTGAGGGGTGCGGAGCTTCAAGCACGAGATGTTTTAGGCGGTCAATATGCGCACCTTTTGCCTTTGCATAATTACCCCACAGCATAAAGACCAGGTGCTCGCGCCCTTCTGAAAGGGCGCGCACAGCGGCGTCTGTAAACAATTCCCACCCACGGCCCTGATGCGAGCCGGCTGCATGCGCTTTCACCGTGAGCGTGGCATTTAATAACAGCACACCCTGTGTTGCCCACCTCGAGAGATCTCCGGTTTTGTGCACAAGCGGTTTCCCAAAATCACTTTCTATCTCCTTGAAAATATTTTGCAGAGAAGGAGGTGTTGTGACTCCGTTGTCCACTGCAAAAGAAAGACCATTTGCTTGGCCCGCTCCGTGATAGGGGTCTTGGCCCAAAATGACCACTTTCACTTTCTCGAAAGGACACAAATCAAAGGCGCGAAAAATATGTTTAGGTGCCGGATAAATTTTTTCACTGAGATATTCCTTTTTCACAAAAGAAGTAAGGTCTGCAAAATATGGCTTCTCAAACTCTTCTTGCAACTTCTCTCTCCAAGAGTCGTCTATCACGACGTTCATGTTATTTTTTCTTTGCTTTTACGAGTGAAAGCAACGTTTTGCCGGCGTGCTCACGATAGGGGCAGTATTCACAACGAGATCCAGGTTTTGGAATTTCATCATCCATCAAACATGTCTTGAGATCCGTAAGGGTACCTTCCACCCAGGAATCATCTCCTTCATAGGGCAGGATAATGATATCAAATTCGAGTTTCCCATCGAAAGCTTTTTTATCATTGTCGCCATTGGCGTATACGAAATAGGCGGTAGGAGAAACCGTAAAATCATTATGGCGAAAGAGCCACTGATACATTTCAATTTGACGCTTATAGGCATCTTTCCACTCATCGTCGAGCGTTACTTCGTCTTTTCCGGCAGTGGCTTTGTAATCAACAATATATAGCTCCCCATTCTTTCCCTGCCACACGTCATCAATCCCGCCACGAAAAATAAGATTCGTTGGTGTGTGGTGATACTTAATACCGCGTTTGAACGCGTCACGCCATTCTTCCATTTTCTCGTGTTTGAAAGGCACAGCATCTATGCCGTACGTTTTCATGAGTGGATGCGGTTCGCCTTTTGCGCGATGTATATCAAATTCCTTTTTGAACAACTCATCAACGGCGTTGTTAAGCGTAAAAGGTGGCGTATCAGGCCTTCCAATGCCATAGCGGGCTTCAAGCCAAAAACAGCGCGGACATTCCAAGTATCGTTCTACTTTTGAACGGCTCAGTGTGTAGGGCTCTTTAGAAGAAGGGTCAAAACGCCCTTTCTCCCACTTTAATTTATATCCGCCGAAAGCCATGCTGGTTATTCGGCAAGTGTTTTGAAAGGCACTACTACTCGTTTGCCACTTTCAAAATCTATATAGACACTGTCTTTATATAGGTCAAAGATCTGGTCGCCGTCGTCTCGGTACAGCACAACGGCATACGAAGTGTTTGGTATTGTCGCGCGAAGAAGATTTATTTCAATCTTGCCTGCTCCGCTAACTACTCGTGCAGCACCAAGGACACGAGTGATTTCTTCACTGTCTGTTTCCGCTACGGCAACCCATAGGTTGGCAGTCGCAGCTATGCTGATTGATTCGACCTCCACCGTAGTGCCGGCCTTTTGGTCTTGAACCGAAACAATGTATTGCTGTGCCGCTTCACGCTGCTCGGTCGAAGGTATGTTTCCTTCTGGTTTTGACTGAGAAAGCACGAGCCACACCACCGCGCCCATAAGGAGAATGAGGCTCAGGGCAAAACCAATGAGAACTTTTTTTGTTTGGGTGTGTTGTTGGACAATGTTAGGTGGCATAGGACATGGGTGAGCGCAGTGATTCAATCTCTCCGAGTATACCTCCAATTCGCTCTGAGGGAACACCGATAGAGCGGAGTGCTTCCCGGTTGTCGCGAAGCATTGAGGAGGTAACAATGCCATTGTTGATGAGCAGTTTTTTTTCGGCTTTTTTAAGCATCGTCAGCGTTGTGATGGGATAGAGTCCGGAGGCAATGATGCGGTCATACAGATTTCCTTGTTCAGGATAGTTCCAGCCAACAAGTTCAATGCCCGCGCAGGTTCCATAGTCGATGGCCTGGCTCGTGAATTTCGTATTGGTGATAAGAAATCCGCGATCCATAGGGCATGTTTTTACACGAGGATCGCAGTTCCAGATATCGTCAAAACGCGCCTTCACATAGAGGGCAACTTTTACATCGGTTTTGTAAAAAGCGTCATTATGATATTTAAGTTCGGCAGCCATGGTTTCATTTCCTCGCGTCGCGTACACATCGACTTCGTGAGAAACACACCTTCCTTTAATGATTTTGCGCCACTCGACCTTCCAACCTTCTGAACTAAAGAGTTGCGCAACAAAATCTTCGAAAGGATGTCCCGAGGGACCGAATTCAAGAAGCGCGCGTCGAAGCGCATAGCGTGCGGCCGCAGGCCGCGCCTCTCGGCGCAACATGGCAAACGCTTTTCGATATACTTCGTGGGAATTTACTTCTTTCGGAGCCGTCGCCGTGATGGTACCGGCAATACGAGCTGCGGTGTGCATTCCTGCCCCGGCCCTGCGGAGCGAGGCCGCAAGTTTCTCAGGCTCAAAACGCTCTACTGCCCCATCGGCTTTAATTATTGAAATATTTTTAGCTGGAGATACAACGGTGGTTTCCATATCTACGGAGTGCTCGTGGCAAGAACACCATTTTCAAAAATACTGAGTGTTGCATCCTCGTTCGCCTGGGCCGTCACTGAAAATGATGCATTCGTGGGCAACCGAAGGCACACACCAGTTTCAGAAGGTGCCGTAAGATCCAGACGTATATTTTCCGGAGTGGAAGAGGCGTCCACAATGGCTTTTGCAGCGACCGTGATACAGCGCGTAGGCACGGTAACAGCACCCCGTATGGTATGCGTCCCTGTTTTATAGGTATGGGTGAACGTAAGGTCGGTCATGACGGGCGCTGAAATTTCAGTATCTTTCTCTAAGGGAACATCTTCGCCCGTGCGAAATACAAAAACGAAAAAAGCTCCAATACCCACCACTATAAAGACTCCGGCTGCAATCCAAACCCTCATTATGCCTCTATACTACCACCTCCGACGACGCAGTTCCCCCTATACAGCACCAGGGACTGACCAGGCGAAAGGGTGTCTTTCGGAGACTCGCTAGGTTTGAAAACTGAATTCTCAGTATCATACGTTCCCGCTATCTCTAGTCCATGATAGCGATATTGAGCTTGATATATTTCTTGCGGCACTGGACGTACAAACCAATTGGTAGCGGCAAGCTTGATATCACGCCCAACTCCTTGTGAGGTGGCATACGGCAGGTGTGATACCACAAGTTCATTTTCCCGAATGCGTTTTGCAAGAACATACCAGGGTCCGGCAGGAGCATCGATAAGTGAAACCCGTTCTCCGAGTGTATACGCGACTACACCACCATGCGTTCCTATCTGGTTTCCCGACTCGTCATACGCAATTCCAGAAGTAAGACCAATTTCGCTTTTAAGAAAATCTTCAATGGATATGTCTCCAAGAAAACAAATACCTTGACTATCTTTTTTCGTAGCGACAGGAAGCGTGAATCGTTTTGCATATTTGCGTACCTCTTCTTTCAAAAGATTTCCTACAGGAAAAATAAGGTGTGGCAACACTTCTTTGGAAATAGCCCACAAAAAATAGCTCTGGTCTTTTGAAGGATCGGTACCGCGTAAAAGATTTGTCTCTCCCGCAACTCCCCTTTCCACCCGCGCATAGTGACCAGTTGCGATAAAATCAGCACTCTGCACCCGCGCATACCTGTAAAAAGCGCCAAATTTAACCTCACGATTACACATGATGTCCGGGTTTGGCGTGCGACCAAGAGCATATTCACGAATGAGATAGTCGATGACTGCCGTTTTGTATTCTTTGCTTGCATCAAGCGTGAGAAACGGTATCTGAAGGTGCGCTGCAACACGCATGGCGTCTCGCCTGTCTGCCCTCCAGGTGCAGGGCAATTGGGGCGGATACCAGCCTTTTATAAACACGCCGGTTACCTTTGCGCCTGCCTCTTTGAGAAGCGCGGCAGAAACGGCAGAATCAACTCCCCCAGAGAGTCCTACAAACACCCGTTTATTGACAAACTCTTTCATCATGCGATTCTATCTCAATAGAGGAGACTTCCAAAATCACCGAAAGGAGGTGAGTTCTTTGAATAAAGAAGTTTTTCATGAAGTGCAGGGACGAGCACTGCTGGTGGTCACGAAAACACTGATCATCGTGCTGCGAGATCCAGATGATCCGGACATACGACGTCCAACCAAACTTGAGCCAGGAACTCATGAGGCAATCCTTCAAGTTTCCTCTACTAATGAGGAGGAATGGTTGCTGATACGAGATCCCACGCAAAAAGAGCTTTGGATTGGCCAAAGTGTGTCGTTCTGGCGAGAACGAGAACATCGAGACACCCGCCTCAACATCAACATGGAGAGACACCCATGAAAGACAAGAAACCAAACGAGCGGTCGTATTCTTCTCAAAGATACGACCGCTTACCTAATCTAGATAGAGTGAACGATTTTTCTTATGCTGTGCAAATGTTTGCGCATAGTGCATATTCCCATCATTCCCGGTGAGGTAATACAAATCAGTGGTGGTTGCGGGAGTTATAGCTGCAAGGATGGATTCAATACTTGGATTCGTGATGGGCCCCGGAGGAAGTCCCTTGTTTTTATACGTGTTGTACGGAGAATCTATGGCAAGATCCGAAAGGAGCGGGCTGTATGTATCACGATTATTGATATATCCAAACACTGCATCAACTTGAAGCGGCATATCCTCTTCAATACGATTCCATAAAATGCCAGCAATCATACGTCTCTCTTCAAGCGTCCGGGCTTCCTTTTCAAGAAGAGACGCCATCACCAACACTTCCGAAGTGGGACGACCAAACGCCTGTATCTTTTCATCAACAGACGAAAGATGTGTCATGAAATTTTCATAGGACATGGTTAGAATTTCATGCGGCGTTACATCTGGATATACGAAATACGTGTCCGGATATACATATCCTTCAAAAGGCGCCGCTTCCTTAGTAAACGCTACAACGTCAAATCCAGGAATGCGCTCGGAAAGAATTTCTCCCATTTCACGCACCGTTGAACCTTCGGGAAATACAACCCGCGTCGGCGTGATGCCATAGATACCAAACAGAACACGATGGGTAACTGATGCGAGACCTGCCGGCTCTGCAAATACATAGGTACCGGCCTGCGGTGTTTTTGCTGCAGAAAGGATTCGGATACCAGCTTCAAATAAAAAAGGAGAACGGATGACCTGTTCGTCCGCAAGTTTCTGGGCAATATCTGAAATAGATGCTCCCTCTTCAATCGTGATACGTGTTCCCAATCGAAAACCAGCGACAGGAACATACACGATATATCCAACAATGCCGAGCAAAAGAAGACCGGCAAGAAATCCCGAAGCATACAACACACGCAGACGAGCAACATTAAATGTTATCGCTACCCACGCAGCGAGAAGCGCGTCTTTCGTTAGCAACAGTAACCTCATATCGGTAGGTTAGGTGGAGCTTCTGATGTTGTTGATTGGATGCGTGGAAGACCCGGCGTCGTGGTTGTCGAAGAAGGTATGTGGTAGAGAGTTGCGAGCGATTCTGTGCTCATGACCATGTTTGGACCCTTATATGGGTAGTGGAAATAAACGCGACGCTTTGCAAAATCAAACATCTTTTGCATTTCGTGTTGGTAGTGATGACCACTTGGATCCTCCCAGGGGAACTCGCTAAATTTTTCAGAACCTACCGATGGATGCGGTCCAAGCACATTGCTTCCCGCAAAAACTCTGAATATTTGTGAAAGATGCGCGCCGATAGTTCCGAAATACCGATCTTTCTCTGCAATATAGAGCGAGCGGATACCGACATCAAAACCTGGCATATACGCATTTCGTCCGATTTCACCCATATATTCAACCTGGCCTTTGGTTGGGTTTGGAAATCCTTTGCTTTTTACAAGCTTCCCCGTGACAGCGTCGACATACTGGGTTTCAGAAACCGTGGAGTCTTTTATTTCTTTAATCATCTCGTCTGCTTCATCCTTCCAGGTATATACCCCTCCTTTTGCATTTTTGCGGTTATATTTTCCTCCTTTGTGAGTTTGAAGAATGATTTGAATCCACGCACGCTCACCCTTACCAAGAGAGCCGAGAAATTCAATAACGTGGGACAACGGGTCAGCAACCTCCTCAGGTTTAAGCCCTGGTTTATCAATACCAAAATCAACAAATGATTTAATAGGAACCGGGTCGGGTTGATTAAGGGCATATTCACACGACCAGGCGCGATGTTTTTCGTGCTGATCGAATTCAAAGGTCCGTAAAAAATCAGGTACTTCAATAACCTCTATGCCCGGATATTCAGCATACAAATAGGTTTCTATAGCTCGACGAAAAGATTCGCGAGTCCACACGCAAAAATGCACTTGTCCTTCAATTGAAACCAATTCAAAAGACCACGTGGGGCGGGTGCGGCCCAGAATATGTTTTTTGTACCAGGTACCTTCGCCGGGGCTCAAATGTATGCTTGTGAAAAAGGACTGCATGGCAAGAGGTGTTTTGCGTACTTCCCGTGGAATACGGATTTCAAGAAGCACCTTGTCTTGAGAAAAACTATAGGCATATTGCATTACGTCCTTCCGCCTCTCCCACATAAAACGGATAAGCAGGATCGGGAGCCATAGGGGAGAAAGAAAAAGGAGAAATTCGTAATTTTGAAATGTTTGCGTAGGAGCAAAGAGGAGAAAGAGAAAATTTTGAACGACAAACAATGTGGGAAAGGGCCACATCGGCAAATGCACACCGTGCTTAGCGTGCAGTGCGTGAGTGAAGCCCGTAATTGAACCCAAAAATGGCAAACCGCCTCCCCCGTGACCACCTCCTGAAGACATATCAAGCAGTATAACCCGTAACGGGACTTGAGAAAAAAGAAATCACCCTCTCGGGTGATTTCTTTTTTCGATATACTAGTATGAACTTACACTGCAGCGTAGGTACCGTCTTTTGCGCGCTTGAAGTTGCGTGCGTCGTTGAGGTTTACAAGAATAGTATTGTCTTTTACGTAACGGACCTTTTTTACTTCATCCATGACCTGTTCTTTGGTGAGCGAACCTTTTTTCTTAAGAACATCACGAATCACGTCGCGCACAACGCCTGGCTGATATCCCCATTCTGCAAGCGCGTAGAGTCCACGACCAACCAAAACAAAGCGAGAGTCTTTAATGAGTTCGTTGTGCGTTGTCGCAACATGCGCTTTTTTCGCAAACATGCCGCTAATGGTCTTTGCCACATCAGAAAAGTGCATCGGCTTGCCGTGCTGTTTTATAACGAGATACGCATAATCACGAACACCTTTTGTACGAACCGTAGGAGAGCTTGCCCGTCCCCACTCGGCAAGCGGGTTGGCTGCAATGGTTTTTGAAAGAGAAAGCCAACGCTTCAATACTTCCTCATTTTTATAGGCGTCGTTGACGCTTTTGAGCTCATCAAGGAAATGGTCCATGAGCTCACCTTCGGGAAGCACGTCGCTGTCGGGCAGTGATGTGTACAGACGAGAAAGAGCATCATGCACTGCTTCTGCAGTTTTGTGATCTACGTGCCAACGCGCATAGAAATCATCAGTTTCGCGTTCACGGAAAAAAGCGCTTCCAACAACTAAAAGAAATCGATACCGATTGCGGGTTTTTTCATCTTTCGCAAGATTTTCAAGAAGTTCATCTTCCGGAACAATGCCTCCAAGGTTTGCAATGTGCGCGCGAAGGTTTTCAAAAATAGGCTCGAGTTCGCGAAATGTTTTACTTCCACGAACTGCCTCAAGGCCAGCACTTTCAATTTGACGAACGCGCTCGCGCGTAATATCCCAGCGTTCCCCAATCTCTTCGAGGGTCTGACGCTCGGCGCTTGTTCCAAGACCAAAACGATACATAAGCACTTCGCGGGCACGCTCAGGAACCTCGGCAAGGAGACGCTTTACAGACGTAACCGTATCAAGGGAAAGCGGAGCAGTGCTTGTTGCTCGTTTTGGGGCGGTCTTGGATTTTTTTACCATACGGGTCGGGTCTACGTTCGTTTAATATAAGTCAAATGTGGTATTATTTATACCAAAATGGTGAAATAGAGTCAAGGGGCCCTTAAAAAGCAGTTTTTAAGCCTGCTTTGTCACCAGGTTAAGTATTTTCCCGGGCACATAGATCACCCGAATTGGCTCTTTTCCAGAGAGTGCCGTCTCCACAGAAGGGAGCACACGAGCCTCTTTTACAACCACTGCTTCGTCAGCATCTGGAGAAACAGAAATATTTGCACGTCGTTTTCCATTTACCTGCACAACCACCGAAACAGTATCTTCAATCAAAAGTGAAGGGTCAAACGTTGGCCAAGGTGCCATGTGGACACTCCCCCCTCCTCCTGTCTGTTCCCATAGATGTTCTGCAAGATGTGGTGCGAAAGGAGCAACAAAACGAAGAAGGTCTTGGCATGCGCTTTTAGGCACATTAGAAAGAGCTTCAAGGTCGCGCACGAGCACCATAAGCGCAGAAACGGCAGTGTTGAGTTTGAATCGTTCGATATCCGCATCCAACTTCGTTTGGGTTTTTGCAAAGGCGCGTAATATATTTTCCGTAGCACTGTCGTCCGAAAGGTTTTCAGAAAGTGCTGCAATACGCTCCAAAAACTTCCGCATGGAAGAAACCCCTTCAAGATTCCAAGGGTAGTGGCCTGGTTCGTTATAAGGCCCAATGAAAGCAAGGTAGACCCGCACCGCATCCGCGCCATAACGCTCCACCATTTCGTCGGGATTTACCACATTTCCCCATCGCTTGCTCATTTTTTGTCCGTCAGTTCCCATAATGAGTCCACGATTGAATCGTTCATTGAAAGGCTCTGGAGTTGGGACAAGTGCCAAATCGTACAGTGCTTTGTGGAAGAAGCGTGCATACAAAAGATGCATCGTGGTGTGTTCACTTCCACCTGAGTAGCGGTTTATGGGAAGCCACTGTTTCATCAACCCCTGATCAGAAAAATCATGCGAGTCTTTCGCGTCGAGATAACGCAAGAAATACCAGGAGGAATCTACGAAGGTATCGAGTGTGTCATACTCTGGTGTCCATCCTTCACCAAAAATTTTCGTAACGCGCTCGTGAAGTTCTTTTGAAGAAGCGAGTGGGGATTTTCCTGTCGGCGTGAAATCCACGTCCGTCGGAAGAAGCCAGGGAAGATGCTCTGCAGGCACCAAATGTGCCCTGCCTTCTGGGTCGTAGACAACTGGAATAGGACACCCCCAGTAACGCTGTCTCGACACAAGCCAGTCTCGCATGCGGTATTGCGTGGTGCGTTCCCCACCGACCGCCTCGACAATGTCCCATTTTGCCTCCTCGCTTTCACGACCTGAAAAAATCCCTGAATCGGTGAGTATCCCGGGTTCCGTATAGTAATCGGCTTCCTCGTTTAAGAGTCGGAATCGAATAATGTCGAGTTCTGCATGCTGCATTTTTTCTCGTGTAACATCAGACTCGTCGAGCCAAGCAACTTCATGTTGTTCTAACTCTTCAATCCCCACCTCGTCTCGTTCTTCGTCTTCAAGTTCAAAAAGAATGCTTGTCGCTCGGGTAATGCGATTTACGTCTTTATGCGCGGCAAAAAATTCCGATTGTGTCGGTCCACCAAGTGTGCGGATATATTTCAAATTTTTGTATCCTGTCTCTTCGTGTATCTCTCGGCGCGCCGCGTCCACGGGATCCTCATCGCCATCGATGCCGCCTGTAATAAATGTCGTCCACGATTGTTTCTTCCATTTGAGGCCCAAATATTTTCCCGTCTTTGGATCGTACACAATGCCAATGATGATGTTTCGAGGGACCAATTCCTTACCCGGAACATGTGGGTTTCTCTCGTCAATGAATCGAGGAATAACTACATGACGCACAGGAATGGTATGTTTCTTTGCAAATTCGAAATCTCGCTCATCGTGCGCCGGCACGGCCATGAGAGCGCCCGTGCCGTATGAACCGAGTACATACTCTCCAACATACACTGGGATTTCTTCTTTCGTTGCGGGATTAATCGCAACCATACCTTCAAGTTTGATTCCTGTTTTTTCCTTATTTTCTGATCGTTCACGCTCGGTCTTTTTCTTTGTTGCTTCAATATATTTCTGTACCTCTTCTACATTTTTCACTGCTCCCGGCAAGTCGCTCCCTGCAAGCTGGGCCACGAGTGGGTGTTCCGGTGCAATTACGAGATAAGTTGCACCAAAAATAGTTTCAGGACGCGTCGTAAACACTTCAATGAAGTCATGAGTTGAAAGTTGCGAGTCATGAGCTTCCGGTAACTCTTGACCCTTGACTCTAAACTTGATTTTGGCCCCTTCGGACTTTCCTATCCACGTACGCTGCGCGTCCTTAATGTCTTCGCGCCACGGAAGTGCGTCTAAATCAGAGAGCAGCCGATCAGCATACTCGGTGATTTTCATAAACCACTGCGTAAGTCTTTTTTCTTCAACCTCAGTGCCACAACGTTCACACTTCCCATCAATCACCTGTTCGTTTGCAAGCACCGTCTGGTCTTTCGGACACCATTTCACTGGAGCTTCTTTTCGCGTCGCAAGACCATGCTCAAAGAGCTTCGCAAAAAGCCACTGGGTCCATTTGTAGTAAGAGGGTTCTGCAGTAACAACTTCTTTAGACCAATCAAAAGAGGTTCCCATGCTTTTAAGCTGGGTGCGCATGCGGTCCATGTTTGCATACGTCCACTCTTTCGGATCCGCACCATTTTTGAAAGCAGCGTTTTCAGCAGGAAGACCGAAGGCATCAAAACCAACAGGGAAAAGTACATTTTTCCCTTTCATGCGCAGATAGCGTGCAAAGATATCAGGTATAGCAAAGGCATACCAGTGACCAATGTGAAGGTCGCCTGATGGATACGGAAATTCCGTTAAAAGATAGTACGGTTCTTTTTCTTTATCTGAGAGATCGGTAACGTACAGCTCCGAAGCCGCCCATTTTTCCTGGGTACGTTTTTCTATCTCCCGATGGTCGTATCCCCGCATGGAACCTGGCCCCTTATATGCCCTTGGTAAGAGGAGGATAACGCTGCGGATCAATGGTGCGCGTGAAGCACGTTACCCCTTCCCCATGTTTCCAATTTTCAAAGGTACCTCCCGAACCAAGGGATGTATCGTAATAGGCCGGATACTCGCCGCGTCCTTTGGTATCCTGCGTTTCGCGATTGAACGTGGCGCAGAGCTTGAACGAACGCGCATCAACAACTTCATATACATACGGCGCGTCTGTCTGGATATCCATAGGGACCATGAACGAGCTGAGTGGATCTTTTAGTTCATCGAGAGTTTTTGGAAGAGTCTGCTTTTGTTGCCAAAAATTAACGAGCTCCCATTGAATCGCCTGAAGATCAGAAACCTTGCGTTCATCGTAACGAACCATGCGAATATCGTTTGGACTACCAACGATAAAGAAACCAGCAACCACCGAAAGAAGTGCGAGTACAAACACTGCAATTCCAACCAGGTTTGCCTTGGCTCGTTCCCGTATCCAATAGCCTTTTATGTCGGCAAGAAAATGAAGGAATACGAGCACAGCAACAAGCAAGATGACGGCAACCTTAAGGGAAAATCGGGTCGATATTTCTCCCCCGAGAAATGTGTAAAGGAGCGTAATGAGATCAATAACAATGGTTGCTCCGGCGGCAAAAAGCGTGAGCATGAGTGCCCACCTTCGCACCCACACAGTTGCCTTTTCTGGATGTGCGGCGATGCTGTTTCGAATGAGACGCATGAGGATGAGCACAGTTGGCGCGAGCACAATAAGTGCTGCCATTGAAAAGCGGATGCTGCCGCTATACGGGTCGCTCCATCCGGCAAGAGAATCTGGAAACGAATAATTTATGTATTCAAAAAGGAGAGTGATGAATGATGTGATAGCGGCATAGAGTGCTATAAGCGCACCGGCCCAGAGAAAAAAATCTTTCGGTTCTGCTTTTGCAACGGGTGTGTTTTCCATAATGACAAATTATACCACACCATAAAATCACTACATACAAGCCGGGGTCGAAATAGATATGTTACGAGGAGAGGCTCTCGGAACGCGACGGCGTGAGAGTGAGCGAATTTTTCAGCAGAAAAATTACGCGTACTCCCGCAGTAACATATCTATTTCGACCACTGAATCAACTATGTAGGAAAACCATGACGTCGCCGTCTTTCACGCTGTATTCTTTTCCTTCTGTCCTGACTTTTGCCTGTTCGCGTGCAGCAGCATAGGAACCAGCACTTAAGAGGTCCGCTACCGCAACTACTTCGGCGCGAATAAATTTGTCTTTGAAATCCGTGTGGATGGCCGCGCCCGCTTCGGGCGCGGTGGCATCCTGAAGAACCGTCCACGCACGCGTTTCTTTGGGACCCGTAGTAAAAAAAGTAATGAGACCAAGTGTTTCGTATGCGCCACGGATAAGCTCGGTAAGGCCGTTTACCTGCACACCAAGCTCTTGGCGAAACATTTCCTGATCCCCGGCTGCCACATCATTCAACTCGCGCTCGGTTGCCGCATCCACATGTACATATTTTGAGCCAAGTGACGTGACGAAATCATAGGCTTTCTCGGCGCGACCATCTTGGAGTTCTGAAAGGTTGTGTCCGCCTGATTTTCCGTTAAAAGAATACAGAATTGGTTTTAGAGTGAGGAGGTTTTGTGATCGCACAAGTGCAAGTTCTTCTTTTGTGAGACCAGCTCGATTTGCCATCTTTCCTTCCGAAAGGGTTTGTTCAAGTTTCTTAAGTGCTATCTCTTCTGCGATGGCATCTTTGTTTCCTGCGCGTACATCGCGAGTTATTTTTTCAAGACGCTTGGTCACTTGTTCGCGGTCGGCAAGCACAAGCTCAAGATTGATAATTTCAATATCACGCACCGGGTCAACATCACCATGCACGTGCGTGATATCAGGATCGTCAAAAAAGCGGACCATTTCAAGGATGGCGTCCACTTCACGGATGTGTGTGAGAAACTGGTTTCCAAGTCCCTCGCCTTCCGAAGCTCCTTTTACGAGTCCTGCAATATCGACAAACTCGACAGCTGCGGGAATGACCTTTTCGCTCTTTGAGAGATCAGCAAGGGCGTTGAGGCGCTCGTCAGGAACCCCAACAATGCCCACTGAGGGTTCGATGGTGCAAAAAGGATAATTCTCCGCTGGCACGCTTTGTTTGGTGAGTGCATTAAAAAGCGTCGATTTACCGACGTTTGGGAGTCCAACGATTCCGATTCGAAGCATGTATAGACTCTACGGCTTTGTATATAAAAAAGAAACCCCCGTCAGAAGCATCGTGCTTCTGACGGGGGAGACAGGAATTCTACCGAGGACAAATAAAGACAAGCGGGGTTTCAACAGTGATTCCATAACGATCAGCAATGTGGTCACCAATCAACCAGAAAAGGCCGTTATCATACCCACGCCCCACGACGAATATGCGATTGACACCCTCCCGGTCAATAATCGGATCCATTCCAATATATACCGCCCGGCCACGAGACTGATCCTTGTACTGAAGTCGTAGGGCGGGACCCATTTCTGCAGGACAAAGTTGAAATCCTGATTCGACGGCTCTGGCACAAACATCGCGATATTTCACCTCTTTTACCGGATATCTTATTTTGAAGCCGAGATCTGCACTCGAGCGCAAAACGAGATCGACTTCGGTCTCAATTTGTGAACACCTGATTTCCTTTCTAACTTCCTTGTCGCCAATGATGCGGTCATCGTAGAACGCGCCCATTTCATTTAAGGCTTCGTAGTATTTGTCGGGGGTTTTGTAGAGACCGAGCTTGATTGTCTTCTGGATATAAAACGAACTCATTGGAGCCTCCATCTAGGCAATACGCCCAAGTTGATTGATTAACAGAGCTTTTACTACTTTTTCTAGAGTAACATATTCAATATAAAATATTCAAATGTATGTACCGAGACAGAGCAGCTATTTTCCTTTTTGAGCAAAACATTCTACTTTTCTAATGAAGCGGGCGTGTCTTGACTCTGAAGGATTTTCGGAGGGACCAAAAGAGGTAATGCGTGTTTTGAATCCGGCAAAACGCAAAATGGACCAGCCGATGGAAGCGGCAAAATTACCAAAGGCAATGTAATCAAGAATGGGCGGATTTCCACACATGATAAACACTCGGGCTGTGCGGCCTTTAAGGAGACGGTCCCATCCGAGTCTATTTTTGTGCATGGAAAAAGCGAAGCGTGGCAAGAACATGCGGTCCCACATGCCTTTGAGGAGTGCGGGCATACCTCCCCACCAGTTTGGATAGGCCAATACGAAATGTTCGCACCAGGTGATGTTTTCCTGAACTTTAAGAAGGTCTGGTTCGAGATTCATGCGCTCTCGGTATCCATGATGTAACACTGGATCAAATGCCATGTCGCTTATGTTCATGCGACGAACCTCGTGTCCCGCTTGTTTTGCCGCACGTTCATACGCATCAGCAACATGACGTGAAAGTGGTTCGGGACTTGAATCAGGATGCCCGAGCAAAAGAAAAATACGCATAGGTGAAGTGTAGCCTATGAATGCCCAGAATGCGCTTTAAATTCGTGTTCTTTTCTGTGAATAATTCTTTTCAGTGCTTTTCGATGCGCCAGTGCACGTGCGTATTCCCACACAAAAAGTGAAAAGAACACCGCAATCACATACGAGAAAATAAAAGAGAAATAACTAAAAGAAATTCCTTTCCACACATCAAGAAAAAACATCATCCACCACGCGGTGAAAATTATTGCCGACGTCGTTTTAAAAGAGAGTCTCTTTATGACAAGCAGCCATGCTGACACGGCAATGATAAGGGCGAGTGTATTTTGCTTCCACAGAGATTCGTACGCGAGTATTTCTGATGATTGCATCATCGCAACCTGCAAAACCGCGAGCGCGAGTCCGGAGAAAAGCACCATCGTCATGCCCCAGCGAAGAGCCCAAAAGGTTGTTGAAAACCACTCACGTTCGCGCGTATCAACGACACCATCTGCTGTTGCCTTAGTGTAGAAAATTTCGGCAAACGTTACGCCGCCGGCGCCAAGGGCGCTGCCAAAGGCGTGAAGCATCACCAAAACCGTCGCGAGCGACGTAAGCATAGGTTATTTTTGCGTGAGTGCCGCAAGTTCGGCACGATATTTTTTCATCACGTCCATCGTTGCCTTCATTTCGCTCTCGCCTCCTTTTTTCCTGCGCTCGATTTCTGCACCTATTTTTTTGAAAAGTTCAGGATCTTTTTCGACAAAACCGATGATTTGGTTCCGTTTTTCTTCCGGAACATCCTTCATTTTATATTTGAGTACCTGTGAGGTGAGAAAACTTTTTATCGACATACCTATAGAATATCACGTCGAGAAAACTTATAAGAGCACCGTCGCCTGATTGCTCGACACTTCCAAAACTCCCCGCTCAACAAGAACGCTTTGCGCAGTTCCGTCTGTAGCCTTTATTTCTATCTGTCCGGCTTTGAGTTCGCAAACGAGCGGCGCGTGATTGGCAAGCACCGTAAGCACGCCGCTAGCGCCCGGAAGGGTGAGCGAAATGACTTCCCCGTTAAAGAGATTCTCACCTACTTTTGCAATGGTCGCGTGGAAGGTCTTTGCCATGCGTTATGCCACTTCGTCAATCGTGCCCTTCATGTAGAACGCTGCTTCAGGTTTATCATCGTGTTTTCCTTCAACGATTTCTTTAAACCCGCGCACGGTTTCCTCGCGTGATACATATTTGCCGGGAGTGCCAGTGAACACTTCACCCACGAAGAATGGCTGCGAGAGGAATTTCTGGAGTTTGCGGGCGCGGTACACCGTTTGCTTGTCCTCGTCCGACAATTCTTCAATGCCGAGAATGGCGATGATGTCTTGGAGGTCTTTGTATCGTTGCAGCACACGCTTTACCAGGTTTGCAACTTTATAGTGTTCCTCTCCTACAATTTCAGGAGTGAGGGCTGAAGAGGAAGAATCAAGCGGATCGATTGCCGGATAGATACCAAGCGCCGCAAGCTGACGCGAGAGCACAACCTTACCATCAAGGTGGGCAAAGGTTGTGGCTGGAGCTGGGTCCGTAAGGTCGTCGGCAGGCACATACACTGCTTGCACGGAAGTGATGGAACCCTTTTTAGTCGAAGTGATGCGCTCCTGGAGCGTTCCCATTTCCTCCGCCAGGGTTGGCTGGTATCCCACGGCTGAAGGCACACGGCCAAGAAGTGAAGATACTTCTGAACCCGCCTGCACAAAACGGAAGACGTTGTCCATGAAGAAAAGCACGTCTTTGCCGCCCTCGTCACGGAAATATTCTGCTTGGGTAAGACCCGTGAGCGCGACGCGCGCACGAGCTCCTGGCACTTCATTCATTTGTCCGAATACGAGCGCTGTTTTTTCAAGCACACCCGAATCTTTCATTTCGTGATAGAGGTCATTTCCTTCACGCACGCGCTCGCCAACACCTGCAAACACGGAATAGCCTCCGTGTTCCTGGGCGACGTTACGAATGAGTTCCTGAATGAGGACAGTCTTGCCCACACCGGCACCTCCGAAAAGTCCCACCTTCCCTCCTTTAAGAAAGGGAGTGATGAGATCGACAGCTTTAATGCCTGTTTCAAAAACTTCAGCCTTCGTCGTTTGTTCGTCAAAAGAAGGAGCTGCGCGGTGAATAGGAAGACGTGGAGTATTTTCTGGAAGAGCTTCTTTTCCATCGATGGTTTCACCAAGCACGTTAAAAAGACGACCGAGAGCAGCAGGCCCCACCGGAACGGAAATGGCAGCTCCAGTCGCCGAAGCGGTTTCACCGCGCGAAAGACCAGCCGTTTCGTTCATCGAAATGGTACGAACACGATCAAGGCCCAGGTGCGAGGCAACCTCAAGGGTGATGCGGCCATGCGTCTTTCCCTTTTCAATAACAACAGCCTCGCCTATGCTTGGGCGTTTCTCTGCAAAATGCACATCGACGATCGGTCCGATAATTTCTGTAATAGTTCCTGTATTCATAAAATGATAGTTTCGTAGCTTGCAGTTTACAGCTTGCGGGTTTTAATTCAAACTCTTACTAATTTCTTTCATATCATGCTGCAAACGGCAAGCTGCAAGCTTTAAGCTGATAATGCTTCCCGGCCACTCACAATTTCCGACACTTCGCGAGTGATTGCGGCCTGACGAATCTTGTTGAATGTTCGGGTAAGATCTTGCGCCAGTTCTTTCGATTTGTCGCTTGCATTTTTCATCGCCACCATGCGTGCCGAATGCTCCGAGGCTTTTGATTCAAGAAGCATATGGTAGAGCGACACGGAAACGAGGCGTGGCACGAGCGTATCAAGCACCACTTCCGGCGAAGGTTCGATAGTGTAGCTCGTCGGGGCTTTCGTGGAAATTTCATCACTCCATTTACCGCGAATGGGAACAATATCTGCAACGAGCTGTTCGATACTCGAAACTGAAACCGGCAAAAAGGTTCGTGCTGTTGGCAATTGTTCAAAGGTGGATTTGAAATTGCTATACACGGCAACTGCTTCATCGAAAAGACCTTCCGAAAATCCAGCGGACAGTTCTGCGGAAAGTGCTTCCACTGCCGCAGTTGGTATGTCGTCTAATTTATTTTCGAAGGATTTTTCAATGGTGTACCCACGACGAGCGAAATATTCTTCACCCTTTCGGCCATATGCGTATATACGCACAGAATCCTTTGGCCGGTCTGCAATTATTTCGACCGCTGCCTTTATCACACTACTGTTTAGGGATCCTGCAAGACCTTTATCACTGGTGATAAGCACCACGGCAATATTTTTAACCGGACGAATACTTGCAAGCGAATGGCTTTTGAAATCCGCCGTTCCCGAAAGGCGGGCAAGGATGGAAAGCGCGGCACGCGCATATGCACGGCCGCCAAGTGCACTCACTTGGGTCTTGCGCATTTTTACGGCAGAGACCGCTTCCATCGCCCGCGTTACTTTGTGCGTGCGAAGCGTTGCCTGAATCTTTGCTTTTACATCTTTGAGTGCCATAGCGTTTACAGAGGATCGATATGAATGAGAGCTGTGAGAAGTGCTTGTTTCGTATACTCTTTTCGATCCATACGACCTTTTGTAAGAGTGTTGATGATTCCTTCACCAGAACCAATAGAAGGATTATTTGTGAGACCCGCTTTGTTAGCTGCCTCTGTAAGATTCAAGCCTTCGGCAATCATATGTTTCGTTATGATGGTTGGATCGGGAAATTCCCAACCAGAAGAAAGTCCTAGGTGAAGTTCTGAACCGTCATAAATGGCACAAACACACACATCCATAAAACCACTTTTCGTTCGAGGCACTGCCATAAGGCCTGACTCAATACCAATAGCATAGGCACAATCAACAAAAGCTGCCTTCGCGCGATTTTCAGCGCCAGCAATAGTTTCTTCAAGCGACTTAGGCTGGTCGGCAACACCGGAAGAGACTTCAACGCCTTCAACCACCGCATCTTTGAGGTGCGGGTAGTCAGCGAGAATTTCTTCTACGGCTCCGACCTTTGCTTTGTTTTTTGTACCGACCTTGATGTGCATGATGTTTATGCGGCGTGCTCGGCAAAACGCTCAAGTTTTGGACGAAGTGTCTTTTCGGTTTCCTCGCTTATCTCACGAGATGTTTTGATTGCTTCAAGCTCTGCTTTTCCTTCACGAGCAAGAAAGTCGCGAAGTTTCTTTTCAACACCACCAATTTCCTCTGGAGAGAATCGGTCAAAGTAACCATTGGTTGCTGCAAAGATAATCGTGGATTCAATTTCAAATGCCAAAGGCTCACCGCGGTTTTGCTTGAGAACTTCCGTCATACGACGTCCAGAATCAATGCGCGCCTTGGTGTCGGCATCAAGATCAGAAGAAAATTGCATGAAGGCTTCAAGTTCGCGGAACTGTGCGAGCTCAAGCTTGATTTTGCCTGACACTTTTTTCATAGCCTTCGTTTGCGCGGAAGAGCCCACACGCGAAACCGAAATACCGACGTTGATAGCCGGACGCTGGCCCTGGTTAAAAAGATTCGACTCAAGGAAGATTTGACCGTCCGTGATTGAAATCACGTTGGTTGGAATGTACGCTGATACGTCATTATCTTGCGTTTCGATAATGGGAAGAGCTGTGAGTGAACCCCCTCCCTTTTCTTTCGAGAGTTTTGCAGCACGCTCAAGAAGGCGAGAGTGCAGATAAAACACGTCGCCCGGATATGCTTCGCGACCAGGAGGACGGCGAAGGAGCAAAGACATTTGGCGATAGGCGACTGCTTGTTTTGAAAGATCGTCGTATACCACCAGCGCGTCCTTGCCCTGTTCCATGAAATATTCACCAAGGGTTGCACCCGCAAAAGGTGCGAGGTATTGAAGCGCGGCAGGGCTTGAGGCAGGGGCAGTGACAACGATGGAATATTCCATGGCTCCCTTTTCGGCAAGTTCGGCGACCAGTTTTGCGGTCTTAGATTCCTTTTGGCCTATGGCAACGTAAATACAAATGGGACGCTTATCTTCCGGCTCGTTCTGCTGGTTTAAAATAGTATCGATAGCAACGGCTGTTTTTCCTGTTCCGCGGTCTCCAATGATGAGCTCTCGCTGTCCGCGACCAATCGGAATCATGGCATCGATTGCTTTGATGCCCGTGTGAAGCGGCACATTCACTGGAGCGCGATCAATAACGCCGTATGCTTCGCGTTCGATTGGTCGTACTTCTTTGGAAACGATAGGACCTTTCCCATCAACGGGTTCACCAAGCGGGTTTACCACACGCCCAATGAAACCTTCACCCACAGGAATGGAGAGCAAACGACCGAGACGACGAACGAGCATGCCTTCGTAAACCTTGGACGCATCTCCAAGGACCACGGCACGCACACCATCTTCTTCAAGGTTGAGCACAAGACCGTAAAGCGGCTGCGGATCTTTCAATGCTTCTTCAAGCGTTCGATCAAATGTCGGATCGAAAAGCACCATTTCGGTCATGACGGCATTCGTGAGACCGTCAATTTCCGTAATACCGTCACCCGCCGTGCGGACGGTACCCACTTCTTCTGTGGCAAATGTCGGCGCAAATGCCGTGATTTCTTCTTCGATTCGTTTGATAATGCTCTCCATACCTATCGGGTTGTAATATTCCTATAAAGTTCTACGAGTGAATGTTTTGCCGAACGGTCGACAAGCATTCCCTTATTCATCGCACGCCACCCCCTTACGAGATTCGGGTTTACCCTAGCCTCTGTGGTTTCGATACCCTCTTTACGAGCAGCCGCAAGACTTAGAGCAACATCGGCTTCGCGCGCTACCTCAACACGAGGAGAAAGTTTTGCAGCACGCGCTTCGATACTTTTAAGCTCAGAAAGAATGGCGGGTAAAAGTTTAATCCGTCCAGCACCTCTGAGGTGCGTTACAAGATTCTGAACAGCGTTTTTGTTCGCAGCGTCTTTTAAAGAGAGACGCGCGAGTGCTTTGGCGTAGACGCGCGCGCTAATCATGACTTTTCAGCAAGCACCTTCCCTGCTGCCAAAATGGCGAGTCGGGAAATTTCTTGTTCGCTTTCACGAAGCGTCTTTGCTGCCACCTCTTTTGCACGAAGCTCAGCGTCTTCCGCCACACGCGCTGCACGAAGCTCGGCGTCTTTTACAATGCGGGTCTTTTCGTCAGTTGCAGAATGTCGAGCAGTTTCAACAATTTCAGACGCCTGTGTTTCTGCAACCGAAAGACGTGCTGACGCTTCCGTGTCAGCTTGCGCTAATTTTTCTGTTGCTGCCTGCGCGTCTTCAACACCCTTTGCAACCAGTATTCTGCGCTTTTCAAGAACATCCATGACTGGCCGGTAGAGGAAATAGCGAAGTGCAACAAGAAGTACACCAAAGTTCACCGCTTGTGCGAGAAGCAATTTCCAATTAATACCGAATGCCTCGAAAAGTTGTTCCATTCTTGCGTAGTTACCAAGTAAAGCCTGAGGGTGACGTCAAAGCCCTATACGAATTTAATGATGAACGAAACCACGAGGGCGAGAATACCAAGCGCTTCGGTGAACACGATTGCAAGAATCATGTTTGAAACAATCTGACCTGAAGCTTCAGGGTTCCTTCCAATAGCTTCCATGGCGCGACCTCCAATAAGACCAATACCAATCGCTGGACCCAATACTCCAAGTCCGGCTGCAAGAGCCATGGCGATCAAACGTGCTGATTCAGTATCCATATCAAACGATGCGTTAAACGATAATAATAAATGAGTGCTCCGGTATCAGCCGAAGCCACAACAAAGCCTCTACTTAGTGGCTCTCGTGTGGCTCAAGGATAGCAAGCTTGATGAAAAACAGAATGAGCATCGAAAACACGAGCGCCTGGATCATTCCCACGAATACCTCAAAAGCAATGAGCGGCACCGGAAGGAAATACGGTAGGAAATAGCCTGCCACCAGAATCATCACTTCCCCGGCAAAAATGTTCCCAAAGAGACGGAATGAGAAGGAAATGAGACGGCCCAGGTTTGAAACCAATTCAATGATACCCACCACAAAACCGATGGGTGACTTCAGGTTAACGAATTTTCCGGCGTACTTCAAGAAGCCGATGGTGAGTATGCCCGTAACCTCAATCGTAAAGAACGCAATAATGGCAAGGGCGAGCGTGAAATTGAGGTCTGCCGCAGGTGCCCGAAGCGCTGGAACGAAAATATTTCCTTCCATGATGCCGATTGATCCCACGCCTGGAATGAAGGCAAGTTCATTTCCAACAAGAATGAAAAGGAAAACCGTCGCGAGAAGCGGAAAGAATTTCCGCGCAAGCGCTTCGCTTCCAAGGGTGTTGGCAATGTAGTTAAAAGCACCTTCAAAAGCCCACTCGAGTCCTGCCACAAATTTCCCCGGTTTTAGCTTTACACTTCTTCCAATCATTATTCCCGCAATAATGAGTATGACGACGACGAGCCATGACATCACGAGACTGTTGGTGATGGGTAGCCCGAAAAAGTGTCCGAGTTCCTCTGCTTTAAGCACCACTTCAACTCCCGAATGCATACGGTTACGAGACGAACGACCGCGCAGCCGCGCGGGACATATGCTGGGCCCTGTCCATGGACAAATGATACCAGATGTCCCCATAACGACAAAACACCGCTTTAGGCGGTGTTTTGTTTTTACGAGCTAGTAAGAATTTACGCTTGGTCCTTAGGAAGGATCTTGTACATACCGGTGCCACAAACGGTGCACTTACCTTTTGCTGCTGGGCGACCTGGTTTAATTTCTACCTTTTCTACGTCCTTCATTTCACGCTTTTCTTTGCACTTCACACAATACCCAATTACTTTGTTTTCGTCGGTCATTGGGAAAGCATAGCATATTTTGGCGGGCGTCAAGCGATTGGTGGGTAAAAGAGAAAGGGCGTCCTTCCCAGGACGCCCTTTCATGTCTTATCAGCAAGAACATGTTTTCTAATAATTTTGTCTGCTGTGGTGCGAGTTTGGCCCCCATTAACTACAAGTATTTGTACGAGTGCTGCTCGGTGATCTGCCGCTATTCGTTTTATGATGAATTCACGAAGAATCCCTATCACCTCCCGATTCGGCAACTTCAATTTTTTGCAAAGCTCATTAAATTGCCTTGCTTCTGCAAGAGACTCAACGTTTTTGGGGTATGGTGCCGCATACCGTTCGTAATATTCTATAGCCAGACTTAGTGCTCGGGAAAACCTTTCTCTAGCTTTTTCCTGAATCACATCATCTGAAATATCCGGAAAATCGTGCCGGAGATGCTGTATCAACTCCCCCAAAGCTTTTTCAAGAAGAGTTTCCTCGATTACGTACTGGGTCATACGGACCTCCCTTTAAGAACGACTGGTTTGAATTTAGCATTAAAGTAGGAAGTATAAAAAGCGTTGTTTTGTGGCGTCGCCGAGGACGGCGACATCCTACTAAAACATAGTCGTCTTCGACTCGTTGTTTTAGTGGACCCGAGGGGGATCGAACCCCTTACCTCTGCCATGCCATGGCAGCGCTCTACCAAGTGAGCTACGGGCCCTTTAGATAACAAAGCCTACTTTACTGTTTTGTCTTTAGGGTTTCAATGTCGGCAAGGACACGACGAATGTCTGCTGTGAGTTGTTCAAGTGTAACGGGTGAGATTGTTTGCGCTTCTCCTGCACCCTCCTCGGTGATTTCTTCCACATCCTCCTGGATTTCGTCCACATCTTCTTGAATTTCATCAACGTCCTTTTGAATCTCGTCGACGTCTTCACTAATTTCCTCAATGTCTTCTTGAATTTCGTCGACGTTTTCCTCAACTTCGCGCAAGCTTTGCGCCTGTCGGTTTACCGACATTTGAATGAAAATGGCAAGATAGATGGCTTCGAGCGAAACAATCGTGGTCAAAATTAAAAACATCAAATCCCAGGAAACGACACCTTCAATTGAAAGCCCGAAAAAACTCGCAAATACGAGCGTGTGCATCACGAGCGACGGGACCGAGCCTACATTGGTGGTGATTTTCTCCACAATGGTCGGTTTGTACTCTTTCGTTCGATTCATAATTGCACCTTACCACAAACAAGCATAGAAACTACGGGAGCATAAAGGAATGCGTGGAAAGAATAGCCGTCGCGATGTCGGGTGGCACCTGCTCATTAATAAGCGACGTGAGAGTTCTTTTTGCAGTCTCTTCGTCATGCGTTACCTTCACCTCGCTTCCCTGTATGGTAATAGGGATAAGCACGTACTGTGTTTTTTCATCCTCCCACGTGGCTCGAACCGCAATACCGTGTTCGGTTGCAAAAGAAAAATCTTGGTCAAATATGAAATTGCCAAGCGAGTAAAAAATGGCTTTGTCTTTGTATATTTCGAGTGGTTCAACCACATGCGGATGCGTCCCAATCACCACATCGGCTCCCGCATCGATAAAGGCATGCGCTGCAGTCTGCTGAAGCGTGGTATACGTTGGCTGATATTCTTCTCCGGCGTGCATGGTAGCAGCAAGAAAAGCACACTCGGGACGCAGCCGAGCAATTTCCGCAGCAATGGGAGCCGGGTCAGTGCTAATGAAACCTTCGTAGCCGACAAAACAGAGCGTTTTATTTTGAACCGTTATTTTTGTGGAAAGATCAGAATCATTAAAGGGCGAACCAAAATAGGCGATACCCACCGAACGAAGCAGTATTTTTGTTTCTTCAAGGCCTGCCATTCCAAAATCGTCAGTATGGTTATTTGAAAGACTTACGACCGTAACACCGATGTCTTTGAGCCAAGCTGCAAAACGCGGATCAAAGGTGAAGCGTAAATCGTCATGGTTTGGCATTGCGACTGAGGGGTTTGTGGTGATAGTTCCCTCAATGTTGATTACGACGGCATCCACACTCGAAAACAACTCTTGAACTCCGAGGATGATAGAATCGTCACCTTTTTGTATGGCATGTGCCGCAACACCCCGGTCAAGCATCACGTCTCCCGTGAAAAGTATTTGAATGGGTTTCGTATCAACACTGCGCGCATCTGCAGCCTCTGGCACCAAAGCCAGCCGAGAAACCTCGGTGTTTGATGGAACTACCGCAAGAAAAAAGAGGGCGACTCCAACCGCCAGAAAAAGAAGGATAAAAAGCCTCCTCATTGGGATAATTGTAGCAGTACCCTAGACCGAAACCTGAAGAAAGTTTTGTGGTTATAATTGGTGGAGGTGGACAAAACTTTTGCTGTGAGGAGGGGCTACCTATGTCAGACGAGTCAAACGACGACAAAGTTCCCGCCGTAGTCAAAGCTTTTCTGAAAACGGAGGAGGAGGTTGCGTTTCTCTTTGAAGAGAAAATATTGGCGGTGGCGATTCTTGAGCTTGCCATTGAAGAGCACCGGATCTGGAGCAGGTTTTTGATGCTTGAGGAAACGGACACGAACACATGAGGAGCTTTTCCAAAGGCTCCTCATCACTATTTATGTCGGGCTGCCGGGAATCGAACCCGGTCTACATCCACCCCATGGACGCGTACTACCGGTATACTACAGCCCGAGTTGAGAGAGAGGATACCACGCAGGTATCCTTGAACGAAACGAGGAGCTGAAAGCTTCGCTTACAGCCCGCGACGAAGTCGAGAATAACATATCCAGACTACTAAATAACTTCCGTAAGTTCGTGAGAAATCACCTTATCGTTTTCATCAAAGACAAAGTCGCCAGTAAAACGTTTGCCCCGCAAAAATAACGGCCACCAGTAAAGGTCGGAAGACCACATTCCGCCAAAAGGTAACTCGTCTTTGTAAAACCATTCCGGTTTCATTTCATCGCTTTCAATTGGCGTCCCCGTATATTTTGTTGATTTGAAAATATGCATTTCAAGAGGTGGCCGCGTTGGTGCCGTAAACATAAGCACGCCCACTTCTTCTAAGTCTAAAACGATTACTCCAGACTCTTCTTGCATTTCCCTTTTTGCCGCAACTTCAATAGCCTCCCCTTCTTCAACCTTTCCCCCAAAACCATTCCAGTTCCCCGTTCCCATTCCTTTCTTTTTCATTCCAAGTAAGAACCGCCCCTCGTGCTGAAGTATGCAGAGCGTGAGAAGTTTTCTTTCCATGGTGTTTATTTTTAAATGCCCAATCTTATCAATATACTTTTAACTTCTGAAATAGGAATTGAGAAGCTGATATTTTCAGAATCTGAAACAGTCGCGACATTCACTCCGACCGCATTTCCTTCCAAGTCCACCAAGGGCCCACCGGAGTTTCCAAAGTTTACAGCTGCGTCAGTCTGGATAACTCCGGATAGAGATTCAATTGCGCCATCACTTCCACGTGCTTTCAAACTTCGATTTAGTCCCGAAATGATTCCCGTGGAAACAGAGTTACTATATTTTCCGAGCACATTGCCCACGGCAAACACTGTTTCGCCAAGATGGAGCATTGAAGAGTCTCCAAGAGGAACGGTAGGAAATTCTGTGCCGGAGATTTTAAGGATGGCGATGTCTTCTGTCGGATCACGCCACACGACCGTTGCAATTTTTTCACTTCCATCAGAAAGAGTCACGGTATATACAACGCCCACATCCGTATCCGCCACTACGTGGCGGTTCGTAACGATGTATCCATTCGATCGCACCAAAAATCCTGTTCCAGAAGCAACTTTTTTAGGAGAAGTGTTTGCAGGTATTTCTGCAGTTTTTCCAAAAGCATCGGTATAAGAAACGACAAATTGTGTTTGCTTGGTTTCAACAATGGAAACGACGGCAGGAGTTACTTTTGCCACCGCCCTTTGAAGAATTTCATCTTGAGTCCCCTTTTTCGCAAACTCGGCTGTGCTAGCAGCCGTAGAACTTGCAATAGAGGCCACATCTTGCAGCTGCCCTGAAAGCTGAAGAGCTGTATCTCCGACCCCTCCCACTTGAGTTTCCAGGACCGCGAGCGTCCCTTGCAATTGCTCAATTCGGGCCGATTGAATATAGACAAAGCCCGAAAGACCAAGCAAAGCCAGAAGCGTGAACAGGCGCATATATACACAGTATACCTTCGTTATGGTATAAAGGAGCCCACGGGCCAAGTAGGCTTGTGAAATTCAGAGGGCCGTTAGCTCAGTTGGTAGAGCACCTCATTTGCAATGAGGGGGTCGCAGGTTCAAATCCTGTACGGTCCACAAAACAAAGGAGCCTGATGCGAAAGCATTGGGCGACTATTGTTTTTGTAGGACCGTACAGGATTTGAAAGACGGAGACGCGAAGCCAGGTTGAGTCCGCGAAACCTGTTGTCGAGTCGGGGTCGAGACCACTTAGCGAGTCCTCGAACTTAGTGAGTCGTGACCAAAAGGCGAAGCCGTGCCTGTACGGATTTAAATATTAGAGTGTTGGACTCGAGGTCAAAAAGCGTAATCGCGGTCCTGTACGGTCCACATTTGTTCACGAAACTCCTGAAAGGGAGTTTTCGTCTTTTATTTCCTACTCGTCGTAGGTTCTAATATCCCAGAAACCCCTATGATACCTAGAACCCACTTGCGAGGTATCATTAAGTAATGCGAACAATATTTGGGAAGACTTTCTGGAGAACAATTCCTTATATCTCCTTAGCAATCACAGCTGGGGTTTTCTTTTATCTTTCTTACTTCATTTCAAATCAACTCTGGAATAATTGGTTTCTTTCCATATCATCAAACATTGCTTCAATATTCTTTGCTTTCTTTCTCTACGAACTCATAAAAGCCCGATCACAGAAAGAACTAAATAAAGAAGTCTTTGAATATGCCAAGAGGATTGTTGATAGAGATATTTACTCCATACTCCACACGCTCTCAAAGTTCCTTTATGGCTTCGGGCGGGGGCGAGTATGGTCGCAAACGTCACTCCTTCTAAAAATGTCCCCATCGGAGTTGGAAACTCTCATTCAGCATCGGAAGTTTGCTGGGTTTGAGCTGTTTAAATCATGGGATGAGATATACGAATACTTTTCGAGAATACTTGAGAACAACTTTGTACTTACAAGGCTCAATGATGAGCAAATTCTAATAGTGCTCGAAATGCGCAATACGTTAGCAAGTATCAAGCGTTCTTTTGAAACGCGTGAGAATTTCACCCTTGGTTCGCAGAAGATTGCTAACTTCAGTGTAGCTAAAGGTACAGACATAAACTCAGAGAATACACGCTATCCGAACAGGTTCATCCTATTGAGGAATAAAGGAAAAGGTGAGCATGTGGTGGAAGACTTTGGAGATTTTGCACCTAGTGATGTAGATAAACTTTTGAATGTGTACACTCTTAAGCCAGAAGCTTCTGGGACAATGGCAATGTGGACATATCTCATGTTGCAGAATATTAAACGATGGCTAGAAACAACAGGCGGCCACTTATATCTTCCTATGGAGTAATAGGGGTTCTAATCTCCGATCCGTTCTAGGCTCCGAAGGCCATTTTGACCCTCCAGACTACCCCACGAATCCACCAGCCTAAGGAAATGTATTGGTCTGGATTGGACGAGAAAGGTTCTAATATGATGTACCAATGACCACATATGAAAAGTTTAAAGCCCCAAAAGGGGTTCTAACCTCCGAACGTCTCCAGGCTCTAGCGTACTCGCGGTCCTGTACGTGTCCACCAAAAGTATAGATTTTAATCTTCGCAAATTATCTTATACTGAAAACATATGGAAAAACCTCCTCCAGCTGACAAAGAACCTGAAAATAGAGAGCCTGTCTCCAATCCCAATGCCGTATTCGAGTGGGGTGTGATGATAAAGAATACTGATGTCCCAACGACATCAGAGAATGTGTACCGACAAATTAAAGCTGGAGCAGTTGATGATCTGATGACTAGCGGAGTAGTACGAAACGCAGGAAGCGCTGGGGTCGGACGAGTGCGAAAGTATGGCGATAGAGTCTATTGGACACGTGGAAAGGATGGTGAATTCCATAATGTTCAACCCGATCATGTGGTGCTTGAAGCTCCCTTTTCTATTGCAAGTTCACGAATAGTGACTGTCAACGATCTTGTCGGTATTCATGCAAGGAATGAATCTGGAGAAATAGAGAATAAAATTTCGGCCATTTCTCAAGTGCAAGAGAAACAAACAGAAAATTTACAACCTGCGGGAGAAGATTCCACACGTCTCTCAGAGGTACGAAATAAACTTGGATTGCCTTCGAAAGAATAATAGAGGTTTTCTAATCTATCTCAAGGACACTCTAGATCTTATAAAAGAAGTGGCGCTGTCCGAAGACAGCGCCACTGTTATTTCCTGAACTCGCTCGGAACCAGAATGGTAGTTTCAGTATCATCGGGAAGGACTTCAAGCTTTACAGCCCAACTTCCTATCGAATCCAGCAAAAACTCCCACTTTGCCTCCGTTATTTCATCTATTTCAAAGGAAATGTGGGGTGCATTAATCACCCGACCTCCAAGTCGAACCTGCCTTAGCAAGTTGACCAATGACACGTTCCGAATGATAGAAGGATTTTTGAGGCAGAATTCGTAAGTCATCTGCAACATAAACCTACGGTCATAAGGTTCGTATCCATTTTGAACCACATCAAGGAGCGCGATTTTCTTTACGACGGTCATGAATACCCTCCATATCTGAGCCGAATTACTCAAATACGCTTCTCTACCGCTTGCTTCCTTACGGAAGGGGATAAGGTGTGAGAAGAACCCTCGAACCATGCAGCCGACCTGCATTTCCTCCCTCTAGCGCCCTGATTACCCAAACAGGCGAGGAGGTGTCCAAATGACACTTCGGGTTTAGTTTATGGTCGTTTTTGATCTAAAACTATACTAACACACCTATTAAAATACGTCAATTTTTCCGCCGCTTTTATTGAGGCAACTCCCCCACTTTCGCCGCAACAATGAAATCGTTTTCGGAAAGGCCTTTGATGGCGTGGGTTTGGAGCGTGATGCTTACCCGCCCCCACCCGACGCGCATGTCAGGGTGATGCCATTCTTCCTGGGCAATAGTGGCGACTTTGTTTGCGAAAGCCATGGCTTTCGCAAAATCGGGAAATCCAAATTCTCGAGAAATTGATTTACCGTCATCAGTTATGTTCCATTCGGGAACACTGGCAAGGTAGGTTTCTAGCTCACTTCCGGTAAGAGGCTGCACATTACCCTCGCATGGTTTACATTTTTTTAAGACAAGTGGATTCATATTATTTTTTCTGAAGAGCAAGCTCAACAAGATGTGACAGAAAGTCTGGAAACGACACGCCGACCGCTGCGAGGGATTTTGGCAGAAGAGATTCGGAGGTCATTCCGGGAAGCGTGTTTGTCTCAAGGTAGTACACGCCTTTTGGAGAAACGATGAAGTCCGAGCGTGAGTAGTGTTTAAGTCCAAGTGCCTCGTGCATTGTTTTTGCCGCCTGCATCAATTCTTCATGTGTAGATCTTGGAAAACGACCGGGGCATATTTCTTTTGTTTCGCCAGTATATTTCACATGGGCAGCAAAATATCCTGCAAATTCTGGAGGAATGATTTCAATGGGTGGAAGCGCATAGAGGGTCTCATCCCGCAAACCTTCAACCACACCGGCCGTTGCTTCGATGCCCTTAATTCGCTCTTCGATAAGAACTCCGCGCGCGCCACCCTCAAACAAAGCTTGGATAGCCTCATAGATGGGAAGGTAGCCAGAAACGACGGAAACGCCGACCGACGAGCCCCACGCAACAGGCTTTATAACAACAGGTTGCGAAAAACTTCGTGTTGCTTCGTGCGCTCCGCGCTCCGCGTCTTCAATGTTTTCAACAAAGTAATCACGGGCAACCAGAAGCCCTGCTTCTTTTGCTTTTTGTTTTGCGAGAAACTTATGCATCGCAAGAAACGAACCGAAAGAATCGGAGCCAGCATAGCGAATGCCGAGTTGTTCGAGGAGCTTCTGTACCCCTCCGTCTTCTCCATACTCACCATGCAAACCAATAAGCACCGCGTCAACAGCTTGAAGCGCCCGAACGGGAGAAACGGGCCGCCCATGGTCATGCCACGTGCCCTGTCGGTCAATATAGATATCACGAGTAGTGTAACGATCTGTTGGAAGGCTCGCGACAATTGCCGCACCCGTTTTAAGCGAAACATCATGTTCGCGTGAAGGACCTCCCCGCAAAACGCCTACAACGGTGCCATGCATGGGAACAGTATAGCAAAGCTATACCCGCAAATTCTTTTGTCGAGCTCTGCGGTGGCGTAGAAGAGCAAAACGGTGCGCTTCGCTGTTTGCGAGCACTGCATCTGCTTCGGAAATACCCGCGACCCGAGCACCAATGACTTCTCGAGGACGATGCCTTTCATCTTTCACCACGGCAACAACCGGAATGGCAACACCAGCTTCTTTTAAGACATCCTCTGCTGCTTTTTTGTGGGTTTTTCCGCCATCCACCACAATGACACGGGGGTATTGCCATTCGGTGTGTGGAAGTCTTCGAGAAAGAACTTCTTTTAAAGAAGCAATGTCGTCATTTAATTGTTTGCCCCTGACTCCTCGTATACGAAATGTTCGATAATCGCGTTTTACCGGCACGCCTCCGTCTACAACGGTCATCACTGCAATGGCATTCGTGCCTGAGATGTGTGCAGTGTCATATGCCTCAATGCGAGGACTGTTTGCATCATGATCTCGTTCTTCCTTAATGAGCGAGACATCCTGTATGTGGTCAAGAGAGAAAAGTTGTCGGCGAATATCAGCAGCATCTTCAAATCGCTCGTCTTCCGCAGCCTTTTTCATTTCGCGCGTAAGCATTTGCCGAAGCGCCCGGGTTTCCCCCTCAAGAAAAAGAGAGACGTTTCGAATAGAGCGCAAATATTCTTTTCGGTTGAATTCCCGAGGATACTGTCCAATTTGACGATTGAATTCTACTTTTGCCTGATGGTGTTTGTTTCCTCCGCGCATCAAACGCCCCGTGGAGGCATCAATGGTAATGGGCTGATCGGTATCATAAAAAGGAAAAACACGACGAATGAGACGGAGCCCCTCGCGAAGTTGGTAACCCGACGGAAACGGACCATGGACCGCGTGCAGCTTGCGGCTTGCAGTGGGCAGATGTATAGCAGAGGATTCTTCTGCCAGCTGCCAGCTGCCACTGGCAAGCTGTTCCAAATCTTTGCCCCGTATAGCAAGAACACGCGGAATGATTTCGTCAGTAATGACGGCGTACAGAAATGTTTTATCATCCTTTCCCTCTACGTTTGCATAGGGATGATATTTGCGAATGAGCGCCGCTTCGCGCACCAAAGCTTCAAGCACGGTGGGAGTAGTTTCGTATGAAAGCCCATCAGCCTTGGTGACCATGTCCACAACACGCGGCCCCCGAGTGGCAATAAGGTCGTCATCAAAATACGAGCGCACCCGGTCGCGAAGACTGGTTGCCTTGCCTACATAGGTGACCTTTTTCCCACGACCCCTTCCCGTGGAAAACAAATACACTCCGGGAACATCCGGAAGGTCGTATGCTTTTAGTGCGCTTCTTTCCATAAGGGCGGTATACCCATGGTACGATATATATCTAGAACGTACCAAGAAGGAGGTCAATTGTGCCCGGACTCCCGCTCCTTATTCCCACATATCCAATACCAATGGAAGAAGCGCTTCGTGAGGAAGTGCCCATGTTCGTGGAACACGACATGTACGGAATCTTCACGAGCCCTGTTTTCTGGAGAAAAATATTCGTGCATGTCTACGCAGACGAGCCGAAAAACGACCAGGATCTGCGGTGGGGTGATCTTTTCAAAGAAGGATTTCCGATCCTTCGCCTGATCCTTACAGAGAAAGGAACGTAGCAATGAGCGGCGTCTGGTATGCCGCTCATTACTCTTTATGTTTCCTTTTTTACTTTTTTGACTCGTCGTTTCAATACTTTTGCGAGATAGGTTGCCGTGTGTGACCCTTCCACCTCTGCAACTTCTTCTGGCGTGCCTTTTGCAACAATTTTACCGCCACCCGCTCCACCCTCTGGACCAAAGTCAATGAGATAGTCGGCTGACTTTACAACATCGAGATTGTGCTCAATCACCACCACGGTATTTCCACGCCGCACGAGTTCCTGAAGTATTTCAAGCAGTTTTCTGACGTCCTCGTAATGAAGGCCGACCGTAGGCTCGTCAAGAAGATACAAAGTCTTCATGGTGATGGGTCGGTAAAACTCACTTGCGATTTTAACGCGCTGCGCCTCCCCGCCTGAAAGTGTTGTTGCAGACTGACCAAGAGTTAAATACCCAAGACCCGTTGACTGAAGGGTTTCAAGCCGGTCAGCAATGGCAGGAATATCTTGGAAAAATGACACACCCTCTTCAACAGTCATTTGCAATACTTCAAAGATATTTTTTCCGTGGAAGGTCACATCGAGCGTCTCTTTCATAAATCGCTTTCCGTTACAGATGTCACACGTGACATATACCGTCGGGAGAAAGTGCATTTCAACGGCGATCATGCCATTTCCCTGACACGCTTCGCAGCGTCCGCCAGGCACGTTGAAAGAAAATCGTCCTGGTTTCCACCCGCGCGCTCGCGCTTCGGAGGTTGCGGAGAAAAGATCACGAATGTGCGTAAACGCTCCTGTGTAGGTTGCAGGGTTTGAACGCGGCGTGCGGCCAATGGGAGACTGGTCAATCATGACCACGCGCCCGACATATTCCGTGCCTGTGATGGAAGACACATGCACGGGCTTTACTTCTCGTCTTGAAAAACGAGCGGCAACGTTTTTATGCAAAATGTCGTAAAGGAAGGTTGACTTACCCGAACCAGACACTCCCGTGATACAAACCAGTTTTCCAAGTGGAATGTCTATATTTTGATTCTTCAAATTATGGAGTGTTGCGCCACGAACCTTGATGGAACCTTTTTCCGAAGTACGACGCTCCTCGGGAACCTCTATTTCTTTTTCTTCGCGCAGATACGCAAGCGTTACTGAATTGCTGTCATTCTTTTTTGCCGTCAGCAACTCATCAAGCCAACCAGAGACCACTACCTCCCCGCCATGCACACCAGCACCAGGACCAATATCAACAAGATAGTCTGCCGAATAAATCGTGTCTTCGTCGTGTTCAACCACAATGATAGTGTTTCCAAGCTCCTTAAGAGACAAGAGGGTTTTAATGAGCCGGTCATTATCGCGCTGGTGAAGACCGATAGTAGGCTCATCAAGCACGTAGAGTGCTCCCACAAGCCCCGTGCCAAGCTGGGAGGCAAGACGGATGCGCTGGCTCTCGCCTCCTGAAAGGGTGAGGGCCGTGCGGTTTAGGGTAAGATATTCAAGCCCCACATCGAGCATGAAGGTAAGCCGATTGTCTATCTCGCGTACAATGGGTGCAGCGATTTCTTTTTTCAAATCCGAAAGTTCAAGTCCGTCAATAAACGTCTTCGCCTCGCGTATGGAAAGCGAAGTGAATTCAACGATATTTTTTCCCAAACCTTTTTCTTTGCCTTTCAAATACACGCGAAGAGCTTCGGGGCGAAGACGTGCCCCACCACAGACAGGACAAAGCTCTTCTGAAAAAAGAGACTCGGTTCCAAGACCATTACAATTTGGACAGGCGCCATAGGGGCTGTTGAAAGAAAAGAGACGAGGTTCCACCTCGGGGAAAGAAACACCATCGTCTGGGCAAATAAATTTTGCGGAAAGTGTTTCTACTTCCCCATCGGTGTGTTTTATTTTCACCAATCCATCAGCTTCCTTAAGGGCAAGCTCAAGAGCGTCTCCCAGGCGTTCACGCGCGAACGAAGCGTTTTTTGTAAATTCTGAAAGATAGATAGAATCAACGACGGCATCAATGTCATGTCGCTTATTCCTATCAAGTTCTATTTTTTCACGAAGGGAGTGCGTTTTGCCGTCCACCAACACTTTTTCATATCCTTTTCCAAGTAAATCGTAGAGAAGCTGATAGTATTCACCCTTTCTGCCAACAACAATCGGCGCGTAAATAGTGACGGCTCGTTTGTCGACCAACACATTCATCACCGATTCAGTCTCGGCTTCATTACGAGCTTCCATGCGAGTCATGATTAGCTTAATCATTTCCTCTTTTGAGAGTTTTGAAATGGGCACATCGTGGTTGATACAGTAGGGCTGGCCTGCACGCGCATACAAAACACGCAGGTAGTCATAAATTTCCGTAATGGTTGCCACCGTTGAGCGCGGATTGTTCGAGCGACTTTTTTGGTCTATGGAAATGGCTGGAGAAAGGCCGGTAATCTCATCTACGTCTGGCTTCCCCATTTGGTTTAAAAACTGGCGCGCGTATGCGGAAAGCGATTCGACATAGCGCCGTTGTCCTTCGGCAAAAATAGTATCAAAGGCAAGAGATGATTTTCCGGAACCGGAAAGACCCGTGATGACCGTCATAGCGCCACGCGGCATTTCTACGGAAATGTTTTTGAGGTTATGAGTGCGCGCACCTTTCACAGTGAGCCAATCGGCTCCCCGTTCATGTTCGTGTTTTTCTTTGGAAGATTTCGCAGTCATTATATGAGACTTCCTGCGCGTGGCGGCGCAGGGTCGATGACACTATAGCACAACTCACTTGTTGAGTATCTGTTCTATCTTCGAAACAATTTCCTCTACTGAAACTTCGGCTTTCACGAGGTAATCCGTCGCTCCAAGGGTTATCGCGCGTTCTTTATCTTTGTCCTGTCCGAGATTTGAAACGACAACGATGGGCACGCTTTTAAGAACGTCCGTGCGTTTGCGGATTTGTTCAAGCACCGCAAAGCCATCGAGCGTAGGAAGCATGAGGTCGAGCAACACAAGGGCTGGTTTGTATTCCTCAAAAAGAGAAATGGCCTCATTTCCGTCTGAGGCGTAGAGAGTTTGATATTTACCTGCAAAGGTGTGTCCGAGGAGGTTTTTTAAAATCGGATCGTCCTCGACAACCATAATAAACTTGGTGTCCGTCATACGCGTAACTATATCACAGACTCGGAAGAGACAGGACGAAGGTGGTACCTGGCCCGTCCTCGTTTGCGTTAAAATTCAGATCCCCACCATGGTCGTTTGCAATGGTGCGTGCGATATAAAGCCCCAGACCATTGCCCTGATTTTCCTTTGCCACAGCATTTCCTGCGCGATAAAAACGCTCAAAAATGTTTCCACGATCCTCAAGGGGTATGCCAATGCCGTTGTCTCGAACCATAACGTACACACGCCCCGCGCCAGAGCCCATGGTGATAATGACGCTTCCTCCCTCGGGCGTGTACCGAACGGCATTTTCCACAAGGTTGGTAAGAACCCATTTAATGCGTTCACGGTCGGCTCGCACAGGCGCAACGAGGCCATCAGGAGCCAGGTATTGCAAAGAAACATTTTTTGTTTTGGCAAGCGGCATAAAGTCCTGCACGATTTCAAGCGCCAGCGCGTCAAGATTTACTGATTCAAATACATATTTGTATTTACCCGACTCAATAGCTGAAATATCAAGCAGTGTTCCCACGATGGAAACAAGCTCGCGACTTTTATCGGCCGCACTTTTTACGAGAGAGTGTTGTTCTTCGGTGATGTTGTCTTTTTCAAGTGCTTCAAGAGCCCAACGAATGCCGGTGAGGGGCGTGCGCAGCTGGTGTGCCGCTGTTGAAATAAAGTCAGACTTTACTCTCGAGACTTCAACGTCACGTTTGTGAGCATTTTCGACATTTTCCATGAACTGTTCGAGCGATTGCTTGAGCTCAATAATTTCGCGCGGGGAAAAAGAGGAGGTGACAGCAGTGGTCCTTGTACCCTTCGCCACAAATAACGCCATCACCCTGGTGAGCTCACGCATGGGTCGTCCGATAACACGACGCAGCACCAGAAACACAATCGCAACGATTCCGAGCGCAACAGCAATAATGATTTCCAGCTGCACGAGCGTGTGTATGTAATTTATTGCTGGAACAAGCGGTGCGAGAATGTGTGCGAAAAGCCAAAATAATCCTCCAGAAACCACAACGAGAACGAGGAAGGAAATGAGAAACAATAATCCAAGCGTCATGTCGTATATGATACCAGGTGCAACAAGCCGCTAACGGCCTCTGCGCTTTGTGGGTCTGGATTTCTTTTTTCCCTTACCTTCGCCCGTAAGTGCATAGAGTTCATCACGAATGAGCGCCGCCGTTTCAAAATCGAGTGCCTCCACTGCTTCGTCCATCTGGCGGCGCTTGTCTTCGACAAACGTTGCTGGGTCTTCCCGGTATAGTTTTGCATCAATGGAGAGAAGTGAATCCACCGTTTTGTCGTGTTCGCTGCGGATGGATTCTGCAATATCTCGAATTTCTTTTTTAATAGTTATTGGTGTGATGCCGTGCTTGGTGTTGTAGGCAACTTGAACCGCTCGGCGACGATTCGTTTCTGAAATGGCTCGTTCAAGGGAGCCGGTCATGTTGTCAGCATACAAAATAACCCGTCCGAGGATGTTGCGCGCTGCACGTCCAATAGTTTGAATGAGTGATGTCTCGCTACGGAGAAAACCTTCTTTATCTGCATCGAGTATGCCGACCAGCTCAACCTCGGGAAGATCGAGCCCTTCACGAAGAAGGTTCACGCCAACCAAAATATCAAATGTTCCCTTTCGAAATTCAGTAAGGATGGTAATGCGGTCAATGGTTTTGATGTCGGAGTGAAGATACTCTGCTTTGATATCGCGTGCCCTAAGAAAAGAAGAGAGATCTTCTGCCATTTGTTTGGTGAGCGTTGTCGCAAGAACGCGGCCACCGCGTTTAATGACTGTAGCCGCCTCATCAATAAAGTCTGCAACTTGTCCTCGAAAATCACCCGTTTCGGTTACCGGGCGAATGACTAGTTCTGGATCAATAAGTCCCGTAGGGCGAATAATTTGTTCAACAATTTGACCCACGGGGGCAATTGAGTGTTCACGTTCATAGGGACCTGGCGTTGCCGAGGTGTAAATTCGCTGTCCGACACGTTCTTCAAACTCTGAAAACATAAGCGGGCGATTGTCGCGCGCAGAAGGCAAACGAAAACCATATTCCACCAACACATCTTTTCGCGAACGATCACCTGCATACATGCCACCAATTTGTGAAATGGTCACGTGCGACTCGTCAATGACCGTAAGAAAATCTGCCGAGCCATCTTTTTTATGTGGAAAATACGAAAGGAGTGTGTGGGGCGGCTCTCCTGGTTTTCGTCCATCAAAATGCCGTGAGTAGTTTTCAATGCCGTTGGTGTAGCCAATTTCGCGAATGAGTGAGAGGTCGTGAAGGGTACGCCGCTTGAGACGTTCCGCCTCAAGCGGCTTTTCTTCTCGCTTTAATTTTGCAAGCTGTTCATCAAGTTCAAGCTTTATGTCTTCAATGGCACGCAGACGTTCGTGTTCATCGGTCACGAAGTGCTTTGCAGGAAAAATAAACGCAGAATCAACCTCCCCCGTGCGTGCACGAGAAATCGGATCAAGCGTTTCGATTGCTGCGATGCTATCGCCGTCAAAACGCACACGATAAATAGAGCGTTCGTTTACTGGCATAAACTCAACCGCGTTCCCCACCGCTCGAATGTTTCCTGGCTCAAGGTCAGCATTCGTGCGTTCAAAGTAAATACGAATGAGCTGACGGATGAGACCTGCTCTGCCGCCCTCAACTTCTGCACCATTAACAAGCTTCACATGCACCTTTTCGTATTGTTCTGGTGAACCAAGACCGTAAATGGCAGAAACCGAAGCCACAATGATCACATCTTTGCGGGTAAGGAGGGCCTGCGTTGCTGCGTGGCGCAAACGATCAATCTCCGCATTTATCTGAGCCTCTTTTTCAATATAGGTGTCTGAGTGTGCGATATATGCTTCCGGCTGATAATAGTCGTAGTAAGAAACAAAATAATGCACCGCATTTTCAGGGAAAAATTCGCGATACTCCTGGGCAAGCTGGGCGGCAAGGGTTTTGTTGTGTGCCAACACCAGCGTTGGTTTATCAAGGTGCGCGATGACATTCGCGGCAGTATATGTTTTCCCTGAGCCGGTCACCCCAAGAAGTGTCTGGTGGACAAGACCTTTATCAAGACCCTTTGAAAGAGCTTCGATAGCCTTGGGCTGATCGCCCGCAGGAGGAAACGGGGAGTGAAGTTTAAAATTAGCCATAGTAGTCGCGTATAAAGTCTCGCCGGAAGTCATCAAATTGTCCATTCGTAATAGCCGCGCGTGCCTCGTCAACAAGTTTCAAAATAAAGCCGACGTTGTGCATGGAACAAATAACAGAGCCGAGCATTTCACCAGAGCGAACGAGGTGGGCAATGTAGGCACGGGTGAATCTCTCTGTGCCAGGAATGATGATTCGCGGATCAAGCGGCCCGAAGTCATCTTTATATTTTTCGCCAGTGATGTGAATGATGCCGCGTTTCGTATACACCGAACCGTGCCGTCCGATGCGGGTCGCCGCCACACAGTCGAAAAGATCCATACCATGTGCAATACCCTCAAGCACATCTCCGGGCTCGCCAATGCCAAGGAAATGTTTTGGAAGTTCTTCGGGCAATTCGCCCACTGCCGCTTGCAGTGCGCCTCGCATGTCTTCCTTACTGAAAGAGCCTCCGATGCCGATGCCGTCAAAACCCATCGAGGCAATTTCACGCGCTGATTCTTTTCGCAAATCCTCGTGACGACCTCCCTGTACGATGCCGAAGATCGCTTGTTTTTTACTTGCCTCGATGTTTTGTCGATGGGCCTTAAGAGAACGTTCTGCCCAGCGATGGGTACGCTCCATGGCTTCCCTTTGGTATTCATAGCTTTCGGTGGGTGCCGTGCATTCGTCAAAAGCAAAAAACATATCAGCGCCGAGGGCGTGTTGAATTTCAATGGAACGTTCGGGAGTAAAACGATGGAGTGACCCATCGATGTGCGAGGTGAAGGTAACTCCCTCGTCGTCAATCACGGCAAGTTGTCCGTGTTGGCTACGCACCTCGTCGTCATACATTGCGACACTATGCTCTCGTGGTTTTTCTTCGCCCTTTGCAATCTTAGTCACGTTTCGACCAAAGGCAGCTCCGAGGGAAAAGACTTGGTATCCGCCGGAATCAGTCATGGTGGGACCATGCCATCCCATAAATTTTCCCAAACCTCCTGCCTGTTCGACTATTTTTTCACCAGGCTGTAGATACAGATGATAGGTGTTTGCAAGAACGACCTGTGCACCAAGCGATTCAAGCGCTGTAGGTAAAATGCCTTTTACGTTTGCCTTGGTTCCAACAGGGACAAAGGCAGGGGTTTGGATATCGCCATGAGGCGTTTTCAAAATGCCAGAACGCGCGCGACCTTTGGTCGCGCGCTTTTCTATCGAAAAAGAGATAGCCGCCATTCCCCTTACCCTATCCGCCGCGCGCCATTTGAGCAAGTAAACACGGGCCTATTAGGGCTATTGACAAGTATGTAGTATAGGTATATAATTAACCTCAGAAGTTCGGAGTCTCTTTTGAGAGATTCCCTTCAATTCCAACCAAGGAGGTTCCGATGAGGAACAAGTCCAATCCCATTATTGCGGCCTCCTTGGCTGCAACTCTCGTTGCCGGCTGTGTTCAAGGTGAGGCTGTGCAGATTCCCTTCACGGCGCCCAACGGCATTACGTCGGTCATCGTCGCACACAACCAGGACGTTCCGGACTGGCTCTTGCGGACAAGCGGCCTCAAAATGAACTACATCGTGCGGGCAGGCGACAAGACTCCTGGCCTCCAGAAGTTCATCGCCGACGCGGAAGTTGCGTGCCAGGAGTATACAAGCGTGGTCAGGCCCAACGAATTCGTAGCCATTGCCATCAACGGCGTGGTCTATGCGCTCGCAGGTGCTGCCGGCGGCGCGCTCGGTTCCCAAGCTTTTGCGGGGACTGCTGGCATGATTGGCGAATATGCCCAGTATACCGGGTCCGTATACGGCATGGGTGGGATCGCGAACGGCATTGTCCAAGGTGGAGGTAAAACCTATACCTTTGAAAATTGTCTTCGAGAGCTCGTGACCCGACCGGGCTACGAAGAATACAGTATCTCGGTTCTGACTAAGAGCCCGTACTAACAAACACTACCGCCGAGTTTTCTCACGAAAACTCGGCGGTTTTACTTTTGAAATTGGTTGCTATTTTCCTTTCTCTACTTTTACCAACTCAACCTGAAAAACAAGTGTCGAATTCGCTGGTATCGGACCTACAGCCTTATCTCCATACGCCATGTTGGCAGGAATAACAAGCAAACGCTGTCCTCCCTCTTTCATACCAACAAGACCTTGGTCCCATCCAGAAATCACCTCGCCTGAACCAAGCGTGAAGGTAAATGGCTGACCATGATTTTGTGAAGCATCAAAAACAGTACCGTCAGTGAGTGCGCCAACATAATTCACTGTGACCGTGTCACCCGCCTCCGCAGTGGCACCCATTCCCACTTTTGCGTCATTAATTCTTAATGTATCTGAATCTTGTGTAGGAACTGAATCAATTGCACCATCATTTGCAGGAAGAGTCATATCTGTTGTTGCCTCCGCTGTTGCGGCGGAATTAGAAGCTGCATTAAAAGAAGTAAATATAGCAGGCCCGAAAAACAAGAACGCGAGAGCCACAGAAACGGCAAGGGCGACTGCAACTCCGGTACCAGTGATGTTCATATGCTCGATAATTATTTGGTTGCCGCTAGTATATCATCCGTAAGCTCCTGTACAGTCTCAGCAACTGCCTTATCTGCTCCCGGCACTTTCTGGAGGAAAGCGACCACCTCCTCTTCTGAAGGATTTTTTTCAAGTAGTGCTGCGAAAGCATCTTTCATTGCATCATCCATCTGCTCCAAAAGTTTTACCAGTGAATTTTTAAATACAAGATCACCAACACTAAGAAGCATTTCTTCTTGTTCTTTCAGCGGAAAATCTTCTAGATTGAGTGCTTGAAGTAGATTTTTTTGGGTAGAAACATCCATACGTCTTTATAATATTTTGCTTTTAAAGGTAGTCGGATCAGGCTCACTTGCAAATCCTCCAAATCCTAGAAACGTATCTCGAATCGGCTCGCCTGGTACAGGCTCTCCATTTACCATTTTCCATGGAATGGTAAGACCTTTGTCATTCGTCGTATAGCTTTCCACCAAGATAGTTGCTCTTGGATTTTTTTGTAAGAATTCAAATGTAAGACGAGACCGTGTTTCCTCAGTCCCTCCAAAAACAACGAAAGAATCGTCTGTGTTTTGATACACATGGGCTTCTCCGGTATTTACCGTAAGACCATCAATACCTTGAACAATTCCCTCTTGTGAAATCACTGGAGTCTCGGGAACTTGTCCGAGGGATGCGAGCGGTTGAGACTCAACGGAAGAACTGGATACTTCCGGATTCGCAAGCTCAGCGGCAGCCTTGTCGTAATCAAGGCCACCAGGGGGCCACGGCTCGCCCTTATGTAGCTTCGACCACTCACTCAAAATTCTGAACTTCTCCGAATCACTGAGAGACGCAGCTGGACGAGGAACTTGAGTAACTTCAACAGGAGCCACGGGAGAAACACGAGTAGTCTCTGGGACAATAGTAGGAGGAGCTGTGGGGACAGGAGCTGTTTCTGGAACTACAGGAGGCGCTGTGCGCTGTGCGTCAAACGCACGTTGTGCTTCAACATTTCGAAGATGTTGTTCAGTCATGAGCCTCGCTGTTTCAGCACGTTCTCGTGCATCAACTTCAGCTCGTGTTTCAGAATGAGTTACCGGTCCTTGGGTTGGCCGCGAAGACGCATCAGTATCTTGCATGGTCCCATGAAAAGGAGTTACCGAAGCCGTGCTTCCCTGCTCAAGAACCATAAGATGTGAACCGTGAGCTGTTGGCGCCTCGTAAACCAAACTGCCTCCTGGATCAATGCCAAGGGTTGCACCTCTTGGTATGAGGGCACTTTCCGCAGCAGCCGATGGATTGTAAAAACCATACTCTTTAGCGAGTTCTTGAGGAGAAAGCGTGAGCATATGCTGCACGGAGTGTGGAAGAGTTGCCCGATCAACACTCGCATACGTTTCTTGAAGCTGTTGTTGGAGATGCTTGAAAAGACCAATGGCACCCTCCCCGGTTCGCACCTCAACACTCGTTACTGCCAACAATGGGCTTGGTGGCAGTACTGACGCGAGAGCCTCAGGAGCAGAAACCGGATTAACAGAGTCTGAAGCATCCGAAAGAGCCTGTGTAACAATTTCGTTTTCTGCAAACAGGCGGGCAGATTCCATGGACACTCCGGCACCCGTAAGTACTGCCGTAAGCGACTCAACGAGTGCCCGTTTTCTTGCAATAGCTTCTTCTGTACCACTCGCGTATGCCTTACGTTTTGCCTTGATTCCCTTAGCATCGGTAGCAGCAGTTTCGCGCGCGGCAGCAAGCTTTTCTGCGGCACCCTTACCTAGCGTAGCCATATACGCTTTCCCTGCGCCATATCCAGCAGCCGCCCCAAAGGACGTTCCAAGTACTGCACGCATCGTGCGTGTCCCAAATCCCCAAAGGAATCCAGCTCCTCCCGTAAGACTTCCTGCAAATGCACCTACGGCAGCGCCCGTAAGTATACGAGCTGCACGCGCACCCCTTTTACCAAGTTTATCTTCGAGTCCTTTGTTTAGTCCCGCCACCCATCCCAGAGCCTTATCAAATGTCTTTTTTCCTTTTGCATCAAGTGCTGCAGCTCTCGTTTCCGCAAGTTGCGTCGCCCCTCGATCAATGATGTCCCGCGAAATCATCATACGTCGATACCGTGCTGCCACTTTCTTCGCAAAATCTTCGGGATTAGTTGCAATACGAAGCACATTCCCCTCCTCATCACGCTCCTCTGCAAACATAGAGATTTTTGAATAATCTCTTATAGCCAAACGATTCTTAAGACGATCCTCAAGCACCTTTTCAAAAGCGAGACTTTTTTCGTTATATTCTGCTTCAGTCTTTTGAAGATCAATTTTTCCAAGCTGTGAAGCCATTTTTCGTCCCAATAGGGAATGTTTTTTATGGAATTTCTTTTCCTCCTCAAGATATGCTTGCTCTGCAGCAAGCATATCTTCTCGGGCTTTTTTTATTTCAATCCCAGCATCTTCCGCTCGCGCAACCGCAAGGGCTTCTCTAAATGCTTTCGTGTCTGAAAGTATTCGTTCACTATTACCCTTTTTGGTCGTTAAGAAATTTTCATTTTTTCGCTCAGAGAAAATTACCTCAGATGCGTTGCTTGTTGATAAAAGAGCCTTTTTAAATTCTTGTTCGGCGAAGGGCGAAAGAGGTTTTATTTTTTCTGGATTTCTCTGAGCTTCCTTGCCTTTCTTTAATTTTGGTTTTTGAAATTGTGAGACAAGCCAACTTAAGCGTTCTTTATACTCCTTCGTGGTATTCCCACTCTCTTGTGATGAAACAGGTGAAGCATCCAAGACTATTTTTTCTTTTGTCTTTGCACTTTTTTGAAAAGCTTCAGCACGCCCTGGATCGAGCGCATTTTCGGGATTTGGAACTATACGCGGAGGAATTTCAGACATATAAAATTGAGAATGTACCCGTATTATGACAGATACCGCGCACGGATGAAATCCTCTACCTGTTGACGGTCGCGACCATAGGTGAGGTATGACAGTTCACGCAAATCATCTATTTGGTTTTGATTTCCTTTGGGAAGCTCAAGTGTTTTGATGTTGAAAGGCTTTTGCGGAACTCCGTTTGCAAGAATGCGGACATAGGCATTTCTATTTTCAATATTCACAAAATCGAGCGAAGAAAAGACAGGAGCAAATTGTTTCTCAAAAAATTCGGCATCTTCTTCTCCGACACGAAACACGGCCATGGAACCCACGTTTCCAAAAACCGCTTCGCGAACTTTATCGTCTATTTGGGCAAGAAATTGGTGTGCCACGGTGAGCGACAGCTTGTATTTTCGAGCTTCAGAGAGAATGCCTGGAATAGAGTCAGTCGTGATGTTCTGAAATTCATCAATATACAAATAGAAGGGCGGAAATTCCGCGCGTGGATTATCCGCTCGCGAAAGTGCGGCCATGAAAAGTTTTCCGACCAGAATAAGACCGAGCAGGTTTGCATTACGTTCACCAAGCCGACCCTTTGAAAGATTCACCAGGAGAATCTTTTTCGAATCAATGACTTCACGGAAATTAAAAGAAGAATGCTGTTGTCCAACAATGGGACGAATAAAATCGTTTGCGGTGAAATCGTCGAATTTGTTGGTGATATAGGGAACGATATTTTCAAGGGCCGCATCTCCTCCCGCCTTTGTGGCAATCTCATTCCAAAATTGATTCACAATTGGATTTCTGCTTTTCGACAATTTGAGACGACGAAACTCCTCGTTTGAGAGAACGCGCGCGATATCGAGCATGGTGGAACCCGATTCAGGATACTCCATCACCAAAAGCGTCGCGTTTCTAAAATATTGTTCAAAAGCTGGGCCCATGGACTCCGGAACATCGCCATATAAGCGACGGAAAATCATCAACAGCTCGTTTACGATAAATGTTTTTTGCTCGGGACGGTTTTCATCGTATTCGAGCATGTTAAGCCCGAACGGCCGAGAAATTTCTGCAGGGTCAAAATAAATAACGTCTTCGTAACGTTCAGGCGGAACCATGGCAAGAACATCAAGCACGTCGTTGCCGTGCGGGTCAATAAAACAAACGCCGCGTCCCTCAGCGATGTCTTGTGCAATCATTGTCTTCAAGAGTCCGGTTTTTCCGGCACCCGTCTGACCAATAACATACAGATGTCGCAAACGATCTTCGTCCGCAATGCGTACCTCCGTTTGTTGTCCGCGATAGGTGTTTATACCAATTTGGAGTCCTGCCTTAGGTAGATGCATTGGTGCCGGTGCTGCGGCAAAACGGGACTGTTTGAGTTGAGGCGTGGATGCAATGCCCCGCGGAGGAAAATGATACATCGTGGTGAGTTCACGAAGCGAAAGCGGAAGCACGTCTGGCGAAGGCAAGCGATAAGAGAAACTTTTAAAAACCTGACGTGCCCGCTCCCCTGTTGGATGCGCGAATACTAAATGATTTCCCTGGGTGTTACCAAACTGATTAAAGGCAGCCTCAAGATCAGAAAGCCCGAGAGAAGCACGAGATGGATTACTCGAAGAAACTAAAAGACGGATGGTGGTACGCACAATGGGTGCAGCAATCTTTTTCTCTACTTGCTCAATATCTGTCTTATTTGCTTCGGTTTGGCGCGTGCGGGTTTCGTGTTCATCTTTATAATCCCGTGACTTGCCAAACAATGTTGAACCAAAGTCACGTGCGACTTCGCCCAGGAGTCCTTCCGGAGTTGAAAAAGCTTTCGATTGATTTTCTCCACGCCGCAGCGCTTGCAAGATTTTACGATAGTGCGAAATATACCGTTCTCCTGATGGCTCAATCACGATTTGCAGTGCAGCACCCTCACCCGCTTCTTCAATTTTCCCGAAAGCATTTAGTAAGGCGTTTAGCGGGTCGTAATCAAAGTCAGCATAATCTTTTAGCGGTAGGACCGCTTTGGTGGCAAGGGTTGCAACAGCAACTTGCGTAGTACCGTCTTCTGCAAAAACGTTGTAGTCGTTTGGCTGAGGAACAAGATGCGCATCTGGAAATATCGCAAGAAGCTGTTGTTCAAAAAGGGCACGCTTATGGTTAGGCACGGCAACATAAAAAAGAAGTTCGGGACGGTTCACTGGAACAGCGAGTTCCATCGAAAAATACGAGGGTTCATCACTCGCGCTCCCTGAACTAACCGAGAGCATGCCAGAATAAAATTGTTCCATCGAAGAAACAAGCTCTTTGAGGGTTTTTGCCCGATCTTCGCCCGTACTTCCGGTCGGTTCAGGAAGGGCAACCTCATATAGCGTCATGTGAAGCGCTTTCCACGTTGGCTCTTTCTCCGACCAACCCTTAACTTCCATGCCGCCTGCAATGTATTGCACAAGGAAGCGGTGAAAGTCGTCTTCGAGGTGTGGATTTTTAAGTTTCTCAAGAACGGAAAGTGCATTCTTAACACCTTTCGCTTCTAAAATACCTCGGAGTTCCTCTATGGTTTCGTCGTTATCATCCGGATCAAGGTTAAGCGCGAGAACACGAACCTCAGGTTCGGTAAGACGGTATTCGGATGCAAGGACCTTCTCCCCTTCGATGTTACGGTGATGCACAATGCGCTCGCGAACAACTTCTTCGCGTGGCTGTACTTCCCGAAGTGCAAAAAGCTCCTTTTCTTTTGCTTCAACCTGCGCGCGCAGATAGGCAAGCTCCTCTTCGGGAGTTGTAAGAGGTCGTTCAAGTCCTTCCATGTCTTCAGTATAAGGTATCTGGCTGCTAGATACGCAGATGTTGTGGGATAAAACAGCCGGCGCGCCTTTGGCGCGCCGTGTCTATTTGCGTGAATAAATGCTTTGATCAACCAGGGGATCAAGGTGAAAGGGGTCTGAGTGCCGTCTAAACACTAAGTGTCCCTCAAGCTCCACGCATTTCGAAATTTTGTGGAGCAGTTCACACCGATCGCAACAGAAATCTGTCGCATCGGTATCCGAAAATCTGGGCTCGAATTGAGTGTCACACTTTTTGCATCTCGGCAGATCTCGCATTGTTTCCTCCCCCGTTATTTCTGATGAACTCTAGGCCCATCTGATACCATCCTATACCCCTGCAAATTTTGCGCGAGGAGTTATGCAGCCCTAAAGTTAAGCCTTTGCACCCTTTCCAAAAAGGATATTGATGAGGGAGAGAACGATAGAGAACAAAAGTGCAGTCCAAAAACCAGCGATGGAAAAACCAGGAACAATCGCCGCTGCAAGCATAATGAGAAGAGCGTTTATAACGAAAGAAAAAAGTCCAAGCGTCAGAATGTTAATCGGAAGAGTTAACACAAAGATAAGTGGTCGAAGCGTAAGGTTAATGAGCCCAAGGACAATAGCAAGAACGAGTGACCCGACAAACGAAACGTTCGCACCTGGAATCAGATACGCTGCAACAACTATCGCAATTGCGGAGATAATCCAATGAAGAAATATATTCATAGGATCCCAGTATACCATTTTGTATTTTTGATTTGTGTAATCCTACACACCCTTTTCACGCACGTTCCCAAGAAGTGTCACTGCTATGAACGTGGTGATGGGAACTGCAAGAATAAGCCCGATGCTTCCAATCAAAATGCGTATGATCTCGGTAGCAAATATTTCACCGTTGATAATATACCCAACAGAAACACCACTCGACATATGGAACAAAAGAAGGAGTGGAAGAGCGGCACCCACATACGCTATCGCAAGTGTGTTTACGAGGGCTCCGATGTGTTCGCGTCCAATGCGAATAGCCTTGCGATAGATTTGTCCTTTTGAAAGATGTTTCCCTGCACTCATAAGCTCTTCAACGGAAACGGCTTGACCAATAGCAACATCGTAGAGCACGCCCAAAAGTCCAATCAAAATACCTCCCATGAGTACACCCAAGATATTGATCGTTCCTCCACTATTGAAATGCAGGTAGGTGCTGTTTTCCGAATTGTATCCAGAAAGATCTGCGGCATGCACTGCAATATAGGCAGCAACACCGGAAATAACGACCGTAACAATCATGCCAAACACCGCAGCAGTTGTTGTGCGGTTATATCCGTGCGTTATATACGAACCCACAATGATGATGAGCGATGCAACGCCAATTGAAACAAGAACGGGAGAATATCCAGCCACAATACCGGGCAAGAGAAGATAGAAAATAAGAATAAAACTTCCCGCAAGGCTCGCAAGTCCGCGTATACCTTGCAAACCCCCAAACAAAAAAACGAGGACAACAAAAATCCCTGTAAGACCAAGCAATACTGGCAGACGATAAGGATCTGCAACCGCATACAGTTCAATGCCAGTTTCAGTGAACGTATGGCGCAGGTAAAACACGTCCCCTACTGAAAGTTGGGTAAAATCGTTTTCAAATGTAAAGACTGAACCCTGCTCTTCCCCCTCGAGCACTCTTACCTTCAAGGTTTGAATGGTTGATGCCGCCGTAGTTCCCGCAGGAATTTCTGTGCGAACATTTGAAACTTCGAGCACCTGTGCTTTTTCGAGAATTTCCGTTGCTACTGTTTCTTGCGCCCACGACGCCTGCGGGAAGAAGAGCGCGACCAAAAGAAAGAAAGAGAAAAACAACTTTTGCATAGAATATCCGCAATTACCTTATTCGCTCTCGAAAGGGACTTCAACGAGAAGAACTTTTACCTGATCGGGAGAGGAGATATCAAATGAGTCCGTTTCGGAAATACCGACAGCGTCGCGCGCACCAAGCTCGCGCCCTTCTATTTCCGCATTTCCCTCTATCACAAAAACATATACTCCCGCATGCTCGTCATGAAGTGTGTAGGTAAAAGGATTATTCTTATCAATACTTGCATAGGAAACATAGGCCTCCTGGTGTATTGAAAGACCCTCCGTATCAGAAAAAGGCGATACGAGTGTGGTTATGCCGAGGCCCTGATTTTCAAAGCCAAAGGCACGCTGGTCATACCGCGGAACGATGCCTTTTTCGTTCGGTTCAATCCATAGTTGAAAAAGAGCGAGCGGCTCTGTGGTGGAATTATTTTGTTCGGCGTGGGTTACTCCCGTTCCCGCAGACATTACCTGCACATCTCCTTTTTTCACTTCGCCCTTGTTTCCCATACTGTCTTCGTGCGTCACTGCACCACTGGTGACAATGGTAATAATTTCCATCTCTCGGTGGCTATGTGGCGGAAAACCAGAAGAAGGTGCGATGGAATCATCATTCAGTACGCGAAGTGCCCCAAAGCCCATACGCGAGGGTTCATACCAATCAGAAAAACTAAAACTGTATTTCGTCGTGAGCCAGCCGTGGTTTCCACCTCCCCGCTCTCCTGCTTTATGGAGAAGTATGTTCATGAGGACAGTATATCAAAACCAGGACATATTTCCGGCGCGCACCGCAATGCATTCCCTTTTCTTTTACGCACTACATCAGACTCTTTTTTGATCTTGCAGAGACTTCCAAAAGAAAAACACTACAAATCCAATCGTGACTATCGGGGAAATCCAATATGGTATGTGAGCACCAAAGCCTTCGGCAACCATGATGGCACCAAGCGCAAGGATTGAATACATGGCGCCATTTTTAAGATACGCATAGCGTTTGATGCGTTCAATGTTTGAAACGGTGATCTGGCGAAGCACAATGGCGCCAATGCCGTTTCCAAGGAGGATGAGTGGCACGGCAAACGTAAAGGCAAAGGCGCCAAGAACGCCATCAATCGAAAACGTCAAATCCAGTGCTTCGAGATACAGAACCTTGCTTATGTCTGAAGCACTCGAAGAAAGAAGCTGTTGTTCTTGTTTTGCGGCGTTATCTTTAAAGCCCTGGATGATGAAAAACCCAGTTGATCCGACAACTGCTGCAAATGCGAGAATAGGATCTTCCTTAAGTGCAAACCATACAAGCACGGATACAAAAATAGATGTCGCTGCATAAAACCAGACAGAGTGTCGGTGAATAAAACGCTCACCAACAAAGCCATATTTCTTTTCTTCCATGAAAAGCCAATACAAAAACAGAAAAACGAGGAAAGTGCCACCACCCATAAGCAGAATGGGCGCCGTTTTTTCTATTGCAGCAATGACGGCCGGATCGCTTGAAAACGTTGCCGTAAGGGTACCCCAAATGCCAAGCGAGGGTGTTGCAAGAAAAACAATAAGAAACGGTAAGATGCCACGCACGACGAACACGGCAAAAAACATACCCCAGGTAAGAAACCAGCGCCGCGCGCGCTGCCCCACCGTTGAAAGAACTTCAGCATTGATAACGGCGTTATCAATGCTGCTGATAATTTCAAAAAGAGTGAGCCCTACGACAACAACGAGTAGTGGGAAAATTTCAGCCATGTATCCAGATTATATTTCGGCCATTGTATACCATGCCGGTGTGATAGACGAGAAAAATCACCCCTTGAGGGTGATTTTTCTCGTACGTATTCTTCCAATACGTCGAACGTTATGGGGCCGTCACGATAACCGATGCACTTACCGTAGCTGAATGACCATAGTCATCCGAAACGGTAAATGTTGGTGTATAGGTGTCGGCTTTTGCATATGCGTGCGTGAATGTCGCTGAAGATTGCGTAGTTTCCAGAGAAGCCGCCATCATGCGGTCTGCGGAAGTGGCCTCATCTCCCCACACTACAGCGTAGTGGAGATTGCCCGACATGTTCGAGTCGGCGTGCACGGTCCACGTGCCGCTTTCATTAACGGCAAGTTTCGCAGGCGCATCAATGCCGGAAATAGATAGGCGGCCCGAGGGAGCAGTCACCGTGAACCACACTCGGTTACTGCCACTCTCGTTGTTAGTAACTCGCACATAATACTTGCCCGGATCTATCGAAGGGACCATGAAGGTAATCTTCGAATCATCCTTTATTTCAATGCTGTCCGCGGTTTTGCCACCAACTGTAACAGTAGTACCGTCTGCTTTGAATCCATAACCCCCAAGAGTCACCATTGTCCCTACAGGACCAGAAGAAGGTGTGGTCGAGGAAATACGTACTATCGATTCAGTTCCTACAACTACGGATGTAGCAACCTTCGTTGCACGCTGTCCGCTTTCATCGGTAACCGTAAATTCTGGCTTGTAGGTTCCTGTGCGGTCGTAGGTGTGGGTGAATGTTGCCGAAGCTTGTGTTGCCTCCGCGCTCGAGCGGAAAAGAGAAAGCGGCTGGAAACCTTCATCGCCCCACTTCACCGCGTAGCGGAGATTTCCATCAACATCACCCTCCACATGCACGGTCCACGTGCCTTCCTTGCCGACCGCAAGTCCGGTAGGCCCATCAATGCTGGTAATGGTGAAGTCTTCATGCTGATCTTCCTCGCAACTTATAGACTTAATTTCTGCACGCGTTTTTGCGCCGACGAATCCAGTTGCCTGAATGTCATGGTCACTCTGGAACGCTTGCACGGCACGCACCGTCGATGCCCCAAAAGTGCCGGTCGGCGCGCTGTTTAGATAACCTTGCGCGCGAAGGAATGTTTGGAGCTTACTTACTTCCCCATCCGTACCCTCATCACGAAGGCCGTAATAGAGTGCGTTGGTAAGGTCAGTACAGGAGAGCTCAGCTTTTGCTTTTACTTGTGCAACTTCCGAGCGATGTTCAAGCCCGTTTACATTTGCACTCTGAGCAACCTGTCCGTGTCCGCCGAAAAACAAGAACGGCGTTACGGCAAGTGCTCCGAATTTTGCTGCAATAGTGTGCATAGTTAGAAGTAATTAGTCTGATAAGTACCGCATGTGCGGCATAGATGAGAAGACGAATGTACTACGTATCACTTACGTTCATGTGAAGTACATAAACCACGTAACTTTTTGTTACGCGTAAAAAAATAATTTACTTTTTAGTTAACAAATTTAAATCATCAAAACTGCACCGGCAGTTATGAGTGCCGCGCCAAGTATCGCTTTCCAAGAAAATTGCGTTCCCAAAAAGAGAATTGAGAAAAACAGCACGAATACCACACTTGTCCTGTCGAGAGCAGAAACTCCGGGAGCAGGACCGATTTTAAGCGCGGAGAACATGGCAAGCCATGAAAGAGCGCCTGCAATGCCGGAAAGCACAATGAAAAGCAGCGTGCGTCCGTGTGGAAGCGCTGCAAAATTAATTTTGCCGAGTGCCAGAGAAATTCCGACTAAAAAGACGGCCATCACGACAGCGCGCACGGTCGTGGCAACAGTCGTGTCAACTCCTTGAAGTCCAATTTTCCCCAAGATTGCCACAAGGGCGGCAAACACGGCACCCAAAAGTGCGAGTGGTATCCATGTCATGGAAAGATTATAGCAACAATTTCTTATACTTCTCGACTTCCTCATCAAGTAGCGGTTTAAATAATTTTCGTTCATGTATTTGACCTTCGGTATAAAGCTCATCTTCAGGTTCGCGTGGCTGAAGATGCAAATGTACGTGATTAACCTTAAGGTCACTTTCAGGAAGAAACGAACGATCGTGTTGTTTAAGGTCACATCCAGATGCAGCTTTTTCCAAAATACGACTCTGAAGTTCAATCGCCGTGTCAAAGAGTTCCTTTCGTTCTTCCCCGCTTAATTCTGAAAGATGCGTAACGTGTCGTTTTGGAATGACTAAGAGATGTCCTGGCATGAATCGAGGATTGCTGAAAATAACTACGACACGCTCTCGCACTTCATACACGCGCTGTTTTCCGGTGGTATCTATATCGCAAAATCGACATTCCATAGAGTGACTATAGCAAATTATTTACAACCAATGTTTGATAGGAGTGATACACTTTGTCACATGGCATTTGAAATTGAAGAAGACCAGGTTCTCGATACGATTATGCGTACACGCGACACTTCTGATGTAACCCTCATTTCTCATACTCGTGCATGGGGGATGGAGAAACGTTAAATTGTTCTTTTTAAAAGAGAGAGTTTTTGCTCTCTCTTCCAGGTTTTTATCTCGGCTTCGCGTTTGCGCGCTTCGGCGAGTGTTGGAAACGTCTCGGAATAAACCAGTGTTACGGGACGCCTGATTTTAGTGTAGTGAGCACCTTGTTTTGAGTGATTGTGTTGCTTGAGCCTGCGTTCAAGGTTGTTGGTGCAGCCGACATATAAGGTGTCGTCAGCGCATGTGAGGATGTAGACAGTGTGTACCATTGAGGGAAATTGTAGCAAGAAAGAAACCCTGCCGGACGATTGGTCTGACAGGGTCTTCTTCAGGGAAACCAGAACGGTCACTTGTCCTGGGATTCTCGCGTTTGGGCCAATGCCCGACGATAGAGCTGGCTAAGCGTGAGGCCTTGCTGGTCGGCAATAGCCTTGGCCCGGCGATTGAGCTCCTCGATCATCTCTTTTTGAGTCAAGGGCGGTCCATAGTGTTCGTGTGCGCTCATTGCAGTTCTCCCTTCATTTGGAAAGAATATCTGAGGACGTTTCACCAAACATAACGTCAGCAAAACTCTTCAGATTCATCCACTGCCCTCGTTCTAGGCGAATAACACCAATCACTTCGCCAGAGGAATATAACATAATGGTAAGCTTGTCCTTGTTCATTTCTCCTGCCCCGACAAGGAAGCCTGTGACGACGATGGATATCCCACAAGCATTAATTTCCTTATCAATTTTTTTAAACGTACCTATTGATTTTAGAAGATCTGCGACTTCCCTGCGTATTTTTTCCTCTTCAAGATCATGTATCTCAGCCATTCCATACCCTCCCCTGATTCGGTTTCAAAACTCATCTGCTACAGACAGTAATCGAAAGATGGTCAAAAGTCACTTTTCTAGAACAAAGCGCTACTACAGCTCGTCTATAGCGTCGTTTGCAAGATTTTCTGCATCTTCTGCCAAATCTTTCGCTTCGTCGTAATTCTCGTCGTCATATTCCTCTTCAGCATCATCGAGCGTATCTTCGGCTTCCTCAAGCAGGTCTTCCGCGTCATTCACATCTTCCCCATCATCATCTGCCTCGTCTATTTCTCCCTGTGCATCACTGATAGCATCGCGGGCATCATCTATCGCATCTTTGGCGTCATCTTTCTCACTGTTTTCACCAATGGCGTCCACGGCGTCCTCAGCAAAATCATCCGCATCTTGAGCAAGATTTTCTGCTTCATCGAGATCATCGTCCTCGAACGCATCCCATGCTTTATCAAGAGTTGTTTCGGCTTTCTCGAGTAAATTCTCGGCCTCGTCTACATCTTCCCCATCATCATCAGCCTGATCAATACTATCCTGCGCTGCGTCGATCTTATCATCTACTTCGTCAAGGAAGTTTTCTATTTCATCTTCTTCCGATTCGCCACCAGCAGCCTGCAAAGCATCTTCCGCGTTGTCATATGCTTTGTCAGCCGAAGTTACCGCGTCAGCAAAATTGTTTCTGAAATATGAACCAATCGCGTCCATAAAGTCTTCGGTGGCATCTTCAAAATCGCCTTCTGCCTGCACCTTACCCTCCCCTTCGCTCGCGTCATCAATTTGCTCTTCTGCTTCGTCAAGCATTTCAAGAGCCCGTTTTATCTGTTCACGAGCCTTTTTGTCTTCAGCGGACACTGAGGAAGAAGGATTTGCGCGAAGCGCATTAAGTTCCGCAGTAAGAGACGCTATTTGAGCGGCAAAAGAGGCAACATCTGACGACGATCCGCTGGCGCCTGGAGTCGTAACATTTCCCGAAGCAAGAGCAGAATATTTTTGGCGCGAAATAGAACCAAAATATCCGCTTGCAGGAGTAATGCCATTCGATGTCTGCCATTTAATCACTGCCTCCTTGGTGAGATCTTTGAATTGAGTCGTCTCACTGCCGGGCGCACCAACACCGCTTTGTGCAATCACGAAACCCGCGCCGTTGAGATACTTCTGCAAACAACGAACATCCTCACCCTCAACACCGAGTTCAAGGTCGCGGGTAAAATCACACACAACCGCGGCATCCGCCGCTAAAGGAAACGAAAACACCGATGCAAATGCAAGCAAGCCCAATGTGGAAATATTTTTTAAGGTTTTCATACGTACAGCTTACTTAGAAATTTCAATCTTTATTCTATACGACCTGTAAAAGCCAGCAATGGCCGCTATGCACAGAAAAAGAACTTCCTCGAAATTACCAGTCGATTTTCTTACTCTTAAACCAGAAAAATCCCGTCTCTGGTCGTGTAATTGCAAAATCGTATATGTCTGCCGCAGCTTCTTCTGGAGAAAGGTCGGCGTCCATGCCGCCCATGTCCGTGCGCACCCACCCAGGATGCACGGAGGAAACCGTGTAGCCACTATCGGTAAGCCGCATCGCGAGGGTGCGCATGTACATATTGAGTGCGGCTTTCGATATTTTATAGGCAGGATAATGCCCGGGGTAATGACTGAGAAGATGCCCAGTGCGTTCGAGTGATCCGGCAGTCGAAGAAATAAAGATGGCATGCGCGCCGCGTGCAAGGAAAGGCACGAGCCGTTCCATAACATCAGCCGTGCCGACAAGGTTGACCTCAAGCGTCTGTCGTAATTTTTCCGGAATAAGAGTTGTTTCTTCCTCATCAAGCAACACACCTGCATTGTGTATCACGATGTCTGCCTTTCTGCCCGAATCCGCCACATGTTTTGTTGCCGCCCCAATACTCTGACTGGAAGAAAGATCGAGCGGAATTATTTCCAGATACTCATGGGAAAAATCCACTTCTCCGCTGACTGATGTTCCAACAACATAAAAACCTTTTTCAAGAAATGTCTTCGCCAAAGCTTTGCCGATGCCTTGGCTGATGCCCGTTATAAGAACTGTTTGCATGCCCGAGAAAAGAATGTCGCCTAGTCTATATGCTGACCTCAACCTTAAATCCACCGTAGGCCATGCGCTTCATATCAAAAGGCATCGGCGAGTCTGTCATCTTCGGGTCGTTCATAATCGGATCCTTCATTACTTTTGCATTTACCTGGTCGCGATGCTTCCGAGACTTATACGTGATGAAAGAAAACCATACTGTCTCTCCCTGCTTTGCTTTTGCCATTTTCGGAAAATACAAAAATTTCATTCCGCCCATGCCTTTGGGCTGTAGGTCTTCCCCCATACATTCTTTGTAATCAAGCGCACCGTGTTTCTTCACCACCTTCGCCATTATGCGTGCCAACTTTTTGTAATCCTCTATTTTATTTTTGGGAACCGTAAGCACAAACCCATCCACGTATCCGCCTTTTGTTTTTGCCATGGTGCAAAGATAACTAGAATAATACCTATAAGTATACCAAGGCGTGGGTCAAGGATGTCGCTTTCCGGAGGCAAGCAGCGCACAAGTTTTCTCGATTCTTCGTGTACGTGTCTCTGATTCTTTTGCTTCATCTATCCAACCAACAAAATCTCTACGCTCGTCAGGTGTGAGGTCTTTCCATACTGCCTTTGCCTTCGGGCTATCCGCAAGAGCTTTGTACAAATTCATTGGCACTATTGCGTAACAACAGGGGCGCCGTTTTCCGGACGTGAGCATTGAGTGCACTCTCTCGACCCGGCGCTTGCGTGTCTCTAGTTGTTTGGCCCCCTCTATCCAACTAGTGAAATCTCTGCGCGCAATCGGCGTGAGGTCCTTCCACATCTCCATGACCTTCGGGGCAGCCGCTAGGACTTTGCGAAGATCTGTCGGAACTTTTTCCATGAACGAAGTATATACCCGCGCGGACCGTCTGGGAGGACGTGGGAACTTGTTTTGATATACTTAAAGAAACATAACCTAACGTACTATGATACCGAAAAATACCATTTGCCTCTGGTTCAATAAGGATGCAGAAGATGCGGCAAACTTTTATGCCGCGACTTTTCCCGACAGCAAAGTCACTACCGTGTTTCATGCGCCCAGTGATTTTCCAGGTGGCAAGAAAGGTGACGTACTCACCGTGGAGTTTACTGTCTGTGGAATTCCTTGTATCGGTCTTAATGGTGGTCCTATCTTTACTCAAAGCGAAGCGTTTTCTTTTCAGATCGCAACAGACGATCAGGAGGAGACGGATCGCTATTGGAACGCAATCGTTGGAAATGGTGGCAAAGAAAGTGATTGTGGATGGTGCAAGGACCGCTGGGGAGTCTCATGGCAAATCACGCCACGTACGCTGATCGAAGCACTTGCTGTTGGTGGCGCAGAGGCAGAACGTGCTTTTAAAGCCATGATGACCATGCAAAAAATTGATGTGGCCGCTATTGATGCGGCGCGGCGCGGTTAAAGAAGAACTGGCCGTTTCGATCTATGCCATTTTCTGGAAAATAATCCAAAAGTGATGGCATGGATATTCTTTTCCGAAAAATTGAGTCACTCTATCGACTCTTTCCCATTTTATAATTTTGAAATCTTTATACATCTCTTTTAACTCCCCCTGTAAAAAGGTCTTTTCGAATTTCCCCGTTGAGTAATAGAAGGCATTCGGCTCTTCGGCCGGATTTTTCTGAATCATCTCCCTATGAAATTCATCATCCGGAGTAAGAGTATAGAGCATGAAAAAACGCCGGACTTGAGCACTCTTTTTATCTCTCCAATGGCAAACTTTCGCCCTCCCGGGCTTTCTATGTCAGTCGATGCAAAATTGTCGATCACATAATCAAATAAGTTGGAATCAAAGGGCCAAGACATCGTCGCATCACCAACAAAGAATCCCGCCTTATCAGATACGCCAGCCTTTTCGTTCCTCTCCTTCGCAACTTGTATGGCCGAAGGCGAAAAATCAAAACCGTAAACTTTCTTATTTTCTTTTTGGGAAGCAAGGAATATGACATTGCGTCCCTTCCCACAGCCCATCTCGATACCTAGCAGGTCGGAGAGTTTTTGATCTTTAATGAAATCGAAAAATCTTACAACTCCTCCGGACGGGTCTTGAGCATCCATTTGCAAAAGAACGTGTGGATTCTGATGTTCTTTATCCCAAATTTTCTGCTGTTCTATATGAGTTATCTTATTCATTTTGACTCCTCAGTATGCTGTTGGACTTGGTTCGAACCATGTAAATGCTGGGGAGCTAGGGAACGATCCTAGAGTCTTCTGCTCCAAAGGCAGACGTGTTACCAGTTACACCACTCCCCAAAGAAGCAACAATTCCCTCGGTCCAGCCGTATATTTTCCGGTTGAGGGTCGTGCTCGACCTTACTGTAATCCGCAAGAGGCCATGATACAAGTCGGTAGTATTTTGCCTATTTGTTTTTAAATTACTTTTTTTAAAATAAATCCGATCAATAGCACCAGTTGAAACACCAATTTGTGTGCCCCACCAACGTCTAAAAGATGAGACATTTTCTTTTCTATTTTCATGTATATATAATTCAAACCTAATGTCAGAGGTCGGAACGTGAATTAAACAAAGCCAAGAAAGAAATGTCTTTATCATCTTGGGGTCAGAATTTGCAAAAATAACTCCTGAACTTATATTTGCATTTCTTTGTTTTGAACCTTCGGCCCAGTAAAGAGCAATTCCAATAAGCCAAAGTTCTCGGTCCGAAAGCACATTTATTTCTCTCTTTCCCTGTTCAATGGATGACGCAAGTTCTCTAAGACGCATTTGTTTTCGAGCCAATCCTCCACGTTTGGCAGCCAGGAGACGTTTATGACTTTGACGTTGTTTTTGTGGATTTGCTAATGCTACTGATTTTAACCATGTTGAAAGTGTTGATTTTGCTACTGGCACCTCTGCGAGAATTTCGGAATATGTTTTCCCTTTCCGGCGCAATTGAATTGCTTTCTCCTTTTCAATACGATAAGCCACTAAAGGTAGGATATCATCTACTCAAATATCTTCCTACCTTCTGATGTGGAAAAGCTTTAGTCTCAATTAGGGGAAACACTCATAAATCCGCTTTCGGTCACAACGACGTGGTCAATGAGGTCAATGCCGAAGATTCGTCCTGCCTCCGCAAGCTGCTTGGTTACTACGACATCCATTTCAGAAGGAGTGGAAACACCAGAAGGATGGTTGTGCACGAGGATGACGGCAGCAGCAGAATATTCAAGCGCTGGTTTGAACACTTCTCGCGGATGCACGATGTTTGCATCAATCGAACCTATCGAGATAACTTCGTCGTGAATAACTTGGTAGTGGGCATTAAGATATATTCCGCGCAAGTGCTCTTTCGCAAGCGTGCGCATGTCTGCCGTATAGGCAAATACATCTTCCGCAGTACGAATAACTGCAGCACCCGCACCGTTTCTTTTGTAGAACCTACGACCAAGCTCCCCCGCTGCAACAATTTGCGTCGCTTTAGTAAGCGGAATAGAAAGATGTTCTGCCATTGCTTTCGCATTGGTCTGTGAAAAAAGACTCTTCTCGCCATATTCTTTGAGAACACGCGAAGTCATTTCAAGCACACCCTCCTTTTTTGTACCGGTTACAAGCAATACCGAGAGAAGCTCAGACGAAGAAAGCACGGCTGGGCCTTCGGCAACAAGACGCTCACGTGGCTTTTCGTCCTCGGGAAGATCACGAACCCGCAGCACGTATTTTTTATTTACATTATCAAGGACCAAATCGTGGTTGGTAAGTGTATAAGTGGAAGTGTTCATAGATGCGCCCAGCATACCAGCCATTTACACCGTGCATGCTGGGTTCTCCACACCGAATCAGGAATAAAGAATGAAAGATGTGTTTATACTAAAGGCACTATGTTTCCATCAACAGCTCCGAACCCCTACAGCATTCACGGGAATCTGCTTTTCTTTCGCGATACACCCGAACATATCGATTTTCACGTAAAAACTGGAGATTATTTCGGTTTTTTGGCGACCATGATGGGTTTTATGGAAGAAGGACTTAAAAAGTGTAATTCCTCGGAACAAGAGCTTGCCCTTGCGCAGGAATTGCGAAAAGACCTGCGTTACATCCACTCAAGATACAAAATAGAATCAAAGAAACCGGAAGAACACACGCCAATTCGTCCTTCAGGCAATTTACTGCGCCCCAGCTAGTTCGAGAACGGCAAGTTCCAAAGGAAGCGCCGGAATAGGCGCGTAGCGGATGCGGCCCGCCGCGTCGAGAAATGCCTTTAGGGTTTCGTGAGTCAGTTTTGAATCTTTCGCTTCGGCAATTTTTAGCACATCCTCGTATTCGTCCTTGCCAATCCCCTCTGCCAATTCTTTTCGCATTTCCGGCGCATGACGGACCAAAAGCACGGTGCGGAAATATTCAAGCACGAGCGAAAGATAGAGGTTCATATCGACTGAAGAATCTACAGCGTCGCGAATGGCGGCAAGAGCTTCACTCTGCTTCCCTTCTGAAAGTGCCTGCACGAGTGCCGTTACAAGGGCGTGTTTGGGAGCACCGGTGGCTTTTTCTGTTTCTTCACGGGTAATTTTTTTATCAGTAGAGGTTGCGCAGATACGTTCAAGCACCGAAAGCGCGTCACGGTATGAACCTTCAGCAAGAAAGGCTACTAAATCCGCAGCTGTGGGTTCAATGGTGTATCCTTCTTTTTTCGCGATGGAAGCGACCACTTTTGCAAGCTGTGTGCGGTCAGGCTTTTTGAATACAAACACCTGGCAGCGCGATTGCACCGTTTCCGGCACACGCGAAAGCTCGGTGGTGGCAAGAATGAAAAGCGCATAGGCAGGTGGCTCCTCAAGCGTTTTTAAAAATGCATTCCATGCGCCCTTGGAGAGCATGTGTGCCTCGTCGAGAATGTAGACTTTGTAGGGAGATTCAAATGGAAGTGTGTAGACGTTTTCCGTGAGGTTTCGGATGTCGTCCACGCTGTTATTAGACGCGGCATCAATTTCATATAAATCTTTTTCCGTACACCCAAGTTCCTTTGCAAAAATGCGTGCAATGCTCGTTTTCCCCAAACCGCGTGACCCTGAAAAAAGATAGGCGTGGCCTATTTTTTTTGAGGCAATTTGTTCCTCAAGTGTTTTAGTGATGTGCTCTTGGCCGACCACATCCTTAAATGACTGTGGGCGATAGGTTCGATAGAAAGACTGATGAGCCATAAAGAAGAGTATAGCAGCTTGCGGCTGACAGCTTACAGGATTTACAAAATATACAAAACGAAGCCGAGCACAGCGAAGTGTTTATAACAACTTCGATTCTGAAATTATACGCCCGAGATCCTCTGCCGACTCAGTTTCCATGAGCTTGCTTCGCAATTCCGCCGCTCCGTCAAAACCTATAACAAAGGCCTTGATGTGCTTTTTGAGAATATGGAAGGATTTTTTAGGACGAAGTTCTTCAAAGGCATGGGCAAGGGCAACGAGGGCAGCAAGACGCTCCGCTATCGAAGTATCCTCCACCTTCCTTCCAGTGAAAACCCAAGGATTCCCGAAAATCGCGCGGCCAAGCATAATGCCGTCCGCCTCTGACTCTTCGGCTTTCACACGCGCATCTTCAAGGTCTTTCACGTCACCATTTCCAATGAGAAGCGTAGGTGAAGCAAGACTATTTCGAATGGAAACTGCCCGAGACATAAGATCCCAGCGCGCAGGCACGAGTGACATTTCTTTTCGGGTGCGCAAATGGATGGTAATGGCAGCAGGATCTGCAGACAACAAGACGGGGAGCCAGGTGTCGAGTATTTCTTCGTTATACCCAATGCGGGTTTTGACTGATACGGGAATTCCGCCCGGTTTTGCTTTTGCGGCACCGTCCTTTGCGGCCAAAATGATTTCCTTGGCAAGTTCAGGGGTTTTAATCATTGCCGCACCGCTGCCTTGCCGCTCGATGGAACGGTCTGGGCAGCCCATGTTGATATCAACGCCATCAAAACCAAGTGTTGCTGCAAGTTCGGAAGCATAGGCAATCATTTCAGGTTTGTTTGAAAAAATCTGCGCGACGATTGGCCGCTCGATTTCAGAATATTGCAGGTCACGCATAAGCGGATTTTCTGCATCCTTCATACCCTTCTTTTCGCGTGTGTGGTAGAGACCTTCGGCAGAAACAAATTCTGTCCACGTAACGGAAGGCCGGCCTAGCGTTGCAATCAAATGGCGATAGGCAGGATCAGTGACGTCCGCCATGGGGGCGAGAACGAAAAAAGGTTTCTTGAGCGATGTCCAAAACGACGACATATTCACACCCTATCGTCGTTTATGGTTCCTGACCAGTGTTTACGGTTTCTCCTCTTTTCTTCACATAAACCTTCCCATTGAAACGCAAATCAATGTAGTCGACAGAACCGTCTATAACATTGATTTGCGGAAAGGCACTCGCGACAAGATTTGCTGCAGCCTGTTCATGTCCGAGGATATAAATGACACGAGTGCCGCCTTCAAGAAAGATGTTCGCCTCGTCTTCAATGAATTGCACCGAAGAAACTCGGGTGCCAAGCGATTCAATGGTGCGTATGAACGCAAGCACATTGGGAACATCGTTTGCGTGCGCTACGTGAGCCCGCAGTGGAGCGACGCCAGAGTTTTCAATGAGCGGTGCATAGATTTTTAATAGAGAAAGTGCCTGTGGTGTGCTTGAAGAGGCCGTGGATACAGAAGAAACTGGCGCAAATACAAAACCTTCGGCATCGGCCTCGTAACACACTGATGATTCTGGTGAATTGCCGCACCACCAAAATGCAGGGACGCGATCGATTGCACTCACTGAAATTGAACTAAAGCTGGTGCGTGACACTGCGACAGCGGAAACATCAGCATAAGCATCGAAAATTGCAGCGCGCATGGCGTCTTTCGAAAAAAGAAATATCGAATCTTTTGGAAGTATGAAAGCGTATTTGCCGGTTATTGCTTCCTTGCTTATGGAAACAAGATCGTCCTGATGCACCCCAAGGGCTTGGATATTTTGAATGCGCACAGCTGGTTGAGAGAGGCCATATACCAATCCAGAGACAATTAAAATTGCCAAAATACTGGAGAATACCACTACACGCCGCCGCGCTGCGCGGCGGCGTGCTTTCAAAGGGCGGCTTGGATTTCGTGCTGCCTTTCCCTGTCGTTCCAACATCGGGTCGGCAGTGTGGCGCACGACGCGCCGCACATTAGGACGGACGTCCCAAGATTTCTTTGCCGACATAGGGAACGAGTGCGTCTGGCACGCGAATGGTTCCATCCGCCTGCTGGTAGTTTTCTACAATGGAAACCAAAATACGTGGCGTTGGAATGGCCGTTGAGTTGAGTGAATGTGCGAATTGCATTTTTCCTTCCTGATCGCGATAGCGAATGTTCAGCCTGCGTGTCTGAAAATCATGGAAATACGAAGTGGAGGCGATTTCCCTATATTTTTGTTCCCCTGGAACCCAAAGCTCAATGTCATATTTTTTCACCTGACCAAGCCCAAGATCGCCGCCGCAGTTTGTAACCGTGTGGTATGGAATATTAAGAAGTTCGATAAATTCTTCAGTGTTTCTGTTGAGCCATTCGTGCATACGCACCGATTCATCGTGTTCTGCTTTACACAAAATGACCTGCTCCCATTTATAAAATTCATGCACGCGAATAAGACCGCGAACATCTTTTCCGTGTGCTCCCGCCTCGCGCCTGAAACAAGGTGAGAACGCAAGAAAACGAACGGGAAGTTTTTCAAGGTCAACTACCTCGTCCATGTAATAGCCCATGGTGGCAACCTCTCCGGTTCCAGCAAGATATTCACCGTCTTGTGTTTTATATAAATCTTCCTCACCTTGTGGAAGATACCCGGTACCCAAAAATGTTTCGCGACGCACGAGCGACGGAACGATCATTGGCTCAAAGCCTTTGTTCGTGAAATGTTTGAGTGCGAGTTGCCACACCGCATTTGAAAGCAACACGCCGTCGCCTTTCAAAAAATATCCTCGAAATCCAGCGACCTTTGCACCGCGGTCAAAATCCGCCATGCCGGTAGTTGTCATGAGCTCAACATGATCCTTGGGCGCAAAATCAAAATGCGTTGGCTCGCCCCATTTTTTTACTTCCTGGTTGTCAGCATCACTTTCTCCGTCTGGCACCGACATGTCTGGGATGTTTGGGACTTGGAGCATGAGCGTTTGCCACTCTTCCATTGCCTTTTTGTAGCTTTCTTCAATTTCTCCCATACCTTCTTTAAGGTGCCGCATAGCTTCAAGGAGTTTTTCCTTCTCTTCGCCCTTGGCAAGGGCAATGGTGTTTGAAGCTCGATTTTGTTCCGCCTTGCGCTCATCAAGTTTTTGGCGAAGTGCCTTGCGCTCATCGTCCACCACAAACAAACGATTGAGATCGAAATTTATGCGCTTCTTTGCCGCACCCGCTTTTACCAGGTCTGCGTTCTCGCGAATGAAGTGGATATCCAACATAGGTCTATAATAGATGAAGCATAGTATGGTAACGGATTTGCGACAACTCACTCCCGCAGAATATCCTCCATCCTTAGGGGAAATTCCCGACCCGCCGCGCGCCCTTTGGGCGCGCGGCGCCATGCCCCCCAAAGGAACAAAGCTCCTCGCCGTCGTCGGTTCACGCGCACTTTCGACCTATGGAAAGCAAGCCTGCGAAAAATTAATCGCCGGACTTAGCGGCTATCCCATTTCAATTGTCTCGGGACTCGCCCTTGGAGCTGATGCCTGTGCGCATCAGGCCGCACTTCTCGCAGGACTTCACACTATCGCCGTTCCCGGCTCAGGCCTTGATGACTCTATTATATATCCTGCGGCAAATGCCGGACTTGCGAAAAATATTCTGAAGGCGGGCGGTATACTTCTTTCCGAACACGAACCCCGCCACAAAGCTCGGCCAGAAGATTTCCCTTCTCGAAATCGAATCATGGCGGGAATGGCAGATGCGATTTTAATTATCGAAGCATCAGAGAAATCAGGCACTCTCATAACAGCGCGACTTGCGGCAGAATACAACCGTGACCTCATGTGCATTCCGCATCGCATCAGCGATGCGCATGGATTTGGCCCGCATCTTTTCATTCGCCTTGGGGCAGCACTCGTAACCGAGCCGGAACATATCCTTGAAGTGCTTCACCTCGAACCAAAAGAAAAAGACATGGGCAACATTTCAATAACGCTTGAAGGTACGGAAAAGATTATTTTTGAGCTCTTACACGAGCCCCTTTCAAAAGATGACATTATCCGAAACGTTAACCTTCCCGTGGGCAATGTGCTTACTGCCCTGGTAGCTCTTGAACTTAAAGATCTGATTAAGGAAGAATTCGGCGTGTGGCGACGCTGCGAATAGTTGACTTGTAGGTCATTAATATGATATAATATACTGAGAGGTACACCTTATCCGAGGGAGAAAATGAGAATGTCGACAGTGAGAAAAGTCACTGCGGAAATAGCCGAGTTGCGCACTCGGATTACCGCTTCGTATCCTCGACTTTCGGAGGATTTCGAAAGAAAGGTTGCAGCAATTAACGTCGCCTTTCAGGAAGAGTATGCGGACGCAGAAAAGATTCCTCCTGAAACACTACTTAAACCAAGGGCTCAATTTCTGTTTGACGAGCTTATGGGATGGGTCCAGAGAAATCTCAAACAGAACAAAAAGATAAATAATTTGTAGCCGTCCATAAGGAGATCGTTCTCCTTTGGGCGGTCTTCTTTTTTTATATACACACGCTCCGCATACTTGACGATAGGTGGCACGTTGCGTTATGAGTTAGGTCTGTGAGCAAAACACTTCTCATCGTCGAATCGCCTGCAAAGGCGCGCACCGTACAAGGTTACCTCGGAAAAGATTACGAGGTGCTTGCTTCTGTTGGCCACGTGCGCGACCTCCCAAAAAGCGACAAAAACGCCGTTGATATTGAAAACGGTTTTCGTCCGAACTATATCGTTCCTCCAGAAAAGAAAGATGTCATTGAACGCATAAAAAAAGCCGCCCAAAAAGCGAGCCACATCTTTCTTGCGACCGACCCCGACCGCGAAGGCGAGGCCATTGCGTGGCATATAAAGGAGGCGGCAGATTTGAAAAAACCACAGCGCGTGGTATTCCATGAAATCACTCGTAATGCGATTGAAGAAGCCCTTGCACACCCACGCCTTATTGACGAGGATTTGCGCCGCGCGCAAGAAGCGCGGCGCGTGCTCGACCGCATCGTGGGATATGACCTTTCCGGTCTCATTTGGAAAAAAGTCCGCTATGGTCTTTCCGCCGGGCGCGTGCAATCCCCCGCCCTTCGCATCCTCGCCGAGCGAGAACGAGAAATAAAAGCATTCATACCCGAAACGTATTTTGTCATTGGTGCACATTTCAAAGCAAAGAATGGAGAATTTGCCACCACCTGCACTGAAGAGCCAAAAACAAAGGGGGAAGCTGACCGCATTGTTACCCTAGGAGAAAAAGCTTCGTGGGAAATTAAGGACGTCGTTGAACGCGCAGAAGAACGCTCTCCTCGCCCACCTTTTACGACCTCAACTCTCCAGCAAGTGGCTTCGACCCGTCTTGGTTTTTCACCTTCCCGCACCATGCGTGCAGCGCAAAAGCTCTACGAGGCTGGACACATCACCTACATGCGTACTGACTCCGTAGCACTTGCAACAGAGGCAGTGAATCAAATGCTTGGCGTTGTAGAGCGTGAATACGGAAAAGAATACGTCGAGCACCGCGTATACAAAACAAAAAGCAAAAATGCGCAGGAGGCACACGAAGCAGTGCGTCCAACTGACTCTTCGAAAAAATCAGCGGGAGCGGCAGGTGACGAACAACAATTATATGAACTCATTCGCACCCGAACGCTTGCTTCGCAAATGAAAAATGCACAGGCACTTCGCACCACTGTTTCAGTAACTGCAGATGCCGACATTCCTTTATTTTCTGCAAGTGGATCTCGCATCACCTTCCCGGGATGGCTTGCGTGCGACACGCGCGCCAGAAGCGAAGACACCGAACTTCCGAAAGTTTCAAAAGGAGAAGCGGTGAAACTTCTTTCGCTGTTGGGAACAGAAAAACAAACCGAGCCACCAAACCGTTATACCGAAGCAGGCCTCATTAAAGAACTAGAGAAACGCGGCATTGGTCGACCTTCCACCTATGCCTCAATCATGAAAACCATTCAAGACCGTGGCTATGCAGAAAAACAAGGCCGCACGCTTATACCAAGCGCTACCGGCATGGTAGTTTCTGGGTGGCTCGAAGAACACTTCCCGCAGTACATCAGCGATTCTTTCACTGCGGAAATGGAAGACAATCTGGACGAAATTGCTCGCGGCGAACGTGGATACGAAGAAACACTTTCTACATTTTACGAACCGTTTCAAAAGGCCGTACACGCAAAAGATAAATTACCGAAAGCAACCTCCCTTGGTGCGGCACCAAAAGAATTTCCATGTCCTATCTGTGGAAGCCCTATGGAATTCAAGCTCGGACGTGGAGGCGTGTTCATGAGCTGCACTCGCTATCCAGACTGCCTTGGTGCACGTGGCGAAGATGGCACGGAACTTAAGTCAGACGAACCTATCGGCAACCATCCTGAAACCGGTCTCCCCATTTACCTTCGCACCGGTCGTTTTGGACCATATGTCGAGATGCCTCTTGAAGCGGCGGCACCTAAGGAAGAACCTCTACCTGAGGAACCGAAAGGAAAAAAGACTAAGGTCAAAAAAGCGAAAAAGAAAAAAATAGATGCCAAGCGTGCAAGTGTGCCCCCTGGCACGGATGTTTCAAAAGTAACTTTGGAAGATGCCGTGAAATATTTGTCGCTCCCGCGTGTTCTTGGTGATCATTCTGGCACCGGTAAACCTATATCAGCCGGCGTGGGACGTTTCGGTCCTTTTGTGGTGCATGACGGAGAATTTCGTTCTCTTAAAGGAGCTGACGATCCTTATACCGTGACCCTCGCACGCGCCATTGAAATACTGAACGAACCAAAAAAACCACCACGCGGTGTTGAGATTGTTCGTGAGATCGGCAAACATCCAAAAACAGGAAGGTCGCTCGTACTGTATAAATCAAAACAAGGTTTCTTCCTTAAAAAAGGTTTGCGGCGCATCTATCTTCCAGAAACAGTAAGCGCGGACACGCTGTCAATTGACGAAGCAGCTGACTATTTGAAATAGATGAGAGCGGCTAGGTGCCGCTCTCTTTCTTTTTGTCCGTTTCCAGACTCTGCCGAACTGAATCTTCGGCCATGTTCTCAAAAGGAAGCAGCGGACTCCGAGCAATCTTACAATCCTCGAATGTTCTTGCGTCCCCCATTTCGTGAACTTGTCCGCAGAAAGGACACAATTCCACAACTGAAATGACCATTGTCTGTACCTCCCGCAATTCACCTAAGTACAAAATTATCGTATGCTACTGACATGACTCCCGTCAAGGAAATAGAGGCGGAGATGCGAGACGCAAGTCCGGAAGATTTTGCGCTTATAGAAAAAGCATACGACTTTGGAAAAAAGGCGCACGAGGGACACCTTCGTTATTCAGGAGAACCCTATTTCGTCCACCCAAGCGCTGTTGCAAAACATTTGGCCATTCTTGGCATGGATGCAAGGACCATTGCTGCCGGCCTTCTGCACGACGCCATAGAAGATGCAAAAGCGACTTCAGAAGAGGTTGAAAAGGAATTTGGACCGCAGGTGCTTTTTTTGGTTGAAGGAGTAACCAAGCTCGGTAAACACAAATATCATGGCGCGGAGCGCCATGCAGAATCTCTGCGACGACTTCTCGTTGCAACCTCTGCCGACATTCGCGTGCTTATCGTAAAGCTCATCGACCGGTACCACAATATGACCACGCTTGAGTACGTACCGGAAGAAAAAAGAAAGCGTATCGCTCTTGAAACACTCGAGATATACACACCCATTGCCGACCGTCTTGGTATGGGACGCATCAAAAAAGAACTCGAGGACCTGGCCTTTCCCTATGTCGATCCCGATGCTTACCAACACGCCCTTGAGGTACGTAAATTAAAAACGAAAGAAACAGAAGTTGGTCTTGCGAAAATACAACGCACGCTTCAGCTTGCACTCGCGAAAAAAGATATTACGGATTTCAAAACCGAAATCCGCATGAAGGGCCTTTGGAGCTTACATCAAAAGCTGAAGCGAAAAAGTGATGACATCACCAAAATTCACGACATTGCCGCGCTCCGCGTCATCGTTCCTTCGGTTGACGTATGCTACACCGTGCTTGGCATCATCCACTCCCTATGGACGCCGCTTCCAGGCGAATTCAAAGACTATATTGCATTTGCAAAACCAAATGGTTACCAGTCGCTCCACACTACCGTGCTTACTCCCGAAGCGGGTATCGTCGAAATACAAGTGCGTACCGAAGATATGCACCGCCACGCGCAGTTTGGTATTGCTTCACACATGTCATACAAAGCACTTGGAAAAACCATTGAAAAATTGGATCAGAAAGTTCAAAAAACCGCTTTCGAACGCCTCTCTTTTTCGTGGGTTCGCGATTTGATACCTTCTCTTCTTAATTTCTCAAAAAAACCAACTACGCATAGCACGTCTCCAACGACCCCAGATGCCGACATTCCACACTGGCTCACCGAACTCGCCGATGCACATGCCGAAGTCGCGGGTTCTGAGGAATTCGTCGAGGGTCTTAAAGAAGATTTCTTCTCCCATCGCGTATTTGTCTTCACGCCGCAAGGCGATGCTATCGACCTGCCCTATGAATCAACTCCTGTTGATTTTGCGTATGCCATACACAGCGACCTTGGAGACCACATGCAAGGCGCAAAAGTAAACGGGAAATTAGTTTCGCTTGATACCAAGCTGCGAAATGGTGACCAGGTTGAAATTATGCGTCGCGATTCTTCGCGCCCCACGAAAAAATGGCTTGAATATGCCAAAACATCGCTTGCTCGCAGACACATCCGCGTCGCTATTGGAAATGCTGAAGCGGAGCACCGCGTGGCTATGGCTCCCACCAAAAAGAAAGTAAAAAAGAACGGAGACGCTAAACGGTAAAGTTTTTAACGGAATACAATTCGTCTTCTGGCGGCGGGGCCATACGTGGTGCGGGTTCGGGCATGGGGGGTGTCGCCGCGACCGGTTCTGAAACTTCGGTATCTGGCGCAATACTTTCTGGCAACATGGGAGGTTCTTCTGAGACAGGCGGCAGTGCTTGCACCTCTGGCTTGAGAGCAAGCGCAGTCACTATGGTCGAAAGATCTTCTGGTGAAAAGAATTCAATGAGAAGCCTGCCGCCTTGCGGGCGGTTTTCGATAAGCACACGCGTGCCAAGCGTCTCGGTGAGAGATTTTTCAAGGGCCATTATTTCAGGGGTCTTGTCATGTTTCCTAATCTTGTCTTGTGCGATGCGGCGCGCAAGCTGCTCGGCAACGCGCACTGATGTTTTTTTAAGCACGATTTCCTTGAAAAGAGTGTCTCGTTCTTCCGGCCTATCGTTCAACATCAAAAGTGCGCGCGCGTGGCCTTCGGTGATTTCTTTGCCAACAATTGCCTGCTGGACTGCTTCAGGCAATGCCAAAAGGCGAATGCTGTTTGAAACATACTCTCGACTGCGACCGATTTTTGCGCCGATTTCAACATGGGAGAGTCCAAAGCTTTCGGCAAGCTGGGCAAGAGCTTTCGCACGATCAACGGCATTCAAATCTTCGCGTTGGAGGTTTTCAATAATCGCAAGCTCAAGCTTCATTTTGCCCGAATCATCCCCCTGACGAATAACGACAGGCACCTGGCGAAGGCCGATGAGTTTTGAAGCGCGCAAACGGCGCTCGCCGGCGATAAGTTCGTATTCACTCTGGAGTCCCCCGCCCGGTTTTTCAACTTCGGTGCGGGTTACCGTAAGCGGCTGGAGAATGCCGTATTGGCGAATGGACTCGGCGAGAGATTTTAATTTCTCTTCATCAAATTCTTTACGCGGTTGATAGGGGTTTGGTTTTACCCGGTCGGTATCAACCCAAAAAACCGAATCATAGCGTGTTGGTTCCTGAAACGGATGCAATTCCATGACAAGATTTTACCATGCAGAAAGGCGCTTTGCGCTTGGGCTGCTGTGAAGTAGTATTCGCATATTGCTGGAGTGGCGGAATTGGTATACGCGCACGACTCAAAATCGTGTCCCGCTTCGGGTTGAGGGTTCGATTCCCTCCTCCAGCACTTTATTGAAAAATTGTCCTACACTGATAGGATACGTTTCAGTTTGCACAACAGACAGGAGGTCATCATGAGGAGACAGGGGCAGCTAGCCACAACCTATAGTTTCAGTATTGCGTTGCAACTTGAAAACTTAGCCCCGGGAATACGGATGATTTATCACAGGGGGTTTCTAGAAGATGCAGAAATTGGGGTCGCAGCGGCTGCTCTGAATGCATTCAACCGCGGGAAAGTGCATCTTTTCCAAAGCCGCTTGGGGCCTCCGAAACGAAATGGAAAAGTAGACTGGGAAAACGGCATTGGGCCAGGTTTCCAGTACATGGCGGTGGGCCGCTGAGACCTTTTCGAAAAGGACCGCAAACCGAAAGGTTTGCGGTCCTTTTTATTTCTATAATGTCATCTATATCTTCCCCACCAAATCCATTCCTGGCTCAAGGGTGTCATCACCTGGTTCCCACGAAGCGGGACAGACCTGGCCCTTATGGGTTTCAACATACTGAGCAGCTTGCAGTTTGCGAAGCGTTTCTGCAGCCTTGCGTCCCATGCTGTTGTCGTTTACTTCCATAGAGCGAAGAACGCCCTGCGGGTCGATGATAAATGTCCCGCGCATCGAGAGGCCTTCGTCTGGAGTAAGTTCTGGCTCGCCGCCCTCAACCAAGACGCCGAAGGCATAACCAAGCTTGCCGGAAGGGTCCGCAGCCATCGGATAGGCAATTTGTTTTATAGCTTCGGAGGTGTCGTGCCACGCTTTGTGCGCAAAGACCGTGTCGGAAGAAACTGAAATGACTTCAGCGTTTAGAGCTTGGAACTTTGGGTAGAGCTTTGCCATTTCCTCAAGTTCCGTCGGACACACAAAGGTGAAGTCGGCAGGATAGAAGACGAGAACAACCCACTTTCCACGAAGTCCAGAAAAACTCATCGTCTTTATTTCATCATTTTGATAGACCTCAAATTGATGGTCGGGCACCGCCTCGCCTACTTTTACTGATAGCATGTATTCGCGAGCTTCATCGTGAAAACCGCCACAATGTTCACAGTAATTACTTTTTGTTTCTTTGTTCATATCTTTAATGAATTAGCCTCGTAGTGCTCACCATGATAGCATTTCGCCTCGTGGAACCAAAAATACCCATTATCTGCGTTATAGGACCAACTGCTTCCGGCAAAAGCGCCCGGGCAGTGCAAGAAGCGCTTGCGCGGGGTGGTGAAATTATTTCCGTTGACTCGCGACAGGTCTACCGAATGCTCGACATCGGAACGGAAAAAATCACTTCCGAAGAAATGCGGGGCGTGCCGCACTATCTTGTTGATATCGTTGATCCAAAAGAACGATACAGTGCCGGGGATTTTGTAAAAGATGCAAACAGACTCATTGCTGACATACACGCCCGCGGAAAAGTTCCTATTCTTGCGGGCGGTACCAATTTTTATATTGATGCGCTTTTGAAAGGTTTGCCTGATGAAACACCCGTGAATGAAGCGTTACGGACTGAACTAGAAAAACGAACAAACGAAGAGTTGTTTGAGGAAATAGAAACAAAAGACCCTGAGCGCGCGCAAACCCTTGACCCGAAAAATCGGCGACGCCTCATTCGTGCGCTCGAAATTATTGATGCTCATGGGAAAGTTCCTGTTCGACACGAGAATACAGAGGAGAAATACACTATCGAGTGGATAGTGCTTGACCCGCAAGCAGAAGACCTGCGCGCACGTATAGATGCACGTCTAGTGCAAACCCTGGAGCGAGGCCTTATGGATGAGGTGAGGCGTGTTCGAGCATACGTCGGCGACGAACGACTGAACGAACTTGGTCTTGAATATAGAATTGTTGGGGAATATCTTCGCGGCGAGCGCGAAGAAACGTCGCTCCTACCTATCCTTTCGTCAGCGCTCTGGCAGTATGCCCGCCACCAAAAAGCGTGGATCCGAAAACTCAAAGAAGAAAACGGAATTACTAAGGAAGTTTTGTAGCGCCTGGGCAGAAACTAAATCCAAGATTTTTTCCTACATACGTGTCATTAACTCCGGGCCCAACCGCAACTACATACTTAAGAAGGCACATATTCTGTTCAGAAAGACCGAGTTTTCCCATAAGATCTTGTTCCGCTTGTACTCGATACGCACCAAGGGGTTCTATGTAGAGGGCAATGTGGAAACTTTCGTCGGAATCAATATAGAACGAATGGTAGGGAGGCTTCGTAAGTGCCGGATTAGCACCTGCGAAATTGTATGCTTTTGGATTATTGGGGTCTTTAGTAACTAGAGGATTTAGCTTAAAATTTTTAACCTGGATTGTTGTCCCGTCCTCATTCGTGAGGTCTATATATGTAGAAGTTGTAGGAGTAATTCCTGGATTAGTTCCCGACTGACCTGGGGTTTGGGGTGTTGGAAATGTTACCGATGGTTCCTGGGGTTTACCGTCATCAGAAAAAATATTACTACGTATCACGATCCATGTACCAAACCCTACTATGACAATAATCACAAGGCTGGAAGCGACGATGAGAAGATTTCTACTCATGAGGGAATTTTATCATAGGCTACTACAGTTCGCTTGTGCTGGAAGGCCCCAGGCCGCTATTCCTTGCCTGTTATAAATGTCTATTGCTGCTGCTGTATTACAACTTGGATTGCTTGCTACAGCAACACATTTTTCATACAAAGACCCGTTTTCTACGTGAGTAGCGTGATTTCTACTGGTATATGTTCCACCACTGAAGGCTTGGGTGCAATTTAATGGTTGACCATTATTCAATGCCTGACATGCGGGATAATTCATATCGTGTGCGGACAGATTAACCTGGAAAAGACCTATGGAAACAGAAGGCCCTCTTCCGTTATCCGCAAGATCAGTACCACTTGGGGCGGCATAATCACACGGACCGTTTTCATACGTTGTTACACAAGACATTCTTCTAGAAAGACTAGAAGGCCACCCCGCACTTTCCAGAGCAGTCGGAGAACAGTCGCCTATCGCAGGCTGCCCTTGTTGGCTACCACCACCGCTACCAGACACTCCTCCTGTACCCCCCTCCGGTGGAACATAGGGGTCTGGTTCCGGCAAACATCTATTACTATCGGACAAAACACTTGTCTGCTGTGTCACATTTTTACCAGTAAGTGCAAGGAGAATGGTATTAACGATAACCCATGCGCCAAGCGCAATAACAAGACCAATAACAGCGTTCTTAAGAATTGTTTTTCCTTTACTCAAATTTTCTGGATTTGCGGGATTGGTAACCCACAAAAAGCCTGCGTAGGCGATGAGAAGCACGGCAAAAGAAATAGCTAGCGTAAGACCGAGATTGATCACATTCCCCACAGTTTCAAGGACACAACCCCAGCCAGCACCGTATTCACATGCGGCACATTCCTCAGAAATAATAGGTCCGAAAAAACTTTGCGCGGAAGCAACGTTTGGAAAAAAAGAAATACTGGCTACTATCGCCAAAAATAGAAAAGCCCGGTACCGACTCATGGAAACATTGTAACGCATGCGTGAGGAGCCCACGGCATTTGCCCACAGCGGGGTTTCTGTTATCGTAACCCTTACGGGGTCCATAGTTTAGTGGCAGAACATCGGTCTCCAAAACCGATAGTGTAGGTTCGATTCCTACTGGGCCCGCAAAGAGTCAACACTATAAAAACAAACCACCTTTCGAGGTGGTTTGTTTTTACTTCTTCGCTTCTTTGAAAATAACACGTTTGCGGAGAGTTGGATCAAACTTCAAGAGTTCGATTTTACGCTCAACCTTTTTACGGTTTTTGCGGGTGAAATAGACGTAGTCGGACTTCGTCGATTTAAGCCGTATAAGCTGATCCTGTGACATCCTTCAATTATAACAAATACGCCTCTGTTTGCAAACAGGCGGGTTAGACCATCACCGTCGAACGAACCCGAGAAGCCGTCTTTTTAACCTCAAAGACTGGTTCACCATTTTTAAGGGAAACGACAACAGCACCCCCTTCCATAATGCCCTGGCTCACCATGAGGCTTGCAATAGGGGTTAGGATTTTGTCCTGAATCACTCTTTTAAGTGGGCGAGCACCGTATTGTGGATTGTATCCTTTCTCAGCAAGCCACATGCGTGCTTCGGGTGTAATGGAAAGCGTGATGCGCTTTCCAGCTAGTCGCTCTACCACTTCTTGCACTTGTTTTTCAACAATTTGTGCGAGTGCTTCTTTGGAAAGCACATCAAACATGACAATGTCGTCCAGGCGATTCAAGAATTCCGGACGGAAATGGTCTTTGAGAGCTGCCATAACCTTTTCCTTCACCTGCTCATACTGGGCAGCATCAGTCGCATCGCTGTGTCCAAAACCAATAGAAGCCATGCGGTCAATGAATTCAGCTCCGATGTTTGAGGTGAGCACAATGATCGTATTTTTGAAGTTAACCTTGCGGCCCTTTCCGTCGGTCAAGTGTCCGCTATCAAGAACCTGCAAAAGTATATTGAATACTTCAGGATGCGCTTTTTCTATTTCGTCAAAAAGCACGACGGCATACGGTCGGTGACGAATGCGTTCAGTGAGTGAACCTGACTCTTCGTAACCAACATAACCCGGCGGCGCACCAATGAGCTTTGCCGTGGAATGTTTTTCCATAAACTCCGACATATCAACGCGTACAAGGGCGTCAGTGTCGTTGAACATAAACTCCGCAAGCTTGCGCGAAAGCTCGGTCTTACCAACGCCAGTAGGCCCCAAAAAGAGGAAGGAGCCGATAGGACGGTTCGGGTCGGCAATACCAACGCGGGAGCGCTTCACAGCGTCTGAAATGGCTTTCACAGCCTTGTCTTGGCCAATAACAGCAGCACGAAGAGCCTCTTCCATGCGTGCGAGTTTTGCGGCTTCTTCTTCAAGCATCTTTGCAACGGGCACACCAGTCCAACGAGAAACGACTCCGGCAATCTCATGCTCAGTAACTTCTTCGTGGAGTACGCGGCGCGACTTTTGAAGTGTTTTGAGACGCTTCATTTTTGTTTCGAGTTCTTTTTGAAACGCGGGAATCTTTCCATAGCGAATTTCAGCAGCGGTGCCCAGGTCTGCAGCAGTTTCCGCAGCATCGGCCTGCTGTTTTAGTTTCTCAAGCTCTTCCTTTGCTTTTCGAATACCTTGGAGAACTTCTTTTTCGTTTTTCCACTTGAGTTCGAGCTCCCCGGTCTTTTCACGAAGGTCCGCTATTTCAGTATCAATGCCTTTAATACGCTCTTTAATTTCTTTTGCGCGATCACTCTCCTCGTCTTTTTGAAGTGCTTGGCGTTCAATTTCAAGACGGCGGATTTTACGATCTGTTTCTTCAAGAATAGGGGGTTTGTTTTCAAGGGCAATACGGAGTCCCGAGGCAGCCTCGTCGATAAGGTCGATTGCTTTGTCTGGCAAAAACCGGTCACTGATGTAGCGAGAAGAGAGATCAACCGCAGAGACAATAGCGCCGTCGGTGATACGCACGCCGTGGTAAAGCTCGTATTTGTCACGAAGGCCGCGCAAAATGGCAACCGCGTCCTCTATAGAGGGCTCCTGCACATACACTGGCTGAAAACGTCGTGTGAGTGCTGAGTCTTTTTCGATATATTTCTGATATTCCTTGAGGGTCGTAGCACCTATGATGCGAATTTCTCCGCGAGAAAGCGCGGGTTTAAGCATGTTTGATGCGTCCATAGCCCCTTCGGCAGCACCCGCACCCACCAGAGTGTGAAGCTCGTCGACAAAGAGAATGACCTTCCCTTCTGCCTTCTCCACTTCTTTCATCACATTTTTCATGCGCTCTTCAAATTCACCGCGATATTTCGTTCCCGCAATCAAAAGACCAAGGTCAAGAGAAAGCAATTCTTTTGATTTCAGAGATTCGGGAACATCGTTCGCTGCCATGCGAGACGCAAGTCCTTCGGCTATAGCAGTTTTACCGACGCCGGCCTCTCCGATCAAAACCGGATTGTTTTTTGTGCGACGCGACAAAATTTGAATGACACGGTTGATTTCAAGATCGCGGCCAATGACTGGGTCAAGGGCATTTTCTGAAGCGAGCTTAGTGAGATTTCGCGTGTATTTTGCAAGAGCACGAAAACGCTTTGGTTCGGTGACCTGGCCTTCCTTCATGGATTTAAGTTCTTTAAGAACGGCAAGCACGGTGTCTTCTTCGATTTTGAAGCGGGCAAGAATATCTGACGCGGGTCCTGGATATTCAATAATGGAAACGAAGAGATGTTCTGTTCCTACGAAAGAATCATTCATGCGCGCCGCAACCTTTCCGGACGCTTCAAGCGCCTGAGCGAGGTCTGGTGTCAGATAGAGCTGGTAGGAAGGAGAAAGCACAGAGGCCGACTCGGGTGCCTCGAGGTTTTCAAGCAAGGTATCGGCAAGAAGGATGGTGTCGATGTCCATTCGGTCGAGAATAGAAAAAACCAAACTCTCCTCCTGATGGATGAGGGCCGTAAGAAGGTGGAGCGGAGACACGTGGTTTTGTCCGCGCTCTATGGCAAGCTCATGAGCCTTGCGAATCGCTTCTTTTGCTTTGGTGGTGAAGTTTTTGAAGGGAGGCATAGACAGAGTTGTTAGTAGATATTACGGAACAGAAGACGTTGCGGGTGCAGACAAGAGCGCATTTACTTCGCTTGCAGAAAGGTAGGCGCTGCCCTCGCCCGTTGAAAGGCCGACTAAACTACCTCGCAGGGTGACGGCTGCAGCGCCTTTCGGCGTTTGCGGCAGTGTCGTGGTGACACTCATGCCATCAATCTTTGAAATAATGCCCGTTACCGCGCTGCCGTCTGCCATGACACTGATAACTGCCTGCCCTTGCTTGAGGTCGCTTGTGGTAAGAAGCGTTGTGGGTGAAGCGGAAGGAAGGGATGTGCCATCAGAAAAACCATATATCGTGAGAACATCACTCTTTCTTGAAACTGATACTTCCGCTGAGGCTCCATTTGCAAAACCAATAATTGCTTCGTCAGGAAGTTTCGAATCAGTGAACACTACAAAGGCGCGTGACTTTGGAAGGTAGACTCCCTGTGCAAGTGGAACCGATGTTGTTGCATCTTTATAGAGATAAGCCGCTCGAGATGCGTTTGCGGCTATTGCAGCGACAAGCAAGTCTTCTTCCGTTGGCTGTTTTGTGTCGTTGGTTGTTACGGTCGCTGGCACCACCGTCTCAATGGTATGTTCAACGATCCTATTCACCGTTTGCGTTACGGTTGCTGATGACTCATCAAGAAGCGCTACCGTCACGATGCCGGTCGCAATCGACATGACAAAGTTTACGAGAAGCGTGAGCAAGAGAAGCTGCGATTTCGAGAGATCATCGATATTCATGACTGCAGTATATCGCACCGTGATTCTTGGGTAAACGGTAATTACGCGGGGCCTCTATCAATAAACGCAACTGCTTTTGTGAGCGCGGCAACAAAGGCAGTAAGTTCAGATTCTTTGGTGATTGGTCCCCACGAAATGCGCAGCGTTGAAGCTGCCCGCGCAAGATCGTTCGTAAGGGCAAAGACGGCACGTGAACCCTCAACATCAGTCTCACAGGCGCTTTTTGTGGACACGGCAAAGCCAGCTTCATCAAGGAGGGCGATGAGGTAGTCGGTGTCACGCCCAGGAAGCGAAACATTGAGGATGTGGGGCACATGTTTTCTACCCTGGTTCACTTCTACGTCTGAAATATTTTTCGTAATTTCCGAAATTAATTTTGTACGAATGTGTTCGGCGTGAGCAATAAAAGTTTCTCTGCGAAGATTTGCATCGCCAAGCGCCGCCGCGAAAGCGGCGGCGCTTGGCGGACTTTCTGTTCCGGGGCGAAGCGTGCGCTCCTGTCCTCCTCCAAACGTGATGGGCGCAATTGAAATGCTTCTCGGCGCAACAAGAAGCCCGACACCTCGCACACCACCTATTTTCTGCGCATCAAGTGTAAGCAGATCAGCAGACAGGCGCGTGCGCTCGGGAGAAATGGCAAGCGGTGCCTGGCTCGCGTCCACATGAAGAAGGACGTGACCGAAAGGGGTTACGGCACGCGCCTTCTGGAGAACATTCTTTACTTCGCGGGTATTCCATATCGTTCCTGTTTCTCCACACACTGCATCCATGGAAACGAGAACCGTTTCCGGACGCAAAGACGTTTGCAGAACCTTCAGATCAACTTCCCCGTCGCGTATCAGAAGAGGCTCGACCAATATTCCTTCCTGTCCAAGGTGCTGCATAGTCTCAACAACAGACGCATGTGCACTCGGAAGATACAAAAGGTGTATGTTTTCTGGTTTTCTTCCTTTTTTGATATGTGCCCGCACCACACCTTGTATAGCAATGTTGTTTGCCTCGGTTGCGCCCGAAGTGAAAATGATGTCGTCAGATTTGACCGAAAGCTCACGAGCAATTGTCGTTCGCGCTTTTTGTAGAATCTCGTTTGCCTTTCGACCTTCTTCGTGGGGAGAAGAGGGATTGCCAAAGAATGTTGCAGCGCGCGCGTACGCGCGCGCTGCAACCTCTGAAACCGGAGCCGCAGAGGCCCAGTCAAGATAGGTGCGATGCTTTTTAAACCACATGATCTATCTACCATAATAGAACGCGCGCCAATTGCAATTACTCACTTTTTGTGATGAAATCGAGGCATTATGGCACTTTCTCCACGCCCACCCATCGTCGCAGTGATGGGCCACATAGACCACGGTAAGTCTTCCCTTTTAGATTACATCCGTAAGTCAAACGTAACCGCCGGCGAAGCCGGCGGCATTACCCAACATGTTTCGGCATACGAAGCAGAACACGAGCACGAAGGACATCCAAGAAAAATAACCTTTCTTGACACCCCTGGACACGAAGCATTCCGCGCGCTTCGCGCGCGTGGCGCTCAAGCAGCCGATGTTGCCATTTTAGTTGTCGCCGCAGACGAAGGTGTTAAACCTCAAACACTTGAAGCGCTTTCGGCAATAACCGAAGCTCACACGCCTTTTGTCGTTGCACTTACGAAAATAGACAAAAATGGCGCCGACGCTGATCGCGCAAAAGCATCCCTTCTTGAACACGGTGTGTACCTCGAGGGCCTTGGTGGTGACATTCCCTTTGCTGCAGTTTCTTCTAAAACAGGCGCAGGCGTTCCGGAACTTCTTGACCTTGTTCTCCTAACTGCCGATCTTGCAGAATTCACGGCAGACGCGGAGCTTGCCGCAAGTGGATTTGTCCTTGAGTCAACGCAAGATCCAAAACGCGGAGTCTCCGCAACACTTATCGTAAAAAATGGAACACTTACAACCGGCTCCTATGTCGTGGCAGGTAATGCCTATGCTCCAGTACGTTTCATCGAAAACTTTGCCGGAAAACGAGTAACTGAAGCTGGACCTTCAAGCCCTGCACGTATTTCAGGATTTAATACGCTTCCACCAGCAGGAACGCCTTTTCAGAGCGTGGCTAACAGAAAAGAAGCGGAAACACTCACCGCAGAAGCAACTATAGAAAACACCCTTACTCCGGAACATATTGAATCCGGTGATAAAACAGAATTGCCCCTCGTTATCAAAGCAGATGTCACCGGCAGCATCGAAGCTATCAAACACGAACTTGCAAAGATTTCCCACGAACGCGCTGTCATACGCATCTTGAGTGCCGAGGTAGGGCCTGTGGGCGAAGGAGATGTGAAAATTGCACAAGCTTCAGGAGGAATCGTTATTGCCTTCTCTGTTCCCGTCGATGCAAATGCCCGTGACCTTGCAGAGCGATCAGGCATTTCAATTGAAGTGTTCCCCATCATTTATGAACTAGGAAAGCGTGTTGAGGAAATGCTTTTGCTTCGTGCACCAAAAGTAACCGAGGAGCAGGTTACGGGTGAAGCAAAAATTCTAAAACTCTTCGGTGAAACCTCTTCCAAGAAAGTGCTTGGTGCAAAATGGGTTTCAGGAACTCTTGCTATTGATAACCTCGTGAAAATCATCAGACGTGACCTTGAAATTGGACGCGGAAAAATAGTAAATCTCCAGCAAGCACGCGCCGACGTAAAAGACATACGCGTTGAGGGCGACTTTGGCATGCAAATAGAAACGAAAGCAGAAATTGCCGGAGGAGATGTGGTGACCGCATTTACCGTTGTTGAATCATGATCACTCGACCTGACAAAGCTTCTTCTCCCGACCGACACGGCGCACAACGTGCCGAAGAGATGCTTACCCATGCCGCAGCGGAATTTATTGTTCGACAGTCAAATGGCACTTCGCTCATCACGGCAACGCGTACTGAAATTAAAGAAAAAGGAAGAAAAGCAATTGTGTATGTGACCGTCTTTCCCGAAGACCGCCTCAACACTGCCCTTGAGTTTTTGAATCGACAAAAAGATGACTTTCGCGACTACCTTAAAACACATGCGCGCCTGCGCGACCTTCCCCGTGTCACGTTCGTGTTTGACGAAGGAGAGCGTAATCGTCAACGACTCGATGAATTAGGTCGCGCTCTGTAGTATTATCGAGAACATCGGCCTGGTGGTGAAGTGGTAACACAGGAGTCTGCAAAACTCCCATGCGCGGGTTCAATTCCCGCCCAGGCCTCTCGAGCGTTAGTGAGAGAGGATCGGAGGAGCGAAGCGGGTTAGTAACGGGGGCCAATTCCCGCTCATACTAACTGGAAGTTAGTCGTCAAAGACGTTAAGCTATTCTTCATGTCCGGGTGGCGGAATTGGCAGACGCACAGCGCTTAAAACGCTGGGAGGGCTTAAAAACCTCGTGTGGGTTCAAGTCCCACCCCGGGCACATCGACAGATGTGCGGGAGCACTGTGCCTACGCACAGTGCGTGTGGGACTTGAAGGGCGCAGCCATATTTGGCGGGTTGGCCAAATGGCGAGCCGGGGTCGAGAGTGCGAGACAGATTGCGAATACGTGGAGCAATATGTCCGCAACTCGTGACCAAGCCACCCCGGGCACATTCTTATGGAAGCGCACCGTAAGGCGCCGCCTTACGGCCACAGATACTAGATACGGCGTGCTATAGTCATTCGGAAATGGACGCATCAGTTTGTTATTTGAATGGAAAGGTTGTTCCTCTTAGGGAGGCCAAGGTGAGCATCATGGACCTGGGCATGCTCCGAGGTTTTGGCATTTACGAAGGCATTACGGCATTTAATGGGTCCCCTTTTCATTTTGGTGAACACTGGGAACGATTTCAACGCTCCGCAGAAGCTCTCGGACTCACCCTTCCCTTTACCCAACAGGCGGCAGAGGACGCAATCAAAGAAATTGTGGGAATAAATTCCCCGGACACGCGCGCAAACATACGCATGGTGCTGACAGGAGGCGAAGCGCTCGGCGGTCTTGAACACGTGGCGGGTCGCGAGACCTTTTACCTCACGGCAGAACCAGCTGAACCACTTCCTTCTGAGTGTTATGAAAAAGGTACCTCCCTTATCACTCACGAACACCAACGCTTTCTCCCGGAATACAAAACCACCAATTACATCACTGCTGTCAGGCTCCAACCAAAACGCAAAGAAGCAAAAGCAATCGAGATTCTTTTTGTGAAGGACGGTGAGGTGCTTGAATGCGCCACCAGCAATGTATGCATCGTAAAGGATGGCACAATTATTGCGCCCGTGGATCGTATACTTCCGGGCATCACCCGAAAGGTGGCACTTCAAATCGCCCGAACTGCATATCCCGTTAAAGAACAGCTGGTAAGTGTCGAAGAGCTTTTTTCTGCAGACGAGGTTTTCATAACCTCGTCCTTCAAAGACATCGTGCCTGTTGTGGAGATAGATGGACGAACCATCGGAAGTGGCATGCCAGGCCCCATTACCAAAGACCTTATAGAACGATTTAAAGAGCACACCAAAACACATTGAAGGAGATGCAGGTATCGTGTACAGTCTTCAGGTAGATCACATCAAGAAAACGTCGTCGATCACACATGCGCCTATAGCTCAGTTGGTAGAGCAGCTCCCTCTTAAGGAGACGGTCCCAGGTTCGAGCCCTGGTAGGCGCACCAAAGCGAGTCTGCGAGGTTTGGTGCGCCTTAAGTGAGCAAACTGCTTTGCTCACTTCCAGGGCTCGAACGCCGGAGCATGTTCCTTTCAGCAGAACGGAACGGCGAGGCGGTGCCTAGCCCACGCTCGCGTGACGACGCGAGCGTGAGGCGAAGGAGAGAAAGGTAATCCTGGCCCTGGTATTTGAGAACCAAAGTGTCTCCGGCCAGCATTTTTGCTATAGTACCCAGGTGCAGAAACAGTGCCTTTAATGCTGGAGTGGCGGAATTGGTATACGCGCTAGTCTTAGGAACTAGTCCCGCAAGGGTTAGGAGTTCGAGTCTCCTCTCCAGCACACTTGACAAAACACTATATAATAGTGTATAATGCAATTAGAAGGACTGTTCTCGACAATCGAATACAGGAGAAGAAAGATGAATGACGGAATGTCGAAACCACTCGGCATAATGATTGCCGTACTTGCCTTTGTCGGAACCACGATCATCGTGGCGATGATTACCTATCTGACTTCCCTCTCAGCGGATGCTGCGATCATTGCAAGCTTCCTCTGGATCGGGATATATGGCGGATGGAACATCCGCATCGTCGGACAGCAGGATTGGCAGGTCGTCGAACGATTCGGCCAATTCTATGCTGTGAAGTTTGCCGGCTTCCGGCTTTACTGCATGCTCGGTCTCATTGACCGCATTGTGAAGTCTGGAAACTTCAGAATGAAAACCAAGGATCTCTTCGCCAATTCCAAAGGCGAAAAGGAGGAAGTCGACTTCAAAGATGACTCCGCACCCATCGTTGCTTCAATCCAATTCAGAGTTGGAGAGCCAAATCAAAAATCGACGGAAAAACTAGAGGAAGCCGTGCGAAAGTACGTCTACTCAAGCGAAGGAGAACCCGAAATTGTACTGGTAAAAATTGCTGAAGATCTTCTTCGGCCAAAACTTCAAAAGGAAACTTTTGATGACGCGCAGGAAAAGCGCGGAACCATCGCAAACGGATCCAAAGATGAGATCTCGGCAGGAATCGAACCCTTCGGCCTCTATCTTTGGACTGGCACGTCCGTCCTGATCGAGGACATCATTCTTTCGTCCTCGACGAAAGAATTGCGACAGAAGCGCCTTAGGGGTCAAACGACCGCTGAAGAAATGACGAAAGCTGCTGCCGGTATTCACCTTGGTATCAAAGCCATTGCTGAATCGCTCGGTATTGATAACCAGGCGGCGGCAAAAATCTGGCAACAGCAACAGACAACCGACATGTTCAAACAGACAGGGTCAAACATCACCATCATTGCCGACAGCGGCGACGGTGTGGTTAAAACCATGGACGTCAGCAACAAAAAGTAAGGAGATTCAAGATGTCGACCGTAGATCTTGCCATCTTGTGCATTGCTGGGCTGGTGAGTGGCTTCCTCATACTCTTTATCCCCGCAAATTACAGACGAACTCTTGTATCACAAGCTCAGCTCACAATGAAGCTGGGGCGCAGCATCTTCACGAAGACCGGCGGGATTGTTATCTCAATCCTGATCGCGCTCATCTTGATTGTGGTTGGCATCTTGGTGGGGACACAAAGTGTCGGATGGGGATGGATTCATTCATTTCCACCTGATCCACCCTCAATGCCAAGCATAGGTGCGGTCGTCAGCAAGTACTGGCTTTGGTTTCTGATCTCTTTCGTCATTCTCATGACGACAGTGATCTCACTGAAGTCGAAGGTGCTCAAATGGCTACTGATACTCACTGGCTTGTTCCTTTTGGTTTGCGCAGAAACAAATCGGGAATACCAGCAAAGCCTAAACGCACCGCACGCACCTGCTACGGCACAAGGCTCGACAGGTAATGTGGTCACTTGTGCCACTTTCAGCAAGAAAAAGCAGTGGTGTACTTTTACACATACTGCTCGAATTGCTGGAACAAACGAAGGCGGGTACCTCTGCACAGACAGAGGACCCTATAACGTTGAACGAAGTAACGGTCTCAGGCTAACTTCAACCCTACCCGGGAATGAGAAACAAACTGTTGGGTACTGGATTGGAGACGAAGCATGCAACCTTCTTCGGTGAAACTTAAGGGCCTCGCGGTAACGCGAGACCCTTTTTCTTTATATAAAAACGAACACTACAGTCCTGCAGTAGAAATACCAAACGTATTAAGTGCAATTGTAATAATCGCTTTTGCACCGAAAATAATAGAAAGACCAATGATGCCCCAAATGATGTGGCTCTGACCTATTTTTCTTTTCTCTGCATCATCTGCCCCGCGTATGAAATCAATAACGCCCCATACAAAGACGATAAAAGCCGCGAGAGAGATAAGAATAATAAGTGGATTGATAATTTGCTGCTCGACATTATAGAGAAAGCTGTAAAACGAAGTCATACGTCTATTGTAGCAAAAAACCGGACACGTCCGGTTTTTTGCTACAGAACCATGTGGAGAATGTTACGGAAGCTCAACCGTTGGGTAGTCTGGCGCTGCACCAGTGTTGAGATCAAAGGTACCTACGAGAATGTTTACAAGACCCCACACCGAGACCATGACGAAGAAGCCGATAAGGCCCCAAATCATCAAATCTCGACCCTTGCCACGAGCCTCTTCATCACTTCCGCCAACAATGAAAAACTGGAAGACGCCCCAGATGAATACGACGAAGGCAACTGCAAAAATGAGCGGAACTACAATCGTGTTGATAATATCAATTATCTGCTGGCCAAGATCGTTAAGATTATTTGCCTGCGCAAACGCTAAGAGAGGAAAGACAAAGGAACCGACGAGATAAGCTGTTTTCTTCATATGGACATTTAGGATATAAGCCAAGAATACGACACTAGGGCAAGACGTCAATGCTTTTAAAATTTTTGTGTGGACAACAAATAGAGCCTAGAAAAGCGGAAGTGCTGGGCGACCTATCGAATCAAAGCCAAACGTATTCACAAGCACATTCACCAGACCCCAAACAGAAAACATTACCGCAAGACCAATAATGCCATACAGGATAAATGTTCGGCCCTCTTTACGTTTTTCTTCATCCGCACCACCTGCGATGAAATAACGAAACACTCCGAACACAATGAGCAAAAACGCCCCCGCAAAAATGAGCGGAATGGCAACGTTATTGATAAGTTCAAGAATTCTGATCAAAAGGCTATCGATAGTCATGGTTGTATTTTAATAGATAAAGAGAGAAAGAAACACCCTCACTAATCCCCATACGGAGAAAATAACGGCGAGGCCGATAAGGCCCCACAACATGAATGCCCTTCCCTTCGTGCGGTTTTCATCTCCTTCCGCAAAGAAAAAGCGAACCATGCCGATAAGGAAAAAAAGAATGGCAAGTGCATAAAGAAGGGGTATGACTAAGGCGTTTACAAACCCGACAAGGTTTTGTGTGAGACTAAGAAGGGTCATAGTGTAGAGGCAGTGGAACCAATCACCTCTGCGATTGCTGTGGAACCAAGAAGAATAAGACCGCCAATGACCGTCCATAAAAGTGCCGTGCGTGCCGTGCTGATTTTTTCAGAATTTCCTTGTGCCGTAACGAAAAGGAATCCAACCCAAACCAACATGAGCGTAACTACGACAAAACCAATCTGAACCACTGCTGTAAGCACGGCAGTTAAAAGATCACTCACTGAATTTATATTCTGGCCCGCAAGAGGGTTTTGGAGACCTCCGCCGGAATTTTGGCCATTATTTTGAGAACCTCCATTTGAGCCATTATTCTGTGGAGTCGTTGCCACACACTCACCCTGCTCTCCCTGTATGATTACGCTACAAGTAAATCCTGCACCGCAGGTATTACTGCCCAGGTCACAGGAATCCCCCAATGCTGCAAAAACTGAAGTTCCAAAACCAGAAATTAGGAAAACAATCGCTGCACTTAAAAAAAGTTTGGAGAAGTAGCTCATGATTTTTTATTTAAACGCTGCATTAAGAGTCCGTGCGGCGGCTGAAAGCGCTTGGGAAGTGTCCATACGTCCACTGGTTATGTTCTGGATTATACCAGCGAAGATACCGTTGGTTACGGAAGGCGCTGGGGAGAGCCACCCAGAGGCGCTCAAGGCCTCTGGGTAATAAACCCCCGCATACGGGTCTGAAGGATCGCTTTTTAAGAGTGAGCGCACAGAGGGGACCATGCCAAGAGACGTTGCGAGGCCGGGCAATACTGCATTTCCCGAAAGGGCAATTGAAGCTTGGTATGCACCATTTTTATTTTTCGAAGCTTTTGGTATGGCAAAGGCATATGCGACACCATAGGTAGTTCTTTTCGAAGCCGTCGCTGGTTGCGGTATGGGAGCAATATCAAAATCAAGATTAGGATTTGCAGCCCTCAGAGAAGAAAGCTCTGAAGCAAACCCTGGATAGAGGGCAAGATCGCCCGCGATGAATGTCTGGCGGGACGTGGGAAGCGATGGGTTCCACGAATAAACCGTTTTTGCAGCGTCAGCAAATTGGGTATAGAAATTCATCGCGGCAACGGGCGCCGCGGCGCCCGTTGTGCTTCCTGGGGCAGCAGCACTCTCAAGCGTTGAGCGAACGCCTTGAACAGTTGTTTCAGTTATGGAAGAGCCTGCTTGCAAAAACAAGAGCGAGACAATCGCGCGTGCATTGGTGACGTTTGCATAGCTCCCAAAAGGTATTGTGCTTTTGACGATGTTTTGTCCTCCTGCAACCTGAGTGATTGAGGGAACAAGGCCAGTGACCGCTTCCCATGTGGAAGGTGGCTTAGCCACGCCAACCGAAGAAAGCATGGAGCGATTATAAAAAAGGATGAGCGGGTCTATCACAAAAGGAATGCCATAGCTTCCTGAAGAAGTGAGAAAGAGTTGGTATTCTGCAACATACGTATCAAGATAGGTCCTTTGCGGAATCGAACTCCAAGGCACTATTTCAAGTTTTGCTTCGTTTGAAGTTAGGCTCTCCTGCGTAATGACGACGAGATCGGGACCCACTCCCGAAGCAATGGCATCGGCAAGGTCGACGTCAAACGTATCTGCGGCTTTTTCAACGTACGAAACATTTTTATATTCTTGCTGGGCCTGTTTTAAATTTCCGATTGCCGTTTCCATTGCATTTTTTGGCAACGTGCCCCAAATGGTCACGGTTCCAACGGCATTACTATTTCCTCCAAGACCCGTGTAGGTAGTGAATGCATACAGACCCGCCAAAGCGAGAATTCCGAAAATCGCAATGATGATGACCTGAAATGGGCGAGTGCTAAGAAAGCTTGGCATAATTTAAGTATGATCAGGAACGGTGAATACAATGCCGTAGTGGTGCGGTCCTGCACGAAAACTTTTCACTTTATAAAATCCGGCATTGATAAAGAATTCTTCAGCCTTACTTTCCGGCACGACATGGGAAGCAATGGGCCCCAGGCCTCCATACGAACCGGCCCAATCAATGACGAGAATTTTCCCGCCAGGCTTCACAATTCTTTTTATTTCAGACAAGGCACCAGCGTGGTGTTCAACCTGAAAAAGGACATTTGAAAGAATTGCAGCATCGAGAATATGGTCGCGCAGTTTCGTGCCGCCCGCTTTTTCAAAATCTCCCCAAATGGTTTCGATATTTTTCTTTCCTGCGCGGTGGGCAGAATCGGCAAGGTGGCGCAAAACATCTTCTTGCACATCAATGGCATACACGCGGCCGTCGTCCCCGACGGCCGCGCTTGCGGCAAGCGCGTAGTGCCCACTGCCAGAACCAAGGTCACCAATCTTCATACCTTCATGCACTCCAAGCTGAAGGACATTTGATTTCGGATCGGCAAAATGCATCCTCTATAAAATACCACACGAACCGCTCACAAAATGTTCTCTGTGTTAAAAACGTTGATTGCTAAAAGTAATTTTGAAGCGAGTTGGTTTTTTCAAAAAAGAGACTAAGACCGGCCAAGCGGCCTTGGAGCGGTCTCTTTTTTGGAAAAACCAACAAGCGACGAGCTCTAAAGAGCGACCATGGAGGCAATCGAGTCCCCCTCCCGCAATTTCATAATGCGAACACCCTGTGTCGCGCGCGAGAGCGAAGAAATGCCACCGATAGCAGTGCGAATAACCTGACCCTTTTGTGAAATCACCACAATCTCATCGTCTTTAAATTCTCCCGTAAGCACTTTTGCTCCGATGATTTCACCCGTCTTGGCAGTTACCTCCGCGGTCTTGATACCGCTTCCTCCTCTTCCCTGCACTTTGTATTCTGAAATAGGCGTGCGCTTTCCATAACCCTTACTCATGACAATGAGGATGGCGGCATCTTTGGCACTTTCTGCAGGAACAACTTCAGCAGAAACAACCTTGTCACCTTTTTTGATTGCCATACCACGAACCCCACCTGCGGTGCGGCCCATCTCACGAACGTCTTCAGCTTCAAAACGAATTGACTGACCTTTTGAAGTTACGATGGAAATAGTGTCGGCCTCGCTTGCAAGGTGCGCGGAAACAAGTTTATCGTCCCCTTTCAAATTGATGGCGATGATGCCGGATTTGCGAACATCCGCAAACGATTTAGCAGCAACTTTTTTGACCGTGCCGGAGAGCGTCACAAAAAATACGGAAAGGGCGTCACGTGCAGCACCTTTAGGAACGGCAAGCACACTGGTTACCTTTTCATCTCCGGCAAGTGGAAGGAAGTTCATAATAGACTTTCCTTTCGTTGCGCGACGACCTTCAGGAATGTCGTACATCTTTGTTTGGTATGCCTTGCCGTAATCCGTAAAGAAAAGGAGGTCGGAGTGCGCGGAAGTGACGAGGAAGTGCGTGACCACGTCTTCTTCTTTCGTTGACATGTCGATAACACCCACACCACCACGCTTTTGCGCTTTGTATTCGTTTGGATTCGTGCGCTTTACATACCCGCCCTGAGTGATAACAAGCATGGATTCTTCGTCGGGGACCAGGTCTTCAAGAGAAATGTTTTGCACGCCGCCTTTCACAATTTTCGTGCGACGATCGTCGCCATATTTCTCCCCTATTGCTTTAAGCTCCTCTTTCACCACGGCAAGAATCTTCTTTGCCGAAGAAAGGATATCTTTGAGTTTTTTGATGAGCGCCTGTATTTCAGTAAGTTCGTCTTCAATTTTCTGGCGCTCAAGACCAGCAAGTTTTTGAAGGCGCATGTCGAGAATTGCCGCCGCCTGAATTGGCGAAAAACCAAACTTTTTCTGGAGATTGATGGAAGCCGTTGGTACATCAGGTGCCTTTCTAATGACGGCAATCACTTCGTCGATATGGTCGAGCGCTTTTGAGAGACCAAGCAAGATGTGCTCGCGCTCTTCGGCTTTTCGAAGATCAAATTCTGTTCGGCGCTTCACGACGACACGACGATGCTCCACGAAATGTTCGAGCATGCCCTTAAGGGAAAGGGTTTGTGGCACGCCATCAACAAGGGCCAGCATGTTGTAGTGGAAGGCGCTTTCAAGCTCCGTGTGCTTATAAATAGTATTCAAAACAGCCTGCGGATGTGCCGTGCCTTTGAGTTCGACAACGACGCGAATGTCAGACGTGGATTCGTCGCGCAGGTCTTTAATGCCTTCAATTTTCTTTTCTTGTACAAGCTCTGCAATGCGTATGATGAGCTCTGCTTTGTTTACGCGGTATGGAATGGAAGTGATGACGATGTGGCTACCCTTTTTGTCTTCCACAATTTCAGCTTCGCCGCGCACCACAACGCCGCCCCTACCGTTTGCATAGGCTTGCTTAATGTCTGCCTGATTAAAAGCAACGCCACCAAGCGGAAAGTCCGGACCCTTCACATACTCAAGCAAGTCCTCAGTCGTTGCTTCAGGAGTATCAATGAGCGCAATAGTTGCGTTAATCACTTCACGCAAATTGTGCGGCGGAATGTTGGTCGCCATACCAACAGCAATGCCGAGCGTGCCATTCAGAAGAAGATTCGGAGCGGCGGCGGGAAGCACGCGCGGCTCTTTGCGCGTGTTGTCGTAGTTTGGATTCCATTCGACCGTGTCTTTATCAAGGTCGCCAAGCAGATCATTTGAAAGACGCGACATTTTTGCCTCGGTGTAACGCATGGCGGCTGGCGAGTCGCCGTCGATAGATCCGAAGTTTCCTTGACCAAGTACGAGCGGATACCGATAGGAAAATTCCTGTGCCATTTTTGCCATAGAGTCATAGACGGCCGTGTCGCCGTGCGGGTGGTATTTTCCAAGCACGTCTCCCACCACTGCCGCTGACTTGCGAAACTTTGCCGAAGGCACGAGTCCCATGTCTTGCATGGCAAACAAGATGCGACGGTGCACAGGCTTCAAACCGTCTCGCACGTCCGGCAACGCGCGTGACGTAATAACCGTCATCGCATAGTCGATGTATGACGAGCGCATCTCGCTTGCAATGCCCTGCTGGATGATACGGCCCCCTACGGGCACGACTTCCTGTGGTCGATCTTTTTCCTTAGCCATGACGTATTAAAAAGGTATGACGGTCTGATCTTTGGGACCAGTGCTCGAAGAAGTCTTCACATCCACAATCGTGATGTTCGGTTTTTTGCTATCCGTTTTCGGCTCGCTCGTTGTTGCCCCAAAGCTTGCGCCCGCTGCACCAAGCAGGCGAGTAAAACTTGATTTCGTTTCTGCCACAGCCCCATCAAGACTAGCTCCTGAAGAAGCTGATTGTGCCAAACTCTTGTCTGATTTTAATGAAACTGAAAAGGGACCAGAAGTTACAAAGACAAGCATCCAGAGAAGGGCAACAACGCCGCTGGTCGCAGCGGCAGTGCCAAAAGCAATCTGCTGGCGGACATGTTTTGGTTTCTGGCGAAGCTTGTCGAGAAATTCGTACATGGTTAAGGAGTTATCACAATGATAGCACCGTCGCGCGCGAGTGCATCCTTCTTTTTGAGCGTGAGTTTTTCGACTTTTTCTGGCGTGCCGCCTTCTTCTTTAAGGAAGGCATCAAGTGCCTTTGGTTCACCCATCCCGCTCCAGTGCATTGGAATAATGATGCGCGGTTCCAAAGAGACAGCGAGTTCATGCGCCTGTGCTGGGGTAAGAACTCCGTTTCCACCTACGGGGACAAAGAGCACGTCAATTTCATCAATTGCTTCCCGCGCATCCTGCGGAAGCGCGGGATCCGAAAGCGCTCCAAGAAATACCAAATTCATATCTTCAAGTTCAACCGAATACATGGTATTCACCGCCTCGCTTTCTCCCTTGGGGAGACCGTAGGCACTTTTTGTGAGAAAGCCTTGCACAGTCACACCCGAACGCTCGTATTCACCAGGGCCCGTAATAGCAAAAGGAACCTTTTCGCCATAGGCAACTTCAGAAACACCATTCATGTCTGGGTGATTGCGGGAAACAAGGGCGATGTCGGCACCAAAACGAATGCCCGGAAGGGTCGCATTTTTTGAGATGGGATCAAAGACAAGCGTGAGGTCGCCGAAAGTCACTTTGAAACACTGTCCACCGTGGTGCGTGATAACCATTTGCGAAATTATAGCATGAATCGGCCTTTTGGAGGCTATTTTTAGAGACTTGCATAGGGTATTGCTTTTTTTAGGCATGTGTGGTATATATTCCTCGTACCCAATGGTGGGTATAGAAACGGAAGGAGGGGCCCAATGTCCCACTGCACCCGAGGCCGACCGCGTGTCGGCCACCGTCTGAGTAACGCGGCCATTTCGATCATCGACACATTCGGCTCCGTCGCGACCACCGGCCATATCAGCGTCGGCCTGGGCGACTCCCTGACCGCGGCCGGTCGTTTCAGCGACAGCTGACAACGCCTGCGCGGACGCCAGCATCAGCGAGTGAGATGGTCACTGTGACCTGATCGTTGGCGAAGACCTGCTAAGAACGAAATCAAAGCAGGGAGCACATTTGAACATGCCTACATAATTCCTCTAGCCGAGCCCCCGAAGACCTGGTCTTCGGGGGCTTAACATTTTCATACTCAAATCCTCCCTTTTCCTTACTTCACCACATACTTGACATTATAGGTATAATATGCTAGTCTGGGTTTCAGAAAGGTCAGCATTCCGCTGGTCTCTTTCTTTGATATGGAGCGTGCAGATGAACAAGCATAGCCAAATGGCGACCTTCGCCACTGCGGCCGCCCTCAAGGGGGAGGCTGCGCTGCCGACCAATTGCTTCTCGATGAACGGCAACGCCGTTCTCGAAGAAGGATTCTACGTCTCTCGCAATCACCCGCTCACGGGTGGGAGGAGCGCTCTGATTGTCGGCGAACACTACGTACTCGTCGACAATCGTGACGGATGCGTCGTCGACAGTGCCGGAACGGCGCGACATGCAAATGTGAAGTGGTCCCAAGTGGGTGCGAGCATCCGCAAGTTTCTATTCCTTACGAAGACGAACGGCAATGTCAGCCGCATGCTGCTTCATGTGGATTCGAGTATGCCGAAAGGCATGCGTTCGAAGATGCATTTCTGGAGTGGCATCGTCGCAACGACCGAAGTGCTTGCCACTTCACAGAACGAGTCGCTCCTTTCGTTCAATAAAAAGGACGAGACGTGCGAGGTGTTCTATGAAGATGGTCGGGTCGTGCGTGTCGTC
>JBAQPM010000005.1:0-57519 GCA_049305795.1 Minisyncoccia bacterium | reverse complement strand
ACGGCGCGGATTCCCATCCGCGCCGCCGCTTTTTATTTACATTGCGTCTCGACATTCAAAACGGTATAAAGGCAAGGTGTTTTGTTGTGCGCCGAGGTAGCTCAGTTGGTAGAGCAATTGCATCGTAAGCAATGGGTCGCGAGTTCAAGTCTCGCCCTCGGCTCAAATGTAGTAAGCAGTGGGCCAAGGGTGCCGCTTTGAGCGGCGCGCGAGTTCAAGTCTCGCCCTCGGTTCAAGTTAAATAAACAGGTGGACCGAAGGCGCTGCTTTCAAGTTTCAAAGCAGCACGCGCTGTTTGTTATAATCCTCCCAATGGCCGACGCAGAGAAGAGAGTGCTTGAAATCGAAGCGCTCATGGCGTCGCCTGACTTTTGGACGGACAAAGACCGAGCACAAGAAATTGTGCGCGAATATCAATCACTCAAAGAAGGCGGAAGTGGCGAGGGACATGATGGAGGCGGAGCAACACTTGCCATTCTTGCGGGTGCAGGCGGAGACGACGCCGAAGATTTTGCGGCAATGCTTCTTTCTATGTATCAGGGATACGGAGTAAAAAAGGGTTGGGGTGTGCGCCGACTTGATGAGAATGAAAACAGCCAAGGCGGTTTCCGAAGCGTCCTCATTGAAATTTCTGGCAAGGGGGCATACGGTCGTCTCAAACATGAAGCCGGTGTGCACCGTCTGGTTCGTATTTCACCTTTTAATTCGCAAGGAAAACGGCAAACTTCTTTTGCCCTTGTTGAAGTCCTCCCTAAACTTTCCGCAGCCGACAAGGTCGAGATAAAACCGGACGATCTTGAAATTCAATTTGCAAAGGCGGGAGGTGCCGGCGGACAAAACGTAAACAAAAGAGAAACAGCGGTGCGTATTCTCCACAAACCCACGAATCTTTCCGTGCATGTTTCAAGCGAGCGAAGTCAGCAGGCTAACCGCGAGAAAGCGATGGAACTTATTAAGGCGAAAATCTTTGCCAAGGAGGAAGAACAGCGCAAGGCTGAAAAAGATGGACGTTCCATAGCAAAAACCACGGCAAATGAATGGGGAAGTCAGATACGTTCCTATGTGCTGCATCCTTATAAAATGGTAAAAGACCATCGAACTTCGCATGAAGAAGGTAATCCCGAGCGAGTTTTGCAGGGAGACCTAGACGAATTCATAGACGCCGCGAGCGGACATGGGTTAGAATAGACAACTGAAGATGATTTATTTCGACAAGGTCACGAAACAATACGGCGCGAATCCTCCCGCAGTGGAAGACGTGACACTGTCGGTTAATCCGAAAGAATTCGTGTCCATTGTTGGACACTCAGGTGCGGGCAAGACAACACTCCTTAAACTTCTCCTTGCCGAAGAGCGTCCGAGCGATGGTTCGGTTTTTTATGAGTCTGTTGATGTGCATTCGCTGCCTTCAAGCGCTCTTCACCACTATCGTCGCAAGATAGGAACTGTGTTTCAGGACTTCAAACTCATTCCAAACAAGACGGCGTATGAAAATATTGCTTTTGCCATGGAAGCTGCAGGAAGACCAGACGACGAAATTGCTTCTGATGTGCCCCACATCCTTGAACTCGTTGATCTCATGGATAAAGCAGACCATTTCCCCCGACAAATGTCGGGTGGGGAACAGCAACGCGTTGCTATTGGTCGCGCCATCATCAACCAGCCCGACATCATCGTGGCCGACGAGCCAACGGGAAACCTTGATCCCATCAACACTTATGAAGTGGTAGAGATTTTGAAACGGATTAACGAGATTGGCACGACCGTCATCATCACCACGCATAACCGAGGTGTCGTTGATGCAATTGGCAAACGCGTTATCACCATGGACAAGGGTCGCATCGTCCGCGATGATGTGGGGGGTCAATATGTCTTATGAACTGGTGGTTAACTTTTAGGCGAATAGCAGCAGCGGGTTCAAAACACTTCGCTCGAGGTGGCTCTGTCAGTGTCGCAACCGTTCTCATCATGACGGTGACGCTTGGCATCATCGGCTCGCTCATTTTTATGTCTGCTATTTTGGGCGGCACGCTTGAATCCATTCGCGACAAGGTGGATGTGAATGTGTATTTCGTTACTACGGCAAGCGAAGAACAAATTCATGCGCTCGAAGAAAAAATAAAACAGCTTCCGGAAGTCGAACGTGTGAGCTACACCTCTCGTGAAGAAGCGCTCGAAATATTCCGTAATCGCCATGCAAACGATCAACTCACGCTTCAAGCGCTCGACGAGCTTGGTGAAAATCCGCTTGACGCTTCTATTTCCATAAAAGCAAAAGATCCTTCTCAATACGGTGCCATTGCAGACTTTCTTTCAAATGATCCAGCGCTTACTCCAGGCGGTGTCTCTATCATTGATCGGATTAACTACTACCAAAACAAAACAGTCATTGATCGCCTTACGGCAGCCATTCGAACCACCGAACAGGCAGGCTTCATCATCGTTATTCTCTTTGCCATTGCTTCCACTGTCATCACTTTTGCAACCATACGCCTTGCTATCTACTCCTCGCGCGACGAAATAGGCGTCATGCGTCTTGTGGGGGCTTCAAATGCCTACATACGCGGGCCCTTCATCGTTGCCGGTATCATTGCAGGCGTGCTGGCATCCCTCCTCGCCCTTCTCCTCTTCTTCCCAGCAGCCTGGTATGTGGGAGGCGCACTTGAGTCGTGGCTCGGTGGGTTTAATGTCTTTACCTACTACACCACCCATTTTGCCTTCATTTTTGGCATCCTCGTCGGCTCGGGCATAGTGCTTGGTAGCATTGCAAGTTTCTTAGCCGTAAGGCGTTATCTGCGGGTTTAGTATGGCAAAGGAAGGCCACAAATACATATTCGTCCTCGGAGGCGTAATGTCCGGCGTGGGCAAGGGTGTTGCTACTTCCTCAATGGGTCTCATTTTGAAAGAGCGAGGATTCGAAGTGAATCTCGTAAAGATTGATCCATATTTAAATGTGGACGCAGGCACGATGAATCCAACCGAACACGGAGAAGTGTTCGTGCTTCGTTCCGGTCTTGAAACCGACCAGGACATGGGCAATTACGAGCGTTTCCTTGGGCGCGACCTTGGACCGGAAGACTATATGACGGGCGGCATGGTGTATCGCTCAGTCATTGATCGGGAACGGGCTCTTGGGTACGGCGGAAAATGTGTGGAAGCTATTCCGCACGTGCGCGATGAAATCATGCGCCGCATCGAAGCGGCTGCAGACCACAACGGCAGTAATGTTTCGGTGATTGAGGTGGGTGGAACCGTCGGTGATTTTCAAAACGCGCTTTTCATCGAGGCAGCGCGCGTGCTTAAAATGCAACATCCAGACGACGTGCTCTTTGTGATGGTTTCGTATTTGCCGATACCAGGAACCATTGGCGAAATGAAAACCAAACCAACGCAAAATGCCGTGCGGCAATTAAATAGCTACGGCGTGCAGCCCGACTTCCTCATTGCCCGCGCGAAATACCCGCTTGATGACAAACGAAAAGAAAAGCTTGCCATTGCTATTTCCGTTCGCGCTGACCGCATTGTTTCTGCGCCGGACGTTGAAAGCATTTACGACGTGCCCATTAATTTTGAAAAAGATAATCTTGGGGACGCACTGCTTCACGCCCTTCGCCTCGAACCAAAAGCACCGGGAAATTTCAAAGAATGGAGCACCTTTATCGCCAACACGCATGTAACAGACCCGAAAATCACCATTGGCATTGTCGGGAAATATTTTGATACGGGCGACTACATTCTTTCGGACGCCTACCTTTCAGTCATTGAGGCCATTAAATTTTCCGGAGCAGCGCTTGGGATAAAGCCCGTTATTGAGTGGATCAATGCAAAAGATTTTGAAAAGGGAACTGATGTTGAGAAACTTTCCGCTTACGACGGCATCATTGTGCCAGGCGGGTTTGGCGAAACGGGTATCGAAGGAAAAATCAAAGCCATTCAATTTGCGCGCGAACATAAGATTCCATATTTCGGCCTTTGCTACGGTATGCAGCTTGCTGTCATTGAATACGCGCGTCATGTCGTAGGTCTCACAGACGCACACACCGTTGAAATCAATCCCAACACTTCGCAGCCGGTAGTAGATGTGATGCCTGACCAGAAAGAACTCATCAAAGAAGCAAAATATGGTGGCTCCATGCGTCTCGGGTCATATCCGGCGCATTTGAAAGAGGGAACCATCGCGCGCGAAGCATATGACACTGAGGTTATTGAAGAACGCCATCGCCACCGCTACGAAATAAACCCCGAATACATTTCACAGATCGAAAATGCCGGTCTCGTATTTTCAGGAAAAAGTCCCGATGGCGTTTTGATGGAAATTGCCGAACTCCCGCGTGATTCGCACCCATTCTTTCTCGGTACGCAATTTCACCCAGAACTTCAGGCGCGCCCGCTTTCTCCGCATCCCCTTTTCACTGAATTTTTGAAGGCCGTGAAAGATCTAAAAACGCGTAAGGTATAGGGCCGAAATACGTCTTCATACAGAATCACGGTGTGGGATATACACATCTTGCACCGTGACGTAGCAGGAAAGGACTATACTTTACCCATTACCTTTAATAGTCGTATACACCCGCATGTCACGTACTTCCTTACTTGTTAGCGCTGCAATTATTCTCGTGCTCATTGGCGCTGTGTGTTGGTTTTGGAAAGGTTCCGATGTTTCTTTTATGAAAGATCAAAAAACCGATAGCGGCTTTGTGTCTGGAAGCTCAGACGAAGCCCTTGACCAGAACCTTGGCGCGATTGATGCACATATCAATTCCTTTAGTTCCGACAACGCAACCATTGATCAAAGTTTCAGTGATCAGCCGGTGGAACAGTCGACAATCTAACGTTACCTTTCTCAATACCCTATGAAGAACTACATACTTTCAGGCCTCATGGCGCTTAGCATATTCATCATGCCAGGCTTTGCCCTTGCAAACGACGATGGGTTAGATGATGATTCCGCTTCTGTAAAGACAAGCAATACCTTCCGCCTCGAAACACGAAGCAAAAGCACGAGCACCGAAGCACGCGCACAAGTGCGGGCAGACATAAAGGCAAATTTCTCTGACGATCTCATTGAAAAAGCAAAAGAACACGCGGGCGACGAAATCGACCGCCGTATTGACCGTCTCGGTACATTTTCCAAACACTTGGATGAGATGAAGCGTCTTTCAGGAGAAAACAAGACGTCCATTCTTGCTACTATCAACGCACAAATCGCATCACTCACTGCGCTCAAAGCAAAAATAGAAGCAGAATCGTCAACGACGACGCTTCGTGAAGACATAAAGTCCATTAAAGGTTCCTACCGCATTTACGCCCTCGTCATGCCGCAGGCTGCCGTTACCGCAGCAGCAGAGCGGGTGAAAGCATTGGTAGCTGAAATGGAAGATTTCGGCGAAACCCTTGAAGACAGGATTGACGCAGCTGGTTCCGTTGACGCAAGCGTCACCGCAGCCCTCGCCGACTATAAAGCAAAAATCGCTGACGCAAAAATAGAGGCGCAGGCAGCCATAGACACTACGGCAAACCTCAAGCCTGACAATGGCGACCAGGCAGTTTTTGAAGCAAACCTTGCCGCACTTAAGGCTGCAAAGGGAAAGATTCAGGCAGCACAGCAGGACATCGTTGCCGCTCGCAAAGATGCAAAAACTATCGTTTCTGCTATTAAGAGCAAGGAAGTAAAGGCTTCCGCAACAACTACAACGACCGTTTCTCCATAATATTTCGGTCCTCGAAAACAAGGCACTGACCGAAAGGTCAGTGCCTTGTTTCTTTGCCCATTTTCCCGTATCGTTCTTTTTATCACAGCCGCTTCGCGGCTGTGACCTTGCGGGATCGTCTAATGGTAGGACGCGACCCTCTGGAGGTCGTTATCTAGGTTCGAGTCCTAGTCCCGCAGCTCGTTTGGATGATCAGTTATAGAAAGCAGCTCCTGAAAGGGAGATCTCAGCGTAAACTCTAGCTTTTCTCCGTCAGCAGTTGGGTTCTGAAGTAAGAAAGTCAAAAAGGCTCGTTTTTCATCAACTTCAGAACTTTCAAAGATTTCTCGCGCTCTGCTCGCGATATTGATGACGCGTTCGGCGTTTATGAAATAGTCCTCATCCAAGTCTGAGTGCTTGGCTATTTCTGCTTCTGCGTGGCGTTGCTTCTCTCGACTCGCGCTTATCAAGCGGTCATACACCTCCTTCTCAATTTCACTTCGAGCGAACTTAACAGCGGCTCCGTCTATAACAATCTGCTCATTGTTAATGATCTTAGTGAGGCGTGTGCGTTCTTCCTTTTGGTAGAGACCTTTTGACTCCGTGGATTTACGGAGCGCGTTCACGAGTTCCGCTACTTTCTCCTTAGACAGTTCAAGCTTGGAGAGGGTTTCGAGGATAGGCTCCAAAAGCTTTTCTTCTCGCATATAATCGCGCTTGCAGTTGTGCTTGGCGTTCGTGCAGGAGTAGTAGATCAAATGCCCGCGTTTACGCTCAGGACTATATAGACATCCGCAGTTGGCGCAGTGTATGAGTCCTCGGAAGACGTAATCATTCGAGACAAACTTTGTCGGGTTCTTGCGTCTCCCTTTGAGTATTTTCTGCACCTGCATAAATAGTTCCTCGCTAATAATCGGCTCGTATATATGGGGCATGGTTTCGCCCTTCGAGCGCATAAGACCATAGTAGAACGGGTTTGAGAGTATGAAATGCAACTTGCTCGTACAGATCAGATTGCCCGTTCTGCCAGTAAGTCCTCGCTTCTGCATTTCAACAGTGAGCGTTTTTATTGAGTACATACCACTCGCAAAGAGCCGAAATGCTTCAGCGATTAAAGGAGCTTTCTCTGGATCGGGAACGATGTCAATGCGGTGTCGCTTTCCGGCTCTATCAACCTCGTAGACGGGAATATAGCCGTCCTCAGCGGGTCCTGTCCTTTTTCCTTCCTCACGCATTTGCTTGAACTTACGCTTCACGTTATCGCCAAGCTGGAGGACGTAGTTGTTGGCGAACATCACGCCCATTTGCCAACGCATCATATCGGAGGAGTTTGCGTCGCTCTTGAGGACCAGATTCTCTCGATAGAAATACAACTCAACCTTTCCTTGCTTTAAGAGGTCATCGAATAGAACGAACTCACGAAAGGTTCGTTGGAGCCGATCCACCGTGTCTACGATAAGAGCAACTGGTACTTTGGACGCTTTAATCTCAGATATTATCTCTTGGAACTTTCGCCGATCTCCCTTTGTTGAGGACTCTTTGATTCTGTATTCCTCAATCGTTTCGAAATTAAAACGTTCGGCAAAATGCTTAATATTACTCAACTGCGCGTCCTCGGTATCTTGCCTCACGTCAGAAACGCGAGCGAGAAGAATTGCCCTAGTTGCGCGAGTAATTGGTTGCATATACTTATACGGCTGGGGCCTCTTTCTTACCCTCTTGTTTCGAGTCAGAACCCGCAACAGGGGAGCGTGTATAGAAATCGGGATTCACTCGACGATCCACTTCAAGGAGGAGTCGAAAGAACGAGACAAGTCTTTCTTCGTCCTCGTATTGCCGACCTTTTCCGACCCCTCCAGACAAATCCATACGCTATTGAGCCTCTTTAATGAGGTTGGAGAGAAGGGTGTTGAAGTACTTTCGAGGATCGCGTATTTCGCGCTTGTTCCTAATGTCGTGTTTGTAGATACCCCATGCTTGCTCAATCGGAATGAAGCCGTGTTTATGCTTCTTTCCTAAAAGAAACGCCATTGATTCCTCTCCAACTGCCAAGGCTATTTCTCGGCACACTTCTTCCTCGTAGTTCTTGGGCTTGAACGATCCGGGCGACTGCTTAGGGAATCGATTATCTTTAGGTATATTCTCGGTATCGGTATAGGAACCTTGGACACGGTTTGCAATGACCTCAGAAACAGGCTTGATTTCGTTATCTTTTTCTTCTTCCAACTTTGGACTCTCCCTATGCAACCTCGGACGCACCTCTGCCTGAGTAATGGCATTGCTTCTGGTAAGTGGTGGCACACTCGCTTCAGACAATCTCGTAATATGTCCGTCTGGTGTGCTGAATTGCGGAAGCTTTATGTCGAACGAACCATGGCGACCTGATCGCTTGGCATAGTGGAGGAACCTCTTCTTTTTCAGGGCAATTAGAACCTTATTGATTCGATTTTTACTCCAGCCTTTCTTATGGCGAAAATCAGCCTGAAGTCCTTCAAGAGAAACCGCACTAATTCCATACGGGTTTGCGCTATGTCTAATAAAGACATATAGCTCGTACTCATTTGGAGTGAGGGTGCCGTCTTTGCGTGCGGTCAGCACGCTTCTGGGGAACGGTACAAATTGCTCCAACTTACGGAAGCTATCCTCCGTAGTCATGGATGGAGGTAAGAATCATCCCAGTTGATTCAGCGAGATGATCCAATAAGCGAATGACTCGATATAACTCCGGTGATTTAGTGAAGCAGATTCCGCTTTGGTAGGAAGCCACCGCTTCGAGAAAACCTTCTTCGCTTTCCCAGAATCTAAAACCCCTAGAATCAACAGCTACAAGTTCGTACCCCCTTGCTACGAGGGCAGCTGCGAGCCCTATGTTCTGAGTTTCCCAAGAGCAAATGTCATTTTCGTCATGTTGCATGATACGCGTTTATTACGCGGACAGTAAAAAAGTCCGCTCGCGCCAATTTAAAGGAAACTCAATTACTAAAAGTTTTAAGTACGCCCCGCAGTAGAGACTTGGTCCCTAAAAATTCTTCCTGATTCGAAAGTAATATGGTGCGGAACGCCAGTCAGTCCCTCGATCTTTATATTAATCTGGTTAATGAGGTTATAAACCTGATGATAATCTCCTCGATATCCGCGTGCTGGATTTACTTGTGGCGAGACAGGATCAAGCAGAAGTGCGATATCATTTTCTAAAAATATAGTCCCGGCAGGTTTGCTGAAAATTTCCGCGCAAATAACACGCTGGTTACTGGATCTAACTACAGTGGTCTTATCACCACAGATTAGATGATGAGATGTCGGGTTATACGAAACATTTGGTGTGAGTTGGTGTGCGAGCCTCTCCAACTTTTCTTGTGATTCAGCTAACTTTTGAAGCAAATCTGTTCGTATTACATCCTTTCTCGTGCTTCCATTCGAAAAAGGGTGCTCCTCCGGCAAAGTAAAAAAGCGTATCGCACCTGTCTCATCCATCGAATCTCTATCTCTATCGAAAATACTGAACTTCTTATCGCCATCACCAAAGGGCTGAAACTCGTAAGAGATCAAGCCTTCTTTCTTAAAAAGTTCGCAAATAGGTAGCGATTCTTCCTTAGGAATTCCGGTTTCTTGCTGGATTTCTTTGAAAGTCAGAAACCCCCACTTTTGCTCTCGTCGTTCTATTTCCAAGAATACGTTCGCAACCGCTCTAATTTTTTCTGCAGTATTCACACAAATATCGTATCACTCTGTGCCATGCTGCCAATCCGAAGCCAACGCCGCCTTAGAAACGAATTTTGACGGTTTGAACCCGGCTATACATCTCGCCCTCGGAAGTGTTGGGAACTGTTGGGAATGCTTGGGAACAATAGGGAATTATCGGTTTCTATCGGAACTAAGAACGCCCTGCTTTTGCTGGGAAATACGGGTATTTACAGGGGGAACAATGCCGAATACCATAGAGGAGTGCGCATGGCCTAACCCTAGCTCCGGCTAGGTATGGCCAAAAGTCCGGTAAAGACGCGAAAACCCATCATGTGGGGTCGTCTTTACCGGCCATACGGGGAAACCCGTATGAGGGGCGAAAGCTCCTACCCACGTGGTGGGTTTTTGCATGCCTATTAAAGATTACCGACACTACTACTGGGTTGATGACCATTTTCTTGAAAGAGAGGTGCGGTCTGCTTTCGTGCAAAATCACTACCTTACAGCAGAGCAGTTTTTTGAGATCGTATTTTGGAAATCAAGACGACCCGCAAAGAGAATCAGAGCTGGTTTGCCTGACGAAGCGGTAAAAGAACTTACCATTGCTATTGCGAACGAGAAAGACCCTGACGCGAAACTTGATCTTTTGCTCGACAAGGACGGAATTGATATCGCAATGGCATCGGCGATTCTAACGATTCTTTACCCAGATATCTTTACTGTTTATGACTATCGGGTGCGAGAACAATTAAATAAGCGCATACCTGACGAGAAAGAGCAGATACGAAAACTGATTACGGTCCTCAATCGCAAGGAGAAGAAGAGACTGTATTGGAAATATGTATCGCTTGTGAAGGGCATCTACCCGGACTATTCACTGCGTGATTGCGATAGGGCGTTATGGGGCGAATCTTGGTACGAGGATTTGCAGAAATTTCTACACGGAGAACCTGATTTGAAGCCAACTATGGAACTGTCGGAAACTGTCGGGAATTCCGAGTCTTCCCGTAGGGCGAGGGTCGGGAAGGGTGGGCTTTCACATACTAACCGGAAAGTGAATTTTGATGAGTTATCATAAATACTAAATATATGAAATTCCTACCAAACAAGCCTATTAGGCTTAAAAGTCTCGTAGTTCTCGCTGTAGTATTTGCGCTCGGATTACCCTTTATCGTAAATGCAGCAACTGAATGTAGTGTCGGCAATACGTCTGGTTTAAAAGTAAATGGCCAGTGCGTATTTTTCTCAAAGGGTGAGGATATGTATTCTGAGTACGGGTGCTCTGCACAGAATCCAAGCGGTTATGGGGTGTCGATGTTTCCTTGCCCGAAAGAATTGCTAACAGCATATGATGAGAAAATCTCTGCTGAGCAAGCGAAGATTGACGCAGAAAAAAAGGAAGCCGAGCGTCTCGCTGACGAACAACTTAATAAAAAGATACAAGACGCTGTTGCGGAACAGATCAAGCAGAATGAAAAGAAAGACCCTGTTCAAACGGTACCCGCACAGGCCTCTGCAATATTAGAGCCAACGAAAAACTCTCAACCAACTACAACTTCAATACCTATAGAAATAAAGGCAAAGCCAACAATTCCAGTCGAGAGTATTTCAAAAGATAGTTCCAATGGTTCAGGCTTCTCGGCTTCTACATCAGTGGATACGGTGCCAAACAATCAGAAAGAGATTGCTCCCGTCTCACTGTGGTCTCGCTTCTCGGTCTTCGTTAGCCGTCTGAATCCCTTTAGCTGGTTCAAATAGGCAAGCTATAATTGGCATATGAAATTTCTTCCTGCGCTGGTTCTTCTCATACCAGTAGCTGCGTTTGCTGGTTTCTATTGGGGAGATTCTATTGATTACCGTACAGAACAAGTGAACCTCATTTCTTGTTCGGGCTATTCCGAAGAGCAACTCCGATATATGGGGAATCATGGGGACACAAGAGCAGATATGCAGAAATCCTGCGAGGATCTTCATATGGCGCTGCGCGGACAAGCACTCGATGAATGTGGCGAACGAATAGGTACTATCTCTAGCGTAGGCGAAGATAATTACAATCGCATTATGGACGCGTGTGTTTATCACGAACTTGCAGCAACTATCGGCGTGATCAATTCCGCAGAAATGATCAAGTATCGAAATAGTGCCAAGTAGAATAGAAATATGTTAAATCTCGTCAGCAAGAATCCTGTCCCAACAAGAGAAGCTATTGCACTGAAAGGTGCGCTAGAGAGCCACGGCATTACAGTCTATAAGGAACTGCACGACGGCTTTAAAACCATAGACCTTGCTCTACCTAAGGCAAAAATAAACATAGAAGTAGACGGGATCCAACACCTCACGAGTCCAAAACAGATTTTGGCTGATCTTGAACGAGGCTACTACTCACACAAGAACGGCTACGACACAATGCATATTCCTAATGAAATGATCCGTCTGCATTTGCCAGAGATTTCAGTAGCCCTCGCTGAAGCCGCAAAGATCAGGCAAAAGCGGCTCTACGTACACGTGGACTAAGGAAATATTTGTTTGCATACCAGGATGGCAAGAATCATGTAGATTAGGTACAATTTGCCTATGCCCAAAAAAGTTGCAAAAAAGGCTGTAAAAAAGGTTGCTACTACTGTAAATGATCCTTTGGATAAGGTTATTTCCGACCTTGAACAAGCCCGCAATAGTAAAGTCATTGTGTACATAACGGGTGATAGAAAACCCGAGCAACTTCTTTCGACACAAGTTGCATCCGACATACTCCCTTACTTTAAGAAGATCTTAAGAAAGATCGATCATACAAGTAAGATTACTTTGGCACTTTATACAAATGGAGGACACCTAGAGACTCCTTGGCCTTTGGTAAATCTCATCCGTGAGCACTGTGATGAATTTGAAGTAGTCGTTTTGTCTAAGGCACTCAGCGCAGGAACAATGATCGCCCTGGGTGCGGATCAAATTGTGCTTACACGCTATGCTCACCTAAGCCCAATTGATCCTGCTGCGAATATTCAGGACGGCAATAACCAACTCAAGCATATAGAGATTGAAGATGTAATCGGTTATGTAGATTTCATAAAGGAAAAGGTTGGAATTAGTGAGCAAACTGCGTTGGCAGACATAATGAAAGAGCTTACGAAGGAAATCGCCCCTACAGTTCTAGGCTCAACAAACCGTACCCATTCGCTGGTCAGAAGGCTCGCAAAAAATCTTCTCCATACGCATGCCAAAGCTCTTCCAGAAAGACAGTCTCGTGAGATTATTGAACATCTGACACAGAAGCTTTTCTCCCACAAGCACCTTATAAGTAGGAATGAAGCAAAGGATATTGGTTTCGATGGAGTAGTAGACTGCCCTGATTCAAAGAATGAGAAGATTATTGAAAATCTTCTTGATAAGTACATAGACTACCTAGACCTAGAGACGGACTTTAATCCGCAGGAAGTATTGGGTGCAGAAGATAGAAAAGAAGTAAATGTAAGACGTGCTGTGATACACAGTCTCGATTCAAAATATACTTTTGAGTCAAAATACATTTTGGCAAAGATTCCAGATCCCTCTGGAAATGTGCAGGTAAATCTAAATCTCGCAGGAGATAAGTGGATAATTACTTAAACATGCAATACTCCCAAACCGGCAGCACATTTATTGGATCTAAGAATAACCAGAGTACCTCTGGTAATAACGAATTCTTATTAAAGGGTACTGTATTGCATATCGAGAATGGACGGCTCATTCAGCCATTGAAGGTTAATCAGCCCTCAACTTCAGGAAAAGAAGACGAACTTTCTCAGGATGAGGAAGAGAAATTCTATAAAAAGGTATTCAAAACTAGCTTGAACTAGTCTTTGTTCCTATGTCCCTATGTATGCTGATTCAGCCACGGTAGACCCAAACACACTGTATCAAGGCGACATACTTGAGAATTTCCCGTTTTATATTCTAGACAAGCCTCAGTCAGTTAAAAAAGAGGAAGACGGCTCTTTTTCTTTAGAGCAGGAGGCGGCCACTTCCGACTTACATGTAATTGGTTCTAAAACACAGAGAGTCATTCTTCTATCGCAAACATGCGATATTCAGCGAAGAAATAATGTCATGATCTGCCCAGTACATGAGCTGGCACAATTTATTGAAGATAATACTCTCAACACAGATAGTGTGAAAAGTATCAGAGATAGAAAGAATTATTATTTCTTTTATCTACCCGCATTTAATGGCTTGCCAGAATCTATCGCCGATCTGCAAACTATAATATATGTACCTCGCGCGGTAATAGCAGCCCGTATTTCAGACAGAATCGTCCCAATGAGTGATCTTGGAAGACATCATCTCGGCTGGTCGCTAGCAAATTTATTCAGTAGACCGGCCACAAACTAAGCGGGCAGGTAAAACTGGTTCGTGTCATAATTACCATTATGACCGCAGAGAAATCAGGGGGTATCGCAAAGGAATTGGGGAATCTCCCAATCTGGGCTCAGATTGCAGGATTACTCCTGACTGCTATAGCCACAATAGCAGCGTTCTGGACTATCTATCTTGTCTACAATCCACCAATTCCGCAGGATGTCTTCGCCGAAGCAGTTAATGCTACGAGCACAGTTCCATTAGCGGATGTTCTGTCGAGGGCAAGCGATTTTAAGACAGCTTATGAAAGAGCAAACTTCTTAAAAACATATCAAGGGAAGCTTGTAAGTGGCCAGGGAAGATATACAAATTTCTTTGGAGAGAATAACTACTACCTTGTGATTGATTTTGGTACAAGTTGGATAAGAAGTTGGTTTAAACCTTACCAGATTGCTTGTTCGTTAAAGGAGAACGATCAGAACGCGAAAGATACTCTTATGCTTCTAAAACAGGGTCAGACACTGTATTTTGTGGGAGAATTTAGCGACTCCAACCTCAATGGCTATTACTATCCAGTGATTAATAATTGCGTAGTGCTAAAGTAGTCCCTCGCGAGAACTAATTCTAAAGATTCTAGTTCTGAGACTAGCCCTCGCCAGTCAATTGTTCTGAACGTGTCCAAACCTGGCAGCCAACACATGCTAGCTCAAAGATAGCTAGTTTCAAGATAAAACACCTTTCAATCTGAGAGGTATTTTTGTTGTAGTAAAGTACAACAGGATTTGCTATACTCTATTTATGAAAGATGATGCGAAGAGATTGGGTCAGAATCTCAAGAAGATCAGAACGAAGAAAGATATTACGCAGGTAAGTATCGCAAAGACGCTCGGCGTCGATCGTTCTTTTGTGAGTAATATAGAGAATGGGAAGACTAATCCCACACTTTCTACGATTACCAATCTCGCCAAAGCCCTAGGAGTATCAGCTGATGAACTCCTGAAATAATTTATGAATAACAAAGAAGCACAAGCACGAATAAAGATAAACAAACTTCTTGAACAGGCGGGGTGGCGTTTTGAGGACTCTGAAGCAGGAAAAGCAAATATTTCTCTTGAGCCAGGTGTGAATTTGGCTGAGGCTGGGGAGGATTTTGAGAATATCGCAAAGGGTTACATCGACTATCTTCTTTTGGATAAGGATGGGCGCCGCCCGCTCCTTGTGCTTGAGGCAAAGAAAGAAGCGATTGAGCCACTTTCTGCAAAAGAACAGGCTCGCAACTACGCACGTAATGTGGGTGCTCGATTCGTAATCCTTTCTAACGGAAACCTTCACTATTTTTGGGATACTAAGCACGGCAATCCGGATACGATTGCACGTTTTCCTACACAAGAATCAATCACTCAGTTTGAAAGCTACACTCCAAATGCAGAAGAGCTGGCTTCAACTGAGGTAGATGAGAACTACATCATCTCTTCTCAGATGCCTGGGTTTGATAATGATCCATCATTTAAAGACGATGCACTACGTTTAGAGTTCTTGAGAGCAAACAATTTAAAACAGATGCGACCGTATCAGGTGGAAGCAATTAAGGCACTTCAACAGGCCGCACTTGAAGGTAACGGCCGCTTCCTTTTTGAGATGGCTACTGGTACGGGTAAGACTCTCGCCTCTGCGGCGGTGATTAAACTGTTTCTAAAATCTGGTAACGCACGCCGAGTGCTTTTCCTTGTGGATCGTATCGAGCTTGAAGATCAGTCATACAAAGCATTTAGACAGTATCTCGGTAAAGACTACACCTGCGTTATTTACAAGGATGCACGTGATTCATGGCAACGCGCACAAGTAGTGGTTTCGACGATCCAAACCTTTATGGCTGGAGATCGTTACAAAAAGGAATTCTCTCCAACGGACTTTGAATTTGTTATTTCAGACGAAGCGCACCGTTCCATCGGAGGTAACTCTCGTGCAGTTTTTGAGTATTTCGTTGGCTACAAGCTAGGACTTACGGCCACGCCTAAAGACTATCTACGTGGTTTTGACGGAGAAGATTCAGATACTCAAAGAGAGTTTGAACGTCGTCAACTTCTGGATACCTACAAGACTTTTGGTTGCGAGTCAGGTTCTCCAACATATCGATATGACCTCTTGAAGGGTGTTCAAGACGGATTTCTCATCAACCCAATTATTGTCGATGCCCGTACCGAAATTACTACCAAGCTTCTCTCAGATGATGGATTTGCGGTGCATACAACTACCGAAGACGGAGAAACTGTAGATCAAGTCTTCAGTGAGAAACACTACGAAAGGAAGTTTTTCAATGAGGAAACTAATATCGCGATGGCGAAGGCATTTATTGAGAACGGTCTCTTTGATCCTGTAGCTGAAGAAGTGGGTGTACCTCTGTTCGGAAAGGGTATCGTATTTTGTGTATCACAGAAGCATGCTGCCCGAATCACAAACATTCTAAATAAGCTTGCTTTTCAGAAGTGGCCAGAACTATACAAAGAATCAGACTTTGCTATGCAAGTGACCTCACAGGTTTCTGATGCACAGCAGATGACCATAAACTTCTCTAATAATCGTCTAGGTGGTCAAGTTCCACTGCCTCCTGGTTACGATTCAAGTAAAACTCGTATTGCTGTTACGGTCGGCATGATGACGACAGGATATGACTGTCAGGACCTCCTAAACATCGCGCTCATGCGTCCTGTGTTTAGTCCATCAGATTTCGTTCAGATAAAGGGGCGTGGTACTCGAAAGCATGTGTTCGATTACACTGATACCGAAAAGAATGAAAACTATCGCGAAGAAAAGAAAACATTTAAGTTTTTCGACTTCTTTGCGGCCTGTGAATATTTTGAAAAGGAATTCAAATATGACGACAAGGTAAAACTACCGGTCATTAAGAAGATTCCTGCAACGGAAGGATCTGTCGAATCAGAACAGAGCGAGTTCGTTGATGAGAACGGAGAGAAAATATTTAAGGGTCCAATCGACCTGCAATCAGACGATAGGATTGTCTCGGTATCTCATACGGAGGTTGGGGCAGATGGAATGCGTATTGACCGTGAAGGCTTTCGTAGGGCTGTGGAGGAGGATGTTCTTGGTAATGCTGTTCTCTCTAACCTTTGGAAGAACGGCGATATAATTGAAGCGGAAGAGTATATCAAAAAGAACATATTCGATAAGCCTGCACACTTCTTAAATCTTCAGAAGATTCGAAAGATATTCAATGTCGATCGAAGAATCAGTATTCGAGAGTTCCTGCAGGTCGCCTTTGGAGAAAAGGATACATTTGAAACCAAGAATGAACTTCTTGATGCAGAATGGGAAAAATTTGTCGAACTTAATCCTGTAGATCCTGAGCATTATTATCAGGCGAAGCACTTCTTCAAGTCGTATATCGCAGATGCTGAGGTGAGAGATATTATCGACAGAAAGGCATATGCTGAACTTTTCCAGTCGCCAGCCCTATCGTTTGAGGAATGGAACGCATGTAATGGATTTAAGGATATCATTCCTCGATACATTAAAGACTACGTATCACTAAATACATTTATGAACTAATTATGCTTACTCAAGACACAAAGAAACATATTGATGCGGCACGACAAGTTCTTGTCGGGGTTGTGCCGAACCCCATGTCTCAAGTTGAGCAGATCACGAACGCGCTCATCTATAAGTTTATGGATGACATGGATCAACAGGCTATCAAAGCCGGCGGGGAACCATCATTTTTCACTGGAGATTTAGAAAAATACGCATGGACCAAGTTGATGAGCGATCGACTCGGAAATCAGGAACGCACAAATATTTATACAGAGGCTTTGATGAAGTTTTCGGAAGCGAAGCAGTTACCACAGCTTTTTAGAGATATATTTAGACAGGCATTTTTGCCATATCGTGACCCAGAAGTTCTTGGTCTTTTTCTTAAAGAAATTTTATACTTTGATTATTCTCATTCTGAGGAACTTGGAAATGCGTACGAGTACCTTCTTTCAATAATGTCCTCTCAGGGTGATGCGGGGCAGTTCCGTACCCCTCGCCACATCATCGACTTTATTGTTGATGTAACTGCTCCAAGCAAAGACGACACCATTTTAGACCCTGCCTGTGGTACAGCCGGGTTCTTGATCAGTGCATACAATTACATAAAAAGACAAAACGAAGGAGTTGATCCGGAAACTGGAAAAGTTAAACAGCTCACTTCAGACGAGCGTAAGAAATTAGTGAATAACTTTCAGGGATACGACATTGACCCAACTATGGTACGTATGTCGCAAGTGAATATGTACTTGCATAAGTTCACCACGCCAAAGATTTATAACTACAATACGCTTTCAAGCGAGGAGCGCTGGAATGATAAATTTGATGTCATTTTGGCGAACCCACCCTTTATGTCTCCGAAAGGTGGTGTAAAGCCTCACAATAAGTTTAGTATTCAAGCCAACCGAGCCGAGGTGCTGTTCGTAGACTACATAATGAACCACCTCAAGCCAAAAGGACGGGCAGGTATCATTGTTCCAGAGGGTGTTATCTTCCAGTCGGGGAAAGCTTATAAAGAGCTTCGCAAGAATCTGGTAAATGATGGATTGTTTGCTGTTGCATCGCTTCCCGCAGGAGTCTTCAATCCATACTCTGGAGTGAAAACCAGTATTCTTTTCTTTGATAATGAAGTAGCAAAGAAAACAAAAGATCTGCTCTTTGTAAAAGTCTTGCACGATGGGTATGACCTTGGTGCACAGCGCCGAAAGAGTGATAAAGATGACTTGGTAGATGCGGCTGTTATTCTTAAAAGTTTTCGTGAGTATGTAAGAGCAGATCAGAGTCGTGAGGTTGTAGAGTCTTTTATTTTTAATTCAAACAAAGGATTTATTGTTCCGAAAGAGAAGATTGCAGAAAATGATGACTACAATCTTTCTGCTGATAGATACAAAGCTTCGGAAATACGAAATGAAAAATATCCAATTGTTCGTCTGGGTGATATTTGTGAAATTAAAAAAGGATCTCCTATTACAAAAAAGATCACAGTTGAAGGAGTGGTTCCTGTTATTGCTGGAGGACAACAGCCAGCTTATTACCATAATCAGTCAAACAGAGAAGGAAAAACAATCACGATCAGTGCGTCAGGGGCTTATGCTGGTTTCGTAAACTTTTTTAAGGTTCCAATTTTTGCCTCAGACTGCACAACTATCCAGGCAGGTGATAGTCACGACGTGTTGATTGAGTATATTTATTACTTCCTTCGTAATATTCAAGAGGAAATTTATAAACTTCAAACAGGTGGAGGACAGCCACATGTTTACCCAAAGGATATTTCTAAAATAGAGATTCCACTTCCTCCACTTGAGGTTCAAAAGGAAATTGTCAAGCAACTTGAAGTAAAGCAAAAAGCAATTGAAGGCGCAAAACAGGTCATCGAAAATCTAGAGAGAGAGAGACGATATTTCGGCTACTTACTTAGGGGACTAGAGGGAGTCAGTCGTATCAAACTTGGAGAAATTGGGAAGATATCTATGTGCAAAAGAATTTTTAAAGAAGAAACATCTACAGCGGGCGATGTTCCATTTTATAAAATTGGCACTTTCGGTAAAGATGCAGATGCATTTATAGGTCAAGACCTTTATGATGATTATCGCAGAAAGTACTCGTTCCCTAAAAAGGGCGACATACTATTGTCAACTTCTGGAACCATTGGCAGAGTCGTAATTTACGACGGGCAACCGGCATATTTTCAAGATTCGAACATTGTCTGGATCGATAATGATGAAAAACTAGTTTTGAATAAATATCTTTACTACACCTTTCAAGCTATTGAGTGGGTGACTACCAAAGGCGGAACAATTGAAAGACTTTACAATAAGTTAATTGAGGCTACAGAGATCGCTGTTCCGGATCTTATAACACAAAAAGAACTTGTAGCTGAGATGGAATCTCAAGATGAGATCATTGAATCAAACAATAAGTTGATTGAGATAATGGAGAAACGAATTGAAAGAGTTTTAGTAACCTTATGAGCAGTAGTGAAGATATAGAACAGAAAATTGGTACGCTTTGCTCATATGTTTGTAATGGTAAAACGTATGGATATGAGCAAAAATTGTATCTTGCTGCAAAACACGGTCTTTACGATGCTGCAATGATCTATGCATGGAATATCTTCATGCTTTTTATATACGAGAAACTCTGGCAATTAAGAGAAATAGAGAAGGAAGACGGAACTCCATATAAATCCGACAAGATTTTCCTTGATGCTCTTACCTCTAACAAGCCAAATGACTATCTTGATGGACACCTATGTGCTTTAGGTAAACTCCAAACCGAATGTAAACAAGGAGAAGACGCGATAGTCGGAAAATTGAAAGATATTTATAAAAACGTCGATCAGCAGTATTTTAAGAAAGCTCAGGGTGTTTTGCAGAAGAGAAATGAAAAGGCACATGTTAATTCGCTTGGCACAGAGACGGAGGATTTAGAGCAGGTATTAAGGGAGCTTATACAGATATGTGTAGCCATTCAGACTGAGCATAACGGGTTCGTTACAAAGATTTTTGAACTTCTTGAAAAGAAGGGAGAATGGCATATTTCTGACCAGGATATGCAGAAAATTAACGCCATTTTCTCATCAAGTGGAGTAAAGATTGAAAAACTAAAATATATCTATGTTGCGAGCCTAATCTCTCAACAGGAGTTTTCTCCAGAGACGACTAAAAATGTAAAAGATAGAGCCATTTCATATTTTCTTGAATCCAAAGGTTTCAGAACCTCCGAGGAAAATGCTCAACTTCTCATTAAGCCTCTTGTTTCGATTTTGAATAAGGATGATGTCATTAAAATATTAGATGAATCGTTTAATAATGATTCCCACGGATATAATCAAATTCTTCAGGCTGGAGAAATTGAGGATATATTTCTTGAACTGTATACGCTTTCAAAGAATAACTTTCCTGAACTAGAAGAAAATTGGTTGGCTTTCATAGCAAGGCTTGAGGAGGAGGGATACCATGGCAACTTCGTTAATTTGATAGGAGAGATACGTAACCCATCGGGCGAAATCACTGGAGACTGAGACACCTCATACAAGGAGTAGAAGGGATCGTTAAATGTGTTGTGGTGTCTCGTTACACAAGCTCGTGACCGTGTCAGTCAGCAGTCTAGAAAAGTATCGAAGGACCTAAACAGGTCAATAAATAAGCCATCTGAAAAATTGGTTCGATATTTCTAAACCCGTACCCGTCTAGGAAATCGAACTCAAATTCGTGTACCATAGTGCTATGACCACACGGGAAAAGATCCTAAATTCTCTCACCCCTATCCTCGCGCACCCGACTTTTGTTACTATCGACAACGAAAGGATCACGGGGATAGCAAAGGAGTTTATGGAATCGCCTGTACCGTCCTGGGATAATGACCTACAGCTACTCGGCACTCCTGAAGAGACAGTCCAATACTATCTCTTTCTTGATAGTATTAACTTCTGCTTCTGGGCACCGAAAGGGAAGACCCGGTGGGAATATTCGATTAATGGAGAATGGGTAGGCGGATACTATGCGTATTCGAAAGCTATAAAAGACGCCTTCCTCAAAGATCCAAGACTCTTCGATGCTGAATATCTTAGCCAGATTCCCGAAGAAGACTTTGGGTCGATATTTGCTGCAGGTCGTAACGAACTACTTCTCATGGAAGAGCGACTAGAGATTATTCGAGAGAACTTCAGAATCCTTAGAGAGCATTTTGACGGCCAAGCGCTGAATATCCTTAAGGAAGCAGGAATGGACGCAGACAGAATTGTCTCGCTCCTCCTAGAACATTTCCCAAGTTTCGATGATTCCGTAGATTGGAATGGGCATCAAATCTTCTTACTAAAGCGAGCACAGATATTTGTTTCCGACCTCTCATTTGCCGGGCTTTCTGAACTAACTATCACGAACCTCGGGAATCTGACCGTATTCGCAGACTATAAACTCCCACAAATCCTCGAATCATTCGGCGTTCTAAGGTACAGCTCTGAACTTGACGCGGATGTAGTCAATGAGATCCTCATACCGGCAGGTTCCCAGAAGGAAGTTGAATTGCGCGCAAGCTCTATCGCAGCCATCGAGCAGATACGAAATGAGATTGAGAGATTGGGAAGGGAAATAAGCACCAATGAGCTCGATTGGATTCTTTGGGTAAAAGCGAAAGCGACGACCTTCTCGAAGCCGCATCACAAGACTCTTACTACTTTCTATTGACCCCTGTTTGAGTCTAGAACCAACATCCAGAAAGGATATGTATCTCGAAATTGGAAGATGAGAACGAATCCTATCTTGCAACATATCGCCGAGCGACCGCAGGTAGGTAAATAAAAATTAATGATAGGAGTATAATTACCTACTATAGTTAACATTGATTATGATGTCTGTCTTCTGGCTGGCCATATTTGTGCTCGTAATACTTGGAATAACGTGGGTTGTGCAAATGCTCGGTACTTCTGTTCTGGCAGGAACCGTCAATTCTGCTCCTTCGTTTCGAAAGCGAGAAAGTATCATGAACAAAAGCGAAAGCGCTTTCTTCTATGAACTACGAAAACAATTGTCGAGCGAGTATCACATATTTCCGAATATGCGTATTGCCGACATAATAGATGCTGTGGACGGAAAAGGATTTTATCGACGACGGAATAAGATACTTCCGAAACACATAGATTTCCTAATTTGCGACCGCTATTTTAAACCGATAGTCGCAGTTGAGGTAAACGGTAGTTCTCACCACAGAGCCGATAGGATAGAGCGAGACGAGCTCGTGAAGGAGATATTTGCAGAGGCTAAACTACCCCTTGAATTTGTGAACGTAGGAGTGAATTTTGACCAGGCAGTTAAAAAGATTGCCGCACATCTATCTTGATAGGGGATATTACATTCCCTCTATTGTGTAAAGATTCTGGTCTCACCACAAGCGAGCTAGATTTGCTATTATTCCGAGTATGAAATTACTTCTCACCTCGGGAGGATTATCAAATCAGGCCATTGCAGATACTCTCTTTGAAATGGTGGGGAAGAGGCCAGAAGATACCTCCCTCTGCTTTATTCCCACGGCTTCAAACATTGAGACAGATGATAAGGGTTGGCTTATCGATGATCTTGCAAATATTAAAAAACAAGGTTTTAAATCCATCGCGATAGCTGATATTTCCGCAGTTCCGGAAAGCATTTGGAAACCACAACTGGAAAATGCTGACGTCCTGTTCTTTGAAGGAGGCAATACGTATCATCTAATGAGATGGATAAATAAATCTGGTCTCGTAAAAATTCTACCCGAGTTACTTAAAACTAGAGTGTATGTTGGTTTGAGTGCGGGGAGTATGGTAACTGGTCCTGATCTCGCTTTGCGCTTGTCTCAGGTAATTTATGGTGAGGACTTGGAAGAAAAAAATATGGACGGCTTGGGTTTGGTCGATTTTTATTTTCTTCCTCATCTAAATTCACCTTTCTTCCCAGAAAGAATGGAAGAGAACGCAAATAAGGTTGCAAATGAAGTATCAAAAAAGATCTATTTTCTTGATGATCAGTCAGCGCTCGAAGTGATTGATGGAAAGGTTAGGATAGTCGGCGGCGGTAAATATTTAGAGTTTAACTAAAAGATCTGACTTTTCTTTATGAAAATAGTTTCGCTCAATACGTGGGGTGGGCTGCTACACAAACCGCTCCTAGATTTCTTTGAAAATAATAAAGAAATTGATATTTTCTGTCTCCAAGAGATTTATCACGAAGCAGAGGGAAAAGAGAATAGATCCCGTTTTAGAAACGACGCACTTACTCTTTTTACCGACATTCAGGCAGTGTTGGATACTCACGTTGGCTATTTCAGACCTTCGGTTGCTGATTATTATGGACTTGCAATTTTTGTGCGAAAAGAAATTTCTCTTGATGAAGAAGGAGATTTGTTGATATTTGAGAATGAGTTTCCCGAGGAGAGAGGAAAACATAGCAGGAATCTCCAATACATTCGTTTCAGCATAAACGGTAAACCAACGCTTCTAGCAAACGTGCATGGTCTTTGGAACGGAATGGGGAAAACGGATACTCCAGATCGTCTTGAACAGTCCAAGCGAATACAAAATTTTGTGCATGGAAAGAATGAACAGAAAATTGTGGTCGGCGATTTTAATTTGAATCCAGACACCGAAAGTCTCGCCATCGCCGAAGAAGGTATGAGAAATCTCGTGAAGGAATATGGTATTACCTCTACACGCACCAGTTTCTATGAAAAAGAGGGTAAATTTGCTGACTATGCGCTGGTTTCTCCTGAAGTTACCGTGATTGATTTTAAAGTTTTGCCAGAGGAAGTATCTGATCACGCGCCTTTACATATCGAAATTGATTAAAGCGGAATAATTACCCTTCAAGAGCAAGCAAGACTGTCATCGACAACACGCCAACGAGAATGGCGATGACTTGAATTACTCCCTGACTAAGGCGCCGATCTTTGTGAAGCTCGGGGATAAGGTCTGAAAGAGCAATGTAAATGAAGCCTCCTGCGGTAAGAGGAAGAAGCCAAAGTGCGAACTGTTCGGTCACGCCGCCAAGCATAAGGGCAATGACAGCACCAGCGACTGCCGCAAGTGCAGAAAGAAAGTTGTACCAGAGCGCCTTTCCTTTGCTATACCCCGCATGAATAAGCACACCGAAGTTTCCGATTTCTTGCGGAATTTCGTGGAGAATGACGGCGATGGTGGTCGCGATGCCTACTTCTATTGAGACCATGTAGCTTGCGGCGACAATGAGACCGTCGATGAAATTATGAACGCCATCGCCAACGAGGACCATGTTGCCAATGGGGTGCGGGTGCTGTTCTGCATGTTCTGAAGTATGGTGGTGCCAGTGCAATATTTTTTCCAAAATGAAAAAGATTAAGATACCTGCAATGAAGGTAAGCGAGATTGCGAGCGGATTGCCCAACTCTTCATAGGTTTCTGGAATGATGTGAACGAAAACATCTCCAAGAAGGGCGCCAACGGCGAGACTCACGAGCACAAAGACGCTTTTGTTAAGGAAATCTTTTTTCAGAACGAGGGTAGTAACGCCCACAAAGGAGATAAGGCTGATAGTGAAAACGCTTGCGAGGGTAAATAAGATAATCATATTGTGTTGTTACGTGCAGCTAGTACAAAGACCAAAGAACTCGAGGCTGTAGGAATCGATGATAGAGAATTTTTTCGCGCGGCGTTCGGCCTCCTTTTCTGGCTTTGCGGAATGAGGGATTTCGATATCTTCGATCGTTCCGCAGGAACGACAGATTGCATGATGGTGATGAGGACGTCCGGCCACAAGCTCGTAGTGGGCATGGCCATGTTGAAAATCCATACGCTCGACGATACCCGCCTTTTTGAGCGCTTCAAGTGCGCGGTACACATTGACCATATCAAGGTGGCCGGAAAGCTTTTTCTTTAGCTCCTCTATAGTCACTGGTTTCTTTTCTTCAGCCAGAACCTTGAGGAGTTGAACGCGACCTTCGGTCGCGCGCATTCCGCCTTTGCGGAGCAGGTGGGAGAAGTCAATAGGTGCCATAGCGGGTAGTATATATTTATCGCAAAATATTTGCAATAGTAATTATACACTTGGTGTCCCGGAAACATGAAAATGCTATAGTTTTGACATGAACTTGCGGCAATTTTTTGTGGGCAGGACGATTGTTTTTCTTATTATCCTTGTGGTGCTTGGCCTTGTTGCCGCCTTTTACGCGCTCAATAAGTATATTTACGAAGAAAAGCAAGCGTATGCTGCGAGTGAGTATAAAGATGCGGAGTTTATTATTCAGGGCGAGCGAATTCGACTTACCGACGGTGTTGCCGAGACAGCGGCGGCTCCTGGCTCTGCTTCCAAAATAATTACTCGATATTTTGGAAATGAATTGAAGACTGACTTAAACGGTGATGGACGGGAGGACATTGTCTTTTTGCTTACGCAGGAAACAGGTGGAAGTGGAATCTTTTATTACGTTGTGGCAGCCCTCAACACCGACCGGGGGTATGTTGGATCTGAAGCGTTGCTTCTAGGTGATCGCATTGCTCCTCAAACAATTGAAAAAGGAACCGGAAAAATCGTCGTCGTTACTTATGCAGATCGTGCTCCTGGGGAACCTTTTTCGATTTCACCTTCGGTCGGCAAAAGCATTTCACTTCTGCTTGACTTAAATGCGATGCAATTTGGAGAAGTCGCACAGAATTTCGAAGGCGAAGCGGATCCTTCGCGGATGACGCTTGGTATGAAAACCTGGGTGTGGGTTTCAGCTCTTTATAACGATGGGCGGGAAGCGCGGCCCAAAAACGCAGGAGTGTTTACACTCACCTTTAGTGCTGATGGGAGGTTTTCCGCCAAAACGGATTGTGATGGCATTGGAGGGAATTATGTCGCCAACTCAAACACCGTTTCTTTTTCCCAGATGATGAGCACTCAAATGTATTGCGAAGGCTCCCAAGAGTCTGATTTTGCATCGTTGCTACAGAACACGCAGGGGTATCACTTTACCTCTCGCGGAGAACTTGTCTTCGACCTCAAGTTTGATAGTGGGTCGGTGGTGTTTAGATAACCTTTGCCTGACAACGTGAATTGGTAATACGTTTACATTTCCTGCTGGTTTTGCTTTTATAAGTTTGGCGGCGAGAGTACCCGATCTTGAATGACAAAGCTGCGCGAAGCCGTGACTTATACCCACGAAGAATAAACGTTATGCGCAGGGTAAACCGGGGAAATTTTGAAGAAGTACAGTCTGGATCAGCATGTTGGACATGTCTCTTTGATCGCCATTACAACTGCAGCCCTTCGGGGCTGCCTTCATTTACTTCTCAAAGAATTTCCGTAGTATCTTGAATAGGGTCCTTTTGAGGAGATAGGGTCATGAGCGAACAAATCTGCGGAATCATTCATCCGTATCCTCTGCCATTCATGTACGAAGAGGATATGACCAGTCTTGAATGCATCCTTCCGATTGGTCATCCTGGCATGCATGTGATGCGGCACCCTGATGGAGGATATTTCGAGTGGGGGTGGGACTTCGAATGCGAATGTTGCAGGCTCGATGAGGAGCGTTGCACAATCTATCGGGAAATTAGCGAGGAAGAGGTCATGGAGAGGCGAGGATAACACCTCGTCTCTTGAATTTTTATGCCGCTTTGCAGATTTTGGATTCGCGGTACTATTAGGCTATGACAAAATTCCTTATTGCGCTTGTCGTCGTTGTTCTTATTGGCGGGGGTCTTTATTTCCTTATGCAGAATCTTCCCGATGCCGGGAGTGTAACCCCAGGTGAGAATGTAGCGACTGGCACCCCTCAAACGGGAGGTGAACAGCCAACATCAGAAGTGCCGGAGGACAAAACCAAAACCATTATCGGCACTTCTGTTGAAAAGCGCGACATTACTGCTTTTCATTATGGTGAGGGCACCACGGAACTCCTTTTCGTGGGTGGCATACACGGTGGGTATGAATGGAACACCGTTCTTGTTGCGTATCAGCTGATGGACTATCTCGCGGGACATCCTGATGCTATTCCGAAGAATATAAAGGTAACGGTCATTCCGGTTTTGAATCCAGACGGTTTGAATAAAGTTGTTGGTACTGCCGACCGTTTTGCAGCGGCAGATGTTCCTTCTCCACAAGAGAAAACAGTGCCTGGCCGCTTTAATGCAAACAATGTCGACCTCAACCGCAACTTTGATTGTGATTGGAAATCCACAGGAACATGGCAGAACAAAAGCGTGAGCGGCGGAACCGAAGCATTCTCCGAGCCTGAGAGCAAAGCATTCAAGAGTTACATAGAAGCGCACAAGCCAAGCGCGGTGGTTGTTTGGTATAGCGCTGCTGGGGGAGTATTTGCTTCAAATTGTCACACGGGTGTTTCGTCTGAGACACTCGCAATTACCAAGGAATATGCAAAGGCTTCGGGTTATCCGGCTCATGAAAGTTTTGATTTCTATGAAATAACCGGTGACATGGTGAACTGGCTCGCAAAGCAGCAAATTCCCGCGATTAGCGTTCTCCTTACTACGCACGAGTCTGTTGAGTGGACTAAAAACTGGGCAGGTATCGAAGCGCTCCTCAAATACTACGCCGAGTAATGCAACGTTTCTTCACGAAGCAAGTTGTTGTAGGAATTCTGGTTCTTGCGGCGCTTGTCGTCGGTGCAATTGCATTCGTGAATCTGGGCAAAACGCCAGAACCGCCAGCAGCAGAACCGATTGAAGTCCAGAAACCGGATCCAAAAACAGAAGTGATTGGTACCTCCGTTGAGGGACGCTCAATAACGGCATACACCTACGGAAGCGGAGCCAAGCATCTCCTTTTTGTGGGCGGCATGCATGGAGGGTACGAATGGAACAGTATCCTTCTGGCCTATGCGTTCATGGATTATCTCAAGGCGAACCCGACTGTAGTACCCGTAGGTCTCGCTGTGACGGTTATTCCATCTGCAAACCCCGACGGTGTGTATAAAGTGGTGGGTACTGAGGGACGTTTTACCACGGCAAATGTGTCTCCTGATGCAGCCACTGCCGCGGCAGGGCGTTTCAATGCAAACAATGTCGACCTCAACCGCAACTTTGACTGTAATTGGCAGGCTACGAGTACCTGGCAGGGGCGTCCTGTGAGTGCGGGCACGGCCGTTTTTTCTGAACCAGAAACAAAGGCAATTCGAAGTTTTGTTTTGAAACATACACCGGATGCTGTTGTTTTCTGGCACAGCCAGGCAAATGCCGTGTATGCATCAGAATGTAACAAAGGCATTCTTCCCGGTACGCTCAGTGTCATGAGTGCATATGCGCGTGCTGCCGGATATCCAGCAATCGCGTCTTTTGACGCGTATCCAATAACCGGCGACGCTGAAGGATGGCTCGCGTCCATCAATATTCCTGCAATAACCGTAGAGCTTAAAACACATGAGACGATCGAGTGGGAGAAAAACTTGGCTGGCATCAAGGCGCTGATAAGTTTTTATGGTCAATAAAGATTCGGGTGCATGTATGCAAAAAGATGGGCCAAAAGTTGGTGTAGGTGTAATCGTCAAAAAGGATGGCAAGGTATTGGTCGGACAACGAAAGAGTAGTCACGGACAGGGAACGTGGAGTTTTCCTGGCGGCCACTTAGAGTTTGGAGAAACAGTTGTTCAGTGTGCGCTCCGAGAAACAAAGGAAGAAACGGGTCTGTCTGTTAAGAATGCGGCATTTGTAACGTTTACTGAGGATTTCTTCTCGGGAGAAAAGCACTATGTCACGTTGTTTGTAAGCGCCGACTATGATGGCGGCGAGGTCGAAATTATGGAACCTGAAAAATGGCAAGAATGGAAATGGTTTTCGTGGTCTGAATTACCTGAGCCTCTGTTTCTTTCATTTCAAAACCTTTTAAAACAAGGCTACTCGCCTTTTGAGTAAAATAGCGTCAATTCTAAGTCTATTGAAGGATATATTGCGGATTAGAGTATGTGCAATTTGTTTCTTTGCTCTAACAAAAACCACATACTTGCCCACAGGATGCCAAGAGCATAGCCGGCTAGTATTTGAAGGGGCGTATGAACATGTAAATATACTCGGCTTATTCCAACTGCCGCTACAACCAGGAATGAAAAAATGTAGACAGAGTAGCGGATGTGCCTAGCGTTTTCCTTTTGCAAAAAGGAGAATAGAAGACCCAAGAACATAACCCCTGCTGCGTGACCGCTCGGAAACCCATATCCAGTTACTGCTATCAGAGGGCCAAGGGGTCGAGGCATCTCTATAAGATTTTTCAAAAAAGTGACGGATGTCATAAGGGCTGTACAGGTGCCAAAGAAAAGGACTGCGCTTCGCGTCCTTTTTTGCAGGTATAGCCAGAGCAAAAGAAACGCGCTTAAAATGAAAAAAGTTTCCAGACTCGCAACTTTTGTAAATAGAAAGAGAAAAATTGGATCCATTTAGCTACTATAGCAACAGCGTCTAGTGTGTTGATGATTCATTTGATACGCGAAGGAAAAGGGTTCCTATGAGCACAGCAGAGAACGCAAACAAGGCTCCGACGAAAAATGCCAAGTGATAACCGCTGTTTAATGCTGAAAGATGTTCTGTGCCAGAAGCGGTGAGGATGCTGGTGTGAAAAGCTGCAAGACTTGCAAGTATCGCAAGGCCAAGTGCTCCACCCATCATAAACGACGTATTCACGACGCCAGAAGCAAGTCCTGATTCTTCGGGGGTAACGTCACTCATGGCAGCGAGCAGCATGGGGTTGAATGCGATACCGGCTCCGATGCCAAGCAGAATCATGCTGGGAAGAACATTCAGGAGAAAGCTTCCATCCACCGGAGCGAAGGCAAATAAGAGGAGTCCGAGTCCTGCAAGCGAAAGGCCGAATGCAAGCGGGCGCTTGATACCAAAACGATTCACTATTTTCGCCGAGAGGCTGAATGAAAAAATACCCATGATGATGTTTGCTGGAAGAAAGGCAAGACCCACTTGAAACGGTGTGTATCCCAATACCAATTGAAGATAGAGCGCTGAAAGGAAAAACCATGCGAACATAGCAGCTGCCCAGAGAACGCCGACGATGTTTGCGGTTACGACATTTCGAAGTCGGAACAAATGAAGCGGCATAAGGGGAGAGCGAACTCGCATTTCAATACCAATAAATAAAGCAAGAAGACCAAACGCAATACCAAGGAAGCCAAGTGTTTCTAGAGATGTCCATCCAGCTTCATTTCCATGTACGATTGCATACACCATCAGCATGAGCGAAGTGGTTATGGTCAGTGCGCCGGCAATATCAAGTCCCTGCGTGCGTGCAGCCTCCTGATCTTTCGGAATGAGCTTGAGCGACAGGATGTAGACAAGGATTCCGATAGGTATGTTTACGAGAAAAATCGAATGCCAATCAAGCGTGCTGGTGAGCAGCCCGCCAAGAAGGACACCAATTGAGCCGCCGCCCGCAGCAACAAAACCAAAAACACCCATCGCCTTCGCGCGTTCTTTTGCTTCCGTAAAGAGCGTCATCATCAAAGAAAGAGCAACCGCTGAAACGATGGCACCCCCAATGCCTTGAATGGCGCGTGCAAGAATAAGAAGCTCTTTCGTGTGCGCGAGGCCGCAGCCAATAGATGCCATGGTGAAAAGAACAATGCCAACAAGGAATATGCGACGATGCCCGAAAATGTCGCCAAGTCTGCCGCCAAGAAGAAGAAAGCCTCCAAACGTGAGAAGGTATGCATTTACGACCCACGCAAGAGATGCTTCCGTAAAACCAAGGTCGGCTCTAATGGAAGGCAGCGCGACATTCACAATTGTCGTATCAAGGACGATCATGAGGTCACCAAGACACAGCACTATGAGTGCGAGCCAGCGGCTTTTATCAGTGCCTGTCATACGTCTTTTGCATTATGCCAAAAGTTACGCTAAGTCGCCACGATATACTTAGTCAATGAATATTTCTCTTATTGGCATGTCAGGAGTTGGTAAAAGTTTCATCGGCAAGCAGCTTGCAAGTGCGCTTGGGTATGAATGTATAGATATTGATGTTCGAATGGAAAAACGATTTGGAAAATCGCTTCAAGAGATACTGGACGAATTTGGAGATACGAAATTTATCCTCGAGGAAGAAAGGGAAGTGTTGAATCTTACAAATATAAATAGAACCATTTTCGCTCCCGGCGGGAGCGTTATTTATTCTCCCAAAGCAATGGACATGCTAAAAAGTATATCCAAAATAATTTATCTTTCGGCGCCGTCTGAATGGATCAAAGAACGGACTGACCCAAGTGCGCGCGGTATTGTGGGGTTACGTAATCGCAGTTTTGAAGAGCTCTATGTCGAGCGACAACCCCTTTATGAAAGATATGCCGACGTGCGTATCGACGTATCGGAAAAAGATTTCAATACGATACTCTTTGAACTGAAAACTATTTTGGCTGCGTAGACTATTTTTTCGAAGAAAACACGGCAAGCATCATGCGATTGCCATAGGCATTGGCTTCGTCGTCTTTCCATAGTTCCAAAAAGGTGTTTCGAGGAATACGATAGTCTGGACCGTGCCATGGGTCGGTAAGAAAAATATCAGTCATATCGACGGAGGAAATAAGTGCGTAATGAGGAACGTTTTCTGTGGGTTCGACATAGCCAACCATGACTGCTGCATTATTTGTAAGCGCCTCTTCAATATCCGGTATCGTGGCGTTGTTTTTTCGCATTACCTTGAATCCGCGTGACACAAGCAGGGATTCGATAGCGTTAATAGTTGTTCCAACTGTTTCATTGGTGCCGAGCATCTGGGCCAGAGTAGCCTGTGGGATTTCCACTCCCTCACGAGCAAGAATCATCTGCACCGAAGCTGGGGCGCAGTAAAAGTCCGTTTCTTGGCGGCGATAGGGGAATGTAATTTCGGTCATGGGTGTTTCAGGTGATTATACGGCATTTGACGCCTGGGTCATGTAGTAAAATTAACCCATGCCCCACATCCACGAAAAGATAGATTTTGCCGTTGAAGTTTTTGTGGTCTACAACGATAAAGTATTGCTACGAAAACACGATAAATATGGTATCTGGCTTTCAGTGGGCGGTCACATTGAACTTGATGAAGATCCAAACGAAGCGGCACTTCGAGAGGTGAAAGAAGAGGTTGGTTTAGATGTCACCTTATTTGATACTCGTGGTTTTACGCACGAAGAAAAAGGATTTGTGGAACTGATCGCTCCCATTTCGCTCAACCGTCACAATATTTCAGATACACATGAGCATATAAGCATGATTTATTTTGCAAAAGCGAATACCGATCAAGTTATTCCTGAAAAAGAATTAGATGAATGGAGATGGTGCGCCGAGAATGAAATCGAAACTTTGGAAGGTATACGTAAAGACATTGTGCATTACGCTAAACGCGCATTAAAAGAAGTGAGATGAACTTCTGTATTAGAATGGCAATACTGTGACTATCTTCTGGCATACCAAGAAAATACCGGCTATTTTTGAAACTCTCCGTACCAGTGAGGGTGGATTAGGTGTCACCGAAGCTGCTTCGCGATTAGAAGAAGATGGCCCCAATGTTTTGCCAGAAGCAAAAGCCGACGGGATATTGCTTATTTTCCTTCGGCAGTTTCAAAGTCCGCTTATCTATACGCTCCTTGCAGCAAGTGCCATTATATTTTTCATAGGTGAGTTTGTTGACGCAGCGATCATTCTTGCCGTGCTTCTGTTCAACGCAATTGTGGGTGCCTTCCAGGAAGGCAGAGCACAGAACACTTTGCGTGCGCTCAAAAAATACGTAGAAACAACGGCGACCGTTATAAGGGATGGGAAAGAGATGGTTATTCCTGACCAAAATGTGGTGCGTGGCGACATTCTCATTTTGCAGGAGGGGGAGAAAGTTCCGGCTGATGCACGCGTCATTGCTTCAAGTGGCCTTCGAATAGACGAGGCCTCTCTTACGGGCGAATCCGAGCCAGTCAATAAAATAATCGAGTCTATAGATGTGGAGAATATTTCTGCTCCCGACCAGCGCAACATGCTTTTCAAGGGCACCAATGTTGTTGCAGGTAATGGCAAGGCAGTCGTGGTGGCGATTGGTTCAAACACCGCTATCGGCAACATAGCGAAAGAAATATCAACGATTGATTCGGAGATACCGCTTAAAACAAATATTCGGTACCTTTCTCGCGCCATCATTGTCGTCGTGGGAATCATAAGTGCTGCTCTTTTTGTGCTCGGTCTTTTGCGTGGCGAGGATTTAACGACTATTTTCATCACGGTTGTTTCGCTTTCGGTTTCAATCATTCCTGAAGGCCTTCCCATAGTTATCACGCTTGTGCTTGCTACCGGTGTGTGGCGTATGTCAAAGCGCAATGCCCTTGTGAAAAAATTACAGGCTGTGGAGGCTTTGGGGCAAGCGCGCGTTATTGCAGTTGATAAAACAGGTACCATCACAAAAAACGAGCTTGTGATTCGTGAAGTGTTTACCGAAGGAAAGACCTTTGCTATCAGCGGCATTGGGTACGAACCAAAAGGAGCTGTGGAATTGAACGGTGCTGTCGTCGATGCCGCTAATCATCCTGAGCTTCTTTTGGCCGCTAAAATGGCGGCATTTTGCGCCAACGCTCGAATCTCTTTTTCGGAAAATGAAAACCGCTGGCGCGTGGCGGGCGACCCAACTGAAGCGGCACTACGCGTATTTGGAGAGAAGATTGGTTTTAGTAAAGATGATTTAGTCCGCGAGTCGCCTTTCGTGTCTGAAATTCCTTTTGACTACCGTCTCAAATATCATGCGACCGTACACGCAGTAGCAGGCAAGAATCTTCTAGTCGTTGAAGGTGCGCCGGAGGTAGTGCTCACTCTTTGCACTGAAATACGGCGCGATGGGAAAAATCATCCCCTTACGAAAAAAGACATCGAAGAACTTGAAGCAGTTCTCGCGCGCATGTCTGAACGTGGGCTGCGCGTTGTGGCGGGGGCAATGCGCCCGCACGTGGCAACATCTCTTGCGCCCGAACAGGTGCAGGGCCTGACTTTTGTTGGATTCTCGGGCATGCAGGATGTTTTGCGCCCAGAAGTGGCAGAAGCAATGGAAAGGGCAACTGCTGCCGGCATCAAGGTGGTGATGATTACGGGCGATCACCAGCTCACTGCCACAGCTATTGCAAAAGAGGCGGGTATTTGGAAAGAAGGTGACGGGGTGCTCACGGGCGCGCAGATGGATGACATGTCAGATGCCGAACTCGCGCAAAAACTTGCGAAGGTTTCTGTTTTTGCGCGCGTAACGCCCGAGCACAAATTGCGCATTATTTACGCGTATAAAAAACGCGGAGAAATTGTTGCAATGACTGGCGACGGGGTGAATGATGCGCCGCCACTCGTGGCGGCGGATCTTGGCGTTGCGATGGGAAAGATTGGTACCGAAGTGGCAAAAGAGGCGGCAGACATCATATTGCTCGACGATAATTTCGGCAGCATTGTTTCGGCGGTCGAAGAGGGCCGCAGTATCTACAAAACGATAAAGAAAGTCATTCTTTACCTTTTCTCAACCAGCCTGGGTGAAGTGTCCGTGATCACTGCCGCACTTTTGCTCGGATACCCCTTGCCGATTCTTGCTGCACAAATCATCTGGCTTAATTTTGTTACGGACGGTTTCCTTGATGTGTCCCTTGCCATGGAGCCAAAAGAGGAGGGACTTCTTTCAGGAAAGTTCGAGCATCCAAAAAAGTATCTTGTCGATACGCTCATGCTGTGGCGCATGGCCTGTATGGCTCTTCCCATGATGGTAGGAACGCTCTTTCTGTTCCAGGGATATGTAGAAAATGATCTTGAAAAAGCATGGACCATTTCTCTTACTACGCTCGCCGTTTTCCAATGGTTCAATGCTTGGAATTGTCGATCGGAAAGCAAATCGATATTCCAGATGAATTTCTTTTCCAATAAATTCTTGATCGGAGCAACAACCCTCGTCGTGCTTTTCCAGATATTGGCAGTCTATAATCCGCTCCTTCAAAAAATACTCCACACTGTGCCGCTTACTCTTTCCGAATGGCTGCTCATTATTCCCGTGGCAGCGTCGATTGTTTTTGTCGAAGAAATACGTAAATTCTTCTATCGAAGAAGCCTCGCGGCTCGAAAAGTTGCTTTTGTGTAGTGTTCCATAAAGAAGACCCCGGCACTGTGGTGCCGGGGTACTGTTTGTGAGGTTCTTCACGCGACCATAGGAGGAACACGCGAAACGACCTCAAGTAAGGCTTCATTCGAATACCGCGGCCGAATAATTTTCTGCCAGCCACTGTCCCAGATTGGATCGTCAGTGGGACGGATTCTTCGGAGCCAACCCATATACTCTGCATCCATGCCGCTTTCTGGATTTTTCCTGGAGTAGTGCAGAATCTCCAGGTTATGGATTCGGTCTTCACTTTTGTTAGAAAAGACCGCTTCCTTAAAGCGTTCCTGGGACATCCGTTCGAGCCGCACCCGAAACGCTCGCATCACTTCACCGTGACAGACGATAAGTACGCGTTTCTCACTGCACTCGCGGTGAAGAGTGTCCAGCACTCGATCAACTCGTTGGGAGAGTTGGAGGAACGATTCGCCGTTTGGTGGTCTCCAGAAAAATGGCTCGGTTTCTTGTCGTCGCAATGCAGCACCGAATTTTTCTTCCCGTTCGTTTTCCGGGCAACCGTCAAGGTCACCCCAATCACGTTCGGTTAGATAAGAATCGGTGAACCAGAGCGCATTAGGTAAATCGAGAAGTGCGGCTGTCTCCATAGCGCGGATGTATTCCGAGACGATGTAACGGTCGAATCCGACGCCGTTCTTGAGAAATTCGGACAGAACGAATGCACCCGTTTTCGCTGCCTGCTCCCGTCCTTTTTCGGTAAGGCGGTAACTTGCTGTGTGCCGTCCTCGAAACGCGTCGGTGAAAGCGCTGTGGTCACCTGCCTCCGAAAGTCGTTTTGCGGCATTTCCTTCGGATTGTCCGTGACGGACCAAGACAAGGTCTATCGGTAACATTTCTAAGAACTCCTCTTCTTGCCTGAATTCATTAGGCCTGAAAGTATTTCTAATGTCAAATACAAAGCTTTTGAATTGCCAGTAGCAAGAAGCGAAATAGTATAAAAAAAGATACTAAGACTCTGCTACACTTTCAGCATGAAAAGAATATTGAAAATAGTCTTAGGTGTCCTGCTCCTGTTCATTATTTTAATTGTCGGATGGTATCTCTATAACACCCGCATAGCAGAGTCTCTTGATCCTATGAAAGATGCTCCTCTGGGGACTCGATTTGAGAAAATTGATGGTGAAAATATTGCCTATAGCGAAATAGATAATAATGCATCAACCACCATCATATTCATTGGCGGTTTATTAGCTTGGCACGGCACGTGGCAAAGGACACTTGAGGTACTGAGTAAAGATGTTGAATATAACTATATAGCTATTGATTTACCGCCATTTGGCTACAGTACGGTCAAAGAAGATGGAAACTTTTTCAGAAATACGCAAGCAAAAAGGATAGAAAAATTTATAGAATTTAAAAAGGAAGAGGAAAAAAGTCTCGAGCATGTGATACTCGTAGCTCATTCATACGGAGCTGGTCCTGCTGCCGAGGCTGTTTTGCAAGATGATAAAAACGTAATCAGTAAATTCATTGTCATAGATGGAGTGCTTAACATAGACGAAAAGAAAATATCTACGGGAAAGGGATTAATTCAGTTTGATTCTCTAAGAAACATTGCAGCGGGATTGGGAATACACATTGATTTGGTCGTGGCTAATCGTCTAAAAAGCTTTGTGTACGTTACTCAATATATTGATTCAGAGATGGTACGTATTTATACAAATCCACTTAGTGTAAAGGGAACTACCCAGAAACTGTCTTCCTGGGTTAAGGATTATGTAAACGATCCGCAGAATTACGTAAGTAATGAAAGTAAAAATTATACGTCACTCGATATACCAGTGCGAATTATTTGGGGAGAGGAAGACGTCTTAACGCCGATTGCTCTTACCCAGATTCTTCTTTCTTCGGTACCAGACTCGAAGCTATATACGCTGAAGGAGGTCGGTCATATTCCGATGATAGAGGATTATGAACAATTTGATGTTGCTCTACGGAAAGCACTAGACGAATGATATACTCGCAATATGCCTGTGGAAAAATATATCAATTCACGAAAGGTGGTCAAATACGTTGCGCTGTTCCTCACATTACTTTTCGTCGGTATTGTTTTGATAGAACGACTTCCTGGAGTTCTTGTTACAACGGAAACTCCTTACGAGTGGCTTATGTTTGGTGTTTTTAAAATCTCCCTCGTTGACGATATTACCCACGGACTGTCAGGTCTTTTTGGTGTCCTCGCCCTTCTTGCAGGGTATCGATGGACTGTGAAGTACCTCATGGTAATCGGAGGCTACTATGTTCTCGATGCTCTCTTTTTCATTGTCTATGGATTTTTCACCGGACAGGGAATCGTTGATAATTTTTTACTCAATGGCCCACATATTGGTATCACGATATTAGTGGCATTTGCCCTATATGTTTCGGTTAAGCATATTATCCTTGCCGAATCTACTCATGAAGTTTCTGCGAAATCTCCGAACGTTTCTTACTCCTAGGCGCTTATTCAGCGTTTTTGGGCTTGTAATTCTTCTCGGGCTTCTTATTGTTGTCTGGGTTGTGACGAGCACGTATAGCGATCCAATTCCCAGAAAGCTTGATAGGGAACATAAAAATACCGAACAAAAAATTGTCACCGATGTGACAGAGCTCTATCCCATACAAGTCATCAATATCGTTACGCCTCACCGTATTGAAGATATTGTCGAAGCAGTAAAAAAGAATAATCATATTTCTATTGGTGGAGGACGTAATAGCATGGGCGGACAAACCGCGAGTGATCGGGCGGTACAGATTGACATGCGTGAGTACAACAAGATTATTGATTTTTCGACCACGACGAAGGAGATTACGGTTCAAGCAGGTATTCGTTGGTATGAAATCCAAAAATACATTGATCCATACAATCTCTCGGTGAAAATAATGCAAACCTATTCCAACTTTACGGTTGGAGGTTCTTTATCCGTGAATGTGCATGGACGATATGTCGGGTTAGGTCCCATTGTTATGAGTGTTAAAGATTTTCGAATTGTTCTTGCTGACGGCAGTATCGTCAACACTTCTCCCACGGAGCATAGTGATATTTTCTATAGTGCTATTGGTGGTCTTGGTGGAATCGGTGTCATTAGCGATGTTACGCTTGAACTTGCGGAAAACATAAACGTAGAGCGTTCTCGCGTGAAGATTCCTACCGACACGTACGCAGATTTTTTCATAAAGAACGTTCGTTCAAATCCGGATGTCATTTTTCATAATGGTGACATGTATCCTCCAGATTTTGAAAATATTTCTGCGGTGAGCTGGAGTGCGACCGATAAAGAACCCACGACGAAAGATAGGCTTATTCCAAAAAGCAAAGATTATTGGCTTGAGAGGGTGGCGTGGAAGGTAATGAGCGAATGGCCCAATGGGAGGTGGATACGAGAACATGTTTTTGATCCGTTTATTTATCGTGGTGAAAATCCGGTGCACACGCGAAACTATGAAGCGAGCTACGATATAGCGGAACTGGAACCTGAAAGCCGTACCACTACAACTTATGTACTTCAGGAGTACTTTGTTCCTGTTGAACGGTTCGACGAATGGGTTCCTAGCATGAAGAGAGTTTTTACTGATTACGATGTTAACGTTCTTAACGTTTCAATTCGACACGCCAAGCAGGATCCGGGAGTAATCCTTGCTTGGGCTCCTAGGGAAAGTTTTGCCTTCGTCGTCTATTACAAACAGGGAACTGACGAAGCTTCAAAAAAAAGCGTAGCGTTGTGGACACGGACAATGATAGATGAGGTTCTTTCCGTTGGTGGTACCTATTATCTCCCGTATCAGCCGCTTGCGACCGATCAGCAATTCCACCGTGCGTATCCTAAGGCTACTACCTACTTCGAGATAAAAAAGAAGTACGATCCGACAGATAAGTTCACCAATAATCTATGGGGTCAGTATTATAGTGAAGACAAGCTTGCTTTCTATACCGAAAAACAAAAGGAACTCGTCGTTGCGAGCACTACCGCGGACTATTATAGAAAAGTCGACAATACGTACCTTTCTATTCCAGAGTGGTACATCGTGTACGCCGCAGATGAGTACGCTGCAGTACTTCGCGATTCGCTCTCGTCTCATTTTCCTTATTTTTCGGCGAATAAGGAGTATTGGAAACAATATGCGCATGTGCTCACATTTACCGCTTCAAGCACAAGTGACACAAGGGACTATCAAACCGTTCTTGACGTTATTGGATGGAGTTTTAGCGCGGAAAACTTTATTAAAGGAATATATGAAAACAGCATCGGCAGAGCTTCTGAATGGATTGCGGGTGATAGGCCGGTCCCCGAAGATTTCTACGCCGCTCGTGTTGGTAAACAATATGCAGATTTCATCTATGACCACCCCTGGTACGACTTCCCCTATTTCCAGAGTTTTATAGGGGTATGGACTATTTCAAATGATCAAGACTATTCGTTTGGTTCAAATATTAGACGTGCTGAAAGAAAGGTAATCCTCTCGCTCGAATTTGGTATCAAGGCAATATATTCCTCCATCATCGGGTACGCTACCCATTCAAAGTTTGGTGTTCAAGATGACGTGGTACATGCGGTTGTAACAAGGGATGACGGAGAAACATACGAACTAATCAGCGCGCCACACTATCAACCCTTTACACGAGTTTTGCTTGAAGAAATAAAAAAAGAGGAAACAAATAACAAGTTTGTAGTCGTTGATATTTCTGGCAACCAACAAATAGCCCTTACCTACCGTGACATCCCTGGTGCAGTAATTCCGTCTCGTGCTACCGAACTAGTAAGAGACCGAGAAATCAGTTCTGTTTTAAAGGGTGTTCCACAATACGATGATCGAATTACTGTCTTGATTGATGTAAAAAATATTGTTCCTCTATATAGAGAACTTTCAGCTCGAAGTATCACCATAGATCATTTTTACGATTATTAAAAAAATCTCTTTTATGATCTTCCAGATTAGTAGCAAAAGGCGGGTGGTGTAAGAAGCGGGTTTTAGAGTAGAGTGAGCCCATGAAGTCAAAAAAGCGCAGCAAGGGCGACCTGTATGAAACGATGCGAGACGCGATCCATTATTTGCGCGTCCATGCGAAGGAGCATCCTGATACCGCTACCGTTGCCAAGGCTTTAGGCATGAGCGTCTCGCGCTTTAACCATGCGTTTACCGAATGGGTCGGCGTTCCCCCAAAACGTTTTCTTTCATACCTCACTAAGGAACATGCAAAAGAACTCCTCGCAAACTCAAAGAATGTTCTTGACGCCTCATATAAAAGCGGACTTTCAGGGCCAAGTCGTCTGCACGACCTTTTAGTAACGCATGATGCCGTTTCTCCTGGTGAATTTAAAAGCGGAGAAATAGAAATACGCTACGGTATTCACGCTTCGCCTTTTGGCTGGTGTCTTCTTGGCGTTACGCCGCGTGGTGTTTGCGCGCTTTCATTTCTTGAAAACGCGAGCGAACGAGAGGCACTACAGATTCTTAAAAAAGCATGGCCGAATGCCAAACTTGTTTTGGATAACGTGGCCACGAAACCATTTCAAGAGAAAATATTTACTCATTTCGGGAGTAAAAAGAAAATGCCACTCGTAGTTCACGGTACGAATTTTCAAATGAAGGTATGGGAAGCACTTCTTGCAATACCTCCAGGGAAAGTGGCGAGCTATGCGGATATTGCACGGCGTATTGGATCTCCTAAGGCAGTTCGTGCCGTCGGCACGGCGTGTGGAAAAAATCCTATTGCTTTTCTTATTCCGTGTCACCGCGTGCTTACGTCAGAGGGTGGACTCGGCGGGTATCGATGGGGAATTGCGCGCAAAGATGCCCTTCTTGCTTGGGAAATCTCTAGATAGCTTTGGATCCTGCCCGAGTAGAGGTGGAATAAATGGAAAGGAGAGCAACAAGGAGACTCAGCGTAATCGGGCCAAGGAAAATACCAGCAGCACCAAAAAACGCGATGCCGCCGAGGACGGAAAGAAGGGTGATAAGCGGATTCATTTGTGCACCGCGTCCTATCAATTTTGGACTAAGGAAATTATCGATAAGTCCTACCACCACAACACCCCATGCCAAAAGACCCAGTGCTCCATAGGTGTTTCCGGTCGCAAAAAGGAATATGATTCCCGGGATAATGATGAGAGATGTGCCGATACCCGGAATAAGTGCACCAATACTTGCGCCCACTCCCCAGATCACCGCATTTGGAATACCAAAAAGGGTAAAGCCGATAGTGGTAAGTATGCCCTGGATAAGGGCAATAGTAAGCGTACCTTTTACTACTGAATTTATGGTGCGTGAAAGACGGTCAAGGACGATATTGTCATCCGTGTCTTCAAGGAAACTCCAGCTCACCACTGCCTTGCGGATATTCGAGCCCTCTTTTAAGAAGTAATAGAGCGCCATGAGAAAAATGAAGAGGCGAAGAAGTAGTCCGGCGACGCTCGAAAATGCGGTGCCCAGGTGTTGAATAAACCACTCCAGTCCTTGTTTTGCGTATGTGGTAATGCTGTTTGAAAGTATGTCACCATAGGCGCTTGCTCCGGGAATGATTGGCTCGATCGATTGTCCGATGTAGGTGGTTATTGTCTTCAAATCCGCGCCATTTCCATTTTCAATAAGAGAAGAATAGAGATACTGCGATTCTGCAACGACGCGGGTTCCGATAAACGCTAGGGGTGTGATGATGCCTATGCATGCAATAAGGAGCGTGATAAGCGCTGCGAGCGCTCGCTTGGTCCCGAGGCTTCTTAAGATCCGAGCATAAAGTGGGTGCAGCACTACCGAAAATATCGCGGCAAGTGCAAGGGTTACGAGAAACGGACGAAAGACAAAAAACGTGAACGTGGCAGCAACGGCAAGACACGCAAAGAGGAAATAGACTTGTACTCTTGTTCCGGACATTGGGGTTTAGTATACACCGCTATTTTATAGACATGGGGGGTGCGTGCCTATATACTCCGCCCTAGTTTTGTACATCTCAAGTGGGGAGGAAAAAATGAAGGATCTTCTCTGGGAAACCGAACTTTATTTGAGAGCGCTCGGTAAAGTGCTTCTCGAAGATCTGAAAACTGCGGATATGGCAGACCGAATTAGTGTGGCAGTAGGCGCGAAGATTTCGCGTGATGCCATCTATAAGGTTATGGCCCGTGTCCAGACGAAGAAAGATCTTTTGAAATTCTTCGACGAGGAACAGGTGGAGCATATGTATCTCTTGCGTCGTCGTCGGAAAAATCAGGGAAAGATCGGAAAGCATAAGAGTGGCGAGGAGGTGCCGCGAAGGTACGTTTCCTGTCTTGCTGACACCACGCGAAGCGTGCTTGCTCTCGCGAGGCACCAGTGCGGGTGGCCTATCGGACATCCTTCGGAATATGGTTTCCGCTTTTGCGGTCTCACAAAAGAAGTTGGGAAAAATTACTGTGAGGAGCATCAGCGAATTGCGTACGAGGCTAACAGCGCACCTGGAAGATACAAGAAAAAGAAGGGTGCCATTGAAGAGAGGTGTCCCGACCAATTTCGTCGAACACCGAATTTTTAGTCAAAGGGCCGCCAGGAAACTGGCGGCCCTTGTCTTTTGTCGGGTATTTAAAAGTTATTAAAAGAAAAGACAGGCCTCGGAGGTCTGTCTTTGTTCTTTATGTTCCCGTCCTTTAGGTCAAAGCAGCTTGAGCTGCACGGGCGCGGCCGCAGGGGCTGCCTTTTCTTGAGCTGAAGGCAAGACCTTCAACTCGAGTGCTTTTGCGGCCTTTTTCTGGTTTTTCTGGAGGGATTTTTTGCGCGCTGCTCCGCGCTGCCCAAGATGGGAGAGCACTTTCTTTTGTGCTTTCTCCACATCCTCGGGTAGAAGCCAACGACAGCCAGTCTCGATCGCTTTGAGTGCAGCCGCGGGATATCGAAGGTTCATACTCCGAACCAGGTCGCGCGTGGCGTTTGCGAGTTTCCGGACAGTAGCCTCTGAAAGGAACAAGGGCATGCCTCTCTCCTCCTGTTGCTAAACCTGTAATTAATTATATTCCGAAATCAAGTTTTTGTCAAATGGTGTACGGGGTACCTGTGTATAAAAGTTCCGCCTCGGCATGTGCCGAGGGGAAGAGGGCTAGTTCGCTACAAGCTGGAGGTGGGGGAGCTTGTCGTAAAGCGACATGCCTCCGTCGTATGCAAGAAAGCCGATGAGCCCCAGGACCAGAAGTCCAATAGAGCCCAGGACGAACTCCCCTGCCAATTTGAGCAAATCAAGCCACTCACTCCACTTCATGTGCGGCCCCTCCGTTAAACAACAGCTTCCCGATGAAGCTTGCATAATGTTTATAACATATTTAAATTCCTAGTCAATTGTCGTCCGTAATCCACTGGGCCTATCAGAGTGGCTGTGTTTCAATAGAGATATGAAAAGAATAATACTCGCTCTCCTTTTTGGAATTGTTGTTGTGGGCGGCGCAGCACTTTGGAAGTATGGTTTTTTGTCTTTTGATACCGGAAAGAATGCTGCCACCTCGGAAGGTTATAAAAACATTTCGTATGTGATAGACGGTCAGACGGTCGTACTTAAAAATGGAATGGCGGAAACGGAAAGTGCTACTGGGTCTGCTTCAAAAACCACAACAACGTATTTTGGGAACGAAGCCAAAGGTGATTTGAATGGAGACGGAAAAGAAGACATTGCTTTTCTTCTTACACAAAGCGGTGGGGGAAGCGGCACGTTCTTTTATGTCGTAGCAGCGTTCAAAACGGATGCGGGATATCAAGGTACGAGCGCACTTTATTTAGGTGACCGCATAGCTCCACAAACGACCGAGATACAAGGCGGGGAAGTAATTGTGAATTTCGCAGACCGAAAGGAAACCGACCCTATGACTGCCGCACCAAGCGTAGCTGTTTCAACGTATGCAAAAGTTTCAGGACAAGAATTAGTAGAGGTTGAGAAATAAACTGAGACCCTTCATTGCGCTCCTTGCGTAGGTAGGGTAGGAATAACTAATGGAAAAAAAGCCGAAAGAGAATACGGGTCCCTCCAAAGAGGCGGTGGTTCGTTTTGAAGACGTATCATTCGAATTTGGACACAATCACCCTATTCTTGAGGAGGTGAGTTTTTCGCTTCGTCGTGGCACCAAGGCAGTAGTGATGGGCCAGAATGGTGCGGGCAAATCCACTCTTTTCAAACTCATTACGGGTGCACTCGTTCCTGAAGCGGGGAAGATCGTGCTTGCGCCGCGCCAAAGCATTGCGATGGCAGACCAGGTTATTGCGCCACCTGACCTCGCCCTTTCGGTGCGTGAATTTTTCGAGAAGCGTTTCCCCGAAAAAGTGTATGACCTTGATCCCAAAATAGCGGCCGTGCTTGAAATCGTGCACTTGCATGCACCCTTTGAGCGCATAGTGAAATCTTTTTCAGGCGGACAGCAAGCGCGGCTTTTGCTTGCTTCGGCTCTTATACAAGACCCCGACCTTCTTCTTTTGGACGAGCCGACCAACAACCTCGACAAAGAAGGTATTGCGCACCTTACGAAATTTCTTCAGGAATATCAAAAGACGTGTCTTGTCATTTCGCACGATGCTGACTTCTTGAATTCGTTTACACAGGGCGTGCTGTATCTTGATGTGCACACTCGAAAAGTCGAGCAGTATGTTGGAAACTATTTTGACCTTTTGAAAGAGATTTCGGCTCGTATTGAAAAGGAAAATCGTAAAAACGCCCAGCTTGCCAAAAAGATTCAGGACAACAAAGACAAGGCAAACTTTTTCGCGCAAAAAGGAGGCAAAATGCGTTTGGTTGCAAAGAAAATGCGTACCGAGATTGAAGAGATGGAAGAAGAAAAAGTGGATGTGCGAAAAGAAGACAAAACCATTCGTCCCTTCACTATTCCGGCACAGACGGATATTCAAGGCGAACTTTTGACGATTACCTCTTTCAACACTATTCACCCCAAAAAGCATGTGCCAGTCGCGCACACGGCAAACATTGCGCTCAAGAAAAAACAGCATTTGCAATTGGTTGGTCCAAACGGCATTGGTAAAAGCACGCTGCTTGAAGCACTTGCAAGTGGAAAAGCTGAAGGGGCAAAAATTGCTGACGGTGTGCGTGTGGGGTATTACCGCCAAGATTTTTCAACCCTTAATTTTGAACACACGGTGCGACAGTCGCTTGCAGGTGTTATGGAAAAACCAGACGAGGAACACTTGCGCGCTGTCGCTGCTGGTTTTTTGATTACGGCTCAGGTTATTGATAAAAAAATCGGCGTGCTTTCCGAGGGACAGAAAGGTTTGGTGGCTTTTGCCCGCCTCGTCCTTCTTCGTCCAGGCCTTCTTATCCTCGACGAACCTACTAACCACATAAATTTCCGGCACCTGCCAGAAATAGCGAAAGCGCTTGATGCGTACGAGGGTGCGATGATTTTAGTGAGTCATGTTCCAGAATTTGTGGCGCAGATTCGGATTGATACGACGCTCGACCTCGAGAAATACGCCCATTCTCGTTAAGTAAATGTATTTGCTGGTGTAAGAATTTCTCGCCAGGAACCGTCTATACTAATGACATGAACAAAACATTATTTCTTTCCTTCGCTCTCGCAGGCGTTTCATTATTCTTACCCGCCTTTACATTTGCACAGAGTACCTCTGGATCGGCAGGAGGTCCCACTATGTGCACCATGCAGTATGACCCGGTCTGTGGCGCAAAGCAGGTGCAGTGTATAAAAGCTCCGTGTCATCCGGTGTATCAAACCTACGGTAATCAGTGCATGCTGGGTGCTGAAGATGCTACCTTCCTTCATAAAGGTGAATGTACTGAAAAAGAAACGGGACCAGTATTGCCCGCCGCTCCTCCCTCCCCGCCCGCATTCGTTCCGCCGCAGTCCTGTACAGCATGGTTTGATGGATGCAATAACTGCAGCCGCGCTGCAAACGGTAACGCGATGTGCACCAAACGCGCCTGTCTTTCAAACCCCGAACCTGGGTATTGCACCGCGTATGGAACTACTACGAAAGGAGCGGGAGAACAGGCCAACGTTCCACCAGTAGCAAGTTCTACACCCGCAGGAAATCCTGAACGACCCGGTTTCTTTCGTCATCTTTGGTCCCGCATTTGGAGTTGGTTTTGGTAAGATAGACAATCTCGAGATATTCGCCGACATATCGAAAAAACAGACCGCTCCAAGGCCGCTTGGCCGGTCTTAGTCTGTTTTTTCGATATGCTCGGCTCATATCTATTGCGTACATTCTCGCTAGAGAACGTGGTAAATTTAGGTATCGAGAAGCACGTGGAAATGTATGTCACCTCATCCCAAGCGCAAATCAAAAGTTTCTATTTCAGCTGATACAAAGCGGTCGCTAGTCACGGGTACGCTTCTAGGTCTCGCTATTTTTGCCGCACTCTGCGCCTTTGGCGCATCAGGTCTTTTTTCCGTGACCTATGATCGATCGGAGGCTTTTGTAGAAGCAGCAGCACGCGAAATTGCGAAACCTACACCCCCGACGCTCGACAAAGCGGCTTACAACAAAAAGATGCTGCAGCTCGCTCAATTTGTTCAGGCAACTTCAACCTCTTCAACGACGCCAGCTATAACTCCTGTTTTCACTGCGACTACGACGGTGTCTGTTCCCGGTAAACTCTGGCCCGCAAAAACCGTGTATCCAAATGTGGGTGCCATTCTTCCATTTAAACGTATCGTTTCTTATTACGGAAACTTTTATTCAAAAGGCATGGGTGTTTTGGGTGAGTATTCGACTGAAGAAATGCTTTCCAAACTAAAAGCAGAAAAGGCAGTGTGGGAAGCAGCGGATCCCACCACTCCCGTTGTTCCTGCCATTCACTACATCGCGGTGACCGCGCAGGCAAGCGCGGGAAACGATGGAAAATATCGCCTCCGTATGCCGGACAGTCAGATTGATCACGCTATCGAACTTGCAAAACAAATCGACGGAATAGTTTTTCTTGATATTCAAGTTGGTCTAAGCGACGTACAAACAGAGATTCCACTTTTGAAAAAGTATTTGGCAATGCCACAAGTGCACCTGGGTCTTGACCCAGAATTTTCTATGAAAACGGGCGTGAAGCCTGGGAGAGTCATTGGCACCATGGACGCAACTGATATAAATTACGCAGCGCAATATCTTGCCACTCTGGTGAAAGAAAATAATCTCCCGCCCAAAATCATCGTCCTTCATCGTTTTACGGAAGAAATGCTCACAGGCTACAAGCAAATGCGACCACTGCCTGAAGTGCAGATTGTCGTTGACATGGATGGATGGGGATTCGGTGCAAAAAAGATTAATACCTATAAACAAGTGGTGTATTCAGAGCCAATTCAGTTCACTGGGTTTAAACTCTTTTACAAGAATGATCTCAAAGCGCCTTCAACGCGGCTGTTGACTCCGGCGGAAATATTGAGCCTCATACCGCAGCCAAGTTACATTCAATATCAATGAACACCAGCTATCAAAAAATCGTCGTCGGTATCTTGCTCCTTGTTGTGGCAGGCATAGGAGTCTATCGGTATCTCACTACGCATCAATACACTCCGCAAATGGTGGCGTGCACCGAGGAGGCAAAAATGTGTCCGGATGGGTCTGCTGTAGGAAGAACTGGCCCCAATTGTGAGTTTGCTGAGTGTCCAAAAAGTGAGATTCCCGCGTGGGAGTTGTTTACCGACGAAACTCAAAAGATCAGTTTCAAATATCCAAAGGAGTTGGGAACTACCTATCTCCACGAGGTTGACTGGCCGCCAAAGGTTTCAATTGAAAAAGGTTCTTTTACGTGCACCGAAGCTGGCACTCCGACCGCACGAGCGGGGAAAACTGAACAAAAAATTATCAATGGACATGTGTATTGTCTGACGACAGAGAGTGAGGGTGCGGCGGGGAGCACCTATGTCCAGTATGCGTATGCCCTTGCCAAAGATGATACGGTCGCCATATTCACGTTTAGTCTGCGTTTTGTGCAATGTGCAAACTATGATGAGCCGCAAAAAACTACCTGTGAACACGAGCGAGAGACGTTTTCCGTGGACGGGCTTATTGACCAAATTGCGTCAACACTCGTGATCGCTCTTAAACCTATTCCTGTGTAAGGGGGTATACTTACTCCATGCAATACAAAGGAGATAAGGGCGGTTCGAAATTCTTGTTGATTTTTCTCATTGTCGTTGGTATCTATCTCGCCTTTTTCAGCTTCGACATTCCAAGAGCGTATGAATATACCTATTGGCACGTGGTGAATTTCTTTCAATAATCCGAAGTATACGGCGGTGATCCCACGCGTTTGCTAGAATGAGTGAAAGAAACCAGTCCCTATGTCGTCTTCAGGAAAAGAAAAGGAAACAGTTCTTACCGACGCGTTTGAAACATATTCAGACGAACTCTTTCGCCACGCGTATTTCAGGCTTTCTGACCGCGAGAAAGCCGTTGAGCTTGTGCAGGAAGCGTACCTTCGCGCATGGGAATATTTGCGCAAAGGCGAGGAAATACAGAACCCGCGTGCATTTCTTTACCGAACGCTACGTAACCTCATCATCGACGAATACCGCAAAAAGAAAACATATTCTGTCGAAGCCTTGCTTGAAAAGAGTGATGGGGAAGAGGGCGACATAGATGCGCTGCTGCCATCTGATGAATCAAACACATTCGAAGCAGCTACGGAGCGGCTCGACGCTAAGGCTGCATTTGCGAGAATTTCTGAATTGCCCGATGCGTACGCTGAAGTCATTCTCTTGCGTTTTGTTGACGGACTTTCATTGTCGGAAATAGCGCCTCGAGTTGACGCTTCGGAAAACCTCGTGTCAGTGCGTATTCATCGGGCACTCAAAGCGCTGCGAACACTCATCGAAGAAAAACCATGAACGATTTTCATACCCAGTTTCATACGCATGCAAAAGATACCCGCCTTACCGACGCGGAGCGTTCGCGCATGCTTGCCCGTTTGACTTCCGTTATGGAGGAGCGCCCAGTGTTTACTCCTGGCGTTCGTAGTCCCTATGTATTTCATTTTCCGCGCGCCGTAACGTTTGCCCTTCTTTTTGTGTTCGTTGTTACAGGCGGCACCACCTATGCTGCACAAGGGTCACTTCCAGGTGATGTGCTCTATCCGCTCAAGACAAAGGTTACCGAACCTCTTGAAGGCGCGCTCGCATTCGGAGAAGAAGCAAAAGCAAAATGGCATGCGGGAGTTGCCGAGGAGCGCCTCACCGAAGCAGAAAAACTTGCCGAAAAAGGAAAACTCGATTCGACCACAAGTAGCAAACTCGCTGTTGCTTTCACCGAACATGCAAAGGCAGTGAACTCTTTCACGCGCAGCGATGATGACGACAAAGATTCCGACCGCAAGACCGATTTTTCCACGGACTTCTCCTCTGCGGTTGCTTCAAAAGGTGCGGCCATACTTTCCGCTGGAAAACGAAGCAACAATACCGTTGCCCTTCGTGCTTCTGGAGACCTCGTAGTGCAGGTGGTAAGTGACGAGGAGGAAACAGAAGCAGCTCATGAAGAAGACGACATTGCCGCAACTGCAGCAGTGTCCATGGACACTGCCATGCTTAAAACATCTGCCAAGTCGGCCCCAATGCTGTTTTCCGCTACGGCAGAAGATGTATCCGATTCTACTTTTGACGCTTCACGTGCCGAAAGACTTTCGGCACGCGCGCACGCTGCCCTTGCAGAGGCTACGAGTTCTGCTGCCCAGACTGCACGATCTAAAAATGTAGAAACAAGAAATCGCATTGCTGCACTTGAAAATCTTGCCGTGAAAGGGGATGCAGAGCTTTCTATTGGAGAAACGGAAAAAGCCATTCGGGATTTTAATGCCGTGTTGTCCGGCGTACGCGCACTCAACCTGCCACAGCCTGATGAATCTAAAGATGAAGAAGATCGCGAAGAACATTCTTGGGACGACGGATATTCAAGGGAGGGAAGATTCCGCGACCGTGACATCTCTCCTCATCTCCTTCCTCCTTTCTAAAATAAACGTATCGTCGCCGAGTACGGTAGAATGTTCTAAATGAATTTCTTTCGGCCTTCGTTCAAAGCACTTGTCATAACAGGTATTGCAGCAGCGTTGCTCTTTACCTGCGGCGCACTTTTTTATGCGTATCTTTTTGGACCAGCGGAACCTTCCGGAGAAAAACGAGAGTTTGTCGTTTCTCCCGAAGATTCGCTTGGTGAAGTTGCGGAGCGACTTGACTCAACGGGTCTCGTAAAAAATTCTTGGGTGTTTCGATTTGCATACCTGCGGGAATCTGGCGGAAAAAGCATTCGCCCGGGCGGATACGAACTTTCTCCTTCCATGGATCTGTGGAGCGTAGCGCATGCTCTTACCGAAAAACCCTATCTCTCGTGGGTCACCATTCGACCAGGCTGGCGTAAAGAACAAATAGCAACAGTGCTTGCCAAGACTCTTTCGTGGACGCCAGAGCAAAAACAGCAGTGGCTTACCATCGACACTGCGCCCTCGCCAAGCTATGTCGAAGGAGTGTATTACCCCGACACCTATCTCATACCTTCAGACGAAACTCCGTTTCAAGTTGCAAATCGCCTCCGAAATCGCTTTGCACAAATGTTTTCTCCGTATGCAGAAGAAGCTGCAAGGCAAAACATAAAATGGACGACGGTTTTGACCATCGCCTCCTTGATTGAGCGGGAGGCGGCAGGTCCTGACATGAAACTCATTGCAGGCATTATGTGGAATCGCCTCAACAGGGGAATGAAACTGCAGATTGATGCCACCCTTCAGTATGTAAAAGGTAATGAAGAAGATGGGTGGTGGGGCGTAGTGAAGTCGGAAGATAAATACCTCGATTCACCTTTTAATACGTATCAGCATGTGGGCATCCCGCCCCACCCCATTGCGCAGCCGAGCCTTGCTGCTATCGCAGCGGTGCTTGATCCGGAAACGACAAAGTGCCTTTTCTATTTGCATGACTACAAAGGAATGATTCATTGTTCTCAAAACTACAGCGGCCACGTAGCGAATGTGAATAGGTATTTGAAATAAAAAGAGCGTGACCGGCTGTGGGCCGGTCACGGTAATTATCGAATCAGGGAAGCGAGAGTTGAGTGTACCTCAACCGGGGAGCAAGCATACAAGCGATCTCCTTCATGTTGTCGAGAGTTACAGTTTCGATTCCCAGTAATGCGCGTTCGATATTCGGGATCTTTCCGAACGCCGCAAGTTCCATCATTGTGTTGTAGGAGACTTCGTGCCCCGGGATATCGAGCATTTGCACCTGCGCGCGTACCGCACCTCGGTACTTCTTGAAGGTGGCATCATCCTCAGTGACCCGAAGGATACTGTTTTCCACCACCTCCTCGATGGAGGTCATTGCTTCAGGCACAAGACCTTCCGCACTGATGATAAAGGAATACAGACCACAGACAGGATGCCACTCCGAGTACACGCTGTACGTCCAAGCGCGCTTGAGGCGGATTTCCTCGAAGAGTACTTCACTGAGCAGGGTGCTGAAAAGCTGCACAGCAGATTTTTTCACGATGCCTGGCAGGACGCTTTCTGACAAGTATGCGCCTACCCTAGTGTCTGCCGAACGGTATTCTTTCAGGTCCACGACATGTCGAGTTTCACTCGGTACATGGTGTGTTGTCGCAGGAGTGAAAGTTTGGCGTGCCATTCCGTTCTTGAGGAGTCCGAATGGACTCTCTTGAATCAGATGCGCCACTTGTCGAAGGGACAGACCACCGCAAGTGATAATAGTCATATTCTTCGGTGTGTAGTGGCAGTCGTAGAAACTTTGAAGATCTGATTGTGCAATGCGCGCAATCGACTCCAAGCTCCCAAGCGGCGTTGTGGCGCGCCCTATGGGATGACCATGAAAAAGCGCTCTTTGTTTTCGGGCAGCGAGATCGTATTCATAGTCCGCCACATACCTTTGCCGAAACTCGCCGACGATGACCTGCCGCTCTCGTTCGACACATTTCTCGAGCTTCGCAGTCACGAGCATATTTCCGAAGATATTAAGCCCCTCGGAAAAGATTTGCTGATTTGCCGGCACCGAAAAATTATAGTAGGAGCTATCCCAGCCTGTCGCGCCCAGCCCAGGACGTCCATACGGTCTAAAGAAATCTTCGATTTCTGGCAACGGTAGATTGCCATTTTCAGAGACCAAATGCTCCATGAAATGAGCAGCTCCTTCAAGGCCATCTAGGTCGTGGACCGCACCACTATGCACAAGTATGTACACGTGCTGCCATGAGCGACCTTCCCACTGTGCGGCGCAGATCCGCAGCCCATTTGGAAGAATCTCTTCCTGAAAAAGTGCATAAGGGTCCCACATTGAAGTACCTCCGTGGTTGCAGTCAGGAACAATTTCCCGCCCAATTATAACATAATTACAACAACTTTCAAAAATTAAGACATTGACAATATACGAATGTACCGTATTGTTTAATCCAGTTTGTAGGTCTTTGCGTTTCCGTGAATAAAAAAATAAACAAGGGAGGAAAACCCATGACACGAGTCGTGAGTTTGTTCGCAAGGATTGCAAAAGAAGGATGGAATACTCCGAAAGGAGACCAGCTCACTCTTCTAGTACGCGTGGATCGCACGCGGCCGCCGAGAACAGCGCTCGAGGCAACTGGTCGCCAGCTTTACGTCGACGATTCCGTGCTCGCGGCAATGCCGCGAGGTATCGGCGAGTACGTCGAAATTGTTTTCTTCAAGATCGGATACGTGGTTAACGACCGGGCCCTTGAGAGGGAATATGAATCACGGGCACTTCTGCCCGCCGATCCGTACTCACTCGCCGCGGCGAACAAGTTCGACCCTTCGTTCGCCGATCAGTATCCCAATGTGACTCATTGGAGAGACCAAGCTGGCAACCGCTGCTTTGCGGCCTTCGGTTGTTGGTCGGAGGGGCCTTATGCACGTGTTGAACACGTGAATGGGGTCTACCACGCCAAGAAGTGGTTTGCGGGCCTCCTGAAAGATGACGCCGTCGCGTAAGCGACGGCGTCTTTCTTTTAGTACAGAAAAACATTGACGCATCACGTAGTGGAAGGTATTGTGACTGTAACGGCCCACGGGCCAATTTTTTATGGAAATTAGGAACATAGCCATCATCGCGCACGTCGACCACGGAAAGACGACTCTTACTGACGCCCTCATGCGCCAGACAGGCGTCATATCTGCCGAAGGTGCTTCGATGGATTCCAACACGCTTGAGCAGGAGCGTGGTATCACTATTTACGCCAAAAACACCTCTATCACCTATAAAGGTACGAAAATAAACATCGTCGACACCCCAGGACACGCAGACTTCGGAAGTGAGGTCGAGCGCGTGCTCCGCTCTATTGACTCGGTGCTTTTGGTGGTTGATGCGCAGGAAGGCCCTATGCCGCAGACCCGTTTCGTACTTAAAAAGTCTTTGGAACTTGGGCTGAAGCCTATTGTGGTGCTAAACAAAATAGACAAGCCTGCTGCCGACCCAGCTCGTGCCGAAGAGCAAGTGCTTGAACTTTTCCTTGAGCTTGGCGCAAACGATGCTCAGGCAGATTTTCCGGTTATTTATGCCATCGGTCGCGAGGGTGTTGCGATGCGCAAGCTTGAAGACGAACGCAAAGATCTCACCCCACTCCTTGATATGGTTCTTGAAAAAGTCGCTCCTGCCTCGTCTCCCGAGCTCGCCGCAAAGTCTCTTCGTCTCCAGCCCTTTAACCTTGGCTACGACAACTTCCTCGGTCGTCTTGCTATCGGTCGCATTTACGAAGGTGTCGTGCACCCAGGCGAGAATGTGTTTGTGAAAAAGCCGGACGGCGAGACCCGCTCTGGAAAAGTCACTAAACTTTTCACCTTTGAAGGCATCGAAAAGAAAGAGGTGGCAGAAGCCCAGGCAGGTGACATCGTTATGCTTGCAGGACTCCCGGACATTTTCATCGGAGAAACTATTGCAACCTCGCAGGACGCTGAGCCACTTCCAGCCATTGCCATTGATGAGCCAACGATCACCCTTAACTTCCTCGTCAATAATTCTCCTTTTGCAGGAAAGGAAGGGAAGTATGTAACTTCTCGCCAGCTTCGCGAATACCTTGAACGCGAACTTGAAGTGAACGTGGGTCTCAAAATTGATTTCATTTCGCCGGAATCATTCAAGGTTTCAGGACGTGGCGAGCTTCACATCGCTATTTTGCTTGAAAACATGCGTCGCGCTGGATACGAGATGCAAGTTTCCCAGCCGCAGGTCATCATCCGTGAAGAGAATGGCGTAAAAATGGAGCCTTTTGAGGAAGCCATTATCGACACCCCTTCCGAATATCAAGGAGCAATCATCGAGCGGCTCGGCCAGCGTGCATTCGTGCTTCAAAATCTCACTCAGCACGACCAGAGTGTGCGCCTTACCCTTAAAGGCCCAACACGCGGACTCCTTGGCTATCGCAACCAGTTTGTTATTGATACGAAAGGCGAGGGTATTCTTTCTTCGCGCTTTGTAGCATTTGAACCATACGCAGGTGAAATCAAAAAGCGTCAGGTGGGCTCGATGATTTCCATGGCAAGCGGGAAAGCACTTGGCTATTCACTTTGGACACTTCAGGATCGTGGTGTGCTTTACATCACTCCTGCAACTGAAGTCTATGAGGGCATGGTGATAGGCAACACCTCAAAGGGTGAGGAAATGATGGTGAATCCAACTAAAGGAAAGAACCAGTCCAACGTCCGTTCCTCTGGAACTGACGAGGCCATCACCCTTGTCCCTCCATTTACACTTACGATTGAGCGCGGTCTTGAAATCATGGCAGAAGACGAATATCTGGAAATTACTCCCCAGAGCGTTCGCATGCGCAAGCAGTTTTTGAACGAAAACGAACGCGCAAAAGCGAAGCGTTAAGCCCGTATCTGATCAATGAGTGCTATTCCACAGCGCTAATTGACAAATAAATCGAGTCGTACTATACTAAAAGGAACAACTCGGCTATAGATTTTGTTGTCTTGAGAGATTACTCGAGACCGTCCCTTTCTACTTTGGGATGAAAACTCTCAAGACGCGTTGTGCTTATTCATGAGCTCCGCACTCGCGGACTCTTTTTACAGAATTCATTATGGCAACGTATTATCGTACGCCGTGGAAGGACAATGCTTCTTCCGGCGACAGTGCTTCTTCGCATCGTTCAACGGGGGGTCGCGCACGACCTTCTTCAGGCGGCCGCCCTTCATTTGGAGGTAGTCGTCCTTCTTTTGGCAACCGTCGTCCATCGTCTGGTGGTTTTGGCAATCGTGGCGGAGGTGGCCGCTCTCGCGGACCTGCGGGCGAGCGCATCGATATCTCTCGCTTTATAAACAAAGGAACTCCGGTTGCTGATGTGGAGGTCTTTGTACCAACGCACCAGTTTCTTGATTTTCCTCTTAACGAGCGTATTCAGAAAAACCTTTCGGAAAAGGGATATGTCACACCAACACCTATTCAAGACCAGGCCATTCCTCATGTGCTGGCAGGTAAAGACATTGTAGGACTTGCAAACACGGGCACCGGAAAAACGGGAGCCTTTCTTATTCCGCTTGTAAGTCGTGCATTCACCAATCCGGAAACGCGCGTGCTTATTATGGTTCCTACGCGTGAACTCGCCGTGCAAATCAAAGACGAGTTCCGAGGTTTTGCCCGCGCCCTTTCCATCGAAGCGGCGCTTTGTGTGGGTGGTGCCGGTATCCAAGCCCAGGTAGCTATGCTTCGTCGCAAACCAGCCTTTGTTATTGGAACTCCAGGACGTCTTAAAGACCTTATGGAGCGCCGAGTGCTCGACGTTTCTCAATTTGACACCGTCGTGCTCGACGAGGCTGATCGCATGCTCGACATGGGATTCATTGCTGACATGCGCTTTATTCTCGCGAAAATGCCTAAGCAGCTTCACACGCTCTTTTTCTCGGCGACACTCTCGCGCGAAATCGAGAAATTGATCGGTGAATTTCTTAAAGACCCGGTTCGTGTGTCGGTGAAGACACGCGACACTGCGGCAACGATTGACCAGGATGTGGTACGCGTTGGCTCCGGAGAATCGAAATTCGAACTTCTTGTCAAAATGCTTGCCGGCCCTGATTTTTCAAAAGTGCTTGTTTTCGGACGCACGAAACACGGCGTCGAGCGACTTGCAAACGACCTTCTTCGTCGCGGCATTCGTGCCGAAGCTATTCACGGCAACAAAACGCACAGCCGTCGTTTGAAAGCGCTCACGCTCTTCAAGCAGGATCACATGCAGGTGCTTGTAGCGACTGACGTTGCTGCGCGCGGACTTGATATTTCAGGCGTGTCGCATGTGATCAACTTTGATCTTCCAAACACCTATGACGATTACGTACACCGTATCGGTCGCACTGGTCGCGGAGGTGCTGCAGGGAAAGCCCTTACGTTTATTGGGTAACATCTCTTCAGCGTGGAATGCAAAAATCCGGCTCTTGCCGGATTTTTGCATGTGGTATGCTTAAAAGCATTGCTAATTGTTAGTCACGTATATGGATACCAATGGAAATTCGGGCGGTCTTTTTGAACGATATCTCACGCCAATCGCAATCGTTCTCGGTGCAGTTATTATTGCTCTTGCCTTTGCTTTTGGCCAAGGAGCAATCAAGAATCCGAGCGCCGCAAATCCAGACACAACTGGCGGCACTGCCGATATTAGCAAGGTGAAGGTAGAGGGAGAGCCATTTGTCGGAGACGCAAATGCGCCAGTCACGATGGCCTTCTATTTTGATTACCAGTGTCCTTTCTGCAAACAGTTTGACCAGGCGGTGACGACACAGCTTTATGAAAACTTCGTAAAGACTGGAAAGCTCAAGATCGTCTTTAAAGACTTCCAGTTTCTCGGAGAAGATTCCACTACAGCCGCACTCTTTGGTCGCGCTATGTGGGAACTCTATCCTGAGCAATTTTACACTTGGCACCAGGCTATGTTCACGGCGCAAGACGACGAGGGTGACCAGGGATTTGGTGATTTGCCCTCCATTCAAACCCTCACCAAGGCCGTTCCTGGAGTTGACGTTGATAAAGTCACAGCACTCATGAATCAAAAACGCGATGCGTACCTAGTGCTTATAAAGGCAGATCGTGACGAGGGGGCTTCGATGGGAATAAACGGTACACCAGCAGCTATTGTTGGCACCAAACTTCTTTCGAACCTTTATCCGAATGATTTCTACAACGCCGTTGCGGCGGAAGTAAACGCGGGAGGTAAGTAAGAAGAGAAAGGTATAAAAAGCACTGCGCCCTAGGGGCGCAGTGCTTTTTACTGTCTATATG
>JBAQPM010000004.1:0-2190 GCA_049305795.1 Minisyncoccia bacterium | reverse complement strand
TATCAATGACGAATGGATTCGCATCGTTCGCGACGTCTTCGATGTAGAACGTATTACCAGCGCCAGTATTGGTGAGAGAGAGACCGCTCGCGCCGCTGACAGCAAGAAGAGATGATGGTGTCGTCGTTCCGATGCCGACGTTGCCACCTCCTGGCTGCAATGCAAGGTTGTAATAAGCTGTTCCAGGCTTTATTGCTTGTATCCAACTATAGGATCCATCTACTACGCCGAACTGGAGCATGTTGTCGGTTGTTGCTCCGGTGCCTGTGGTGATTTGCGCGATACCGTTTGAACCGCTTCCTGCGCTTGCACCGCTGGTACCAGTGACACTTAGTTTTACGTTTGGAGATGCAGTGCCGATGCCCAAACGCTTATTGGTTTCATTCCAGAAAAAGTTTGAAGCGGAAGATGATTGGGTGAGTTTGGTGCCGTCAGAAAAAACCACGCCGCCGTTATAGAAAGTGGAAGTGGCGGTGCCGCCGTTTGCAAGGGGAAGAATGCCACTGATATCAGAAGTGAGGGAAACGAGTGCAGTTGAAACAACTCCTGCCGTCGCTTTCAAAAAGCCAGAGAGTGAGCCGACGGTGAGTGTTCCACCGATAGTTGCATTTCCTGAAGTTTGCAGCGTTCCCGCTGAAGTATTAAGAACACCTACTCCAAGACCACCCGTAAGATATCCATTGCCCGCGACAGAAAGAGCGGTCGAAGGATTGGTGGTGGCGATACCGAGTTTTGAAGAAATATATGCTTGGCCCGAAACTTCAAAGATGCTGTTACTCGTTGAAGTTGAATTAGAACCAATAACAACCGTCATTGCGGTATCAAGCGGATAAATGATTCCCGTTGACGTTGCAAAGATGCCGTCGCTTCCCCCACCCCCTACGGTTTGATCGACTCCCCAGCTGGGAAGTCCCGCCTGAACCTTGAGCACCTGTCCGGTACTACCTACTGGAAGCTTGGTAAGAACTCCCGTGTTATCCGCATACAAGATATCTCCAGCCGTATAGGATGTAATACCCGTACCGCCTTTGGATTGTGCAAGCGTACCAAGCGTGTCTGAAAGATTTATACCGAGTGTTGAGGTTGCAATGTTGGTCCATGCAGAGCCAGTCCACGAAAGCAAATCGCCAAATGCCGATCCTCCAACGTGAGGAATAGTTGAGGAACCAGAAATGTATGAACCTACGCGTGCGTCAGTGAAGTATTTGTTCGTAACACCTTCAGCGAGCGCATCAGTGGTGGTGGCTGCAAGATCTGCCGCAAAAAGATTGGTTGCATAATATTTATTAACGGCTCCTTGGGTAAGAGTATCGGTGGTTTTAATCGTTAACCAGTAGTCGCTTGAAGTCGTGCTAAAGAAATTGTTTTGCGTTTTCCAGTAATCAGTTGAGGTTGTGGAAAAGAAAAATCCTTTATCGTACGTGGAAAGATGGTAAGCAGCAGAGGTAGTGCTGAAAGCTGCGCCCGTATTTTGCGCGAGGAAGTAATTTGCACTGGTGGTGCTGAAGGAGTTTGCAAGGTAGTAACTTCCCTCTTGGTTGTCGAAAGTGCCAGTCCAGTCGCCAAGGGTATTCGCAATATAATCGGTGCCGGCGAGCGCGGTCGAAACAACTCCTGCCGTCGCTTTCAATATGCCCGAAAGCCCCCCAACCGAAAGATTCCCAAAGAACGCATTGGTGGAAGATGCGTATGTTGAGGAGAAGAGTGAGGAGGAAGCGTTTGCAAACGTTGCAACACCGGTAAAGGTTGGTGAAGCGGAAAAGACGAGAGAGCCGGTGCCGGTTTCGTCCGTGACGAGAGAAGCGAGTTCTGCAGAGGTGTCGAGTGACGTTGAGGATACTTTGTTGTTGAAGGTAGTGAAGTCAGCTGAAGTGAGAAGACCTCTTGCAGTGAGTGAAGAGGATGGGACGTTGAGGGTTGCTGTGCCTCCAAGAGATACAGGTGAAGAAGTCCAGTTGATGTCGGAGCCTGATGAGCCAGTGGCAAACGAGATGGATGAGTTGGTGAGACCGGTGTTGTCGAGAGTGCCAGAGAGGGTTGGGGCGAAGGTGAAGGCACCTGCAGTGTTGGTGATGGTGACTCCTTGGGTGAGACCGTTGAAGGAGGCGCTTGAGGTGGCAAAGGTGAGGGCGCCTGTTTGAGCAGAACCATAGGTTTGTTGAATGGAAGAAACACCGTTGTTGATTGAGG
>JBAQPM010000003.1:0-3650 GCA_049305795.1 Minisyncoccia bacterium | reverse complement strand
CTCCATGACGCGGTAGAACGGGATGTAGAACTCGCTCTCCCACAGCTTGCGGCCTTCCGGGTCGATGACGCCGGCCGCCTCGCCGATGTCCAGCATGGCCTTGTTGTAGCGGGCCAGCTCCTTCGCCGCGTGGGCGTACACCTGCTTGCGGTTGCGGCCATCAGGCATCACGCCCGCATTCATCCGCTTCATCGCGGCGATGTCCTCGGGCGTGAACAGGTGCTCGCGGCCTTCCGCTGCCAGTTTCTCGGCGCGGTTGCCGGAGTACCACATCAGGAACTTGTCGTGCTCGCCCTTGAGGTCGGTCAGCACCTTCTTGAACCCACCCGTGCGCTCACCGATGTTGAACGCGCCGCCGTCAAGTGTCGGGATGCCGTAGTTGAACACCGCCTCCAGCGCGCCGTCCGTGCCCTTGGACATATGCGCCTGCATGAACGCGCGCATGTTGAGGGTTTTCAGGGGGCGGAACTGGTCGATGACCTTCTGGGCAATGCGATCCGCCGCGCCGGCCTTGATCGCCAGCCAGCGTTCGCGGATCGATTCCTTGGGCTTGAACGTGGCGAACTTCATGGCCGCCGCCCGCTGGGCGTCGTCGAAGTCCTCCGGGATCGCTTGGGCGGGCTTCTTGCTCGCCAGGTCCACGGCCTCCACGGCCTTGCCGAAGATCCCGCGCATGCCGCCGCCGTCGCCTACCGCCTCCACCGACTCCAGGATCGACGGATTCGATGCGTCCTGCGTCTGGTCCTCGGTGGACTCCAAACCGCCTTCCGTGGACTCCAGCGCACTCTGCGGCTGGCCGATGGCGGACTCGAATGCTGGATGCAGGTCGGATTCGCCATCTTCGGTCGGATTCGTGGCCTCGCGGACATCGAACACTTCGGACACGAACGGGCCGGCCTTGCCCTTGCTCCAGCCAACCACCGCGTCATAGCCCGCCTCGCGGACGGCGTGGGCGACGATGTTCTCCTGCAGCGCATAGGCCAGCGTGTTGCCCTGCGCGCTGTAACGCAATATCTCGTATGCCAGCGAGGGGTCGGCGCCGAACTGCTCCAGCACTTCGCGCACCTGCGGCACGGCGTACATCCGGTTCTGGCCGTAGTGAATGGAGATGCCCTTCAGGATCGCATCGCGCATCTTCTGGTACGCGCCCTTCCCACGGATCGCGTCATAGGCGGCCTCTGGTGCCTTGCCTCCGGTGCCGCCCTTGGCGAACAGCGGGCGCTTGATGAGCGTGCGGCCTTGCACCTTGACCTTGCCGCCGTAGCGCGCACCGTTGCGGTAGTAGCGTTCCTGCTTCGATCCGGTCGGCAGGTAAAACACGCCGGTGCGGACAGACACGTCGCCCGTCTGCTCCGGCTTCTGGTAACGCACGAGGTCGATTTCCAGCCCGTCGCTGGTGATGGCTGCGCCGGCGGTATTGGCAACCGCCTCGGCGAAAACGGGATCGGTCGGCATTTGCGTCTTGATCTGAATGCGCTTGGCATCCTCGACGGAGACCTGCTCCAGTGCGCCGTCCGCGTTGAGCACGCTCGCGCCGCCAGCCGCCGCCTTCCGCGCATTCTCCAAAAGCTGCCGTACCTGCGCATCCGAGAACCCAACACTGCGGGCCTTGAACAAAGACTTCAGCTTGCGCACCACGTTGGCGAGCATGGCGGCGAACTTGTTGCGCATTTCCAGCGGGGCCTTGACGCCGTGCTTCTCCTCGATGCGCGTCCAGTTGCCGGTGGCGTTGGCGGCGGCGAGGTCGGCCAGGGCTTCCTCGGTTGCCAGCAGTTCGGCCTGTCGCGGGGTCATCTTGCCCTCGGCGATCTTGCCGGCCATGTCGCGGCCACGGAACATGGAGTCCGCGACCTTGCGCACGGTCGGGTTCTGGCGCGCGAGGTCGAGCACCGCTTCCAAGTCCTTTCCCAACATCGACCGCAGGCCGTGGTGCCCGGCAATCTCGTGCGCGGCGGTGAACACCTTGAGCACGTTGTCGCCGGGGGTGTGGGTATAGACCACCACCGCCGCCTTGCCGCTCTTGGTGTCCTGCGGGCGCAGGTACAGGCCGTGCGTGGTCAGCCCCTTCTTGGTCTGCCCACGGCGGCGCTGCTCGTCCTTCAGTTGCGCGATGTAACCCTCGTTGGCGATGGCGTACAGGCCGGCATCCCCGCGCAGGTAGTGGATCGGCACGCCCACGCGGCCCAGCAGGCGCTTGACCAACTGCGCCAGGCCCGACGCCTCCGCATCCGCTTGGCCCTTCTCCTGCGAGACCTTCGCGCTCAAGTCGGCACGATCCACCTGCGAACGCTCGAATGCGGCGCGCTCGGCGGGGGTGAGGTCGGCGGCGTCCATCTCCTCGACGGATTCCAGCGCGATGCCGGTGTCGGTTTCGCGGGTACGCAGGGACGCGATCAGGGTGTCGAACCCGCGGTTGATCGTGTTGCGTTCATCGCCGCGGGGATAGCGGTCGCCGTCCTCGCCGATGCCCATTTCCTGCGCGACCTGCAACGTCGCCTCGTCCATCTGCGGGCGCGTCAGGTAGTCGTTGCGGGCGCCCTGCGCGGCGAGCCGGTCCAGCACGTAGCTCTGGAAGCTGCGGGCGAACATCTCCAGCGTTGAGGACCAATACTTACCAGCGGTGCCGCGATCCAGCTTGACGGCCTCGCGGCGGAAGTTGGACGGCACCTGCGGGATGTGCTCGGCGTTGCTCTGCCTCGCCTTGTTGGCGCCCGCCACGCGGCGTGCGTTGTACCCGATCGCGCCAATCTCTTGGTACTTGTTGCCAAGCGACTCGCGGTACAGCATCGCAAGCATGGCCACGACCTGCGGCTCCATGTCAGCGGCGCCCTTGCCAAACGACAGGTAGCCCTCGCCGATGTCGCCGTTCCGCAGGCGGTTGGCCAGTTCGTCGAAGCTGGTCAACACATCTTCGCGGGACCGCCCCGAGCCCGTCTTGAGCGTGCGGTTCGCCAGGTTATCGCGCATGGCGGTGAGCCCGCGCTCAAGAGAACGCTTCGCCATGTCAAGCGACGCGCGTTCCTGTGCGGCGAGTTCCTCGGGCGTCACGTCGCGGCCACGCATCGCCTTGACGATGGCCTTGAACGCCTCCTGCACCTCGGGCCGCACACCATCGAGCTTGTCCGTCGTGTGCTCGGTGAGAAAGGGCGTCTTTCCGGTGGCGAGTTTGCCGCCAGCCAACGTGGCGAAGTAGTGGTCCAGCGCGTGCGCCCATTCGTGGGCGAGGCTGCCGGCACCCTGCTCGCGGGTCAGGTTGATCTCGTTGACGCCGGGAACGAAGTGCGCGGCAGCGCGGCCACCATGCCCCTGCGCGCCGATGGCCAGGCCCAGCATGCCGTTCAGGCTCATGGCGCGAGGCGGGACGCCCAGGATCTCGGCGAGGTCGAGCATGGAGTCGTAGGCGTTGTTCAGGTGCGCCTGCCGCTCGGCGCGCTTGGCCGGGGAGTCGCCCTTCATCCAGTTGCCGAAATTGATCCCCTTGAACCCAAAGGTCTCCCTCAGCGTGTCACTGGTGATGTCCTCGTTCGACTGCCGGCGTTGCGGGCCTTCGCGGGTGTCCTTCAGGTTTACCGGCGCCTCGGCCTTCGCTCCGTCGCCGCCTTTCTTGCGCTTTTTGTCGTGCAGTTCTTTCGCCGCCGCAGCGGCTTCCT
>JBAQPM010000002.1:0-113609 GCA_049305795.1 Minisyncoccia bacterium | reverse complement strand
GTAAAGCAATATGAGAAAAATCAACGCAAACGACCGTGGAGTCCGTAGCAGCGCTCTTCGAGCACCTCGTCCAGATCGAAGGGTTTCCCGTAGGAAGCCGTATGATGCCCCGGTCCCGAGGCGTCTTGCCCCACCGGAACAGAGACGGGCTGTGTCGGTTTCTCAGACTTCTTAAGCTGAGGTTCGTCATCTGCCTCGCACATATTAGTACCCCCAAAGATCTTCATCTTCACGTCACAATAACGTGAAGCATATAGTATGACTCCGCATAAAAAGTCTGTAAAGAGGGGTTATGAACTTCCAGTCTTTGAATGATTTCTATGAAAATATTCAAAGAGAAGAACCCCAACGAAGGCGCCGAGCGTATTGAAGACAAGGTCCAGAGAAATATTGTAGTAACCCCCTACCCACGTGTCAGGAAGCATGAGAACTGCAGCAAATTCTATAATTTCATTTAACACCGACAGACCAATGGCACCGAGCGCCGCAAACATAACGCGACCAAACATTCCAAAACCTTGTGCGCGAAGGGAAAGAATATGCGCGAGGGCTATCGCCGCAACTGCAAAACCATACGCATGCACTACTTGGTCGTATTTAAGAAGGACGAAGTCCGGCGAAGATCCCGTATAGAGGTCAAAGAGTCGGTATCCATATAAAACACTGTCCCCAACTGGTATCCCGCCGCCCAGCATATGGAGGAGTCCCCACACGGAAAGCATCCAAAGAATATAGTTTGGAAATGCAGAGGTGCGGAGCGTACAAGCAATGATTGCCATGATGACAAACATCACGGAGACGTACCATATAAATTCATAATTGCCCTGTGTGATAAACCAGGTACTGAAAATGAACACATATAGAAGTGTGAACGCGAGTACCAAAATTCTTCCCCGAGAAATTATGGGTTCCATAAAAGTAGTATAGAGCACACTTACACTTTTTGAGCCGATGGTCGGGATTGAACCGACGACCCCCACCTTACCATGGTGGTGCTCTACCAGCTGAGCTACATCGGCGGAATGAGGGTAAGACGGTGCTTGCACCGGTCTTCGCCCGAACGAGCACGATGCATGTACTCATACATCGGCCTGTTAGAACCTGCGTAGCGTAATGTATTTTTCAGAGTTTTTCAATCTTTAATAGAACAGGCCCCGCGTAGCGGGGCCTGCATCAGGCGAGTTTTGTTAGAATTTCTTCCCAGGAATAAACCCGAGACGCGGCGGGCGGCAACACACCTTGGTTCCAGGGAGCATCCAAAACAAAGACGGGGATGCCCTGTTGGGTAACCGATTCCACGTGGTGCAACGCGTCGTCCACAAACACGTCGATGTTGTGGTCCTTGCACACTTCCCCTTTTGTACGCAACGAAGAACTTTCTTGATCATGGTAGTGGCCAAGAAAATGTACTTCCGTTAGAAACGGCACATGCCGCTTCATGAGTGCGAGTGTTGGATTCCTGACTCGTTCTGGTCGAGAGGTTATCACGATCAGACGATTTTCTCGGGAAAGCGCCGAAAGAGCACTCACCGCACCTGAGACGGGCTGCAAATCAGCGTGCGTTTGCGACCCAAAAAAACTCAAGCACCGAGCCGCGATTTCTGCACGACTACAGTCGAAGAGATTTTCGAGGTGGTATTCTTTTATGTCCCGCCAATGAAAACTGGTTCCGTACATGGCGTTATGCCAAATACAGAAGCCTTCGTAGGTCCGAATGATCACATCATCCAGATCGATACCGATGATACGAGATTTGAGTTTCTCCATGTTCATACCTCCAAAAAACTACTCGCCAGAGCATACACCCGTTTCTATATATGCCAAGAAAATCTACTCCGACGAAACTTTTTCAAAAATACAAAGTTATAATGAACGACTATGTGTGGCATCGTTGGCTATGTAGGCAAGAAAAACGCAACTCCTTTTCTTCTCGAAGGACTTTCGGCGCTTGAATACCGCGGATACGACTCTGCCGGCATCTATGTGGAAGGCCAAGGAGCGATAAAACGCGTCGGAAAAGTGAAGACACTTCGCGAAAGCGTGCCTGACATGTTTGCAGGCAAGGCAGGTATTGCGCATACGCGTTGGGCGACCCACGGACCTCCAACGGAAGAAAATGCACACCCTCACACGGACGCATCAGAAACGGTGTGGCTAGTTCATAACGGCATTATTGAAAACCACGCCGAAATACGAAAGATGCTTGAAGAGAAAGGTATTCGTTTTCGTTCGGACACAGATACCGAAGCTCTTGCGCAGCTTATTGGCTTTTACCACATCGATCTATCTCTTGAAGAAGCGGCACGCAAAGCACTCGCGGAAGTTCGCGGCACCTACGGCATTGCGGTTATGTCGAAAAAAGAACCAGAGAAAATTATTGCAACGCGACTTGGAAGTCCTTTAATGATTGGCATCGCCGCAGATGGCTACTATCTTGCCTCAGACGCAACCCCCATACTTCCCCACACCAAAGACGTGTTGTATTTGGACGACGGCGAAATGGCAATTCTCACCACTTCCGGATATGAAGTGCGTGACGCCACTCGGGAAACCATTTTGAAACCTATCACCACCCTTGAATGGGATGCGGAAGCCGCGCAGAAAAAAGGATATGAGCATTTCATGCTCAAAGAAATCATGGAAATTTCCGAAGTGATTCAAAACACGCTTCGCGGGCGCGTAGAACTTTCAGAAGGCACCTCGCACTTAGGAGGACTCAAAGAAGTCGCCGAGAAACTCAAAGACGCAAAACGAATCATCATCACTGGGTGCGGCAGTGCCTATTACGCCGGACTTATTGGGGAACTATTGATCGAAGAATTTGCCGAAATACCGGTTGAAGTCGAGATTGCTTCTGAATTTCGCTACCGAAACATGACGGCAAATGCAAAAGACACCGTGCTCATTGCGGTTTCGCAGTCGGGAGAAACGGCAGATACTCTTGAGGCGATCCGCGCCGCAAAGCGGCGCGGACTTCTAACGCTCGGTGTGGTGAATGTCGTTGGTTCAACCGTGGCGCGCGAAACTGATGCGGGCGTGTACAACCACGCAGGTCCTGAAATAGGCGTCGCCTCGACAAAAGCATTCATATCGCAAGTGATCGTGCTTGCACTTATCGGACTTTTCCTTGGAAGGGATCGGCAACTTTCCAAAGAACGGGGCATTGAAATTGCAAAAGCCTTGCTTACTCTTCCCGAAAAGGCAAAAGAGGTGCTTTCTCGGGCTTCTGACATTGAACAAATCGCTAAAAAATACGCGTCCGCAACCGATTTCTTTTTCCTCGGGCGAAAATTCCAGTGCCCCATCGCCTTTGAGGGCGCGCTTAAGCTCAAAGAAATTTCATACATTCATGCCGAGGGATACGGCGCAGGTGAAATGAAACACGGACCACTCGCCCTCATCGAGCCTGGGTTTCCCACTATGGTGCTTGCACCAAAAGATTCTTTGTATGAGAAAACAAAATCAAACATTGCCGAAATACAGGCACGCGGCGGACGCGTGATAGCGCTCACCACCGACGGAAATGACGAAATGAAAACGATTGCCGATGAGGTGATTTTTATACCGCAAACCGAAGAGGCGCTCCTGCCCGTTCTTTCTACAATTCCACTACAGCTTTTTGCCTATTACGTAGCAAAAGAGCGCGGCCTCCCTATCGATCAGCCGCGCAATCTCGCAAAGTCAGTGACGGTTGAATAATCGCTTGCCAACCTAACGAAAAAAGAGACCGCTCCAAGGCCGCTTGGCCGGTCTTAGTCTCTTTTTTCGTTAGGTTGGCTCGCTCTTGGGGCGGGTAAATTAAAAACCGAGTTTCTCGTTCACAAGAATAACATGGACATTTCGGCCGAGCATTGGATTTTCTTGTCGCAGGATCAACGTCTTTGCGTGCATCGTGTGAAAACCATATTTCTGCATGATGTTCACATCTTCAAGGGGGATCACGTATGTTTCAATGCGGTCGAGAGCATCACTAAGTGACTCGGTGATTTTTTGAGTACCAACAACAAGAATGATGTTGGGTGAGGTATAGGCAAGATGTGGAAGCTGACTACCAGAGTTTGAAGCAATCACCAATTCACCCGTCTGAGGAAGGGCATGCACGCTGCCAAGATAATAGTCAGAAACGACAGAATGCTTGCGAAGTTCTGCCTGCTTCCCTGGGTCTTTTTCAGCAACGATAGCTTCGTGAAGATTATTCCATCCGTGGGTCCCCTCTTTGAGGTAATCGACAAAACCAATCTCTTCGAGCGTTCGAGACGAACCGTTCATCACGGAAGCACCTGGTGGAATAAGTTCTTTTATTTTGGCCAATGCCTCTTCTTTTGTGCCAACAACGATCGGTTTAAAATTGCGCTTCGTAAGCGCGTCAACTGTTTTTGAAACAATGTCGGGTGTGGCAAGTGCTGCGTAGTCCATAAGAATAGTGATGAGTATGTATATGTAAAAGTGGTGCTATGCAGTGTATCGTAGAGTACTTTACTTTGTAAAGTACTCTTTTCCTGCATATGTGGTATAATTCAAAAAAATGGCAAGAAAAGAAATCTGCATAGACTGCCCCATCACGAAAACCATTCGGCTGCTTTCTGATAGCCGCACCATGCTCGTTGCTCGTTCCCTGCTTCAAAAACGCAAACACTTTTGCGAGCTTGAGCGGGATCTACCCGGTATTTCAACCCGCACGCTTACTTTGAAACTTCGAAAGCTTGAAGAAGAAGGCATCATTAGAAAAACAAAAGACGCCTATTACGAAACAACTGAAAAAGGTAAAGGCCTTCGCATGATCGAGCGAGCGATGAAAAAATACGGCGAGCAGTTTTTGTAAAGTAAAACGGCGTGATTTTCAGGAAATCACGCTGTTTTAGGCCACCCGTACTCTGAGACCGGACCTACCTACGCATCAAGTTTTCCTGACGGAAAATTTTCTTTGAAAGTCTTGGTAAGCTGAACCTAGATACTAAAAGCTTCAGTACAGAGTCTAGGTATGGTGCTATGAATAAGTGCAATCATTATTTTCAATCCTTCGCCAAAGAAAAAGCCGGGCTTCGTGATAACCATATCCCAACCTACTACGAGACTTAACGCTTGTTCCTCCTCGAGATAACATAAGGAAATCTTACTTATGCGATCATCACCAAACACATTAAATCCCGTTAATACACTCCAAGGCCCAACCGTACGCACAAACCGGCAATTCGGTCTCAATATGTATACCCATACTGAACATGGAACTTTCCCGTAGATAACTTACGACAATCGGAAAACTATATTCTTGATTTCTATTGTCGAGAATATCCCCCGAAGACGTACAGGCATACCGCCCTGGTAACATCAACGCACATATTGAAAACCGTATCCTCCGACTTAGTGATCTCGGTAATTACAAACGGCGACATCTTCTTCGGGATGCCGTGCAGAAAAGCTTCGACGTTCCACAGAGTGCTCATGTGTATCCCTTTCGATAACAAATTGAGTCCGGACGTGACTATACTACTATTCTATTTCCAGACAACCGCGACGCTGTTTGTTCTAGGACTCGCCTCTTTTCTGATTTGGTTCTCATTGACTCTAGTATCTATTCGCAACTTGGTGCAGGAGGGATATGAAAGCTTAAAGGTTTCTTAGGTAAAAACAAAAGCCCCGAAGGGCTTTCCATTTGCGCAGCCTCGTAGACAGAACTGGAACTCTGCAGTGAGACTCGCCAACCTTAAGCGTTACGTCGAGCCACAATGATAAGGCGGTTTGAAGAGCTGGATTCATATGCAGCACTGTCGTACCCACCATAGGTGGCTGCGATGGTGCAATCATTTGAAGTAAAGGCTTCTTCAAGTTCGTCAGGCATGTAGATATTCATGACAGCTCTCTTTCTTACTCCTTTTCTGTCATAGACAACACTGTGCGTGTTCTTAACCGGATCAAAGGAATCCGTCTCACTTCCATCGTGAGTCTCGCGCTTCAACTCCCAATTACTTTCCGCGAGAGCGTTACGGAGACGGACTGGATTTCGGACATCAAGAACAATGAGTCCTCCTGGACGTGCAGAGCTCACCATGTTTGAAAGCACCTTAAAATCCTCCTCTCGTGAGAAGTAGCCGAAGGAGCTGAACATGCTTAAGACAGCATCATAGTCTTTCCCTACATATTCGCGCATATCAGCCTTCTCAAAGGTTATATTCTTCAATCCTTCCGCATTCCCTATTGCGACTCGAAGCTGAGAATCATAAAAATCCACGCCATGAACCTGATACCCTTTCCTTGCTAGCTCGATACTGTGGCGTCCGTATCCACAAGGCATGTCTAATATTCTTTTTGTATCCGTACTGAGAATCGACAAAAGGAAAGCAACCTCCTTTTCAGTTCGCTCAGGAGTAAGAATGTCTCTATAAAAATCTATGTATTCTTCGTTGAAGTAATTGTCGTGCCAAGTCATAAAGTATTTGAGGCCGCCTTTTCAGGGGCGGCCTCGGGGTTGCGGGTTCAGTCCTCCGGACCGCAACGACACAACGCACTGTTCCAGACCTTGCGGTTCGGCTCGCCGAAGCACTGCCGATACAGGTCCATTGTGCGCGTGGTGAACGCTGCCGCCAGCATCGCCTCATCATCGAGAATGCGAGGACGGTGATGCACGAAGCGCCCGGCGATTGTCTGGCACATGGCCGCATAGTCTTGGGTGAAGACGATATGCGTGTGCCAGAAGTCGTCGAGGAACTCGCTGACGGGCACCGGTTCGGCGCCGAAGGCCATCGCCATCGCCATGAACTTCTTGTACTCGTCCATGACCTCGTCGATGTCTTCAGCCGAATAGATGCCCTCGGCAACACAGTAGCGGCCGACCACACCCAGGTCCCAGTCGCTCAGAGCAGCAAAGGCCTCACGGACCCTCGCTTGCTGCGCGCTGGAAACCACGAACGCGGCTGCTGCCGCAGCACCAACTGCGACGAGCAGTGGCATTCCTTCCACAGGACGCGATTGCGGCAGCGTCCTTTTTGCCGTTACTGACTGGTTCATGATTGAACCCTTCCCTTGCAAGGAACACGTCAGGACCATCCCAACGATTTAACCAACATAGCATATGTACCTGTCAAGGCAACGTGTTCTTGTTTCGCTGTAATACCGCAGGTTTAATTTGCCATCCGTATCCTTGAAGCTTGAGAATTAGTTCCTGGATTCAGTCTAGCTCCGCAAAAGATGGTAATCTTTCCCTCAACTCGAAGTTTTGCTATCGCAAAACTTCGGTCTAGGCACGGCCTCGCTGTATTCGTCTGCTAACGAATACATGCTCCGGCCTTCAAGTCCCGACGCAAGGCATGCAGATGCCTTGCGTCTCTCGCGCAAATGGAAAAAGCCCCGGAGGGCTTTCCATTTGCGCGAGAGACGGGACTTGAACCCGCAACCTCTGCCGTGACAGGGCAGCGCTCTAACCAGTTGAGCTACTCCCGCAAGCGAGTGATGAAACTATGCTTGCATATGTTTCTGAACGAGCGCACCGGGAGCAAGCTATCTGCTTACTCCCGCAAGTATTCGCCTGTATTGGGAGAAAAGAAATTACTCCCGCAACAAGCCCAAATGTAACGAATTTACAGTACTTCTGCAACTTGGTGCTGACGGGAGGACTTGCACCTCCGACCTTAGGTTTATGAGTCCTATGCTCTAACTACCTGAGCTACGTCAGCAATTAGGGGAAATAACACACTTCCCTCTGTGGAGCTTACACTGCAGCCTCAGGTTCTTCAACGCCCCAACGCTTTCAAAATTTCTTCCGCTTTTGCAATGTCTTCGGGATACCCAACCGGAATCCAAAGCTCCTGTTCGATAACCTGCATGGGAACCTCTTTTGCGAGGGCCCCGAAAGGGTCAGTGATGTAGTATTCGCCATTTGGGTGCCTGGGTGCAGCGTAATTAAAAACACGCTCATCAAGCACCATAGCTCCTGTCGAGACCAAGTTGCTCGTCGGGTTTTCCGGCTTTTCCACAATTTCAGCGAGTGTGCCGTCGTCATTTTTTGTGACAACGCCAAATTTCTGCGGCTCGGGGTGCGGCGCAACCAAAAGCGAAAGCGGGTGTTTGACCATCTCGGCAAGGGCGCGGGCTCCATGAATATCGTCTGCATTCATAAGAAGAAACCGACCTCCGAGAAATGGGTGCGCAATGGAAAGGGCGTGGGCTGTGCCCGCAGGCATCCACTGGTGCACATAGCGAATGGGACGACCGCCATAGGAGTCGCGAAGGCGCTCTCGTATCATCTGACCCTTGTAACCCGTGATGACAATGATTTCATCAACTTCAGGAGGAAGTGCGTCCAGAATGTGTTCGATAATGGGTTTCCCCGCCACTTCGATAAGGGGCTTAGGGCGTTCCAGAGTAAGGGGCTGCATGCGCTTCCCTTCTCCTGCGGCAAGAATAACGGCGTGCATAAGCTCTGTGTTGATGCGCATGATAACCCTATGAAGCAAAAAAAGGTAGCGAGAAATCCTATTTTGCTATACTAGGGCGATGAGCACCTTCATATCTTTTGGCAAAGGAATCGTTTTAAGTTTTCTTTCCTTTCTACTTTTTGCGGTTCCAACATATGCCGCAACAAGTGCCGTCGTTTCAACTCCGACTCCTGTCTATAACCCTGTTCGCCTCTTTTACTACCGCGATGGTGAGCTTGCGAAAAAGTCATTCTTCGAACATCCATCTTCCATCGATATTTTCGCACCGCAATCTTACAAAATTAACGACGATGGAACCCTGAGCGGAACCGTAGAAAAAGATGTGCTCGATTTTGCAAAGACGCACAAAATAAAAGTCATGCCTCTGGTAACCAATGGCGGCTTTAGCCGCGTGGCATCAAAGGCATTTCTTGGTGATTCGAAAAGAGAAGATATTGCCATACAAGGGATGCTTGCGGAAGCGCGCGACCGAGGCTATTGGGGCTGGCAATTTGATTTTGAACAAATGGACGCCTCTGACCGCGATCTGTACACAGCGTTTATTCAAAAAGCATACGCCGCATTTAAGACACAAAACCTCATGCTAAGCGTGGCAGTCATCGCGCAAGTTTCCGAAAATAAAAATGACTACAAAGAAGGCCTTTGGGATAGCGTGATTGGTGTATATGACTACCGAGCCCTTTCAGCGTCCGCCGATTTTTTGAGCATCATGTCGTATGACGATCCGGATTCAAAAGGCGCCGTCGCTCCTTTTCCTTGGTATGAGCGCGTGTTCACCTGGAGCCTTGCCACCATTCCAAACAACAAAATTTCTTTTGGCATTCCGCTTTATTACTGGCAGTGGAATGACATGACCGGAAAATTGGTTGGCATCGGCGGAAACGAAGGCATCGACAATGTATTTAAAAATCACAAGGTGACGGTTACCTATGACCCCGTCGTTAAAGCTCCTGCACTGCATTACACCAAAGACGGGACGCCTTACACCCTCTGGTATGAAAACGCGAAAAGCATCACGGAAAAACTCTCCCTTGTGAAGCAAAACCATCTCTACGGTATTTCCGCTTGGGCTCTTGGGCTTGAAGTGCCAAGCGTGCATACGGTCGTAAAACAGTAAGGTGCCAGGCCGCTCTGCAGCGACTTGACATTTTGTTCGAAATAGTATAATATTGATTTCGGAAGTATCCTCACTGCCCTCAACCAACAAATAAGGAGAGCGGCTATGTTGAAGGTCTCGAAAGGTGAGCTTGTGTTTATCATTGCGGCGGTATTGATCATCGTCGCGATGATTTTTTTCGGCAAAGACTTCTCCGAGATGACCGATCGACTGATCGCCGGCTCTCAGGAAGTGCGGGCGCGTTCAGAGGCACACGAGCCGGTGGACTCGCGCCTTATTCGGAACCTCAAGCCGCTTCCGGAGAAACCTCCGGAAGCGATGGTGGCCGTCGTGCCGAACGAATAGTTCGGCACAGAAACAAAACAACGGGCGACACTCACGTGTCGCCCGTCTTACTTTTTGCTATTGCGTTACCTCTCCATCAAAATGTTCTTCTTCGTCTGCATCTGCTTCGGCCTTGGTTTTGTGGATGGTTCCTTCTTTGTGGTTTGCTGGCGCGTACAGTGTATACAACTTCATCGACTCGGTCGTGGAGGTGTTGATGATGTTATGGCTTGTGCCTTTCGGAACAATAATGGCAAAGCCATCACTGACGACATGTTCAACTCCATCCAGTATCGCTTTCCCCTCTCCTTTTTCAACACGAAGAAATTGATCGAGCTGGTGCACCTCTTCACCTATTTCTTCTTGCGGCAAAAGACTCATAACGACAAGCTGCAGACGCTCGTCGGTGTACAGCACTTCCCTAAAATAATTGTTTGCGAGCGCTCGCTCTTCAATATTTGCAACGTATCCCTTCATATAACTACAGTATACACCCGAATCTGTTGTACTTTTTTTCTTCTTTACACGACCACTCCACAACACTACAATTCCTTGTATGGATACCGACAAAAAGACTGAGGCGCTTGCGTTTTTAAAAGACCACGTTACTGGTGTGCTTGCAACGCTTGCAGATGGAGAACAACCCCGAGCGCGACTTGTCTATTATGCAGCCGACGATGCATTCGGCGTGTATTTCATTTCTCTTGCAAACACTCGCAAGGTTGCTGACCTTGCCGCACACCCGAAAGCTGCTTTTGTCGTCGTGAGCACTGAAGCTCCCCGCACTCTTCAAATTGAAGGCATTGTTTCTGACGTTACTGAAGAGACGCCCGATATACAGGTATTCAAGGAGTTGATTAAAAATGCCACCTCAAATGAAACCTACTTTGCTCCCATGGACCGCTTCGATCCTGCGGAATTCCGTTACTTTGTATTGAAACCTACCTGGGTGCGCTGGGGAAATTTCACTTTTGGATACGGTTCTGAAAATGTTTTTGCGGAAATAAAACCATAAGCAATAGAGTGCAATAAAACAGCACGGCCCCGCGAATGCGGGGCCGTGCTGTTTTATTGTGGGTTTATTTATTGTCCATACCAACTCTTTTCCCACTCCTGCATCTGCGTAATTTCACTGGTTTGCGCAGAGATAATTGCCTGGGCCATCTGTGTTATCTCAGCATGCTTGGCATGTTGGAGTGCTGCTTGCGCCATAGCAACGGCACCCTGATGGTGCATAACCATCTCGGATAAAAATGCGCGGTCAAAAGCATCTCCCGTCTTGCCTGTAAGACCCGCCATCATACCGCCCATGGCACCTTCCATGCCCATATCACCGTCACGCATCATGCCTCCATTGCCCATGAGATGGTTGCCTGCCACGGGCATGTAATCCTGATTGCGACCAAGCGCATACCCCACACCACCCCCGATAACAAGAGTAAGAAGCACGATAACGAACACATTGTTCTTTTCCATAGTTTTTTAGATTAACAACCAGTAAATGAAATATCGAAACGACGTTATGGAATTTTGGGGTTTAAGATGCCTTGCGAACACAGCCTTTGAAACAAAGTCGGCTTGTCAGAAACCTGCCGCGGCCTAGACGAAACGCGCAGTGCGGCACGAATAAACAATCGACTAAGGAGATGTGCTGAAACGAAAACCAGCGTGAGGAGTGATAAAAACTCCGCAAGCGTCGGGGCAAAAGTTGATTGCCAATGGGACATATGGTCAACCATGCTCGCACACGCAGGGACCATGCCCATAAGAGGACAGAGCGTTTCTGTTCCTGACGCGCCATGCATCATGTCCATATCCGCAATAGAGGCAGCGAAAGCAGGAGTGCCCAAGCAGAAAAAAACAATAAGCGAGATGGCGAAGATTCGCGACACTAAAACCATGCGAAAAGTATACACGAGAAATGGTGTTGTCTGTGTCATACGCGCGTTATGCTAGAGACATATGAACATGGATACCAATCGAGGCGGGTACGGACGATTGTTGTGTATGACCGCGTTCCATTTCGTCCTCATGTATTTTTTCATGTATGTGATGGTAAATACATTTGCAAACGTATATCCCAGCCTTAACCAGCTTTATATGGCCGCGCTCATGGCCTCGCCCATGCCCCTCCTTGAGCTTTGGCTCATGGGTTCGATGTATCCCAAAAAGAAGCTAAATGTCTTTCTTGTTGTTACGAGCATTCTGCTACTAGCAGGTTCTTTTCTTTTCATTCGCCAACAAGTTGCCATCACTGACGAACAATTTTTGAAATCTATGATTCCCCACCATGCCGGAGCAATTCTCATGTGCGAACAGTCTTCCCTCAAAGATCCGCAAATAAAAGAACTGTGCGAGAACATTATTTCGGGCCAACAGGCTGAAATAAATTGGATGAATACTAAACTCGATTCTTTGAAACAGTAAGCCGACTTTCTGAGCACTTCCCATCAAATAAGACCGAACATTCTGCACCCGACTAAGATAATAGCGCTGTCGGCAACGGCGTGTGCAATCCATGAATTAAGAAAATGATTTGCTTTGATGTTAAGAAAGTTGAACACTAAACCAATGACAAAAAGGGAAAGTAATGCAAGAAACATAAGCACCGGATTAAACCAGGTCTGAATAGTCTCCAGGTGATAGATCGCAAAAAGAATTGCAGAATAAAAGTATGCAATTCTGACCGAGGCATATTTTTTAAGATTCAAAAACAAAAAGCCTCTGAAGAAGAATTCTTCAAGGAGCGAGTTTATGAATACGATATACAGCCCAATAAGAATAAAATTTGTCGTGGTAATGCCTGTTGTTTGAAGTTCAGTTTTGATGCCTGTGAAGTCAATGAAGTTTCCAAGAATTGCATACGCGGCAAGAATGATACCAAAAGAGCCGGTACCCACCACCAGACCTGGTACAAGACTTTTCAGTTTAAGATCTTTCAGGCCAAGAATTCTTTCAGTCTGGCCCCGCATCAAGAAAAATGACCAAGAAAGTGGTACTAGCAAAAACAAAAATACTTTTAGAAAAGTCTTTATCTGATAATCCAACCCGAGAAGTTGGGAGGCACCATACAATAGTGCCACAGCAACTAAAGAGAAGCTGACTATTAGAGTAGTGTTCCTATTCATTATTCCTAACTTATAGGACTCCGACGAACACCACAACTATGATTATCATTTCACGGTCTCGTTCACAACTTATTTTTTAGAGAAGACACTATTGACCGGAGTCTTGAGAAAGGGCGCTCCGGTTTCCCTATCCTTAGGAAGTTCTCCCGCGCGCATATTTACTTGGAGCGACGGAATGATGAGTCGTGGCATGCCAAGCCCTGCATCCCGTTCCTTGCGGAGTGTCGCGAACGCGCGTTCGGTCGTTTGTTCGTTCAAATGTATGTTGGCATGTTTCTGCTCCCCAACGGTTGTTTGGTATCGATACTCGGAGCGTCCTTCGGGGAGATAATCATGACACATAAACATTCGCATCTCTTCCGGAAGCGCAAATAATTTCTGAGCAGAAGCATACATGTCTTCCGCATTCCCGCCTGGAAAATCCACACGCGCAGTCCCATAATCGGGCATGAAGAGCGTGTCCCCTGGGAACACCGCATCTCCTATCACATAGGTGATATCGGCAGGTGTATGGCCCGGCGTATACATGACGCGTACTGGGATATTCCCCACAAAGAATTCGTCTCCGTCCTTGAAGAGCCTGTCGAACTGGCCTCCATCGCGCTCGAACTCTGTACCCTCATTAAACACCTTGCCAAATACCTCCTGCACCTGCACTATCCGTTCACCAATCGCGATCTTTCCGCCAAGCTGCTCCTTGAGATAGGGCGCGGCTGATATATGGTCGGCGTGCACGTGGGTCTCGAGAATCCAATCAATGCTGTATCCATTCTCTTTAACATATTCGATAATATTGTTCGCACTTTCAAACGAGGTTGTTGCTCCGTGCGGCTCGTAATCAAGGACACTGTCGATGATGACGCCGTGTCTTGTTGCCTCGTCGGCAACAACATAGCTTATGGTGTTTGTTGCGGGATCGAAAAATCCTTTAACGGACGGATGATAATCGAGAAATTGTTTGTAGTTAGGCATATCTGTAAGTGATTAGTCTCTATTCCAAGGCATACGCGCGAGCAGCATAGTCATTCCGCACCAGCCGGTAAGCCCAGCAAGAAAGAGCCCGACACCCACCGCAGCAGACAGTGCGAGCCATTCGGGAGCAATGAAGAACGCGAGCGCATGTGCAAGTATGACAAGCGCACCCGCAGCGATGAACGTCTGACGCATGAGTGACAGGCGGGACGAAATTCTGGCCGTACCATAGCCAGCTTCTTCCCAGGCAAGGATACCGCCCTCAACGTTCACCAATTCTGCCTTCACTCCAAGTGCGGCAAGCTTTTCTATCGCGGCAACTCCCCTGCGCCCCGAGCGGCAGTGCACGTAAATCGTCTTCTTGTCTTTGAACTCCTGTATATGTTGTTCTATTTCATCAAGCGGCACTGAACGAACACCGCTGATATGTTTTTCTTTGTACTCAGCGGGCGTGCAGACGTTAATGAAATCAACCAACGGGTTATTCTTTTCTGCATCAATGATCTCTTTAAACGACGAAACGAGTATTTGCTTCATTTTTACTTGATTAGTGTCAATACCTTCCGCGCAAGATCTACGTACTCACGCAAAGCGGTTTGATAATAGACATGCCTACCGCTCTCTCGTGTCCGCACAATACCGGCGCGGCGAAGCACGGCAAGATGCTGCGAGAGAGCACTCTGGCTCAAATCGCATTTATCGAGCAGATTGCTAACTGTCGCCTCGCGTGCAAGGCACGCGATAAGCCGCACGCGCTGTGGATTGCCGAATGCTTTGCAAAAACTCTTGAGTGGCATGATTATATATTAGTATATGCTAATATATTTGCAAGTAGGGAATATGCTTTTGGATTCGATTCCTGACCCCATTTTACGTCCGTTAATCAAAGGCTTCTAACAAGAATTCTTTGGGTTTTGAGCTTCCCTCCTCGATTTTCGCCTTTAAGGATTCAACGGCGACTTTCGACCCGCAGATATAGACTGAAGCATCTTCGAAATCTAAACCATTCACGTGATCCTGAAGATGTCCCTGGAATGGATACGTGCTGTCGAGCGGCCTTGAGATTACCATCCTCAATACAAGACGAGGATCGCGCACAGACAGGCCTTCAAAGAAATTTCTATACAGAACCTCTTCTTCACTCCTGCTCCCCAGCAGAACCGTTATTTTCGTTATGTTGTCTCTTCGAAGCAGGTGCGGCAAAAGTCCCTTTATAACAGAAACGCCAATACCGAATCCGAATAGAAATACCTTTGTGCCTGTTATTTTATCCGCAGTATTGAGTCCGAGTGGTCCCATGATTTCAAGCGGCACCTGCTCTACTCCTTTGTCCCAGAAACGCTCGCTCATGCCGCCTACACTTCCCTTGCGTATGGAAAGCGTAATCGTGTTTTGGACATCCTCATCAGAAGATACTGAATATGCTCGACGCATCCGCGCCCCGTTGTGTTCCATAAATACATTCACAAATGCTCCCGGCAGAAAACCGAGCGATTCTGGCAGCTGTAGCGTAACTTCCTTTGCCGTCGGCGATAGGGTTGTCACTTTGCGTATGCGTGCCGGCATTCGTTTTATGGTCATATTGCAACAGATGCCGTGCGCTTGCAGTGGTTTTTCAGATATGCAGCTACTACGAGGATTGTGACAATAATGAGGGCAGCCAGAGCAAGCGTTTGTCCGAGAAACAAATATTCGTAGAGGGCACCTGCATAGAAATATACATAGGCGAGTTTTTGGATTCGCTTCCAGTTACGGCCGAGTATCCGCTTTGAAAACTTGTTTGAAGTTATGAGGAGTACCAGCGCAGACAAGTCTCCTGCTGGCGCAAGTATTGCTCCATCACCAATTGACCAATGTTCAAGTCTAAAGAAATCAATCGCATACGAGAAGCCTCCAATCATGAACTTCGAAAGCATGATTGCGACGATGATAGACGCAGAAAGAACACCGAATCCCTTTCGTAGAATCACCAGAGACCGTACCTGTGGGACGTTCGGAAACAAATCTGCGAGCGGGCGTATGGCCATCACGAGAGACACTGTAAAAAGAGACACGCCGAACAAAATTGTGTACGACCATTCTGGTATATACGCAGAAAAATACGCTAGCGCTATCGGAAGCACGAGTAGTATCCCAATGCCAAGAGCGAGTAGTGTCTCTTGAAGAACTGCGATGAAGGAAAAGAATGCTTTATTCGGCATAGAGATATGATTCAGCCCTCTTGATAAGAGGGAACGCACCGGAAAGAATGACGCCGCCATCATCCTTAATGAAGCAGTATTCGAACCCTTTCTCTTCAAGAAATTTTCCACCGGCCTCGACTCCAAGAATGAGCGCTACTGTTGCAAACGCATCAGACTCTGCGCCCGTCTGGGCAATGACCGTTGCAGACAAAATTTCGGTTGCGGGATTCTTCGCTCCGGTATCGTCGAGAATATGGAAGAATGGCATGCCATGATACTTCCAGTGCCGATTGTATGATCCACTGGTCGCAATACCTGTATTCGTCCCGAAAAACGAGAGTTCGGCAACCGAATCGATCGGTTGATCAATCGTAAAGACAAATGGTTTCCCTTCGGCATCGACGCCACGTGTATATATATCTCCTCCCAGATTCACCAGCACGCCCGGGCAACCCGTCGCTGCTCTCGCCATTTTCTCCGCAATATGACCTTTCATATAGCCGCCGAAATCTAGATATTGTCCCTCCTGAAGTGATACGGTCATTGCTTCTGTATCAATTCGAACAGTTTCCATGTTGATGTTGTATGGGATGTGTTCTTTCTTCCCCGTGCGATCAGTGCCCTTCACAACAGTGATATCCGCATCGTACCCAAAACGTGCTATGTCGACCAATGGGTTAAATATCCCCGCAGACCTCCGATATAAATCTCTCCCGAGTATAAGCGCGCCCATAAAATCTTCGGAAACCTCAAGTGAACGTTCCCGATTAAGCCGTGAAAGCTCGCTTGTGTCCCGGAATCGGGAGAACCTGGTTTCCTCTGCTTCTGCTATAGCAAAGAGAGCGTCTGCTGCGGTATCCGCTACCGTGCGATCACGCGCGACGATGCTCAGACTCGCCTCTGATCCCATAACCCTCTTTTCGTAGTCGTATTCCTTCATGGCATTAACTGGCGTGGGTACGACGTGATTTCTTCACGACAACAGGAGTAGGTGTTGGCTCTGCTGGTGCTGGAGTAACGACAGGCGTAACAACCGGCACAACGATGGGCGTTGGAACTGCCATAGGCTGGGTTACCGACTTTACCGGTACGGGCTTGGTACTAGGTGCGGTAGTTGTTGCAATGGTTATTTTTTCTTTGGGGACCTCAACAGGCTTTTGTATTTCGGGCTCCGCATTCGCAACTTGCTCGCGCTGGAACACGACAGTGCTCGCCTCGTTTGCAGCATTAAAGCCCCACACGCCGCTTAAGAAAAGCGGAACGCCAAGCACCGCAGAAAGAAATGTCTTTGTATCCTTTCTCATACGGGTAGGCGCTGCCACATATGCGTGTCGCGCTTCTGGATATCGCAGTCACCGCACTGGAAATCGTCAGGCAGACTCTCCCACCGGGTTCCAGGGAGAATACCGCGCTCAGGCATACCAAGCGTTTCGTCATATATCCATCCACACTCAAGGCAGACGTAGAGCGAGTATGTGAGGGTTTCTGTAGGCATACTCGTAGTACACCGGACAGCCTCTATTTATTTCATTTTTCTAGCGATCCAGAATGCGGGCTCCGTACGCTTTGATGATATTGCCCTCCAGCTCTCCAGCGACATACACCCTATCTCCCGTATGGAGCATCTCCATAGCAAATCCAAACGGTGGAAGTACCGTCCATGTTCCGTCGTCTTCATCAGCATCATGATCGTTGTGTGTGAGCACAAACGAGTCCTCCCCCACACCAAGTACAAATCCGCGGTAAATACCATACTCTTCCGGAGCCCTTGAATGGGCGCTCTCATAAAGTGACTCAAGTGAACCAAAGAGTTTTCCGGCCTCAGCCTCTTCAAAACGATCATCATTAAAGTGCGTTTCGCGATCAAACACGAGTCCGGCCCCAATACCTCCCACGATCAAGACTGCAAAGAGATAGAGCAAGGGCCTTCGGTATCCGAATTTGAAACGGCGCAGAAGCCACCCAAGCAGAACAATTAGTATCAAGTCAAGCAATGCAGACCACCAGGGGAAAATGGTAAGAAAAATGAGAGAACCTTGCGTACCGAAGCCAAGCAGCGAATCGTGACCACTGACGCGAAGTCCAAACGATATGAAACTCGCAAGCCATACCGATACAAGAAGAATGAGCGCGGCAACGAAGACTACCAGCACCGCCTTCAACACAAAGAAAAGTCGCGGTTTCATACGAAGCTCTCCAGAGCGGATACGCTCTAGAACTTCATGTTGTATTTCGTTTTGATGCGGGTTATTGGTCATACGATATATTTCGATTTTTATAGAAAGTTTTGAGTGCCTCTTTGGCTCGAGCAAGACGAACACCAACAGTATTGACCGGAATACGAAGCACGTCAGCAATTTCTTTATAGGAGAGTTCTTCCATAAAATAGAGTATCAGAACTTCCCGGTACTTCGGAGAAATATCTGCGAGACCAGATTCCACCAGACGAACAAGGCTCCCATGCTCGCTCTTGCTATCCGCCGATTCGATTGCAGGGGCATGATCGAGAAGAAGATCGAAATCAGGAAGGCGCATGGGACCGTGGCTTTTGCGGCGCAGTTCGTTCACAAAGGCATTATGTGCTATTCGATAAATCCAAGGAGAAAATTTCTGCGTACTATCGAACGATTGAATGTTCTGATATGTTTTAATAAATACATCTTGAACGATATCGCGCACGTCATCTCCCCCCTCCAGAAAACGCGAACCATACCGCATCAGCTTTGGTTCATAGCGAGCCATGAGTACTCCGAATTGTTCAGAATCCCCGCGTTGCACGAGAGAAACAAGTTCTTCATCCGATAAAGATCGCTCGTGCATACTGCTAGTGTAGCGTATATAGCGATGTAGTTCAGTGATGCTTCTTTCGTATGAAAAGTACCATGAGCGTATTTATAGCAATCATCGCAACTGAATGAATGGTCGTGGCGATATTGTACGATCCCAATGAAAGCAATGTCAGTGCGTGCCGCCCCACATTCATGCCATAGAGAAGAGGCTTTTCTGTTTCAGGATGCATCCAGGTCTTTCGGAGCGTCGGAATAAAGGCGACCAGGTCGATCCCAACCACTATCACTACAGAAATGGTCGGGTCCTTGGTGAGTACCCATGGAATAAGACCGAGCAATGCTACGGCGAGGAAATAATTATCGATTGTGCGTATATGCTGCATACGCTCTTGGAAAAGATATTTGAGGGACACCAGAAAGATACCGACCGTAAATCCTTCAGCGATTCCTGTGGGAATAGCTCCGATGCCAGCGCCTTTCGCGAGACCACCGAAAAAAGTTGTCATTGATACGATTGACCATATGAACCATGTGTAGGGATGAGGTTTTACTCTGCCAGCAAGCGCATCTTTGAGATAGGAAATGTTGCCGATAACAGCAAGGAGAGAAGCAATAACAACGATGAACACTTTCAAATCAGGCACGGTGCTTCTGTTTATTTATTACACACCCACACATCGAGAAAATACGGTATCAGGATTTTACTTCCAACTTTTATAAATTGATTCGAGATCCCTAAGTATAGAAGCATCTATAGAATCAGCTTCAACAGATACGAAACAAGTATTAGCAAACTTTGGACTCTTGTTGATTGACTCTTCCCACGTAATATCTTGAGGAGTGGCGTAAATGCCTGCTTCGACAACCCGCTCCGTATCACGTTCATTCGCATTGGTACTATAGCTGACACGATAAGTGATTCCATCCTTCACGAAACTCCTTTCAACGTTTGAGTGAGGTACCGTCCCATAGGATTCGTATCTTCCGAGACTGGGACAATGTATACCGCCAACAGCTACATTCTCGCTGTTCATAAGCCGTGCAGCTTGTTTTCCTGGGTATGTCGTGTTTTCCCAAGCACCAACACTCCAACCTTTTGGTAAAACAAACGAGAAACCGTTTGGGGTTGTTGATGTTGGAGCCTTACCATAGATATTCCAAGCGATATAAGCACCGGTAAATAAAATAAAGACTATTAGGATACTCAGTGCGTTTTTTTTATTCATAAGGAAAGTATAACTTGGCCACGCAGCAAGAAAGCCGCTCAAAGCAGCTTTCTTGCATTTTGTTCGAACCGGTCTAAAACCGAAGATTCCTAATTTGTGAATGCAAGCGAAGAGACTATGTCTCGTATTACTTCATCTGCTATGCGAACTTCGACTTTGCGATCTACTTGTTCGCTGAAGGACTCCCACAAAAGACTGGCCACTGATGCATACGTTATTCTCATTCCGGCATCAAGTGTCGGATGATATAGGTAATACTCGATATCAGCAGGGCCAGGATCCATGGATAGCTCTACCGTGCCGACCGGTGCCGTGTAGTCAACTCTCATTACTTTATGACTGCCAATAGTTATATTCGAGCAGACACCGTACGTATAAATTAATGACGTAGTCTTACAATCGAGTTCGGGGCTATTTGCTGACTTAATCTTTCCGATAAACCAACCCTTATCGAGTTCAGTTCCTTCTTTTATGGCCTGGCCATTACGCACTGCAATATGTAGGTTCTCAGGGAGAATTGACCCATTCTTAACCAACTGCACAATCCTCTCCTGTTCTTTTTGAGCATCGGGGCCCCCCAGTAAATCCCAATTGAATTTGGAAGGATTGAACTCAACCCATGTATATACGCATGACGCGCCGGTGCAACTAGAATCTCCCCGGACCGTTTCTGCTGTTGCGGCACCAAGTGCTGCTGGATAGGCAAATGAAAGTTTTATTTCTGCATCAGAAAACATTTTGCGAGAGGTATCGTCTGTTGCTACCGTGCCACTTCCAACGCTATCTGTTTCTGGACTGGGGACTAACGGCGGCGCATCGTTTTTACTCCAGGCAATGGCAGCTCCTGCGAGCAGGATTACTCCAAGTCCCGCGATTAGATACGTTTTATTCATAGATGAAGTATAGCTCGATTACATATAGCACAAAAGGCGCCTTTTATGCTGGTGACCCGGACCGGTACAGTACCCGTTTTGACGGGGGTCGGTACTGGTTCCTGTGTCACAACCGTGTTGGGAGGACACTAATCGAACCGACGGTTTGGTCCCGTATTTGCTCAAGTTCGATTCCGGTCCCTATTAAAAAGAAAACAGGGAGCCGAAGCTCCCTGTTAGGTGTTCCCTTCTAAGGAACGATGCGCTGCACATAGCGATCTCCGACCGAGATGACGACAGGAGTTCCTGCCTTCCATTCGGTTGCCCGTTCGATGACGCCGTCGGAGAAAATGAATCCTCCATCCGGCATCTGCGAAGTCACAGTGAGCGGCTTGCTCGGAGATACGCGCCCCGTGATGAGCGTCGTTCCCGTCGTCGGAGACGGGAACGGTTCGCGAACAACGAACACAAGTTGGTCGTCGGTTTTGCCCGGAAGTCGTTGCAGGAGGTGTCCTGCCCGCTTTCCGTTCAACCCTTCGAGCATCGTGATCACGGAGCTCATCCAACCCGTTGATCCCGTACCAGTCGAAACGATGATTCCGCTTGAAGATTGTGCTTCAGCGACGCCACCGAACGATAGTTCGTAGCGCGCAGAGACTTGATCCCTGCGTCCCACGAAAATATCGTTTATCGCCCAGACGACCTTGCGGTCGTCGATGGTCGCCTTCGCGAACGGAAGGCGTTCCACCCTCTGGGTGCCGGCTTTCACCTGTGCGAGCATCTTCCCCACGTCCTGCGGACGGAAGAGCATGAGCGCGCCTGTGATGGTCTTCGGGTCGGGATTGACCGTGAGGACCAGTTGGTCGACGAGATATTTCGACAAGTTCGCGAACAGACCGTCAGGCCCGCATGCGATTACGAGGTCCGTGTCGCGGAAGAGAAAGCGCGGCAGTTCTTCACGGGTGACGCTCGTGCGCGTCACGTCATTCGGAATCTGTCGGCCGATTTCCGCCAGAGCTTCGTGATACAAGAGATGCTCACGAAGATATGGGTCGATGGACTGGCCTCGCGACTCGAGGGCGAATGCGGCAGCATTCTCAGTGAGATGCTCCCGCACGAGTTCCTCGAGTCGCGTCGCCTTCGTTACGAGGACGACGCGGTCCATGACACCCTCACTTCACGCCGCTAATGGCGGCATAGAGATCGGAAGTCAGGTTGATGGTGCCAAGCTTACCGGCCCGTGCCGCCTCAAAGAGGGCGACGACGAAAACCTTGCTCGCTTCAGCGTCATTGAAAGGCTTCAGCCGAGCCGCAACCGCGGCGGCCTCCACCTCCGCTTCCGCCAGCTTGTTCTTGCCCTGCTCTTCGACCAGCCTGCCGCGTTCCTTCTCCAAAGTGAAGGCAGTCTGCGACTCGTAGGTCTTGACCTTGCGAGCGTTTTCGGACGCCCTCATTTGGCGGCCGTGCGTCGCGGCGTCAGCTTCGGTGAGCATGGCTTGACGTTCGCTAGCTCCGAGCGCGTCGGAGAGGTCTTCATCGGCCGGAACGATGTCCGGCACCGAGCAGGAGTCGATGGTGACGCCTTTCTGCTCGAGCGCGGCTTTGCCGGTGCCGATTTCGGCGACAATCGCCTGCTCGATCGCGAAGTGCGACGTGACGACCTCGTCGAGCGTCCGGGTCATGACCCGGGCACGAATGGGGCCGAGTACGTGTTCCATCACGAGCGATTGGAGATTGCTCTCCCAGCGGGCGCGATAAGAGCCGTCGTGCGCGTTGACAGTGAAGTCGAACGTGGCGACGGCCTTCGGAGGCGACAGCGTGACCTTGACGTTGCCCGACACCGTCACGCTCTGTTTGTCCTTGGTCAGCGCCTCCACCGAAAAATTGAGGACTTGTTGGACGGTTGGGACGACGGCGACCGTGGTGCCAGGACCGACCATGCCGCTGTAGGCAAGGCCCTTGTCGCGGCGCTTGCCGTTGGCGACATAGAAGACGTAGCCGGTGGCACCGGCACGATTGAATAGTCCAATTCCGAACAGCATTTGTAGCTCCTTTTGCTGTACATTTACAAGGTTCATAGGCGACTTGGCGTGTGTGCCTTCCCCTATCTACCACAATGCTAGCGCAAGTGATATATAGTGTCAATAGTACACTATATTAACTGTGCATAAGTGTCTGTTTGACACTATATAGATGCACAGTATAGTTATGAGCATTATGGCTAAGCAATCTGTTCCACAACTTCGTTTTGCGGCTATCGCAACGGATGTCGCTCTCTTCACTATTAAAGATGCGCACCTATATGTACGCTTAGTTGCAGTCGATCGTCCCCCCTACTACAAAAATAGTAAAGGTCTTCCCGGCGGCTTGATTGATCCAAAGGAAACTGCAGAAGAGACCGCAACGCGGCACATAAAGCAAAAAGCATATATTGATACGCACAAGATATATAGCGAGCAACTCTATACATTCAGTACGATTGATCGCGACCCGCGCGGTCGAGTCATTGCTGTAGCATATCTAGCCTTGGTGCCTTGGGAAAAGCTTTCCGATAAAGAACGACCGGATTCGGAAGAAGCATGGTGGTGCAAGGTATCAGACATTGGCACACTTGCATACGACCATAACGAAGTGCTTAAGACAGCCTTGAAGCGTCTTCAATCACGAATCACCTATACGACGGTTATATCAAAACTGCTTCCTGATGAATTTACTCTTACTGAGTTAGAAAAAGCATATGCAGTCATTCTAAAGACTGGTTTAGACAAACGAAACTTCAGAAAGAAGATTCTCAAGCTTAATGTTCTCAAGGAACTTCCCCGAAAACGCTCCGGGGGTCGCTTCCGTCCCGCACAGCTCTATCGGTTTACTTCTCCAAAGGTGTCCGAAATTGAGGTCCTTTAGGAAAACCAGTATCCATGGAGGGTAACGAGCTGGCTCCTGTCTTCCGGAACGGCGGCGTGCTGATCGACCCAATATTCACGGAAATCCGTGAACGGGCTTTGATCGAATAGGAATTCTTCTACCGCTGTAACGCTCGCGACTTGCCGCGAGTGTTTTCTTTTATAAAATGAGTTCGATTCCGGCCCCTATGCTCAAAACCACATCAATTTTGCTGTGACTAGAACATAAATCACTTCGTTTGGAGATAATCGGAATCGAACTGGAAATACGTTAGAAATGCTACATAACAGAAAAAGCCAGCAATGTTTTGCTGGCTTTTTCTGCTTAACACCCGGACCGGTACCGTACCCGTTTTGACGGGGGTCGGTACTGGTTCCTGACGTCACAATCGTGTTGCGGGGGCCGGAATTGAACCGGCGTCTGGAGGTTATGAGCCTCCCGAGGTACCTCTCCTCTACCCCGCTATGAAGCAATTATATCGTTTTCTTGCCGTATCGCAACCTTCATCTAAATCGCATGAAATTCAAGAAATACATTGCGATAATGAAGAATGGTGCGGTGCGCCATTTGTTCAGAAAGCTGGTAGTTTGAGCCTTGGTGTGCGATTTCGTTTCGCACTTTATGCGCTTCCCATGCATCTTGGAGCGTATGAAAACGGGAGGGATCGGCTTGCTTGAGTTTTTCTCCGATGGAGTCACCCTGATAGCCATGCGACCGCAAAATATCGTCGAGCATGATGTCGGCTTCAATAATGGCCTGCCGCCACTCGTGTTCGTTTGTCCCCTCAATAAGAGACTCCACGTGCCGCCACCTGGAATGCTCCACGGCGACTTCCGCTTCGGCGGGTTTGAAAGAAGCGAGCTTTTCTTCTTCTTCTTGCACGGTTTGGTGCATGCGCATGTTGTAATAAACAAGAGCCCCAAGCGCGAAAAGCGAGATGAGATACGAAAAAATGGTTACGACCATCCACGCATTGGTGAGAAAGACTCCATAGGAAATACCGCTTCCTGCGACCTTGGCATGCACGAGCAGGTCGTAGAGAATCTTAAAAAAATATTCGATGTTGAGCGAGTGTATGTTATTCGCGCTTTCCATTCCTCAAATTATACCCTGTACCACAACCCCAATATCTATTTAGTTGTGGTCGAGGTTATAACGCCTCGCCGGTAACAAGAGCGCCTATCGTAAACAAAAGATTTTCAGCGCCCTTGGGAGCGGTGAAGTGAATACCCGTTGGAAGTTCGCTTCCCTCTTTCAAAACCGTTCCCATGGGAACTGAAATGGCCGGCATGCCAGTGAGGTTTGCCGTTACGGTAAAGACGTCTTCAAGATACATAGAAACTGGATCGTCGGTTTTTTCTCCAAAACGAAATGCTGGTGAGGGGGCGGTAGGAAATGCAATGACATCGGCTTTTTCAAATGCCGCGTCGTATTCAGCCGTGAGCACCGCACGCGCCGCATCAGCCTTTCGATAATAGGCATCAATGTATCCAGACGAAAGCACAAAGGTGCCAAGCAAAATACGGCGACGAGTTTCGGGACCAAAGCCTTCGGTACGCGAGAGTAGATAATCATCGAGGAGCGTTTCGCCGCGCGCGGAATGTCCGTAGCGGATGCCGTCGAGGCGAGCGAGGTTGGTAGACACTTCAGCCGGCATAATCACGTAGTAGACCGGAAGTGCATACTCACTTGTGGGGAGTGAAATTTCGACAACCTTGTGTCCTGCTGCAACAAGCATTTCAAGAGTGGCTTCAAAACGGACCTTCACTTCAGGATCAAGGCCTTTCGCAAGCAGGTGCGATGGTACACCGATACGAAACTGTTTTGGAACTTCGCGGGCAGGATATAACTCATCAGGAATAGTGGTCGCGTCTTTTTTGTCGCGGCCACGCATCGCTTCGAAAAGTATTTTGGTGTCTGCGACCGATTTAGTGAGCGGACCGATTTGGTCAAGCGAAGAACCCATCGCAATGAGACCACTGCGTGATACGGCGCCGTAGGTTGGTTTGAGACCCACCAGACCGCAATGGGCTGCTGGCTGGCGAATGGAGCCACCCGTGTCAGAACCAAGAGCAGCAATGGCCATGTGGGCCGCCACGGCTGCTGCTGAACCTCCCGAGGATCCTCCGGGCACGCGTGAAGGGTCGTGCGGGTTTTTTGTGGGACCAAATGCAGAATTTTCGGTGGAACTTCCCATGGCAAATTCGTCCATGTTGGTGCGACCAAGAAAAAGGGCGTTCTCTGCTTTTAGTTTCTGAATGACCGTCGCGTCATACGTTGCGCGATAATTTGAAAGCATCTTGGAAGCAGCACTTACTGTTTTTCCGTCTATTAAAATATTGTCTTTTATCGCAAGCGGAATACCGCAAAGCATCGGCGCAGCTTCCCCTTCTTTATCAAGGCGAGCTTGTGCTGCGTCTATGGCAACATCATCGGCTTCAAATAATTCAAGATAGATGTTGAGCGCATCGTTTTGTTTCTTTGCCTCAGTGACGCACGCGTTCCAGAGGTCGCGCACGGAAAGCTCCCGCGCACGAAGTGCGCGGGCTGCCTCCGTAATAGTCATCCGGTTCGCCTCAGTCATGTTGTATGATTTGTTTCACTGAAAGTGCATCGCCGTCGCGATCAGGAAATTGCGAAGCAAGTTTCTCTGTATATGCTCCTTTTTCATGCGGCGTGCCATCCCCACGAAACACATTGCGAAGAACCGGCCCTGCCTCGCCAAGCGGGCCGGGCGTCAACACACTCGCGTCCCTGACGAGAGATAAAGAATCAAGCTGTCCTACATATTGCAACATGCCTTCAAATTCCGAGGCGAGTTTTGGAAGTTCCTCGTCTGAAATTGAAATACGCGCGAGCGCCGCAAGGTGCTTTACATCCTCTGTAGTTGCCATTCCCGCCACTGTATCACAATCCGATACGCTTTTTGAACTCAGCTTCGCCTAGTACGGACACGCCTAATTCTGTTGCTTTTTCAAATTTGGAGCCTGGATGTTCTCCCGCAAGCACGAAAGAGGTTTTTCGTGATACCGAAGAGGCGACGAGGCCTCCAGCTTTTCGAACCGCCGCTGCCGCTTCCTCGCGGGAAAAACCAGCAAGCGTGCCCGTGATAACGATTGTTTGCCCTCCGAGTGGTCCTGACGTTGGCGCTTGCTCTGCTTTTTGTATGACAAGATGCGTAGCGAGCCGTTTGATGAGTGCTTGGTTTTCAACGTCTTCAAACCACATAGTGACCGACCTTGCGACAATGTCTCCAACACCTTTTATACTCGCGAGTTTTTCTTCTCGTGCATTTGTAAGCGCGTCAATTGTGGGAAATGTTCGTGCGAGCAAAAGTGCAGTCTCTTCACCTACGTGGGGAATCGAAAGACCGACAAGCAATCGATCAAGTGAAACGCTTCGTGCGTCTTGTATAGCTTGTACCAAATTCCGTGCAGACAATGCTGCAAAACCAGGGAGTCCGTCCAATTCATCGGACGTGAGTTCAAACACATCGTCAAAGTCAGAGACTAATTGCTTTTCCATAAGAAGCTCAACCGTTTTCTTTCCCATGCCTTCAATATCAAGGGCACTCTTTCCAGCAAAATGCATGACCTTGCGAAGCTGTTCACCAAAAGACCCTCGCACCGCGCACCGGTGCGCGGCTTCCCCAGGAATTCGTTCAATACTTCCGTCTCCGCCACAAAGTGTCGAGTGTGTTGGGAATTTCCAGGGCTTTTCTTTTCCGGTGCGAAATTCAGTAAGAACCTGCACAATCTCCGGAATGACATCACCTGCTTTTTGTAAAATAACCGTATCGCCAATCCGTATATCTTTTTCTTGTATGAAATCTTCGTTGTGGAGCGTAGCCCGTGCAACCGTACTACCGGCGACTGATACCGGCTTTAGATGCGCAACGGGAGTAAGCTTTCCGGTGCGTCCTACTTGGAGGGTGATATTTTCAATAACCGTCGTTACCTGCTCGGCAGGAAATTTAAGGGCGATGGCATACCGCGGCCCTTTGCCGGTGTGCCCGAGCACTTCTTGGTATTCACGTTCTTCAACTTTAACCACAACTCCGTCAAGCTGATAATCTTCTTTGCCGCGTACTTTTTCGTTTTGCCAATGCTTCCAATACGCAATAACTTCGTCAATCGTGACGACATGTTTTCGGTGGGGATTTATCGGAAACCCAAGCTCCTCAAGATATGAAAGTTCTTGAGTTTGACGCGAAGGAATAGTTTCATTCGTACGGTCGATATCATACAAAAATACTTCAAGAGGACGATTCGCGGCTATAGCCGGGTCAAGCTGACGCACCGAACCAGCCGCTGCATTTCGTGGATTTGCAAACAGTGGTTCTTCGTTTTTCTCGCGTTCCTTGTTGAGCTTTGCAAAGCCTGAGCGCGTCAAATACACTTCGCCCTCAACAATAATATCTATTGCACGCGAAAGTTTCTCTGGCACCGAAGCAATGGTGCGAATGTTGTGTGTTACATCCTCTCCCACCACACCATCTCCGCGTGTCGCCGCTGAAACAAGAATTCCTTTTTCATACGTCAAAATAATATGTAACCCGTCGATTTTAAGCTCGCACGTGTAGGTTGGCCTCACCTTGCCCCCCAGCGTTTTTTGGAGCATTTTCGAAACCCTTTCATCAAAAGCGCGTATGTCCTCTTCAGTAAATGCATCGTTCAGCGACCACTGCGGCACAGCGTGTCGTATTTTTTTAAGTTCAGGAAGCGCCTTCCCGGCAATCCTTTGCGTTGGAGAGTCGGAAGTTACCAGCTCTGGGTAGGTAGCTTCAAGCTCGGCAAGTTCGCGTTTTAAGGAATCAAGCGCTTCTGGTGAAATAGGCGACTCATCTTTTTCGTGATACAGCGTGCGGTATTTTCCTATGGCATGGCGAAGAGCCTTTACGCGGGTACGCACCTCTTTTGGAGCCACCATATCCTTTCAGTATACCGAGCACGACACCTCAATGAAAGATAGGTCTTTACTAGAAAATTGCTCTCAAACTGCGCTCAATGGCGCGTGGATCCGTTGTGCGATCCTCACAACTGGTGTTGACGCCGTTTGCATAAATAGCCGTTCTCACACTTGAGTCGTTCGGGTTTGCCTTATACACGATAAATTGCCCGCAACGACTTCCTTCCACTGAAAACCAATTTGATTCAAAAATAGTAAAGTCGCCATTACTGCTTAGCGTGCCGGGAACTTTGTTTGTACCGCCCTGCGGGTTTATGCCGGCACAATACACAGGAATATCAGCCTGTGTTGATTGACTACTACTATATCTGAATGCCCTATGAGCACCATTGTCCCAAAGAAGAGCGCACTCAAGCACGGTATCCGCAGCATAGAATGCCTGCTGTGATTGTTGCGAACCGGAGGAAAGAATGAGTCCTTTGTACGCAAGCGTGGTGAGCGCAAGCGTTATGCTAACCGCAACCGTCGAAAGCACGAGGGCGATTAAAAGGGTGAATCCGCGTTTGGAGCTATAGCCAGTCATAGGTATCTTCTGAAATTTGCATATCATGTGCTCCGTGATCATTCCACGATACGGTAACGGTAACGGTCTGATAATCCCCATGATCCTCTATCTGCACGCTTCGGGTGTACATACTCGACGCATTCCCCGCACCAGTTTGTTGTGAATACACACCGGTGTTGGCGTTATATTGAAGAGGTACACACGAGGAGCTCGCACTACATTCCACGGTCGGCAAAGGAGCATTGAAGGAGGCATCAACGGTGCATGTATTCGGAGAAATGCAGTTTTCAAGACCGTCGAGGATATGATCTGCGTAGTTACTTTCATTTCGATGCGCGAGGTAGTTATTGTAGCGAACAAAACGAACATACTCAGCCCCCTCTTGCGCAAGAAAAGAGGCGATAAATTGCTCCCGCGAAATATTTGAGGCGATAATAATTCGTTGTATTGCCTCAAATGGCGCAATGACGGCAAGAGTCACTATCGTGATAGCCACGAGTGTCTCAATGAGGGTAAATCCTTTTTTATTTTTAGAAGATGCAATTATCATAAATCAGGGATGCGGGCCGCCGCAGAGGTCTGCATGGAAAATGGAATAACCTCGCTGCTGTCAGGCACAGAAGTCGTTCCTTTGATAACAATATTGACGAACGGCTGCCTATTATCCGAGGCGGAGCCTTGGCCGGTTATGTAAAAACGAACACGAGAAAGAGTAATGCCCGGCGTTACATTTGGACCAATAAATTCCCGAATATCAGCCATACCGAAGCAGCCGGTTCCCCCGTCAGTCCCTCCAGCTTTCGAGAGCTTCCCCGAAGTATAGAGATACGCGGTTTCACAATTATTTTCTACGCCCGTAAAATAGAGACCAGTTGATCCATTTATATTTGAGTTGCAACTCGAACCGCCGGCATTATCGCAATATAGTATCCCTCCTGTTCCCGCGACGGCAGTTCGCACGTCTCTTGCCATGCTGTCCGCAGCAAAAGAGAGCGCTGTCATAATTGATGAGTCGGCATTCGCACGTCTGTTGTAGGCAATGAATGAGAGATAGGCAGCAGTCGCCGTAAGCATCACAACGCTGAACAATGCGACTGAAACGATGAGTTCAATGAGCGTATATCCTCTTTTTGCGGACGAAGCGGTTTTAAAATTTGAAAGTCGCATACCCTGTGAATCAGTATAAATCATGGGCAGGTCGAAACGGTTGAGACTTGTCCCGTATCCGACACACTCACTGACCGGGTTTCACCAGTAGGACCAGCCACGGTGATACATGCCTTTACATAGGAAAGGTATCCGGTACCTGAATTTGTTCTACCGTGTACACGAACATCCGAGTTTGGACGAGTAAAGACGATATCAAGAAATCGAAGGGGGTCAGTGTCAGAAGTGCAATCCCACACATTTGCCGAGGCGTCGTACGCACAAAAACCACTTATGGTGAAACCATTGTTGAGCGTGTACGTTGCAACAAGAGTATCCATACTAGTCGCCGTGCCTCCTGTGTAGTAGATGCCATTGCCAGGTTTTGTATCCGGAGTAGCGTCGCTTGAAGCAGAAGGTTTCGTGTCAGCAAAAAAGATATAAGAGGATTCTTCTGTCCTATTAAAATGAAGACCGTATCCCGCATTTGAAACGCCGCTTGCCGAACGGCTTGAAAGTCCGAATGATTGTGCCTGGCGTATTGAAAGAGCAATATCAAACGCTGCATTATTGAGCGAGAGCGTACGGTTAAAATTTGACTGTCCTCCGATAGCTATGGCCGCAATGATAATGATGATTGCAAGCACGATCAGCATTTCGATCAATGTATAGCCACGAGACGAACCCGCAACTGGGTGTGCGGCCTTTAAAAAGCGATAAGAGAAGATACGTTCCATCCGGTGAAAATTGCAAGGAGGAAACCGCTTGCCAAAAAAGGCACAAACGGAACCTCTATCCCCATTCTAGTTCCCTTTCGGTGTGCGAACAATATGAAGATGCCGATAACTGCGCCTATCCAGAAAGAAAACACCAGGCCCGAAATCGCATTCCCTCCTGCAAGAAGAGCGAGACCAAGAGCAACAGGCGTGTCTCCAAGCCCCATAGCGCGACCACCTGAAAGCGCATAGAAGAGAAATATAACGAAGGCAATTCCTGCGGCTTGCATAAACACCATGCCAAGCGTTGCCGTGTCGGAAAAGCGCAACGAAGCAAAGAGTAGAGAAAAACCAACAAACAGTAGAGAAAAGAGGCTCGGAACAATCATGTGGAGCAGGTCATACCACACGATGACGGCAAGTGTTACCAGAGCACTTAGAAACACGAAAAGTGACAGGGAGAGCCCGAACATCTGGTAGGAAAAAACAAAAGCAATTGCAAGAAAAATTTCAAAGGCAAGATAGCGTGCTGGGATTTTTGACTTACATTCGCGGCATCTACCTTTCGAGAAAAGCCATGAAAGAACGGGAACAAGGTCAGCTGCACGAAGCGTGCGGCTGCATGAATTGCAGCGGGAACGATCATTCGCCCATTTTTCGCCCGTGTGCATCCGCTCGGCGATCACGCCGGAAAAACTGCCGAGAATAGCTCCGAGTGCGCCAAAGAATATGCTGAAAATAAGATTCACACTATTGGGGACAATACGTCAGACTCGAGAGGTTCGTTCCGCCTGCAACCGACACTGCAGCACCATGAGAGTCAACACACCAATAGGCCCCGTCAGTAAGCTTTCCGGCAATGAGAAACGCCGTCGCACTTGATTTACATTTAACATCGTTATCGATAGCATTTTTCGTTGCGTCCGTGATGGCATGCTGCACGACATCGTCAACAACCGTGGTCGAATCGGTAAAAAGCGTCCCGTCTTTTGTGCAACTTCCAGAGCCCATTGGATTTGACGCACCATACGTGTTTGCGATGCTGTAATACAGCGACCCTTGCGTTTGCGCTGTTGCAAGATTGGCTTTCACCGCCGCGTCGTTCCCTGTTCGTTTTGCTCCACTCATAGAAGCGAGCACGGTGGTAGCGAGTACACCAATAATTGCAATCACGACGAGGAGTTCGATGAGGGTGAAACCCGCGCCATAAGAATGGCGCGGACCGCTTCCGAACATTGGATGAGTATTCATATGCTCCAGTGTACCCAGCACTAAGTTTTATGCAAAACAACATGAAAGGATATCTCCTTCGTTAGAAGTTAGTGCTGGGTGTACCCAAAAACAAAAATCCCCAGCACAAGGCTGGGGATTTTTGAAAAACAAAGATTTTTAACAACCAGCGTCTCCAGAAGCAATGGTGACAGAAGCACCAACGTTCTTTGCGGCACCCGAACTGTCAACACAGAAGTGCGTGCTGTCGCTCAAGATGTGGTCCATAGCCCATGCAGAACCCGTGGACACACAGGTTGGCGCAACGCTACCAGGGTAGCTAGCTGCTGCCGAAAGAGTAGCCATGCCTGATGTTGTGTCGGCAAACATGTTAGCCGTACACGAGGTTCCAGCAGTGCCATAGCTGTTGTTCGAGCTGTAGTAGATTTCCGCCGCAGCGCGAGCGCTTGAAAGCTGCTCCTGCACCTTTGCATCAGCACCCTTTGAACGTGCTGTTGAAAGAGAAGCAAGAACGACCGATGAGAGAATACCGATAATTGCAATCACGACGAGGAGTTCGATGAGGGTGAAACCTTTGCGGTGACCCGTACGGACGTGACCCTTAGTGATGTGTGAAGATTCGCGAGTCATAATGTGATGTTGTAAATAAAGCTTTATTCACGGATAAACTCCGTTCCTTCTATTGTACGCGACTACTGCAACGATAAAGGAATGCGTGTGGATAAAGACCTTACGGACACTTGGCGGGACTACTTCCAGACCCAAAGGCTGTTCTGAGGTTTAAGTAATCTGCATACCCCGTCAAAACTTTCCTTGCTCCTTGACTATCAACACAATACCAAGTGTCACTTGGGTTGTTAAGTCTTACTGCAATTGCGTAGGAGTTTTTGTCGGTAGGCACTTTACCAACACAGTTCTCATATTCTGGATGAGTCGCTTGTGGAGAAAGTCCGTACGATGACATGATTGCGGAGAGCGTATTCGCATCTGACCTAAACACATAACCAGCAGCTGCGGTAGTGGGACACGTTCCCGGAGAACCTGCCGCGTTCGCATAAGCTGTACCGTAATTACTGTTATTTTCCCAATACAGTGCAGCTTGATTCTGTACGGTAAGAAGATTTGACCGTATAGAAGCATCTTTACCTTTTAAGCGTGCACTAGAGAGCGAAGCAAGCACCACGGCAGAAAGAAGACCGATAATTGCGATAACCACGAGGAGTTCGATGAGGGTGAAACCACGTCGAACTTTTTTTACATAAGCGGAATTCATAGATTTCGAGTATAGATAGAAAATTACAATCGTTTACAAGCTTCAGTGTACGCGACTTCCCTCTTGCAAAAGACCTGTCTGTGGATAAACGAACCTAAATGGAACTGGCGAGGTTGTAGATCGGAATGAGAACGGAGGCAAGGAGCGTTCCCACACCAAGACCAAGCATCACGATCATAAGCGGCTCGATAAGATCAACAAGGGTGTCGACGGCTGTGGAAACCTCCCGGCGATAGAATTTTGCAAGCGTGGCAAGAATGTTTCCCAATTCTCCGGTTTCCTCACCCACACGAATCATAGCTATCATGATGCCCGGCACCTCCTGGTGTTTGCCAAGCGCCTCCGAGATGGAAAGCCCTCCACGCACATCATTACTAGTGTCTTTCAAAATCTGTTCGTACGTGGCACTTCCCACCACCGAAGCAGTGATATCAACTGCTTCTACAACTGGCACGCCAGACACCAGCATCGTTGCGAAGTTGTCGGAGATGCGCGAGAGGTACAGTTTTTTGTAGAGATCACCGAGGTATGGCACGTTAAGTTTTAGATTGTCGAAAAAGAGCTTGCCATGTGCCGTTTGCAGCGAACGCCATGCGAACACGCCACCCACAATAAGTGCGAGAAGGATGATAATGCCGTAGTTAACCAAGAAGTTTGAAAGTCCGATGACAATCTGTGTGTATACCGGAATCTCTTGCCCAGAATCAAGAATAATCTTGCTGATACTTGGAATAACAAGCGTGAGCATGAGGGCCATCACCACGATAAACGTGAAGATGACAAAAGCAGGATAGATGAGTGCGTTTTGCGCCTTGCTCATTACTTCATAGGTTCGGTCGAGGTAGTCGGCTAGATATCCAAAAGTATCAGAAAGTTTTCCAGCCTCTTCACCAGAACGCACCATATTTACGTAAAAGGTACTAAATACTTTTGGATGGCGGCTGAGTGCCTTTGAGATGGGACTTCCTCCCTGGAGATCGTCCGCTACCTGGGTCAACACGTCTGAAAGATTTTTATTGTCTACTTCCGAGGCAAGGAGTCTGAAAATGCGGAGCGCTGAAACCTGAGCTTCAAACAAAGTTGCAATCTGTCTCGAGAGAATAACTACTTCTTTGTTTGAAACGGGCTTGATAAATGGCAGGTGGATTTCAAGCGGTTTTTTCGTATCTGCGGGAGTGATAGAAGAAACAATCAGACTGCGGCGTTGCAGCGTTGTAACGGCAACGTCCATGGAAAGTGCCTCGACGGTTCCCTCTCGTTCGTGTCCTTCTGGATCAAGTGCGCGGTAGTAGAAAAGCATAAATTATAGGTAGCGTTCGAACGTTTTTGGATCTATCGCGCGCTCATAGGCATGTTCGACGGTGATTTCCCCGCGACGAACTAGTTCCGCAAGCGAGCGGTCCATATCTATCATACCCTCCTGGGAAGAAGTTTGAACCACGGTTGAAATTTCGTGCGTGCGGCCCTCACGAATAAGGTTTGCGATAGCGCTGTTGTTAATAAGAAGCTCATAGGCAGGGATGAGTCCGCCGGCAATACGCGGCACAAGGCGCTGAGAGAAAATACCAACCAATGATCCTGCAAGCTGGACACGCACCTGTCCTTGCTGGTTTGGCGGGAACATGTCGATAATACGGTCGATGGTTTGTGCCGCATTGTTGGTGTGGAGTGTTGAAAGAACGAGGTGGCCGGTTTCCGCGGCAGTTACCGCTGAAGAAATAGTCTCTTGATCGCGCATCTCGCCCACCATGATGACGTTTACGTCTTCACGAAAAGCCGATTGCAGTGCAGCATGAAAATCAGGCGTATCAATATGCACCTCGCGCTGGTGAATCATCGATTTTTTCTCGTCAAAAAGATACTCGATGGGGTCCTCAATGGTAACGATGTGTTCGGCGCGGGTCTCATTGATGCGGTCAATAATGGCAGCAAGTGTGGTGGACTTTCCCTGTCCCACGGGACCTACTACCATAAAGAATCCCTGCTGCCGCTGCGAGAACACCTCAAGAATTGGCGGCAAATTCAAGTCTTTAAAGGTGCGCACGACTTTCGGAATAAGACGCATGGCCACTGCTGTTGCGCCCTGCACGGTGTATCCGTTTACGCGGAAACGCGATCCATCAGTGTGTGCGAGCGAAAAATCTATCGCCTGATTTGTAACAAAGGTGTCCCACCGCGAAGGTGGCACGATTGATTTTAGCAATGCCTCGGTTTCAGCTGCCGTAAAGACCGGCTGTTGCAAGAGGGGCACCAAAGAACCCGACACTCGAATGATAGGGTGTCTGCCGGTTGAGATGTGGAGGTCAGAGCCGCCTTCGGCAATGACGATGTCGAGGAGTGGTCCAATGCGGTTTTGCGTCATGATTTCTTTTCAATAAGCGTCATCGTCTCCGCAAGAACTTCCGAGGGAATAGCCGATGCTTTTATAATGTACCCAGCTGCACCAAGCGTTTTTGCCTTTTCAATATCTGCATCTTGTCCCTGATTTGAAAGGACAATAATTTTCGTTGTTTCTGGAACCAACTTTTCTTTGCGTATCGCCTCGAGCACCTGAAACCCATCGAGACCCGGCATAACAATATCAAGAAGGAGCGCGTCTGGAGCTCCCTGCTCTCGCAGTGTTTTCAAAGCTTCTTCACCGCCGTTGCAGGCAATGACCTCATGTCCGGCCGCTTTAAACTTCACGGCATACATGTCGAGTAAAAAGTGATCGTCGTCGACTAGATAGATGCGATAGGTAGCCACACTCATATGCTAAGGTGCTTCCTCTTCTTCCGCAAACAGTTGTCCCCCGAGTGTGTTAACTTCCTCAAACGGAATTTTGCCTTCAAGAGCCTTCAAAATGGCATCTTCACGCATGGTAAACATGCCCTGACTGCGCGCCATGTCATACACTTTCTCTTCAACAGGTGAGGTGAGTACGACGTGTTCAAGGTCTCGATTCATACGCATGATCTCAAAAACACCAATACGGCCGCGAGTGCCGTTTGGACAATCGGGAGTTGGTGCCGGACGATAGAGGTGCGTAAAGGGTGGTATTTTTTTCTTTGCTTCAGCAGGCAAATCAGAGAATTCCTTATCCAAAAGTCCTTTAATACTTTCAGTGACCGTGATTTCTTTTTCGGCACCAGGACAGAGTTTACGCACCAGCCGCTGGCCGATACAGGCAATCAGCGTCGGCGCGATGAGATACGGGTCAACACCCATATCAACAAGGCGCGGAATAGCCCCCGCGGCGGTGTTGGTGTGAATGGTTGAAAATACCAAGTGGCCCGTGAGCGCAGCTTGCACCGCAAGCTGCGCCGTCTCTTTGTCTCGAATTTCTCCCACCATAATGATGTCTGGGTCCTGGCGGAGCACGGAGCGAAGTCCTGAAGCAAAGGTGTAACCTATCTCTGGATGCACCTGCGACTGTGCAACGCCGGCAATTTCATATTCAACCGGATCTTCAATGGAAACGATATTGTATTTTTCACGATCAAGCTCCGAAAGCATCGTAAAAAGCGTTGTTGACTTTCCCGAACCAGTCGGACCGGAAATAAGAATGATGCCGTAAGGCGTCTGCAATAATTCGCGTACGGTTGCAAGATCGTCTTTAGAAAATCCAATGGTGTCGAGCGTGACCGCTGATTTTGCACGATCAAGAATACGCATCACCACCTTTTCACCAGACTCAGTTGGAAATGTGGATACACGAAAATCGATGCGTCTGTTTTCCACCGTTGCCGAGAAACGCCCGTCTTGGGGTTTCCGCTTTTCATCAAGACGCATCTGAGAAAGAATTTTTATGCGCGCAATAACTGCTGGATGTACTTTTGCAGGAAGCTCGAGGGATGTGTGCAATTCCCCGTCCATGCGAAAACGAACGCGTGTTTTTTCAGGCGTTGGTTCAATATGAATATCAGAGGCACCCCCTTCAACGGCATACCGCAGAATCGTTGCAACTATTTTAGTGACCGGCGCATCCGCCTTTATATCGGTCGACGGCGATACTCCACTTTTCCCCGAAGCTTTTTTCATTTCGGCTTCTTCAAGAGCGGCCGTGCCTTCAAATTCGGTAAGTGCTTCACCGACCTCGCCGGTAAGGTTTTCGTATTGTTTTAATACATTATCGAAATCACCCTTGGTGATGATGAAAAGTTTGTAGGGCATCCCGACCCGAATCGAAATAAATTGAAGGGCATCTAACGCTTCAATGTTGTCAGGGTCAACCATGCCCACTTCAAGCACGCCCCCTTCATCTCCCAGAGGCACAAAGCCATAATGTCGCGCGGAATCTTCTGGAATATACCCCAGCACCGTGTTGGATACGGGATTTTCTTTGGGAAGATCTCTTGTTGGAATGCCGTAGCGATCACTTAACACTCGCAACACCTCTTCGCTTTTTACGCCGCGCTTCTCGAGCGCGTCTTCAAGCGAGAGCGCATTAGTACGCACCTCCGATTCTATTGCGGATGCATCATCCGCAGAAACGATGCCCTTTTCAACAAGAAGAGGTAACAACTTCATGTACTACGAAATAGTGCACGGCACTTGTATACACAAAGGAACAAAGCTCATGTGTACATCATACCGCACGAGGGCGCACGAAACGTGCGCATGCACGGGGGATTATTTCTTTACGCCAGGGATAGGAGCAAATGGATCAGGACGACCAGCCGTTTCTGGAAGAATTACGGTCTTCATGTCGATGAGTGCAAGGAATCGTGGGTCGGAGAGCACAGTAGTATCAAACTCAATAGTACCAAGCTCGGAAGCTTTGTTTACGAAAAAGAGTTCTGCAGGAGACGCGGCCTCGTTGCTCATGGTCAAGTCAGCGGCAGGAGCAGCGCTCCCAGAAAAAAGAAGATATCCTACGGCAATAATAACAATTGCCCCAAGTCCTATGACGACACTTCTATTTTTGGAAATAAAGTCCATACATTGTTAGTGAAGCCAGTAAAAATTCAATTTGATATCGTAGCCGTAAACCCCTGTATCAGAATCGGATACTGAGACTGCAACAAGATCGAGTGGGCGAAGACTCTGCTCAATGCCGGCAATGAACGATCGGAATGCTGCGTAGGTTCCCTCTGCTTTCAATGAAAGCTGGAGCGAATCCACGAGCGGCTGGTTCCTTGCGTCTGGATCTTCTTCAGTGTTTTGCTGGTCTTCCGCATTGTTTATAGCTCCCGTGTCGAAATCTGAAAGTTCGATGCCTGAGCGAGCAGCAAGCGCATTCAAGTCAAGAATGAGTTGAATATTGTCTACGCTGTCTGGAAGAAACGCATCAAGTCTTTGGAGAGATTCTTGGGGAATTGCGTTTCGCTTTTGTTCAAGTTCTGCCTGCTTTTCGGCAAAACGGGCGGCAGCATCAAGCGCGCTGTCATAGCTCGCAATTTCAACTTTTTTAGCAGCGATATCCAGGGTCCACGTCGGACGAACATAGCCAAAGAAAAGGCCGACGGCAATGAGTAACGCTGCGAATGGAATAATGAAGCGGCTCATGGTGTTGTTGGTGAAGAAACTTCTCCCGCATCCTCAGGAACAGTCTCAAGAGACCACGTGGCAGGCAATGCAGTCGAAATTTCTACGAGGCGAGAATCAAGTATGGCGGTGAGCGTAAAGCCAACCACACCATTTTTATCGGCGCTTATGTCAGAAAAGATAGCTTGTTTGATGCGCTTGTCCGTAGCCAAGCTCGCTGATTGCGCGGCAAGGGCGTTGAATGTCTTTGCGAAACCAACCATCTTCACCTCAGCGGTATGGTCAGAGTTGGTGGTAAGGTCAAGAGAAGTAAAACGGACACCCGTGAGCGTGAGAGACTCCAGCACGTCAAAGAATTGCGAAAGGAGAACATGGTCATTGAGAAGTATCTGAGACGAAGCAAGACGGTCTCGCAGACGAATGAAACCATTGACAGTGTCTTCGGTTACGCTCTGCTCGGCAGTTTTAAGATCTGCTGCCCGCTGGTCACGCACCTGCGAGAGGTAGCGGTCATACGCAAAAACGCCAGCAGAAGCAAGCAGGGCTACGCCTGCCGCAATAAGCGAAACGACTAGAAACATGTTTCCGCTACTTTCGGTGTGACGCGGATGCATCTCGACCGGTTGTTTCGGGACAAAAGAAGTTGGAATGCTTGGAGGTACAGCCACGTTGTTTAGTATACGGATAAATTTTAAAACAATGGGTGTTTATACACACCCTAGAATCTTTTGGAGTGTGAGAGCTACTCTTCTTCAAGCTTGCGCAGTGCAAGTCCGACGGCAACGGCAAACTCTGGACCAATTTGTTCAAGTACGGGACGAATAAATTCAGGTGCTTCCGTTTTTCCGAATGGATCAGCAAGATGCACCTCAACGGCAAAAAATGAGCTTGCAAATTCCGCGAGTTCTTTTGTCACTCCCCCACCTCCCGTAAGAACAATCTTTGAAATGGCCTTTTGGTTCGCTGTTTCATATTGCGTAAGCACGCGACGCGCCTCATCGAAAATGCGCGAAAAGATAAGCTCGATGGTTTTACGATCGTAGCCGTTATTTTGAGACACATCAAACCCATGTTCTTTCTTTAGAGATTCGGCTTTCTCTATAGAAAGTCCGTGTGCGCTTGCGATAGTGCGCGTTACATCTTGCCCGCCTTGGGTAATGTTGTGGGAAAGCGCGACCACGCCATGCTCAACCACATATGCCTTTGTCGCCGATGCGCCGATATCAAGCACCAACACCGGCTTTATTGGTTCATCAACCACCGAGCGAATGGTGCTGAAGATTTCTATTTCATAGAAGGTTGCTGCCAAGTTCGCATTCCGTATCACTCCCCCGAGAAGGGAAAGTTCGTCATTATGCACGGCGACTAACAGGACCTTGATTTTCGAAGGCAACTGCGCGCCCTCTGGAGTGGGTTCGGGGACAATAAACCAATCGAGCTGGACTTCACTCACTGGAACTGGAATATATTTTCGAGCTTCAAGTTCGATCACGGTTTTTTGTTCCTCCGGATCATCCCGACGAGGAAGTTCAACAAGAGTGATGAGGGTTCGAGAAAAAGGTATGGAAACGCCGCTGTCGTTTGTCGTTATATTTGCTTCTCGCATCAAATCAACAAGCGTTTCGGCAATGAGATCCGCAGAAAGATTTGTTGCCTGCCCCACTTCGGCTCCCCCGTAGGGACCAAGGGCAAGTTCGCCATATTGTTCGAGAATGGCTCGACCGCCCTCTTTGCGCAGCTGCACTACTTTAAGCGAAGATGATCCGATATCAACACCAAGCACACTGGTGTTTTTCTTTCTCTGGCCGAGCAAAGTATCAAGGAAACCCATAGGGATGATTATACGATACACTGACGCACATCATGTTCTTTTCCTACATCATTGACGCACTATTTCCGCCCCGCGGCGACAAACGCATAGAACGCGAAGCTGATGAAAAAGATGTTGTCGCACTTTTATCGCCGATGCTTGTCGAAGTAACGAATCCTCCGACCATTGCACCTCTTCCCTTTCGGGACAAAACGATCCGTGCCCTTATTCACGAAGCCAAATATCACGAAAACGCGCGGGCGCACATGCTTCTTGCGGCAGTGCTTTCAGAATATCTCACAGAAATTGCTACCGATTTGTATGAACATGCCGTGCTGATACCAATGCCGCTTTCATCTGCAAGGAAACGAGAACGCGGTTTTAATCAGTGCGAGGTGGTGGCAACCCGCGCGCTTGCGACCTTTCCGAAAGGAACCATCACACTTGCCGCAAATGTGTTGAGACGCATAAAAGATACGGAACACCAGACCCGGCTTTCACAAACGCTGCGAAAACATAACCTGGAAGACGCTTTTGCTGTCCAGGGAACGCTTGATCCACTGGCCACGTATATTCTTTTTGACGACGTAATCACAACAGGCGCCACCATGCAGTCGGCGATAGATACGCTTACAAAAGCAGGCGCAAAGCACATCCTGCCACTCAGTCTAGCCCATTAGAATCCACCAAGTGGTACCATACGTTCGTTATTGGCAGCTCGCTTTATCATATATATAGAGTATGAACACAAACTATATTGTTGGAATCGTTACCGTTCTTATCGTTGGATTTGGCGCATATGCTTTTTTCTCGCGCCCGGCGCAAGCACCTGACACAGAAACTTCGGGAATGGCGGCGACCACCACCAACACCACAGTTTCAAGCATCCCCTCTTCTGATTCTTCTACAACAGGGACCGGAGCTTCGGTTGGCGTTGGTGTTTCGGTTGGAACACCCACAATCGTCACCTACACCAGCACCGGCTTTTCACCAAAAACCGTTACCATCAAAAAAGGACAGAGTGTTATCTTTGTGAATAAAAGCGGACACTCCATGTGGATTGGTTCTGACGATCACCCTGCACACACGAAATACGCTGGCACCGAACGCAAAGCACATTGTCCTGACACGACCGGCACAGCCTTCGACCAATGCGGCGTAGGCGATTCATACACCTTCACGTTTCAACAAACAGGGTCGTGGGGTTACCACAACCATACCGGTGCCGAAGACGCGGGAATGGTTATCGTACAGTAGCGTATGAAAGAAAAAGCTGGCGACTTCCTATTGCGAGCTGGACTTGCCCTTTCGTTTCTCTATCCTCCCGTTGCTGCGTGGTCTGACCCCTTCACCTGGCTTGGCTACATACCATCATGGACACTCGACTTGTGGCCGTTTACTGACGTCTCCCTGCTTCATCTCTTTGGTGCGCTTGAAATCATTCTTGCACTTTGGATTCTTTCAGGTCGAAAGATTGCTGTTCCCTCAATAATTTGCGGGCTTATATTGGTTTTTATTGTGGCGACGAATCCATCGCAATTTGAAGTGCTCTTCCGCGACCTTTCCATTGCCGCACTTGCCTTTGCCCTTGCAGCGACGCACTGCCAAAAGAAAATAGTTATGTAAGCGGGCGCATACCAAACGAGCGAGCGGCTTTCAGCCGCTCGCTCGTTGTGCTAATTTAGGGAAATTGGATACGAGGAATGTCCTCGTATCCTCACAAAGGAGACGTGGCTGAGTGGTCGAAAGTACCTCACTGCTAACGAGGCAGGGCTTTACCGCCCTCGAGGGTTCGAATCCCTCCGTCTCCGCCCTTGATATCTTTTATCGGTGTGTCTTAAATTCCTGAGGCCACAGGGCGACCCAAGTGCCTCATTTTAGCCTGCCGTTTTCGACGATTTGAATCTTTTTGTTGGCTGTTTACCCGCTTGAAAGTAGAACTTTTACTCTTGGCGCTAGCAAGTTCTCGACCGCTACTGAGGCCCTATAACGTGCATGCCAATAGCCTCGTTACTGTGACTGTGTAGTCTTCTACCGTTTCTCCGTCCTGGGCGGTAGCTTCGATGGTAATCGCGTTTTCTCCTACGTCTAGAGAAATCGGATCTGAGGCAGAGTCCGAACCTGTAGTCGTTCCATTGACTGTGACGATGGTACTGACGTCATTAGCTGTCGGGGTCACTATGATTGAATCGACAGTATTGGCGACATTGACTGTATAGCTTGTAGTTTCTGAATCAAAAGTTGGTGTTAAGATACCCGAGCTGATAGCAAGATTAGAGAGGGTGGCGTCGGTGCTCAATTCTAAATAAGGCTCCATCGTCGTCGCCCATTGGGCGCTTTCGGCAGTATTAGGATGTGCGCCATTTTCAGAATAACTTGCCATAACAGTTGTTCCATCTACTCCCGTCACCCAAGATCGCGATGCTGCCAAGGTCATAATTTGATTGGCATAATCTGAGCGAGAATCTCCGTAATCATTTACATACGATTCTAAGGTATAAGGAATCGGCGTTTGAGCAATAATTTTTGTGTTCGGAAGAGCGGCATGCAATCTGTCCAATAAATCTCCATACACCGTGCCAAAATCCTCAGCGCTCCAGTCTCCACCGGCCTTATAATCATTGACGCCGATTCCTAACCAAATATGAGATGGATTACCTAATACAAGATTATCAATAAGTGACTGCTTTACAGTTGTTCCCGTAGAATCATGATACAAGGCGCGCCCTCCCCATGCTTCCAAAAGCGTAGATCGGGTTTGATTAAAATGAGCTCGGACAACACTCGCAGGGGCTTCTGTTGGCGGATTTGTCGTGCTCCAGCCAACGGTAGTTGAATCGCCGTAAAATGTTATGCGATTAGTTGTGGCAGGTGGCGTAATGGTCGTGCTGGGACCGAACCATTCGACTGTTTTAAGAAAAGTGCCGCGCCGTAAAAAGTCTTGTAGACCGGATATAATTTGTACAGTCTTTGTCCCGGCTGGAAGGCCATCAACATAAAAAACACTTTCCCCGTTGGCAACGGGAGTGTATACCGTCGGCACACCGTCGACCAGCACAATCACTTTCGGATTGCTAATCCCTACTCCTGTACTCCAAACTGTAAACTTTAATCCAACTGCATTTGTTTGGACTATCAATCTTGCCATCGCACTGGACAGGTAATAATTTGTTTCATTGGTTGAATAAGCGTTGTCCCATAAATCTGTGGGCAAGATTGTATATGGCGTGGTTGAGTAATAGGTTAGGCTAGAAGGATTAGTGAGACCACCATCATTGGTCGTCGAAATAGTTTTAGCAGCAGTACTTGCTGGAGTATATGTAAATGTTTTAGACGCTTTACTGGCGCTCCATGTCAAACTATCTGGGGTAAATGTGCCCCCAGCGCCACTGTCGCTTGGAGTTATGGTTCCTGTAAAAACCCCATTGGGAGTTATTGTAAAATTTCTGCTAGCAATTCTATTTGTACCTCCAACAGGACCGGTAAGCGTATAAGCGGTAGTAGTAGTTGGTTCCTGACGATACAAATAAAGCTCGGTTATAGATTCATACGTAGCATTATTTGATTGAGAAATGCTCAATCGGTAATATCTGTAAGCAGTAGTAGCAACATCAGAAGTAAACGTCCGACTTTCATATGCAGACCAGCGTTTTTGGTTGGTAACAGTGTCGACCGTATTCCATGTGCTATTGTCGTTTGAACCATCCAGTGTCCAACTTTTTGGCGCATAAGTAAGGTGTCCCCCATCTGGTCCTTTTACAACATAATAGTTTACGATTGTTCTGTTTCCCGAACCCAAATCAATTTTAAGCCATCCTGGGATAATTCCACACAACCACCTACCAGTATCTGATGAAACAACCCCGTCAAATGCCTTCCATGCAGTATAAGTCGCACGGTATTCACAGTTGGCTGAAGCTACATAAGGAACTGGCAAGGTGTTCGAAGTCATGTTGTGAGGAGCAACATCAGCAGCTTCGGCGCGTACAAATGCCAAGGGAAACAAAAAGCCGAGAGCTAAAAATACGACAAGGCAGGATGTTTTATTTAGCAGATACTTCATACAATGACAATTTATTCAAAACAATTTATAAATATTTTCTAACAAATCTCCTCCCGCATAACCCACATTGAAAGCGACGGCTGGAGTAAATTTTTGAGTTCGTCAATATCAGTTCCGACTTCAATATTGCAATTCAAGAATAACATCCCTATTTTAACCCATACACAACATTACCTTGACCGCGCTAGAATACCCTTATGGTTCCTCATTTGGGGTGTTTAACCTGGGTACACTACATATGAAATATACTCGATAGCGGGAGGGGTGGTGCTACTTCAGCGAAGAATTGCGAGATGTTGTGCAAAACCCACAATCAGTGCGACCCGCAAACGAATCAGTATCGAAGAGCCATGGCTGGCCTTGCAAGGAGTGACCTAAGCAAATCCAGCTTAGCTTATTTTGCGGTTCCTGGTCGGAATGCACCAAAAAACAGACTTTTTCCGTATATACCATATGGACAGATTCGAGCTATCAAAAGACCTGAGAAAAGCATCCTCATGCGTATAGCGAAGGAGGAGGTGCGCCGAGCAAGGAATTGCCCGGTTGTTTCTTTTGTCACAGCCCCTGCTTCTGTTGCAAGCATATTCTTTTCAATACGATATCTAACCCGGGTTATCTACCCGTCACGCTCATGTTCATCGCAATCGTAGTTTTGATGGTGCCGGTTCGGGTATTTACCAACTGATGGCGCATCGGACAATCAATAATTTATGAAAACCTTCCTACAACAAAAAATAGCCAAGCTGGCCAAGTTCAAATGGTATATCCTTGCGACCGTGCTCCTGGTTGGAGGAGTGTCGCTTTACTTTGGTCTGCAGTCCGACACCGCCGCGACAACATCATTCTATGTGGTTGATGCTGTCGAGCGCGGTGAGGTGACATCTGGAATTCAAACTACCGGCGACATCATCGCGGAGCAAAGGCTCGATATCGATGTCTACAAACAGTTGAGCCGAATAGACACGGTGAATGTAGTGAACGGCAGCCACGTAGAAGCAGACGATGTTCTCATTTCCTTTGATAAGAGCGACGTCAACGTGGATATTCAGTCCTCGCGCGTATCGGTGCTGGAGGCGGAACTGGCCTTGGAAAACGAACGGGAGAATGCCGATGATCCGAGTACGAAAATCCGAACTGCGGAAAATCAAGTCGCTGGCTACAAAAAAGCGATTGATGATGCCTATACTGATTTTTTGAATGAAAATCTGGAAGCAAAAGCAAGCTCCAATCAGGATCAGCGTTTATCTAACCAGCCCTCAATATCCGGCCGATACGTGAGCAATGTAGAGGGTGAGTATGTCATCACCATATACCTTTCAGAAGCGGACTCAGGATATTCATATAGGATCTCCGGATTGGAAAAAGATACCAGTTCCGTAGTTTTTGGAGCAGCGACCAACATAGGAACTCGTGGTCTTAAGATTACCTTTCCAAGTAGCATGGACGATACCATGCACAGTGGGGACAGCTGGGTTGTATCTGTGCCAAATACCAGCATAGCGACGTATGAGGAATCTAAAAGCAATTATGAAAAGACTGTTCGTGACGCAAAAGTAAACTTGGAAAATGCCGAGCAAGACCTTGAGGATCTGCAGCAGACTGACAGCAACGCATACCGTGATTTTAACGTAGAGAAAGCGGAAGCAAGTCTTGCCGAAGCGAAGCAGCGCTTATCAGAAAACTATGACATTGTTCAAGAAAGGGATATTGTTGCTCCTTTTGCAGGAACAGTCGAGGGCATGGAAAACGTAGTGGCCGGTGCAACTCCTACTGGCGGCACTGAGGATAGCATTAATCTCGGAACCCTTATCTCTGACGAATTCCTCACTACGTTCTCGCTCGGAGCAGTTGACGTGAGCAAGGTAGTGGTAGGACAAAAAGTCAAAGTCACCGTCACGTCTTTCTCGGAGCAGCCCGTCTTTGAGGCAACGATAACTCAAATAAGTTCATTGCCCAATTCGGAAGGCGTGGCTCAGTATGAAGTACAGGCATTGCTTGATTACGATCGCACGACAGCCAAACTCGTACTGCGGGAAGGGATGCTGGCCGACATAGAAGTTGTTGAGGAGGAAAAACCCGATGCGCTTCGCGTGCCGACATCTGCGGTCAAATACGTCCAAGGCATTCCAAAGGTAACGGTAGTCGACCAGCTTACCGAAGAACAGCAGGAACAGGCGTCGCAAATGGGCATAGTGCGGACTGAGGGCACTACTGTAACAACCTACGACGTAGAGGTTCAGTTGGGCATTGTCGGCCAGTACTATGTCGAGATTGTGAGCGGATTGTCCGAGGGCGATATCATCGTAACTTCCTCCTTGACTGATAGCGGAAGCGCTACCGAAGAAGCTCAGGGTGGATTTGCTCCACCTGAGGGAGGTGTGCCGCCTGGAGGCGGACAAGGAGCGGGCGCAATGAGGATGAGACAGGACAGTGGCGGAGCTGCACCAGCAAGTTAGACATGGAAGAAGAGAAAAAAAAGATTGTCGACCTCCAAGATATCTCAAAGAGTTTCTATCTTGAGGGCGGTATTGCAGTTCCCGTATTGCATCACATCAGCTTGTCCGTGTACGAGGGTGACATGATCGCCATCTTAGGTCACTCAGGTTCTGGCAAGTCAACGTTGATGAACATTGTCGGCGGCCTTGATATCGCTACCAGCGGGACATATTACTTTGACGGCAAACTCGTAAATAGTATGACGTCCAATGAATTGGCAGAATTGCGATCGACTGACATCAGCTTTATTTTTCAATCATTCCACCTTCTGCCGGGGAAAACGGTATATCAAAATGTGATGCTACCTCTCATTTATCAACGCTCGTTCACGGGCGATTATGATGAATATGTCACCCACGCACTAAAGCGAGCCTCTCTCGAAGAAGCTCAGTGGCACAAATATCCTAATCAGCTTTCAGGCGGTCAACGTCAACGTGTAGCCATTGCTCGTGCGCTTGTAGCTCGCCCGAAGCTTTTGCTTGCAGATGAGCCGACAGGTAATCTCGATTCAAAAACGGGTGAGAATATTATTGACGCACTCACATATCTCAACGAAAAATACGGCACAACCATCGTGATTGTGACCCACGACGAATCATTGACCGAAGTAGTGCATCGGGTCATCAATATCAAGGACGGCCTCATCAATGAAACAGAAGGCGATAAAAAATTATGAACCCGAAATTCCTCATCTCAGAAGCGCTTCAGTCATTGCGAAGCAACCTGTTGCGATCGTTCCTTACGATTATCGGTATCGTCGTGGGTATTTTCTCTGTTACTGCCATGTTGGCGCTTGGAGAAGGTTTATCAGCAAATATACTCGATAGAATCAGTTCTTTTTCTACGGGCGATGTGACAGTTTCTGGCGAGGTAACGTACGCTGACTATACGTGGATCACCGAGCAGACGTACGTATCCACCTCTCTTGCGTCTTTGTCGGTGAATAATGCTGAAGTGATAGCGTTCGGTTCTGACTTTGCGCCAACAATACAAGCCGTCGTTGGTGACTATGAAGGCGTTCAGAGCTATGAGTTGGTGGAAGGAGAAGTATACGATTGGACTGATGTCGGGTATGCGGAGTTTGTCGCAGTTGTGTCCGACGGATTTGCAGACGCCGTCGAGGAAGAAACAGGCCAATCGGTGATTGACCAGCCCATAAACATCGGCGGGCAGAAGTTTATGGTAATCGGCGTCATTGAAGCAAGCACAGGTGGGTTTACAAGGGGAGACGGAACGGTACTAATCCCCTATGAGCGCACCGTCGGGACACTTACAAATACGAAGAACTTTTCTTCAGTTGCTGTCTTGCTCAAAGACTCTACCTATTTTGAGATCGCGGGCCAGCATATTCTGCAATCTCTTAATGCCTCAAGACAGCTGGCATCGGACAGCGAGGACGTCTTCAGTGTAGAGAACTCACAATCCATGATTGAGACTGCTCAGGAAACAACTCAGATGCTGAGCTTGTTCCTGGGGATAGTGGGCAGCATTGCGCTCTTTGTGGGCGGTATCGGCACTATGAATATGATGCTCACGACCGTTACGGAACGAACTAAAGAGATTGGGCTGAGGAAAGCCGTGGGTGCCCGCGATACAGATATCATGATTCAGATCCTGATCGAATCAATCGCTCTGACCACTCTTGGAGGAATTATCGGTATCTTGCTTAGCTTGGTGGGCGGAGCAATTGCCAACCAAATATTTGCCGACAGCGAAATTATCTCCGTCGTAATAAACACGCAAGTGATCATGTTAGCGGTATTCATCTCTATTGCGGTAGGAGTGGTGTTCGGCCTCTACCCGGCCCGCAATGCCTCAAGACTGCAGCCGGTAGATGCTTTAAGGACAGAGTAGGAATGAATACTGACTTAGTTGTCGGGGGGATGTTATGGTGACGGGCACAGCAAATGCAGATGGAAGCATCACCGCGCAGCCAGTAAAACTCATTAGCGCATTCCAGAGACCTGCTGGAGGACACTTACTTTTTATATTCCAATATGTCACCAGGCTGACATTCTAAAGCCTTGCAAATCGCTTCCAATGTTGAGAGACGAATTGCTTTTGCCTTTCCGTTCTTCAAGATGGAAATGTTGGCCATGGTAATGCCGACTTTCTCGGCAAGTTCGGTGACGCTCATTTTCCGTTTCGCCAACATAACGTCGATGGTGATGATGATTGCCATGTTGGTTTTGTTAGACTACCAAGTCGTTCTCGGACTTTATGTCCACGGCGTTTTGCAAAACCCTCTCAAACACCGCTGCGACAGTAGCAACGACGGTCGAGACAAAAATCAGGGTGGCGCCCATCATCACTCCGCCTGCAATATCCCCTTCCACTTTGCGTGAGACGATAAAGATGTAGCCTTCTGCTCCCACAATAAAAGCGACAAGGATTATCGAGCAGTATTTTATAATTCGTAACGTTTTTACAGCCGCTTGCGAGAATACCTTATTTTGTCCGATGTACCCGAGCAGTCTGAACGCTTGAAACAGTGCCACAAAAAACGAAATGGACCCGGTATATGCATATGCTAGGAAAGGATCTTTGAAGTAGATCTCAAAGAGCGTGGCGTGTACATTTCTGCCCTCAAGGTGGGGTTCCCACAGCATAAGAGCAAGAACTCCGGTGCCGATGAATACAATGACTGTCTGAAGAAATATTGTTGAGCTTCTTTTCATGTGGTTTGGCGAAATTGCGAGGTTTCGAATCTGCTAATTTGTATGCCGGCGCAATGCCCGCTAAGTGCCGATTCCTATACTCCCATCTTACTCTATTGTTTATCGTTAGTCGATATATATGTATCGTAATATCTTGATGAAGAAAATTTTTATTCTAGATCGGGAAGTTGGTTCAAAGTTCTAGAATTGTCTTGGCTATTTGGATTCAGTACCCGACATTTGCTATTTTGAGTCCGGCCCAAATACCTAATAATCCGCCGGCAGCCGTGAAGATTACTGAAGACATGGAAAGCATGCCAGCGTCCCAGAGAGAGGGTACGAATCCGCCAATGAAAGAACCGACAATCATGCCGCCCCATATGAGTGATTTTCTGCTCATTATGTAATTATATAAGCATATGGATTCAAAGAAGACGCGGTCCGCAGGAGGTATTGTGCTTGGAGATAGTGGCACTATTGCCCTTGTTCGACACACCCACGGAAATGCGTGGACCTTTCCGAAGGGCCACGTGGACGAAGGGGAAACGGACGAAATGGCGGCGCAAAGGGAAATGAGAGAAGAAGCGGGACTTTCCAATTGCGAACTCCTTGACGATCTTGGAACCTACGAGCGGGGGCGCATCAGTCTGGATGGAAAAAGTGAAGACACCTCCGAACTCAAAGAAATACATATGTTTCTTTTTGCGGCAGAGCCGCATGCGAAGCTTGCGGCGAGTATGGAAATAGCAGAAGCAGCGTGGGTTCCCTTTCGCGAAGCTGCCCACGTTCTTTCAAATGTAAAAGATCGTGTGTGGTTTGCGTCCGTGTTTGAGCGTGTGCGTGAAGCGATTCAGCGTGACTAACGCAGGTGCGTAAAAATATAAATACTGATAGGCCCAACCCAGGCAAACCAATCTACCGCGCCTTTGCGCCAAAGCTGTTTGTACATGCGCGGGTGTAAATAAAATTCCTGAAATGAAACTGCAGCAACCGCTAAGACCAGAAGCACATAGAGAGCGACCTCGCTTCCAAAGAGTGTTTTGGATATGAGCGCAGCTGCCACAATAACTAAAAGAGAACCTATGAAGTGAAATAGTTGACGATACAAAAAGAGCTTGTATCCAAGGTGGCCCGGTCCAAGACGGTTTCGATAGAAGGCGAGCGTTTCTTCGTATGCTTTTCTTCCGCGCACCTTTTTGCCCTCTATCATTGCGGCAAAAGGATACATCCGGTCGGGAATAGAAAGGAGAAATGGATAGATACCGAACGTTCGTTTCTTCATGGGTAAAGTATACCCCGCACCACAACTTCAAGACACATTTCGGCTAGCTAAAACCTGGCATAACGAAAAAAGAGCTTAAGACTTGGCCCAGCGGCCTGGAGCGCACTCTTTTTTCGTTATGCCAGGTTTTATGCTTTTACCCGTTGAAATTCCTAACGTACAGATTTTGCAATTGCTTTTACGACGCGAGGGTCAAGAAGGCCAGGAATGATATTTTGTGCAGTTGGTTTCGGCACGAGCGCTGCAAGAGTCTTTGCAGCGCGAAGCTTTGTTTCATTCGTTATCTTGCTGATACCTTTATCAAGCGCCCCTCGGAAAATGCCTGGATATACCAAGGCGTTGTTGAGCTGATTAGGAAAATCCGAACGTCCGGTTGCAATCACTGCCGCCCCGGCTTTTCGCGCTTCCTCGGGCATGATTTCGGGGACGGGGTTTGCAAGCGCAAAGACGATTGATTTTGGAGCCATGCTTTTCACATGCTCGGGTGTGAGAAGTCCCCTTCCCGAAACGCCTACAAAAACATCGGAATCTTTCATAGCAGTTGCAAGATCGCCCTTTATTTTTCGTGGGTTGGTGAACACAGCAAGTTCTTTTTTGTGGACGGTGAGTTCAGGACGCGAAGCGTAAATGGTGCCCGAGCGATCAAGCACGACGATGTCTTTCACGCCTGCGGCGTGGAGGAGTTTCGCAATCGCGGCGCCGGCTGCGCCGGCACCCGAAATCACCACTCTCAAATCCGCAAATTTTTTCTTCACCACTTTTGCTGCGTTCATGAGCCCCGCAAGCACGACCACCGCTGTGCCATGCTGGTCATCGTGCATGATTGGAATATCGAGCGCTTCGACCAATTGCTTTTCAATATCAAAACAGCGAGGCGCGGAAATATCTTCAAGGTTCACTCCCCCAAACCCCGGCGCAATCGCTTTCACAATGCGCACAATTTCATCAGGGTCTTTCGTATCAAGCACAAGCGGCCATGCATCAATGCCTGCCATCTCTTTAAAAATGAGTGCTTTCCCTTCCATCACTGGAAGCGCGCCATAGGGACCAATATCCCCAAGTCCAAGCACGGCAGTGCCGTCAGAAACAATGGCGATGGAGTTTCTCTTGATACTCATGAGACGTGCATCTTTCGGATTTTTTGCGAGATGTGTTGCGGCGGTGCCCACGCCCGGCGTGTACCACAGCGAAAAGTCAGGTTTTCCTTTGAGTTTTGTGCGCGCTTTCGTTTCAATGCGCGCACCGAGTTTCTTATATGCGGCGAGGATTTTCTTTGGGTTTTGGTCCATGGGTAAAAGGGTGAGGCTGATAAGGTAGACGTATTGTAGCAAAATATCTTTTTGGCGGATGTGAGTATACTGGAGCAGTATATGCAGGAGCAAGACCCGATCGAAAAGCATTTTACGAGGCTCAAGCCCGACCAGAAAAAAGCACTCCACAAGCTTGGGATACGAACCATTTTCGACTTGCTTTATCATTTCCCTGCGCGCTACGAAGCGGCAGGACCAACTGGCACCATCGCAGGAGCAACAGCCGGAGCGGAAGTAACCCTTTACGGAACAGTTCGAAAACCGGAAACACGCAAAACCTGGAAGTCTAGGCGGCCCATCGCCGAGGCATTCCTCGAAGACGCATCCGGAAAGATAAAAATGATGTGGTTTTCTCAGCCATACATCGCCAAGAGTCTTCACGACGGCATGGTGGTGAAAGTGACGGGACGCATTGGTGGCGAAGGAACGAAAATATATCTTGCAAATCCAGAAGTGGATCGCACGCCCATTTCTCCTGAAGACGTGCATGACAATCTTTTTGCAACCGGCAATCTTCCCGAAGGCGAAGCGTTATATTCGATTTATTCCGAAAGCAAAGGCATTTCATCCCTCTGGTTTTTACACGCAATGAAACGTGTTTTTGAATCGCATATTCAAGAGCAAATGACGGACCCCATTCCGCCCGACATTCTCGAGCGGTACAAACTTCCCTCCCTTTCCACAGCCCTCGTGTGGATTCACTTGCCGCGAAAGCGCGCTGACGCCGAGGCGGCGCGCAAACGGTTTGCTTTTGAAGAAGTGTTTGGTATTCAGCTGGGGATGGCGCGCCGCCGAAGTGAAACGAAGGCGGCGCAAGCGCTTCCGGTTTCTGTGGACCGCAGGGCCCTTAGCGACTTTGTTGCCTCATTTCCCTTTCCTCCCACGAATGCACAGAAGCGAAGCATCGAATCCATCGTTTCTGATTTTGAAAAATCGTATCCCATGACACGACTTCTTGAAGGAGATGTGGGGAGCGGAAAAACTGCGGTCGCTGCTGCGACCGCGTATCTCGTTGCCACCTCCCGTCCACCCGGCCGCCAAGCGGGCACGCTCCAAATTGCCTATATGTGCCCCACGGAAATCCTCGCCAAGCAGCATTTTTCAACCTTCGTTTCGTATTTCAAAGACCATCCTATTCAGATCGGCCTTATGACTGGCAGCGAGTGCCGAAAGTTTCCTTCAAAAATCAGACGTGAAGAATCAACCCACATTTCACGCGCACAATTTAGAAAATGGGTAGCAAACGGAGAAATCCCCATCGTCATAGGCACCCATGCCCTCATACAAAAGTCTTTGCAATTTGAAAATCTTGCGTATGCCATCATCGACGAGCAACACCGTTTTGGAAAAGTGCATCGGCAGGCACTCGTTCGTAAAGACGCCATTTCCCCACACCTCCTTTCAATGACGGCCACACCCATTCCCCGCACGCTCGCCCTCACCATTTACGGAGACCTTGATATTTCACTTTTGGACGAAATGCCTCTCGGACGCAAACGCGTCATCACCGAAATTCTCGGGCCCGAGAAACGAAATAATGCGTATGAACGAGCGAAAATGGAAATGAAGGCCGGGCGACAAGTGTATGTAATTTGCCCGCGCATCGACGAACCAGATCCTGCAAAAGAACTAGCCCTTCAGGCGCGGTCAGTGAAAGCAGAAGCGGAGCGTTTGAAAAAAGAAGTCTTTCAAGATGCCACCATCGGCATTCTGCACAGCAAGATGAAGCCTGCAGAAAAAGAAGAAACGATGAATCAGTTTGCAAAGGGCGAGATAGACATTCTGGTTGCGACTTCCGTAGTCGAAGTCGGAGTGAACGTGCCAAACGCGACCGTGATTTTAATAGAAGGTGCGGAGCGTTTCGGCCTTGCCCAACTTCACCAGCTTCGCGGGCGTGTTATTCGCTCTACCCACCAGGCATATTGTTTTGCACTCCCTGAATCATACGGGACTGCAACGCGCGACAGGCTTAAGGCACTCGTAAACGCGAAAGACGGCTTTGAGCTTGCCGAATACGACCTCGCGCTTCGCGGTGCAGGTGAACTCTATGGCGCACGACAATGGGGCGTTTCTGACATTGCCATGGAAGCACTCAAAAATATCAAGATGGTCGAGGCTGCACGGACCGAAGCACAAAATATGATTGCAAAAGACCCGAACCTTACAAAATACCCGCTCCTGCGCATCCTTTCCCTTCGTGCCGAATCAGAAATGCATCCTGAGTAAAAGGAACGCCGCACCAATGCTCACTGGTGCGGCGCGTACCGGATTAAGACTGACGATAGAGCACCATGACATGCTTTGCGACCGCAGCGATGTCGAGAAAAGACAGCACCCCTCCGGACTGATTGATTTCGCGAAGCACCCGCCAGAAGTGTTTAATGTCCCGATGTTCCGTAAGTTCTGGAAAGTTGAGCACTTTCTTGATTACAGAAAGCGCTTTCGATCCAAAGAAATCAATCCTGCCCGCATCGGTCGAAGACATGGTCTCTGCGTGATGCAACAAACTCGATGAAAAATGAACTTTCTCCCCCGGGGAGAAAGTTTCCAAAAGACCCATGAGCTCGAGCATATGGTCCCACGGATCAAGCTCCAAAATAATGTCAGCAAAGATTGACTCAGGATTCATGAGCGTCGTAAAAACGAGTAGCGCATGATCCTTTCGATTATTATTGGCGGGAGGTTTTTCGATCATGAGACGAACGAGGATTTCTTCGAAATAGACATCTCCTTCCTCAATCTCATAATTCCATGACACGTCTTCTCGGGCAAAGAAACGAGAAATCTCTTTTGCCGTAACCATCGGATTCGTTTTTATACGTCCCAGCGCATCATAGATTTCTTCTTTCGTGACCAGAAGTGCCAAATCCTCAAGAGGTTGGCAGACTTCGAAACCCGTTTCGTATGACATGACAGTCTCCCCGTTAGAGCCAGATACCCCGAAAGGAACAGGATATTCTGTGGGTGAGAGTGTATTAAAAGACTTGAATTGTCAACAAAATTTAAGATTTGAAAGAAATTCAAACACGTAAAATCAGAAACTTGTACCAAATTGTGTGAGCAGGTATGCTCCGGAAGCATGTTTAGAAACATATTTCAGGTTGTCGTCTATCTCTTTGCCGCTGCCGGCTTCGTTCTCATTGCGGGCTATGCTGCCGTGCGCCTTGGCATCACCGACACCACGGGCATCATCGACACCCAGCGCGAAGCATTCCTCCAAGGAGGCGCTGTTGGTTTAAGCGGCTCCCAGCCACTCCCCGCATGGACCGAGACCGAAGAATGGAAGGTACTTGAAGCTGCTATCCGCAAAGATGTCCCCGCCATTACGCGCGCAGCACAAGACTCCGACATTCCGGCCCGCCTTATTGTGGCAAATCTCATTACCGAACAACTACGCCTTTTCTTCACCGACCGCGAAAACTACAAACAATTTTTCTATCCTTTGAAAATTCTCGGTTCACAAACCCAATTTTCTTGGGGCATCATGGGCATGAAAGAAGACACTGCGATAAAAGTCGAGCAATATCTGAAAGATCCTTCTTCACCTTATTACCCAGGAGCAGCGTATGAACATTTACTCGATTCCCCCGCGACAACGACAAATGTAACGCTCGACCGTTTTACGCGCATGACCGACCAACACAATCACTACTGGAGCTACGTTTACGCCGGACTTTTTCTCAAAGAAATAGAAACGCAGTGGGCAAATGCAGGTTTCCCTATCAGTGAAAACGAAGCCGTACTTTCGACACTCTTTAACATTGGCTTTGCACATTCAAATCCAAACGCTGCTCCGAATGTTGGCGGCGCAGAACTCGACATTAACGGAACCGTTTACAGTTTCGGCGACCTCGCCGGAACCTTTTACGACTCCGATCTTCTCATCGACCTTTTCCCTCGCTAATTAGATACCCTAATCCAAACGAAAACTCGTCGAGCAGTTTGCTCGACGAGTTATTTGTGCAACCTCACAATCCATACATGAGGTAGTAGAGCGTGCGGTTAGAATCGGACATCAAGTCATTTGGACGATGAACAAGAATCCAGACTCCTTTCGCTCCACATACCGACTTGGTGAGTTTTTGCAGTTCTTCTTTCTGCACACCGCGAAAGGAGTAGTCTCGGCACTGTATCGCGACCGTTGACCGCTCGGCCGCTTTCTTAAAGCGTTTCGCAATGAAAGCAGCCAACTGCTTTTGACTTAGATCTGGAAAGAAAAAAGAGAATAGGCGGTACCGAATCCTAAACACAAGATGCCGTATGCCTTTGGATTCGAACAAGGCATAGAATAATGTCCAACCTTTCTGTTGCCTGTGTCCAAGTTTGACGATGAGTTTCGTTACCGAATTGTCATCGTCAAAAAATCTTACGACAGTTTTTATGCGAGAGTCGCCTGGATGCGACTCTGCGCCAAAAAACTCGGCTTGCACGATGTTTGTGTCTACCATTACCTTTCCCTCCCTTGTCTAGTATGAACACTACAATGAATCTCGCGGCACTATGTCACACAGATAAGGAAATTACAAAGTGAACCTATATATCAGTCCGCCCCCTTGGACTCGAACCAAGAACCGCCGAGGTATAAGCTCGGTGCTCTAACCATTGAGCTAGGGGCGGTTTTCTCACTCAAAAAACATTTTATGCACGTGCCTACTTTACACCTTTTGTAGACGCTGTGCATTTCAGATCTAACGTGATAGTTTTTCGGCAGAAGCATTCGCAGGATTGCGGTGTATTACGAAGGAGAGGTGCAATGCCTGATGAGCCCAAAAAAGTTCAAATCGACCCAGACTTTTCTCCGCAATATCCGAACAACAAGGAGGCGGCAAAGAAACTGGGACTTCGTTACGATCCGAAGCGCAAAACGTACGTCGATCCCGATGGCAGCTCGGTGCTCGACCGCTACGGTCAGCGCCTATGAAACAAAACCGCGTCGGATCCTCCGACGCGGTTTTAAATTTTGTACGCTTATTATTCTGTCTCTCTCACTTTCGGCGTAATGCCGTTCAGCACAAGAAGCTTTTCAAATTCTTCGCGCTCGATGGTTTCCACCTCTACGAGTTTTATGGCGATTGAATCAAGTGCTTTGCGGTGATCAAGCAACACCTGGTGCGCGCGTTTTTTGCCCTCTTCGAGAATGCGCGAAACTTCCGAATCGATCTTCGCTGCAATGTCTTGCGAGTATGCTCCCCCACCAAGCTCGCGGTCGGCCGCAAAAGCAACAGGACCAAGGGTGTCAGACATGCCGTAGCGAGAGACCATGTCGCGCGCAAGTGCGGTGATAACGGCAAGGTCGTTTGAAGGACCAGTGGTAAGGTCTCCAAAAACCATTTCTTCTGCTACATACCCGCCAAGAGTGGCCGCAATGTCGTCCAGAAATTGTTTTCTCGATTGCATTTTTTTATCTTCAAAAGGGAGTTTGAGCGTGTACCCCGCTGCGCGGCCGCGCGAGATGATTGAAATTTTATGGACCGGGTCCGCATGAGGAAGGACCGAAGACACGAGGGCATGGCCTGCTTCGTGGTATGCCGTGAGTTCTTTTTCTTTTTTCGAAAGAAGATGACTCTTTCGCTCTGGACCAAGCATCACTTTTTCAATAGAGCGAATGAGATCATACTGGGTGATTTCTTTGCGGCTTTCACGCGCTGCGAGAATCGCTGCCTCGTTCATAAGCGAGTAAAGCTCCGCACCCGAAAAACCTGGAGTGCGCTCTGCAACCACTTCAAGGGTCACGTCAGGACCAAAAGGCTTCTTGCGTGCGTGTATTTTCAAAATCTCTTCGCGGTCTTTGCGGTCTGGAAGATCTATCACCACGCGGCGGTCAAAGCGACCTGGGCGAAGAAGTGCGGGGTCAAGAACATCCGGGCGGTTTGATGCCGCCATGACAATGACTTTTTCTGTCGGCTCAAAACCGTCCATTTCAACAAGGATTTGGTTTAAAGTTTGTTCACGCTCATCGTTTCCGCCACCCACCCCGCCGCCACGAACACGGCCCACGGCGTCTATTTCGTCCACAAAAATAATGGAAGGAGCGGAGCGTTTCGCCATTTGGAAAAGGTCGCGCACGCGCGAAGCGCCGACGCCGACGAACATCTCAACGAATTCAGAACCAGAAATTGAATAGAATGGCACACCCGCTTCGCCCGCAACGGCGCGAGCAAGAAGTGTCTTTCCGGTGCCCGGCGCACCCATGAGCAGAATGCCTTTTGGAATGCGCGCACCGATGTCGAGGAATTTTTTAGGATTCTTGAGGAAGTCGACGATTTCAACCAATTCTTCTTTTGCTTCTTTCGCACCTGCGACATCCGCAAAGGTGACGCGCTGCGAAGTGTCGGCCGGATCAATCATGCGTGCTTTGGATTGTCCAAAAGTAAACGCCTGCATGCCAGCGCCACGCACTTGGCGTGTAAGAAACCAAAACAATACTCCAAGGAATATCAAAGGAAGGAGGAATGGGGCGAGTGCTTCAAGCCAAAACCGCCAACCCGATTCGCTTGCGATGGTAAGCGCGACTTTGGAAAGTTGGTCGGAAGTAACTCCATAGGTGGCAAGTGTTTCAGGAAGTCCCGCAGAAGGGTCTTTCATGGCAGTCTTCTGGACGCTGCCGGTATAGGTGAGAAGAAGCGAGTTGCCAGATACTTTAATCGTCTCTACCTGTCCGGCTTTCACATCGGAAGCAACTTGGGAAAGTGAAACTTCCTCCTTTTTCTGGTGGTTGGTGGCAATGAAGGTATAGAGGCTCATCAAGATGAGGAAGATGAGGATGGTCGAAAGAAGGTTACCCGTGAAGCCGGTACCCCCTGCAGGGAGAAAGCGACGAGGATCACGCGCGCCACGGGGCGCGCCCTTCTTCCCTTTCTTATCCGAAGACTTTCCGTTTGGTGTGGGTGCCATTAGATTTGCACTATACAATGGAGTGCGTAGACTTCCAAAATATGGGGACATTCATAGAATACAAAAAAGCAGGACTTAAGTTTGAACGCCTCAAGGAATTTGAAGCGGGGCTTGAGCTTTTTGGCTATGAAGTGAAGTCGCTTCGCGATAAACAAGGCTCACTTGATGGCTCGCGCATCGTCGTGCGAGGTGGCGAAGCCTACCTCGTGGGCGCCACCATTCCTCCATTTCAGGCAAGTAATACGCCAAAAGACTATGATCCGGCAAGAAACCGCCGGCTTCTCCTAAACAAAAGCGAAATAGCGGAGCTTGCAGATGCCGAATCCAAGAAGGGCTTGACAACAGTGCCAATTGAGGTGTATAATAAAGGGAGACTACTCAAGGTGCGCGTGGCCATTGTGCGCGGAAAAGGAAAAGCTGACAGGAGAGAAGATCTCAAACGTCAGGACGCAAAGAGAGAGGCGGCACGCGTGCTAAAGAGAAAAGTCTGATCCCTCCCGAACTCCACTGTTTCTCCTGAAACAGTGGAGTTCGGGGGTGACCGGTTTCGACGGTCTGTTCCTTGAAAATGCGCGACGCGGTGCTTGCCTCAACGACACCTAAATCCGTGAGGCACTAAACTTGCCAAGAACACTCTTGCAAGCGTGAAGTCACCATACTTCGGTATGAATGATTTCGCGTTCGCTTACGTCAAGGCGTAAGAACCTTTCACCTAAGCGACGTTCGCCCTTCCCGGCTCTCATAGCGGAAGGAGCGGGCGGAATCTTCTATGAGATCGATGCAGTGCACTTCCCACGCACCGCGTTTAAACCCCGGGATCAGGTAGGAATGCTTTTGCCGGTGTTCTTATATTCCTGCCGAAACACCAATACCGGCTATGCGTCGTAGAAACATTTTCTTGTGAAAGATTCGGACGGGGGTTCAATTCTCCCCACCTCCACCTAGTTTCATGAAAGGACCCGAAAGGGTCTTTTTGTGTATATTCTTCCTCCTTATTTGGAGGTTCTAATGGAATACCGAGTGAGCTTGCTTCCAGTAGAACCTGTACTGGTTTTTCCGTATTCATAGTAAGTATTCCCTGGTCGAGAACATGCTCATCTCCAAGAGCTGCAATAATTGCTCGCTTCTCCTGTTGTCCTCCCTTTTGGAACTGTTCTGTCGCTCGTTCAGCAAAAGTCATAAGGCGTTCTGCATCATCTATCCAGGTCTTGAATCGCTGGTCCACTGACTCGATTTCAACTTTCAGTCTTCGCTCCTCTGCTTCAAGGGTTGCTCTACGTTCCTTATACTCATCACCCTCAATCTCACTTGCCAGCCTCATCTCAAAGAGGGTCGTTAGCTGCTGCTGTGTGGCCTTGAGTGCTCGTTCCTGCTTGTAGAGGATAGAGTCCTTATCATTGGATTCCTTTTCATATTCGCTTTTGAGTTCAGTCATAGCCCACTCGTGGAACCGAGCGTCTATTCGGATTGAGGATAGGAAGTCAGTGAATACGACTTCCAGTTGCTTTTCCGTCACAGACTTCTGTTTGCAGTCCTTGTTTATCTGTCCTGTGCATCGGTAGTAGGAGTATTCGTGAACATTCCCATTCATCTGCGTCTTTATCTTCTTCTCGCAAGTGATACGCGCCCCACATGCACCACAACGCATGAGTCCTGTGTAGGTATGAACATGAGTGATATTACGAGGCTTCCCTTTCTTTCCAAGCAGCCTCTGTACCTCATCGAATTCAGCACGACTGATTAGCGGTTCGTGAGTACCTTGATAGGTGATGATTTCGGCATCCTTCTCTCCATTCCTAACGGACCAGGTGAACTCACCGTAATAAAAGGAGTTGTTGAGAATGTTATAGAAGCCATGCAAAGACAACGGCCTTCCATTCGGGTTTCTGCTCGTCTTACGCGCTCTCATTCCCCATTCCTTTACCGAAAGCATATATACCTGAAAGGGTGTGTACTGCCGTGAAAGTACGAGTTTGAATATCTTCTTTATGAGCACAGCATTGTGCTCATCTATCTCACACACCTCTGGTTTCCCCTTCTCTCGGTACTTTGTGTTCTTGTAGCCAATTGGTGCGAGGCACGGCCTGAAGCCACGACGTAGTGCCTCCATCTGTCCTCTCTTAATATGCTTCTTGAGGTCGCGGGAATACTGCGTTGATGTACCAAACTCCACAGACCAAATAAGCGTATGGTCGTCCGAGTACCAGCTTCGGTCAGAAGACCGAATGTTCTGGATGACTCCCTTCTGGAGCAGATGCTTGATTATGCCCTCGTCTACCGAGTTGCGTGCCAGTCGGTCCATTTTAAAGCAGAGGATGGCATTAGCTTTTCCTGCCTTGATGAATTCAATCATCTCCGTAAACTCTGGCCGTTGAAAGGGTTCACTAGCTGATTCTGTCTCCGTGAATTCCTTAACGATTTTTAACCCTCTCTGGTCTGCAATCTCCCTCACCTCAGTTAGCTGAGACATAATCGAGGGGACCCCTCTATCCTCCTCAGTCCTGTTCGCTTTTATCGAACGTCTGGCATAGAGAACATATTTAAGCCCTTTATCCTGATCTTCCCTGTGCATGTGATTTTAATGGCCAAAGTTTTGAGTAGGTCTGTCTGAATTCCAGCAATTCGTTTGCGTCCATCTTTTCGAGAGGCGTGGTGCAAATCAATACGAGTGTCTGCACTAACTCCTCCCGCGACATGGACTCAACCTGGCGGATGACATCTGCGATAACGTAGTCCCTGAGGTCTTCTATGCTGTTCATGCTGGTAATAAAATCGTATTAGGCACGTTCCAAAAGTACATATAGTTCACGTTCAATATGTATAGAACTTCTGGTACCAGACTTAATTTAATTTCCAGTGGAATGACTTTCGTCAGAAAGTCAGAATGTTGTCTTGTCTTTTGTTATGTATCTATATTGTGTTGCTAGTTTTGATAATGATTCATAGTCGTCTTGATTGGAGGACATGTTCTTGATGGATATGGTTTATTCCAGAATGAACATAGTTTTTATATCCAACGGACATCTTTGAATGCATCGAAAGCCTTGAAGTCTTCAGCTTTCACTTCTTCCTCTTCCGGAACCAGAACAAGGCTAAAGGTGCTTGGACGATTCTTGTTTCTTTTTACTTCAATGAATCCTTTCTCTTCCAGAGATTTAATTGCTCTATGGACCTGTGAGGTTGAGAGACCCGTTCCTCGATTGCTCTCCCCCACTCCATTTACAAACTGACTAAGGGCAATCCTGTCGTAGGATTTCCTCCACCCAATTGTTTGTCGGAGAATAAAATCGAGAACCTTTTGCTCAGAGCCAGACAACTGACACCAGTATTCTGACAAGATGTTTGGATACATGAAGAAGTTTCTCTCGTAGTTTCCGTTGTATCTCGTGTCGAATCCTGGGAATCTAAGCGGCGTATTCATAGACAGGAGTCTCTTTGCCCGTGCTAATGAAAGCGACTAGGCGACGAGCAATAACGATTTCGCGTTGCTTCTCTGAAAGCATTCTCTGTAGAGCATTGAGATGTACTCTGATGGTTTCGAAGTTGTCGTACCTCATCTGCTCTATTGCATCCAGTGAGTAGACGTACATGGCTTCGTTTCGACCATCATCCATAACAAGTTCGTTTATGAACTCTAGTTGGCTGGTTAGAAGGTCTTTCGCGTCAGATGTGGTCATAGGGATAGTGTTTTTCTATTAATGGTGGTTTACCGTAGGTGCTGGTGTAGAGATTGATAAGATACCGAGCCGCTTGCTCCAGCCCCTCCTCTTCTAGTAATTCCCCATACACTTCTTGATAGATGCTTTGGAAATCCTTGAGGCTATCTTCTCTCCAGCGAAGAACTGGAGGATCACGAGTAGTTTTCATAATCTAGTGAAGCAAGGCTAGAAAGGTTCGAAGTTGAACACATCCCCTGTCACTTCCTCTTCGTTGTTTACTTCAATCTGAATATCATCTGTTTCCATACGTTTTTATCTTTTAAGCCGTCAAGCCGTTAATAAGCAGAGACTTCGTATTCGAAATCTCTAATTCTGAAACTAGCATCGTATTCTCTTGACGTACACGTAGAAATGTATGGAAATATATAGACGCACATGGCGAAACATGGAAGATTCAATTTTAGAAAATGGCTTAAACACTCAATGAAGTAGGTAAGGTACTCAGAGTGGTTATCCACACCCTCAAAATGAAAAACAGGCCTGGACGACCTGTTTCCTCTTAACCGATAAGGATTATTACCTCTTACTCATCAAAGCTTCTCTCGTAGGAACGTGGGGACCCACGCGAGGCCTTAATAGCTTTCGAGCTTGGTAGATATCGTCCCTTGTCCTGTCTTAATCACGGAACCTCCACTCTTTACCGTGTACTTGAATGTCTGTACTCCGTCCGAACCATGAACCGAGACAGGTCCGGTGTATGTCTCAACAAACTGGCTAGTACCGACTCCGGGCTGGATAGGTTGATTCGTCGAAAAGGAATCGTCGTAAACGTGTTCACCATTCGACTTATCAAGCTCGATACCTACCTCGCCAGAAAACGGCTTATTGTCCTCGTTCCTAATATCGAAGAAGTATCGGTACTTCCCTCCAACAGCTTTGACTATCTGGCTCGTGACGACAATGTTCTGGGTAGAAACGGGCTGAGCTACTACGGGGACTGAAGTATCAGACTTCGGTACTGATGTAATTGCTTGCCAAAAGACTAAGCAGAAAATTAAGACAACAATAATTGCGGTAATGCCCTCCCCTTTCGTAAAGGTCTTCTTGTCTGGAACGGGTGTTGTACTCATATGGAAGAATATATAATAATATCCAAAGTTTGGATATTGACTTCTTGGATACACCCTTTAGTGTATGAAGAAGTCGAACCAGACGAAAGAATATGCCATCTTTGTGGAAAGACTTAAGGCGGCTCGTTTAGAGGCTGGTTTAACTCAGGTTCAAGCAGCTAAGAAGATAGGTCGTCCTCAGTCCCATATCTCAAATGTTGAATCAGGTCAGCAGAGAGTCGATGTCATTGAACTCCAGCGTTTTGCGAAGATATATAAAAAGGAGATTAACTATTTCTTGAAATAACATGACAAGACGCGAGAAAACACTTTCAGCTCTGGTAGTTGTTCTGGTTCTCATAGTTATTTGGTTTGGGGCAACAATTGTTCGACTAGAAAACTACCATTACGCCGTACAGGTTGGTATGTGCGGTCTTGAAACAACCTCATTTGAGGAAGCCACGAAACGGGAATCGTGCCTGACGACGACAGAGACTCGTACCAGTTCTTTTGCCCATATCTGGTATGCCCTTTCAGGCTCGTAGTATGACTATTGCTCCAAAGAAATTGAATCTGGTGTTGGGAGTTTTGTTGCTTTTAGCATTAGTTGTAATTGGTTTTCTACTTTTTGGAAACGGAGCCGACTCCTTTTCAAGGAAGGTTGAGTGTTCGAAGTTTATTGGTCAAGCCACAAATCGTATCGAGTCTTACTATGCCGAGCCAAACACAGAAGACACCACTCCTAGTGAGATTTTCTACAGCCAAGAAAGGAACAGTTGTGTAGCTGTCTGGGAAAAGCTTTACGAGAACCCAGCAAATAACGGTACCCACAAGGAACTTGTGATATTCGATGCTACGACTAACGAGGCTATCTATTCGGGTACGATCTTCCGATTCACAGATAGGCCAAATGACCCAGACACCACGCAGAGCAATATAGATGTCCAGGACGCATTTGACCGGATAGTCAGTGAGCTAAAGGATTAGTTTGGTGGGATTTTTAAACATGAATGACCCAATTAAGGAAGAGTCGCCAGAAAGCGAAGATGGATTCTCTCTTCAAGAGGCCGAGAGATTAATTGAAGGGAGCGCAGATGACCTTGTTGCAGCGGCTTTGAAAAAGGGAATTACGTTTGAAGGACTTAAGTTTCCTGTTAGGGAAATGGTTGAGGGAGAGTATGGAATTAGTAAGGATGATACGTCAGCAATGGATTTCGTATTTTGGGTAGCTTTCTTTACTGAAAAGCTGGCTGACGAGTTAATTATTGACCTAATGGTTATGCACGGCTGCCAGAAAGTTTATGCAAAAGTTCTTGTTGGTAATTTAACTTTTGGGACTAAAATCACATCCATTGAAGAACTTTATCAACGGAAAAAGGATCCTGTATTGAAGATTATGAGAGTGATTCAGGGTTACAGGAATCACGTAGCACATGGGAGGTATTCTCAGCTTATTTATAAGGGACACTCCTTAAAAGGCGGCATTGGCCAAGTTCTATTTATTGGAGACATTAAAGAAGCTTTTAAGAATCCCGGACAATCTACATCATCAGAGTAGTGTTTGAAGAAGAAATCACTTCTTAAATCTTTTAGTCAAACCATTCAGGCTTTATCTTCCAGTCGAGATGTCTGAACATCCTATCGTCTGAAGCAATCATCATGTCTCGAGGGTCGCTCGGAAACATAGAAATCGTACTTCCTCCTGTCCATCTTGGAAGTTCCTGGCCAGGCTTTACGATGATTCTCCTAACAAACTCCCTTACTATCTCTGCAAGTTCAGGGAGTCGTTCCCTAATCATTTTTTGATGGCTTGGGTCTAGCAACGTAATCCCTCCATGAGCAAGTTCTCCTCGTAAGTCATATATAGATTCTCTGCCGTCTACTTTCTCAAAGAGAGCTTTTATATACTCATGGTCAGTACCAAATACCAACTCCATAACTTTTCGAGTCTTCACTTTTAAGCCAACAACTTGCTCAAAGTAGGCTCGCCTAATGAATTCCTCTGGGTCAGACTGGTAAAGCTCGTCATGGAGTTTTTGTATCTCAGAAACAACACGGGTTTTGCGTTCAACTTTTGTTTCTTTGACGTATCCCAAGCCAAGGTCAGCGTCTCCGTCAGCGATGGCGGTAGCAACACTCTCTAGGGCGATGTAATAAGAAAGAAAGGCAAGAAAGACGTTCTTCCTTCTAGCTAATTCTCCTCGATGAAACCAATCGATACAAATATCCAGCACAATTGCATCCTCTGTATCTGGAAAATCTACGAGCATCGAATTAAGCACATCCAATTGCTCCTTGGTGGGAGTTGGTTTGGAATGGCCACTTTCTTTATAGATTGAATACTTAATACACCAATCAACACTGGAGTCGTAGGAAAAGGCCATTCGATTTAAGCCAACATTGATTGAAGCGATTGCGTTTCTGATGGTCTTTGGGTCTAAGTCATCAAGTTCGTAGTGGCCGTCATAAATGTGAAAGTCTCTAGCACTATGGCTTGTCTGGTCGAGTGGCTCGCACTTATACATATGCATTCTGCTTCCAAGTGAGAAGTGCTTGTTAGGAAGCTCAATAGGAGTTTTAACAGCGAATTCTATGATCCGATGTCCAGTACACATGATATAGAAAAGTATCCCCGCAACCTGACGGTCATCTCCTGCCATTCGTTCGCTTTCAGCAAGAAACATCTGATGGTTGTCTCCTGAATACATCAGAGGCATCCATTCTCCCCAGTCGTTATATCTCCCTGCTATACCTACTTCATAGGCACGTTGAGTGCCTACCATCCATTCACGTTTCAGGGCATCTATGAGGCCGACATTGTAGTTTATTGGGTAGTCGGTAAGTACGTTGATTCCTGTCGTATGTTCACCTGTCCGTTCGTAGTTAGCGTGCGTACCGTTAGAAAAATACATATTGAATCCGCACAATCCGTAGGTGTCATCTTTCAGTACTTCGAAGACCTCAAACCGAGGCATTTTGTACAAAAGTCTTCCGGGTGTCTTATTGAAATCCAGTCGTGCTTGAAAATACCGACCCGTAAGCTCTTTAAGGAAATCTACAAGTGGAGTTGATGCCTCTAGACCCTCAACAATCTCATCAGGGAAAACGTCTTCGACAAGCTTTGCTAAAGTCGTTTGATTATTCGTTGTTAGAAGGGCGACTGTGGCTCGTTTCCCTTCACTCAATGGTTTACCGAATGGAAATGGATGGTATTCCCTATTGGCTCGATGCTCACTAAGATTGAAGACGAGGGAAAGTGCTTCTGTGAGCAAATCTTCTGTGAGTTCAAGTTTTTCTGACTTGAGAAACTGGTTATGTGCTATCCAAAGCGGGTCTGCAAATCGGGAGATCCCCTTGGGACGGACCAAGACCAGTACATAGTTATAAAAGGACCCGTCTTTCGGGGATATAAACAGTTCCTCAATAGGAGTTTTGCTCGATTCGTCCGCCATTCACTAATTTTATCACTGATGACATTTTCACGTTTGGGTAGCGAGAATCCGAGCTCTTGTACCAGGACTCCTGAGATGAAGTAGCCGCTTTTTGATAAAGGGTTCGGTGATGGGAGGTTCTAATCCCTCCGAACATCTGTCCTCTTTTTGATTACACCGATTGGCTTTCCTGCTTTCGTCTCCCCTACCACTCGTCCACTACTTGTAGGAAATGTGAGGCTCTGCTTTCCAGTAATGAGGTTCTAACCTCATGAAGCCACTTCCACAAAAATAACGAGCCGTACTCGGCGACTATATTTTTGTAGGATGCTGCAATTCTTATTGTGGCGCCACAAAACATAAAACAAAACCGCCCTGAGGCGGTTTTGTTTTGAATTTGATACCCGACCCATCCTCCTATATATTACAAGCGCGGGGGCGTGCGAAGTTTGGATCAGCATGCCGGACAAGCGGTTATCCGTGCCGAAAATTTGACTGGTGGCCACAGTCGAACGATTGGTACACGCCCCTGCAGCAAAGCTCACTCCGGTGGGCTTTTACTTTTATTTTTGGTACTCTCCCCTTCAGAAGTAACAAACAAGGATAGAACCATGCACCACGAAACCGATTTCAAATGGCTTGCTGCAGAGTGTGCTAAAACAGATTCTTTCGCTGAGCTCGTTTCGCTTGCGCTTGTTCAGTTGCGCAAATTTCCAAATGGTGCCGGAGTAGTCTGCGGACCAATCAGCACCGGAGGGCGAGGAGTCGAACAGAATCTCAAGATTTTCTCCGGAAGTATCGAAGCCCTGAAACTCCAAAACTTCGATATCTTCAGTCAAATTCCATATGAGGAGAAGATTTTTGCATTCCGGAGACGGTGGCAAGATGCCGACCCTTCCCGAGCAGGGCAATACTACATGCCCATTCTCGAAGAGTTTTATCACCCGCTTTTTCACACCGGCCTTATCAAAAAGGCATGGTTCATCCCGGGGTGGGAATCTTCTTTCGGCGCAACATGGGAGCGTGAGCAACTCACTTCACTCGGCGCAGAAATTATCGACCTAGACGAAAACTGGGTTGAGAAAATTCTCGCGGCGGCATGACAACCAAAAGGGCCCACGCGGACGTGGGCCCTTTTCTGTTTTAGAACTTCATCCATTCTCCATCATCCATTACGCATCCTGATACGGTCGACTTTGGGCGTATACTGTTACTGTAGTTATTTCTATTAAACACTCTTACCTATATGGACACTCGCGAAAGTAATCTTGCATGGTGGATTTCAGGGGTGCTGTTCATACTCCTTATCGTCGTAGGATTTTTATGGCTTTCCAACCGACAAAGTATTCCGCAGGTCCTTGAAAGAGGAAAAGATCAGATTCAAGCAGCAACCGAGCAAATTGCAGCTGACTGTAATGGTCCAGTGAAAAATGAACAAAAGTGTACGGAGGATTTAATGCAGTTATCGAAAACACTTGCAACTCTTAACCTCGAAATTTACCAAGCCCGCATGAGTGCAAGCTCAACAGTCTCGGGAAGCGCGACGACGACACGCTAATTGCACAGAGGGCATCGGCGTTCTAAGCTGATGCGACATGTTGATTCGACCGATAAAAACTTCCGTATTTAAAGAAGGCGATGACCTTGTCGGATTCATACGAAAACACGTGCCTAAACTCAAAGAAGACACGGTTTTGGTCATAACCTCTAAAATCGTCGCCCTTGCCGAAGGACGCACCGCAATCAAAAAAGACGAGCAAACAAAAAAGAAGCTCATCCACCAGGAAAGCGACATTGCCCTTAAAACAAAGTATTCCTGGCTCACCATTCGCGCAGGAGTCCTGATGTCCGTTGCGGGCATTGATGAATCAAACGGAAATGGAAAGTTTATTTTGCTTCCGAAAGACTCTTTTCGCTCGGCAGCAAAACTACGAACGATTCTTCAAAAAGTATACCGTGTTAAAAACCTCGGTGTTCTTATCACCGACAGTCGCACCCTTCCCCTTCGCAAAGGAGCCGTCGGCACGGCTCTTGGGTATGCCGGATTCAAAGGCATCAAAGACTACCGTAAAACTCCTGACATTTTTGGACGTTTTTTCCATGTGTCGCAAGCAAACATTGCGGACGGCCTTGCTTCAAGCGCAGTGCTTGCTATGGGCGAAGGGGGCGAACAACAGCCGCTTGCTGTCATTGAAGGAGCGCCTGTGGTGTTTTCCAACACCACAAAACAGAGCGAACTTTTCATAGCAGTTCATGACGACCTCTTCATTCCCTATTTGAGTAAGCTCCTGAAACGTAAGGCGTAAATTGCAACACTTCATTTTGCGTGGTACACTGCGGGAAACGTATTTAAGCCTTGATAAACGAACCTGTCCGCATTAATCGTGAAATTCGCGCGAAGGAGCTTCGCGTCATCGGCGCCCAAGGAGAAAACCTGGGTGTCATTTCGCTTTCTGAAGCTCTCCAAGCTGCCGAGACTGCCGGACTCGACCTTATTGAGATTTCTCCTTCGGCCGTCCCGCCGGTTGCCAAGGTCATGGATTATGGTAAATTTGAGTACGAACGAAGCAAGAAGGAGAAGGCTGTAAAGGCCAAGGCCAAAGTTTCGGAAACGAAGGAGGTTCAGATCAAGGTAGGCACCGGGGAGCATGACATGATGCTCAAGGCCAAAAAGGCCGCCGAGTGGCTTGCTGAAGGCCACCGCGTTCGTGTGGAGCTCTTCCTTAAGGGAAGATACAAGGGCATGGAAGAGGCGTTTTTGAAGGCTCGTCTTGAGAAATTCCTCCTCCTTATCCCCTACGCATACAAGATGGCGGAGCCGGTTACCAGAAGTCCGAAAGGATTTGCAGGAGTTATCGAACGCGATCGTGAGGCGCAGGCAAAGCGTGAAAAACAAGAGACCAAACCAATCACACCATGAAATCCAACAAATCCTACACAAAGCGTGTCCGCGTCACTAAGACGGGCAAATTGGTTGCACGCAAAGCAGGACAAAATCATTTCAATGCAAAGGAATCTGGAAGCACGAAAGGTGCCAAGCGTCGTTCGGTGATACTGAACGTCACTACACATGTTCGTCGTCGTTTCTTCCCGGGGATGTAATTATTTTTCCATAAATCACTAACGTATGTCACGAGTAAAAGGAGGGGTCCCAGCCGCAAAACGCCGCCGCAACATATTGGCGCGTGCAAAGGGATATCGTCATGCCCGCTCGACTAAGGTGCGTTTTGCCAAAGAAGCGTTGGTGCACGCAGGTAAATATGCTTTCAACCACCGCCGCGATAAGAAGACTGATTTTCGTCAGCTTTGGATCGTTCGCCTCAACGCTGCTGTACGTGAAGCTGGCCATAAGTCTTACAGCACTTTTATTTCAAAGCTAAAAAAGGCAGACATCGCTCTTGACCGCAAGGTTCTTGCAACACTTGCAAAAGACAATCCTGAAGTGTTCGCCCGAATTTCACAAAAGCTCGGATAAAGAAAAACCCGCTTCACGCGGGTTTTTCTTTTACACGCGTTTTACCGATTCCTTTGTAACCTCCCATACTTCTCCCTGATGCGGAACAATGGCGTTCCCTCCAATATAGTCATGGATGCGCTGAGCAAGAAACCTCGCAGAGGAAGGTTCACCAAGGGCGGTGAAGATGGCTTTAGGTCGCGGAAGCGCCGCTTCTGCGAACTGCAGGAGCTCATCTCTATCGGCATGTGCTGACCAACCCTCAAGGTTTACAACCTTCGCGCGAAGAAGGACCTCCTGTCCATTAATGCGCACCTTAGGTGCGCCGTCTTGCATCATGCGCCCCGGGCTTCCCGGAGCTTGGTACCCAACCAAAATGAGAGTCGATTTAGGATCAGGAAGATGTTGAATTTCGTGTCCACCAATGCGGCCGCCGTGACTCATCCCCGCTCCGGCAATAATTATTTTTGGACCAGGCGTTTTTTTGATAACCTCGGCATCTTCGCGAGACTCCGTTTTAGTGAGAAAAGGAAATTCAAAAACACTTCTCTCGTGAATCATCTCTCTTTCAGTTTCAGTTTTAAAATATTCCTTTCCCCATTTTTCGTATACTTTTGTCACCTGTATCGCAAGCGGCGAATCAAGAAAGACCGGAACTTTCGGAAGCGTACCCTCGGAAAAGAAATTGGAAAGTTCATACAACATGAGCTGCGTGCGTTCCATCGAAAAGGCGGGAATGAGAATGGTTCCTCCTCTTTTAATTCCCTCTAAGAGCGTTTGTTTCAAAAGTTCAACCCTGTGATCTCCCGGCGGGTGTGCTCGGTCACCATAGACGCTTTCCATAATGAGGGCGTCGGCGTCAGGCACCGCTTCCCAATCAGGAAGAAGTGGCGAAGGAGAGTTGCCAATATCGCCCGTAAACACTGCCGTGGTGCCATTTGATTCGGTAATGCGGACACTGGCCGAACCCAAAATATGTCCGGTGTTGCGAAGATACACTGAAAGACCTGGCGCAACTTCTTTTTCTTCGTGATACGAAATGGTTTCTACGAGTGAGAAAAAAGCATCGACATCTTTTCCCTCGTACAAAGGAGGGAGTCCATGCTTTTTTGCTTCAGCTCCCAAAATGCCAACACTGTCGCGAAGAATGAGCTCGGCAAGATCCCGCGTTGGCGGCGTCATGTATGCCTTACCCTTAAACCCATCGCGAACGAGTTTTGGAATACGACCCACATGGTCAAGGTGGGCATGCGTTACGACAAGCGCATCAATGGTTTTTGGGTCATATGGGAAAGGTCCATACACACATTCTTCGCAAAAATCTCTTCCCTGCTCAATCCCACAATCAATGAGGATGCGTCCTTTTTCTCCTTCGACCAAAAAATTTGAACCAGTAACCGTGCCTGCGCCCCCGCAAAAGGTTATCTTCATATTTCAGAAACGGGACGCCATAACGTGTAACGCGCAACAATGTAGACCAAAACAGCTCCGAGGGTATCATTCAAAATATCGTGAGCCGTGTCCCAGGTGTAATTGACTCCAGGGAACACCGCAATACCGATCGATGCTTCAAAAATTTCCCAGGCAATTGCAATGGTTGCCACCACCAACACAAAAGCAAAGGGTCGATAGGAGCGCAAAAGTGCCACTGCAAAAATTCCGATCGTAATTCCTCCGAGCAAGTGCATGACCGTGTCGAACCATCGGTATCGCCAATATATAAAATCCGTGAGAGCCCACATATGCAATCCTGCGAGAAGACTCGAGGCAAAAAGTGCGGCAAGAAGCCAGCGTAAATACATGGACCCTACTTTACCACGCTGATAAAACACAAAACCACATCTTTCCGAAGAAAGGTGCGGTTTTGTGGAGTCATTCCCTTGTGAGCAACTTAGTATGCCAAGTGGGTATCTCATCACGACTCGTCGGAACTCTGTAAACAGGCTCACCAGAAGAACGTGAAAATCTGATTCCCGGGATGTAGGCAGTTGACTTTAAAAGAAATGCCTCCGAGGGAAAGTATACACCCAGTTTTGTGAAGAAACTGTGGAAAACAAAAGCCCGACGTTGTCGGGCTTTTGTTTCTTTTTACTCAAGAATACCGTCGATATTTACGTCGTAGAGAATTGCTTCTTGCACGAGACGGTAGGAGAGAACCTCCTCGGGAGAAAGCCAGAGCGCTATTTCACGTTCTGCTTCTTCAGGAGCATCAGAACAGTGGATGAGGTTGCGCACGGCGCGATCATCAACGGCTGAAATAGCATAGGAATCTATCGTGAAATCGCCACGAATCGTTCCCACGTCTGATGTTGCTGGTTCTGTTTCTCCTACGAGCTTTTTTACGACTGCAACGGCCTGATTTCCTTCAAGGACGAGCATAACTACCGGACCCGAGGTCATATATTTCAGAAGTGCACGAATGATATCTTTACCGTATTCAAGCGCCTCTTTTTCAATCGGAAGTCCAGCTGCGGTACGGTTCTCTACGATCTTTGTTCCCTTTTTAAGAAACCACACATCGTCTTTGGAGTAATGATCCCAGAGTCTTTTCTCGTCCGGAACAAGAAGTTTGAGTGTGGAAATTTTAAGACCTGTTTGTTCAAAACGACGGAGAATTTCGCCAACGAGCGAACGCTGGACTGCGTCCGGTTTCATAATAACGAATGTTCGTTCCTTTTTTGGGTGCGGCATGAAAGTGATATATAAAAAATCGCCAGAGGCGTCTAATAAATGCAGTATACCGAAATGAGACGAAACAGGCTACTCACCCAAGCGGCGCGTCACAACAATCGTCTCATTCTCCTCAATCAAAATGGTGTGCTCAAAATGAGCACTTTTTGAGCCATCCTTGGTGCGATAGGTGTAGCCGTCAGGCGCAAGAATCACGCTTGCCTTGCCTTCGTTTGCGATGGGCTCAAGAGCAAGAACCATGCCGGGAACGATTTCCTCGCCTGTTCCTGCATGGCCTACGTTTGGTACGAAAGGCTCTTCATGCACGTGACGGCCAACGCCGTGTCCTCCAAGCGCCGCAACAAGCGAAAAGCTCGTACCTTCCATTGAAGCCTCAATAGCGGCAGAAATGTCACCGATGCGATTTCCTGGGCGCGCTGCTTTAATGCCTTCTTCAAGAGCATTTCGTGTAGCATCGAGCAGTATATAGATTTTCTTATCTACGGTTCCCACGGGCACCGTAACAGCCGAATCAACAATAATGCCGTTATGCGTAAGTCCAAGATCAAGACTCACGATGTCGCCCTCTTTTAGGGTTTTCGGATTTTCATTTGGTATGCCATGCACCACTTCATCGTTTATGGAAACACAGAGCGTTGCAGGATAGGGTCGAGATGCTCCCTCAGGGGTGTAGCCTTTAAAGGCTGGAAGGTCTCCACCCTCACGTATTAAACGCTCGGCAAGTGTTTCAAGCTCTGTGGTCGACACGCCTGGCACGACAACCTTTGCAACCTCTTCAAGCACCGCTGCCAACCGCTTCCCTGCTTCAATCAAAAACGCTTGTTCTTCTTGGGTTTTTATAATCATGCTACATGTAGCTTGGAGACGATGTCTTTGTGTATCGTTTCAATGTCGGGCTCACCATCAACTTCGACAAAGGAAGTTGCCGATCTGAAAAATTCAATGGAAGGTTCAGTGTATGCACGATATTCTTCGAGGCGCTTTACGATATTTTGGTCATCAGCACGTCCTTCAATGCCTTTGCGCTTTTCAATCCGGTTTAAAATATGCTCATCTGAAACACGAATGTGAACCACTTCGAGCTTCCGGCCAAGCCACGAAAGGACATCGACGACCATTTTTGCTTCTGGGAGTTTGCGACCAAATCCATCAAACAACACGCTTGACGTTTCGGAGAGAGAGAAGACGGATTTCTGGAAGAGATACATAGCAAACCACTCAGGCATGAGAAGACCCTGACTTAATTCCTCGTGTACCCTTCTTCCGACCATGCTGTCTTCTTTAGCGATAGCACGAAAAGCATCTCCCGAAGACATGATAGGCGACCCCGTGACCTCTGAAAGTAACTTTGCTTGTGTTCCTTTCCCACTGCCCGGTTTGCCTATGAAAAGTATTGTACGGACTTCCATAGAGCCATTCTATCAATATTCTCGCAGAGAAACCTGTGCATCAATTTTACGCACGAGATCGAGAATAACCTGGACGGCGATAAGGAGTGCCGTACCACCCACAAGAATAGCCGTAATGCCCGTAAGACCCTGAATGATGAAAGGCACAATAGCTACAAAACCTAAGAAGAGTGCGCCAGGGAGTGTTATGCGAGAAACAACGTTTCCAATGTAGCGTTCCGTTTCAGGACCAGGACGTACGCCAGGCACAAAGGCACCTGATTTTTGAAGATTGTCTGCAACACGCTTTGGTTCAAAGGTAATGGAAGTATAGAAATACGTGAACATAACGACGAGGAAGAAATAGGCCGCTCCATAGGCAAAAGGATTCGCCGCAAAACTTGCATACCATGCGGAAATAGCTGCGGCTGCTGGCACTTGCGCTGCTGAAAGCGCTGCCAGAATCATCTGGGGGAAAAGAAGCAATGAAAGCGCAAAGATGATTGGAATAACACCTGTCTGAAGGAGACGGATAGGTAGATAGGTTGCTGCGCCCGAAGTATTGGCGGCACCACGCACTTGCCGTGCATACGCGATTGGAATTGAACGTTCTGCTTCTGAAACAATGACCACGGCGTAAATGACAAACACGGCAAGCAATGCAAAGCCGATGTAGGCCGGGATATTTGCCGCAGAAGCACTGAAGAGAGCTTGGGCTATGCCGGAAGGAAGCCCTGCAGCAATACCTGCAAAGATGATGATCGAAACGCCATTTCCGATACCAAATTCAGTAATGAGTTCTCCAATCCACATGAGCAACATCGAACCCGCCGCAACAAGCAGAATGTTTGACGCAAAGGCGACGCTTGAAAGATTTCCGAGAATTCCTTGGCTCTGTAGGAGGGAAAGAAACGCCACTGCTTGAATAACCGCAATAGGAATACTAAGAATACGGCTCCACTCGACAAATTTCGCCCGTCCCGCCTCTCCTTCCTCGGTATACATCTGCTTTATCTTTGGGAAAATGATTGTGCCAAGCTGCATGATGATCGACGAGGTGATATAGGGAGCAACACCAAGCATCACGAGCGAAAGGTGCGAAAAACCTCCTCCCGAAAATACGTTTAAAAGTCCAAGAAACTGGTTGTTATGAAAAAATTGTTCAAGTGCGAGACGGTCAACTCCCGGAATAGGAATTGCTGCAAGAAAACGAAACACCGCGAGAGCTCCAATGACAAAAAGAATCCTGGTACGCAAAACCGGATCAGTGAGAGCAAGTTTGAATTTATGAAAGAAAGCGCTCAGCATGGCCTTTAGAGAACCGTGCCACCAGCCTTTTCTATGGCTACCTTTGCAGAAGCAGAAACGGCACAGTCAGAAACAGAAAGCCCTTTCGTGAGCTGCCCAGTGCCAAGAATTTTCACTTGTGCACGCGCAGTCACTCTGGTAACGATACCTTTGCGTATAAGGGTCTGTGGGTTAACCACATCTCCAGCAGCAAAGAACGACTCAAGTGTTGAAAGATTTACCGGCATGTATTCAACACGCTTAGTGCGCACTGTGCGACTACGGTTCTTTCCGTGACCACGACGCTTTGGAAGCTTCTTGATGATATCGCGCATTTGCGGACGAATCTTGTGTCCGGCGCGCGCTGTCTGACCCTTCCCGCCGTGACCGGAAGTTTTACCGCGTTTGCCGCCTCGTCCGACCCGATTGCTCGTGACGCGCTTTGATCTTGCTTTGAGAGTGTTGAGCTGCATAAAAATTTATTTTGCGTGAAGCTTTTTGAGCGCGGCAACGGTGCCGCGGGCAATGGTGAGTTTATTTTTCGTTCGAGAATGAATCTTTGTGACCACATCGGCAACACCCGCAAGTTCAAGAACCGTGCGCATCGCAGAACCCGCCACAACTCCACGACCTGGAGATGGCATGATCTCGACGACCGATGAAGCATACTTTGCCTGTACTTCGTGGGGAATGGAGTTTGACTCGGTGCGAAGAACGGTAATGAGGTGCTTGCGCGCATCACGTGTTGCCTTTTCGATGGCAAGTGCAGTGTCTGCACCTTTACCAAGCCCCACCCCGACGCGGCCCTTTTTGTCTCCAATGACGATAGCGACGCTGAAGCTGAAGCGACGGCCTCCAGCCATAACACGGGCCACACGGCGCACGTCGATGGTAACCGAGTCAAACTCGCTTCGCTCGCGTGGTGCACGCTCACGGCCCCGTCCTCGCCTCTCACGGCCTCCTGGAGCGCGTCCGCGTAGCGAATCCTGCCCTTCCGCAGGCTTTGAGGTTTCAACAGGGACGGTCTCTACAGAAGCCTCTACGGGTAGCGTGGTTTGCGTGTCAGTCATGGTCGTAGGAGAGGTCATAATTAAAAAGTGAGTCCGCCTTCGCGAGCAGCATCTGCAAGTGCCTTTATCTGTGAAGTATACGCATACCCGCCGCGATCAAAAACGATTTTTGAAATACCCTTTTCTTTTGCACGTTTTGCAATCTCACGACCAACTGCCGCAGCTTGCACGGTCATCGTGCCTTTGAATTCACGACCGTGGGCAGAGGCAAGTGTCGTGCCTTTGGTGTCGTCAATAACCTGTGCCGAAACAAAACGATTTGATTTGAATACCGCAAGACGTGGGCATGTTTCGGTGCCTGAAATACGAGAACGAACGCGCGCATGACGACGCGTTCGAAGTTCTGATTTTGTAGTAAGAGACTTGTTCATAACAATATTAGACAGCTTTCTTGCCCTGCTTACGGCGAATGACCTCGTTTTGGTAGCGAATGCCTTTACCAAGATATGGTTCCGGAGGCTTTACGGCGCGAATGTTTGCCGCAAATTGACCGACCTTTTCTTTGTCGCAGCCCTCAACTGAAATAACGTTCTTTTCCAAAGTTACCGTCAATCCTTCAGGAATCTCAAGAGGCACCGTGTGCGAGAAACCGACGGTAAAGACTACATCTTTCCCTTTAAGTTCAACGCGGTAACCGACTCCTTCGAGCACCAGCACTTTTTTGAAGGGAGTCTCAACACCCTTGATCATGCTGCGCACGTGGGCAGCATAGGTTCCCGTGAGAGCTCGTGCAAGGCGGCTCGCATTTTTTGGAGTCACCATAACTCCTTCTGGCGTAACAGCAATAGAAACTGAAGGGTGTATGGATTTTGAAAGAGTGGCCTTTGTGCCCTTTATCGAAAGTTGCATGTCCGAGGTTGAAACCTCGACCTTTGCAGGTATCACAATTGGTTTTTTCGCAAGACGACTCATAGCATTTACCAGATTTGGAAGAGATCTTCTCCGCCAACACGAACTTTTCGCGCTTCAGCATCAGAAAGAATGCCTTTTGGTGTCGAAATAATGCGAGCACCTTCACTGTTTTTTACCTGATGCGCTTCGCGTGCAGCAACATAGAGACGTCGACCTGGTTTGCTGGTGCGCTTTACGCCGTGAATTTTAGGGTTGCCCTGTGCATCGTAAGCAAGGGTCACGACAAGTGTTTTAGTTGGCTTATCTTTTGTCTCAACGGACGCAACAAAGCCGAGCGCCATAAGCTTCATGGCAATTTGGGCAAGATGCTTTGAAAAAGGGAGGGAGACGGTCTCCTTTTGAATTGCCCCTGCATTCTTGAGGCGGATAATAAAATCACCAACGCGGTCAGTAATCATAGGATATTTACCAAGAGGCTTTTTTTACACCCGGAATCTTTCCGTCGCGGGCAAGCTCGCGAAATTGAATGCGAGAAAGACCAAAGGCACGAAGGTAGCCGCGGGAACGACCAGAGACCGCGCAGCGATTCTTTACACGAACCGGAGAGGAGTTGCGAGGGAGCTTTTGTAGGCCTTCGGAGTCACCGGCAGCCTTAAGAGCCGCACGCTTTGTAGCGTACTTGGCAACAAGCTTGATGCGTTTGTTGTTGCGAGCGAGCTGGGATGATTTAGCCATACGAAAAATAGCTCCGAGGAGCGTGGGCACAATGTATCACCTAGGTTTTACCACGTCAAACATATGGTCCAGAGACTCCAGACTCTGCGGGTCTAAAGCCCATTTCAAAACCTATTCCGCCGCCGTGTGACTCCGTTTAAAGTTTTGAAATGGGTTCTAGGCCTTTGTTTTAGAGTAAAAGCAAATCCCCGCCGTGGCGGGGATTTGCTTACCAAAAGCCTCTGTTAGAGGCTATTTGGCCTTAAGAGGGACGCTTAGATACTTAAAGAAGGCCGTAGCCTCCTCTTTGGACTTTGCAGTCGTTACGATAGTAACGGCAAGTCCGAACACGTCTTTTACGTCTTCGTCGGAGGTTTCAGGGAAAATAGTGTGTTCACGAATACCAACCGTGAGGTTGCCCATTTCATCAACGGCTGTTGGTGAAATACCGCGGAAGTCACGCGTACGAGGGAGGGCAACGTGAATAAGCTTATCCATAAAATCGTACATCCGAGGACCGTGGAGAGTTACCTGGTATCCAACCACATCTCCTTCGCGAACCTTGAAAGAGGCAACAGAGTTTTTTGCAGGCCGCGCCGATGGCTTTTGTCCGGTAATTTTTGCAAGACGGTTCTCAATAAGTTCAAGCGTTTTTTTGTCGCGCTTTTTACCAACACCAGAAGAAACGATCACCTTCAAAATACGAGGTGCGGACATGCGGTTTTTGTAGCCCATTTCTTCCGAAAGGGTTTCAAAGGCTGCTTTTTGTCGCTCTTTAGTAAGCATCATAGGAATATAGGTTATGCGAGCACACTGCCGCTTTTGCGGGCAACACGGACACGTTTGCCTTCTTCAACTTTGCGTATGACACGGGTCGGCTTCTTTTCTTTCGGATCAAGAAGCATCACATTCGATGCATTCACTGGAAGAGATTTCTCGATAATGCGGCCTGACTGTCCACGCTGCTTGCGAAGGTGGCGTTTGGCAAGAGCAACACCCTCAACAATGAGTTTGTTTTCTTGTGGGAAAACGCGAACGATGGCGCCAGTCTTTCCCTTGTCTTTTCCAGACACGACTACCACCTGATCACCTTTTTTGAGTTTCATCTTTGCCATATAGAAAAATTAGACGATCTCGGGCGCGATACCGGCGATATTCGCCCATCCTTTTTCGGTGAGCTCGCGAGGCACTGGCCCAAACACACGGTTACCTTTTGGACCCATTTCCTTGCCCTGCTTTTCAATGAGAACGACAGCGTTGTCGTCGAAAGAAACATAGGATCCGTCCTTGCGACGAAATGGTTTCACCAAGCGAACAACGACGGCCTTATAAATATCCTTTTTCTTTACGAGTTTTCGAGGCTCTGCAGTCTGCACAGAGAGAACAACGACGTCTCCAATCCCTGCATAGCGGCGCTTACTGCCACCAAGCACCTTGAAGATGCGGCCTACTTTTGCGCCTGAGTTATCTGCGACCGTAACGATGGTTTGGGTTTGTAACATAGGAGTTTATGCGGCAAGAAGCTTGAAACGCTTGGTCTTTGAAATAGGACGACACGCAACAATGGTGACCTTGTCCCCCACCTTTGCCGTATTACCAGCATCGTGCACCAAAAACTTCTTAGTGCGCGTCTGATACTTTTTGTATTTTGGGTGCTTCACGTAGCGATTCACTGCCACGGTTGCCGTGTCTTTCATAGCCGTCTTTACGACGACGCCCGTGAATGTCTGTGGTTTTAGAGTAGTAGTTTCCATACGAAAATTATGCGTCTTTTGCCGAAGCTTTTACCGCTCCTTGTGCGCCAAGCGCGGTTAACGTGCGTGCAATATCTTTACGAGTATTTCGAGCTGCGTTCGGGTTTTGAGCGCGGGCACCAGCGGCAGAAAATCGAAGTGCGCGCAATTCCTCACGCTTTTCTGCGAGCATCTTCACGAGCTCGGCCGCATCTTTCTTGCTAATGTCTTTCATGTGTTTGTTCATACTCGGATTATGCGCGCGCGACGACCGTTGTTCTCATAGGAAGTTTCATGCCTGCCTGACGAAGAGCTGCGCGGGCTGTCGTTTCGGCAACACCATCAAGCTCAAACAACACACGGCCCGGACGTACTTCAAATACAAAACCCTTTGGGTCACCCTTCCCCGAACCCATGCCTACTTCTGCTGGCTTTGCGGTAACGGGACGATCAGGGAAAACGCGAATCCACATTTTGCCTCCCTTACCCGTTGAACGAGCAATGACTTTACGTGCAGACTCGATCTGATTTGAGGTGAGGCGAGATGCTGTGACTGCTTTAAGCGCAAAAGAACCAAACGAAACTTTCGTTCCGCGAGTATCAGGACGCGCAAGACGCTCCGGACTCTTGCGGCCAGTCTGCCATTTTCGATGTTTTACTTTTTTTGGGAACAACATAGCAGGTTTATGCGGCAGGTGTCTGGCGAACAGGGCGCGGCGCCTCTACAACGGCAGTAGCACGACGTTCAGCATGCTGGTTACCCTGGTAGATCCATACCTTGATGCCGATCGTGCCATAGGGAAGCTGTGCGCGTTCGTTTGCAAAATCAATGTTTGCACGGAAAGTTTGAAGCGGAATGCGGCCCTTTTTGATCTGTTCCGTACGTGACATGTCTGCACCTCCAAGACGACCTGAAATAACAATGCGGGCACCGAGCACTTCGCGCACCGCCATCACCTTCTCAATGGTTTGTTTCAAAACACGACGGAATGGAAGACGTTTTTCAAGACCTTCAGCAACCATGAATGCAACTACTGTTGCGTCGGTCTCCGGCTGACGGATTTCCATGATATCGAGTTTGACTGTGCGGCCGTGTTTCGGAGAAATCTTTCGAATAGCATCGGTGAGTTCTTTGCGAAGTTTGGTGGCATTTTCCCCTGAACGACCAATAACAAGGCCCGGACGCGCGGTGTGTACGATAACTCGAAGCTCATTTGCGGAGCGTTCAATTTCAATCTGACTCACGTACATGCCGCGAAGACGCTTTGAAAGGAAAGCGCGAACAGCTTCATCGACGGCAAGATTGTCGCGGAATTGTTTCTTATCGAGCGCGAACCAACGGCTTCGCCAGTCGCGAATGATACCAAGTCGGTGTGCGTAAGGATGTACCGTGTGTGTCATAAATGAGTTAGGAAGCGAGTGTTACGAGCACACGACTCTTCTTGCGTCTGATAGGCGCTGCCCGTCCCATGGCGCGAGGCATGTGGCGAACGGTCATGCCGTCAAGATCAACGGTGATATTCGCAACACGAAGCTTTTCAGTGTCTTCACCTTTATTTTTCGCATTTGCGATAGCGCTTTCAAGAAGCTTCTTTATCGGAAGCGAAGCACGCTTTGGAAGAAAGGCGAGCGCGGCAAGCGCCTCGGAAATTTTCTTCCCTTTCACGAGCTCAGTCACAAGGCGAACCTTGCGTGGAGATTGATTGTAGTTACGAAGTTCAGCTTTCATGGCTTATTTCTTCTTTGCGGGCTCTTTAGCGGCCTTTGCAGCAGCAACCTCAGTTTCCTGTCGCTTTGTTTCAAGCTCTTTCTGCATCTTGCCTCCGTGACGGATGAATTTCTTGGTAGGAGAAAACTCACCAAGGCGGTGCCCTACCATTTCCTCCGATACGAGAACGTCAATAAATGCCTTGCCGTTGTGGACAGAAAAAGTGAACCCGACCATTTCTGGAGAAATTTGGCTTGCACGAGCCCATGTCTTAATAGCAGAAGCCTCCGACGGCTTTTTGCCGCGGACTTTCTTCATCAACTTTACGTCCACATAGGGACCTTTCTTAAGCGATCGAGACATGAGTAGGTAAAGCCCGCGAAGCGCGGGATAGAAGCAAGATACAGGAAGCCAGGGGAACCGTCAAATTATTAACCTTCAGCACTTTTTAATATACCGATGCTATAGTTGCCCCTATGCCCTTTCCCCGAAAATACCTCGCTCTTCTTGTCCTTTTTGCGCTCATTGCAGGTGGTCTGGTCTGGTATATAACAACCCGTCCGGCACCCGAAGCGGAAACGGGAGAAAAACCCTCAGAAACGCTCCCTCAGGTAGTAGGACCTCGAAAAGTGAGTGAGAGCACGGAATTGTATGAAGTCACACGTGAATACCCAGGGGAAACACCCCTTAAGGCATCTGTCGGAGCTCAATCTGACAGTAAGGCTATAGAAAGTATGAAAATATTTGAGGAGAATACTTCCACCGCCTTCAAAGAAAGCGTGGAACAATTTGGCGATGCTGAAAAAGAAAGAATGAGAAACGCTGGACTCAAGGCAGATCTCCAAATTGTCTACGATACACACGCGTCGACGCGCACTATTTCATATGTATTTAAAATATTTCAAGACACACTTGGTGCTCATCCCAATACCTTTTTTAGAACCTTCACCTTCGACACCAAGACTGGAGAATCCCTCATTTTGGCTGACTTGTTTACTCCAGGAGCAAATTATCTTGAAACACTAAGCACCGTAGCGCGAGCAAAGCTCCCAAAGATCATTTCGACAGCGCAAAATATCCCTGTATCTGACGTTGATACTGAATATATAGGCGACGGAACAACACCAAACGAGGATAATTTTCAAAATTTCTATTTTGAAGGATCGAACCTGGTTATTCTCTTCCCTCCCTATCAAGTCGGCCCCTATGTTCTCGGCATCGTGACGCTTCCTGTTCCACTTGCAGAACTCAAAAATATTTTAGAGACGACCTACCGCTAGATTCTTTCCTTTTCCTGGCTTAGGACGTAGAGTGCCCACCAGACTGTACTGTTGTAAATGCAACCATCAAACGAGCAGAGGCTCGGGGGAGAATGACTATGGATGCGATTCCGAATCAGGTTTCGGCACTCAAGCTCTGTCACCAGGGCAAGGTGCGTAATACCTACGAAGTGCCGGGCCAAAATGCTATGCGGCTTGTTGTTGCAACCGACCGCATCAGCATTTTCGACTTTGTGTTGGATGCGCATGTTCCTGGTAAAGGAGAAATCCTTACTGCCATGAATGTGTTTTGGGCAAGAATGTTCGATGACTACCGCCAAGACATCATTGGTTTTGGTGCGCACATCGACGAATATGTGCCAGAAAGTTTGCGGGGAAATCCCATTCTTCAAAAACAGGCAACCATTGTCACGAATCTGGATATGTATCCGATTGAAGCCATTGTTCGTGGCTATCTGACGGGCACCGGTCTCAAAGCCTACCGGGAAACTGGCGTTGTGTGCGGACACAGACTTCCGAAAGGACTGGGAGAGGCATCCCAACTGCCACGCCCCATCTTCACTCCGACGACTAAGGCAACAGAGGGACACGACGAGCATATCGATATTAATTCCGTGCGCGAAAGGTATGGAAGTTATGTCGAGACCTTCGTTCTTCAGATCTTCGATCGATCAACGCGTTATGCTAACGAACGCGGCATCATTATCGCCGATACGAAATTCGAACTTGGCAGTCGAGATGGATCATTGTTCTTGGCTGACGAACGTCTCACACCAGATTCAAGTCGGTTTTGGGACAAGGATGACTGGGAGGCTGCGCACCACGAGAAACGTTCGCCCACATCATTTGACAAACAAGTCGTTCGTGATTGGGGAATACGCCTTGGAATTAACAAACGCGACCCGCGCAATGCCGAAGACCATGCTTGGGTGCGCGCACAAATCGTGCCAGTTGAACTCATCAGGGAAACAGCAGCACGGTATCACATTATCTTCGAGCGTCTGACCGGCTACACGCTTAAAGCCTTTCAGGAAGAAGTGATGGAGATCCGTTTGTAACACAAAGAGTGCATGGGCCGTCCGGTAGATATCGGACGGCCCATTCTTTTAATGAAGTGGAATAAAAACAGCGCCGCATATGCGGCGCTGTTTTTTTCGAAAATTAACCTTTCTTTTTCTTGCCAACGCGACGGCGCGAGACAATGAAAACGTTTGAGTATTTCTTTGGCGTGCGTGTCTTTTGACCCTTGCCTGAAGGCTTGCCCCATTTGGTCTTGGCGCGGCGAAGTCCGCGACCTTGTTTACCTTCACCACCTCCGTGTGGGTGATCAACAGGGTTCATAACCGTACCACGAACCGTTGGGCGAATACCGAGCCAACGAGAACGGCCAGCTTTACCGATGTTTACGAGGTTGTATTCTTCGTTTCCTACTGCTCCGATGCTTGCCCAACAAAGGTCTGAAACCTTTCTGATTTCAGTGGAAGGAAGTTTTACCTGGGCATATCCGGCATCGTGGGCGACTACTTCAGCATAGTTTCCTGCGGAACGCGCGAGAATAGCACCTGCGCCTGGTTTAAGTTCAATGCCGTAGATAAAGGTACCGACAGGGATTTTCCCAAGTGGCACACGGTTACCGCTTTTAATAGGCGCATCTTCGGCAACAAGGAAAGTGTCGCCGACCTTCATGTCCTTCGGCGCAACAACATAGCGACGAGCACCATCGGCATAGAGTGCGCGCGCAATGAATGCAGAACGGAACGGATCGTATTCAATCGTTTCAACTTTGGCAGGAATGCCTTTTTTATTGTACGCAAAATCAACATCACGGAGCTTTTGCTTGTGGCCTCCACCCTGGTGACGAGTGGTGATGCGACCGAAACCGTTGCGGCCACCCTGATTCTTCTTACCCTTCATGAGCTGCTTCATTGGGCGATCACCAGAAAGGAGCTCCCGGTACGGAAGCGTGGTCATGTGGCGGCGACTCTTTGAAGTTGGGCGGTACGTTTTCATAATAAATTAGCTATGCGAATTGAATGGTCTCGCCTTTCGCAAGATAGACATAGGCCTTGCGACGTATGCTCTTGGTTCCAAATCCGCGACGAGTACGAAGGTTAACTTTCTTTGCGGGAAGGTTCACGATGCGAATTTGGCGTGGTGCAACCTTGTAGAGTTTCTGGACGGCAAGAGAAATGTCTTCCTTGGTCGCCTCGGGAGACACCTGGAAAGTGTATATACCCTTTTCAGTTGCAATAAGAGCCTTTTCAGAAAGCCACGGTGCAACGAGAGCCTGTGCGAGTTTTCCACGCACATCTTTTACCACACGCACTTCGCGCTTAGCTGGTTCCTTCTTCTTTGTTTTTTTGTCGCCGAAAAGTGCCATAAAAAATTTATTTACCGATACGGGCAGAAAGCGTTTCGAAAGCTTTCGCCGGGTCTTCTATAACGAGGTAACGATGCGTCATAAGGTCGACCGGGTTGAGGTTTCGAACTTCTTCAAGATCAACGTTTCCGATATTGCGGAAGCTTTTCTTTGTTGCCTCGCTTGATTCAGAAAAAGCAAAGAGTGCTGCGTTCTTTTTCTTTGCGACCAATGCCTTTGCATCAGCTGCCTTTGCAATGGCAACAAGAGCATTTTTCGCATCCTTTGTTTTTGGCGCAGAAAAGACCATCTTTTCAATAAAGATTATTTCCCCATCTTTTGCCTTGCGCGTGAGCACTGAAAGGAGTGCAGCAAGACGCATTTTCTTGTTTATTTTCACTGCAAAAATGCGCTCGGCGCGTGGACCATGCGTGACACCTCCACCCTTCCAGATTGGAGAGCGGCTTGAACCATGACGGGCGCGACCAGTGCCTTTCTGTTTCCAAGGCTTCTTGCCTCCACCGCGAACTTCCCCACGGTTTTTGGTGTGCGCTGTAATAGGGCGAGCATTTGCCTGCATACCAACGACAACCTGATGCACGAGGTCGGCATTCCATTGCACATCAAAAAGATTTGCAGGAAGAGCGATGGTTCCCTTTTGTGCGCCATCCATGGAGAAAATAGGGAGTGTCTTTTCTACAGATGCAGCCTTGGCAGCGCGAACGCGCTTTGCGGGAGCCTCCTTCTTTGTTTTTGTAGTTGTTTTTGTTGCCATACGAAAATTTATTTGGAGACGACTTCAAGAAGTGTGCCCGGAGCTCCAGGAACGGCGCCTGAAACGATGATTTCGTTTGTTGCTGGATCAACCGCAAGAATCTTGAGACCCTTGATAGTGACGCGTTCCATACCCGAACGACCGGCCATGCGAATACCCTTTGCCACGCGGCCTCCGGCACGACCTCCGCTTCCACCAATAGAACCTGGTGAGCGCTCCGTGTGCTTCTGACCGTGAGAACGAGGGCCTCCATGGAAACCATGGCGCTTCACAACACCTGTAAAGCCATGACCTTTGGTGAGCCCAGAAACCTGAACTTCGTCCCCTGCAGAGAAAATATCGACCTTGATTTCGGAACCTACAGCAAAATCACCAAGGTCATCAACTCGAAATTCTTTGATTGCCTTAAAACCCTTGCCCTTTGTATGTCCCAAAACCGCTTTGGAGATGCGAGAAAGCTTGCGATCACCGTATCCAACCTGGATTGCCTGATAGGCATCCTTTGAATCCTTTGTCTTTACCTGGGTAACAGTCAAAGGACCGGCCGAAAGGACGGTGCCGGCAATAGCACGACCCTCATCGGTGAAGATTTGAGTCATGCGCTGCTTTCTTGCGAGAATGAATTTCATGAAAAAAAGAAATCGCGCCGTAAACGGCGCGTTGGATTCCCTAAAAAGGAAACCTTCCGGCCATTGGTCCGTCCCATAAGGACGTACGTAGCGACTCGGGCACTATACACGGGCACTCCAAAAGATGCAAATACATAACGAAAAACTGCCCTTTCGGGCAGTTTTTCAAATCTCCAGTGTTCGAGAGGTTTTTTTGGAAGCGCTTTACACCATCTTTACGTCGATAGTGACGCCTGAAGGTAGGTTTAAATTCGTTAAAGCCTCAACAACCTTGCCTGAAGGCGAGAGGATATCGATGAGACGCTTGTGAATACGCATCTCAAACTGCTCGCGTGCGTCTTTGTGGACGAATGTCGAGCGGTTTACGGTCCAACGCTTGATTTCGGTTGGAAGCGGCACAGGACCCACCGTTTTCGCATCAAAGCGAGCGGCAGTGTCCATGATTTGCTTAACCGAAAGATCAAGAATCTTGTGCTCGTAGGCACGGACTCGGATACGAAGCTTTGGTTCTGCGGGAATCGCAGTTGCCGCGGCTTTCTTTGGAGTCTTTATTGCTTTTGCAGTTGCCATACGAGTTTAGGATCAGTGTTATGCGACGATCTTTGTTACCACACCGGCACCTACAGTCTTGCCACCTTCGCGAATAGCGAAGCGACGCTGATCTTCAAGGGCGATTGGGGAAACAAGTTTTACTTTGAAAGTAACCGTGTCGCCTGGCATAACCATTTCCTTTCCTTCCGCGAGGGTTACTTCGCCAGTTACGTCGGTAGTACCGATGTAGAACTGAGGCTTGTAGCCAGAGAAGAATGGTGTGTGGCGTCCACCTTCGTCCTTACCAAGGATGTATACCTCGGCTTCGAAATCCGTGTGCGGAGTAACGGATCCAGTCTTTGCGAGCACCTGACCGCGATGTACGTCTTCTTTCTTGGTGCCGCGAAGGAGGATGCCGGCGTTGTCGCCCGCCATACCCTCTGTGAGCTGCTTGTTAAACATCTCGATACCAGTAACGGTTGTCTTTGCCGTTGGGTGCATACCCACGATTTCGACTTCCTCGCCAACCTTTACGATGCCGCGCTCGATACGACCCGTAACCACGGTGCCGCGACCTTCAATTGAGAAGATGTCTTCGATAGGCATAAGGAATGGCTTGCTGGTCTCACGCTCTGGAGCGTCAAAGTACGTATCCATAGTGTCGACAAGCTCTTTCACCTTAAGGGCAAACTCATTATCTGCAGCAGTTGCTTCAAGAGCCTTGAGACCTGAACCGCGGATAATTGGCGTATTTGCGCCGTCGTATCCCTGCTTGGTGAGAAGTTCGCGAATTTCCTCTTCCACGAGGTCGATAAGGTCAGCTTCTGCGACCATGTCTACCTTGTTTAGGAAAACGATGAGCTTTTTAAGACCTACCTGCTTTGCAAGAAGGATGTGCTCACGAGTCTGAGGCATCACGCCGTCAGTTGCAGCAACTACGAGAACTGCACCGTCCATTTGGGCGGCACCGGTGATCATGTTCTTGATGTAGTCAGCGTGTCCTGGAGCGTCAATGTGCGCGTAGTGACGATTTGGAGTCTCGTACTCTGAGTGGTGGAGCGCGATAGTAATTCCACGAGCCTTTTCTTCAGGTGCGTTGTCGATGTTTTCAACCTTTTCGACACGAGCTTTGTAGCCCTTGTCAGAGTTGAGGTTAAGAACATTGAGGATACCTGCGGTGAGGGTCGTCTTGCCGTGGTCAACGTGGCCGATGGTGCCTACGTTCATGTGCGGCTTGCTGCGATCAAATTCTGCCATAGTAAAAGAATTAGTAAGGTTACCGGCTGGTTCCCCCACCTTTGGCAGAGGGCCGATCTTAATAAATGCACGTGCCCGCAACCGCGGCGACGACAAAGAACACGCGCGGTACTGCGTTAGGGTCAATATATAGGACCCCTGGTGAATACGCAAGATGTTAGGGGTGGTAAAGATACACCGCCGGCCACTAAGTAGCCGGCGGTCTTCTCGTTATTCCGAACGGTTTTTGAGGGCGACTACAAATCCGGTCTGAACCTCCATTGAAACATCCGGTTGGATGCTCGGAAGCGAGGACTGCGGTTCGGAAGTTTCAGGGCGGTTACCCTTTCCGTATTGTTGGGTGAAATACCCAACAATAAAGGGAGATTTTTGTTGTTCAACCTGTGGCATCTCTTTCTCTCCGGTAGATCTGGACTCAAATAAACATAGCACGCCGCCCCCGGGCGGCGTGCTATTTATTCCCCATAATAGGCTTTATTTATTTCCGCGTCGCAATGATTTCCTGCGCAACGTTTGAAGGCACGACTTCGTAGCGGTCGAATTCCATAGTCATAGAGCCACGACCTTCAGTCATAGAGCGAAGGGTCGTAGTGTACCCAAACATTTCAGAAAGTGGCACCTTGGCATGAATTGCTTTGTTCATTCCACGCTCTTCCATGCCCTCGATAGCGCCGCGCTTGCCGGAAAGCGAGCCCGTGATGTCACCCATGAACTGTTCAGGAACGACAACCTCAACGCGCATGATTGGCTCAAGGATAACCGGCTTTGCGCGGTTTGCCGCTTCTTGGAAAGCCATAGAAGCTGCAATTTTAAAGGCGATTTCAGAGGAGTCCACATCGTGATACGAACCGTCATATAGATCGACGGAAACATCTACCATAGGGAATCCAGCGAGTGTTCCGCGATCCATTGCCTCGCGAAGACCTTTTTCAACAGGACCGATGAATTCCTGAGGAATAACACCTCCCTTAATGTTGTTGATGAATTCAAAGTGGTCTTCACGGGTAACGTTCTTCGGAATTTTTGCACCCTCTTCAAGAGGCTCAAGGTGCTTCATGCGAATTTTCACATGACCGTACTGACCCTTACCTCCCGTCTGCTTAATGTATTTGCCTTCAGCATCTGCATTTCCAAGAACCGTCTCGCGGTATGCAACCTGTGGCTTGCCCACGTCCGCCGTTACGTTGAATTCTTCCTTCATTCGGTCGACGAGGATTTCAAGGTGAAGCTCGCCCATGCCGGAAATAATAGTCTCCCCTGTTTCTTCATCGCTCGTGACGCGGAAGGTTGGGTCTTCATCTGAAAGTTTTTTGAGCGCCATACCCATTTTCTCCTGGTCGGCCTTGGTTTTCGGTTCAATACGAAGCGAAACCACTGGCTCAGGGAATTTAATGGTTTCGAGAATGATTGGATTGTTCTCGTCGCAAAGAGTGTGTGAAGTCTTGGTGTCTTTAAGACCTACGGCAGCAGCAATTTCTCCTGCAAAAACCTTTTTAACCTCTTCGCGCTTGTCAGCCTGGAGACGTACGATGCGGCCCACACGCTCTTTGGTTCCTGTCGAAGAATTGTATAGATATGAACCAGCTTCAAGCGTGCCTGAATAAACACGGAAGAAGGTGAGTTGGCCCACGAATGGGTCGGCTTGGAGCTTGAAAGCAAGAGCAGTGAACGGATCCTCGTCGGATGCGTGTCGTTCAACAGCCTCGCCTGTTTTTGGGTTAATGCCCGTTACTGGAGGAAGATCAAGCGGAGATGGGAGATAGTCCACCACAGCGTCAAGAACGAGCTGCACGCCTTTGTTCTTAAGAGCAGAACCAGTAAACACGGGGAAAATCTTGTTTCCAATGACTGCTTTGCGCAAAATCTTCTTCAAATCTTCAACAGAAGGCTCGACTCCCTCAAGGTATGCACTCATGGCCGCATCGTCGTGTTCAACAATGCGCTCAACGAGTTCTGCACGGTATTTCTTTGCGTCTTCTACAAGCTCGGCAGGAATTTCTCCCTCAATCACTTCCTCACCCATATTTCCTTCAAAACGATATGCCTTCATTTTAAGGAGGTCGACGACGCCTTCATGTGCCGCTTCTTCTCCTACAGGAATTTGCACGCGAACTGCTTTCTTTGAAAGACGGTCGAGAATTGAGGCGTAAGAACGCTCAAAAGATGCGCCCGTTCGATCGAGCTTGTTGATGAAACAAAGGCGTGGAACGTTTGCCTCGTCTGCATAACGCCAGTTTGTTTCCGACTGCGGTTCAACACCGGCAACGCCGTCAAATACCACCACCGCGCCGTCAAGCACACGCATTGAACGCTTCACCTCCACCGTAAAGTCGATGTGTCCTGGGGTGTCGATAACGTTAAAGCGGGTCTTTTTAGAAACATCCTTTTTATCTGGCTCGGTTGATTGTGTCCAGAAACAGGTGATGGCGGCAGCGGTAATGGTGATGCCGCGCTCGCGTTCCTGCTTCATCCAGTCAGTGGTTGTTTCTCCTTCGTGAACCTCTCCGATCTTGTGCTGCGAGCCCGTGTAGAAAAGCACGCGTTCAGACGTTGTGGTTTTACCAGCGTCGATGTGGGCGATGATGCCGAAGTTGCGCACTCGTTCAAGCGGATAGTCGCGGTTCATAAGGTTATATAAAAATAAAAGCCGCTGGGGCGTTACCGTAACAATACGGAAAACAGGTGCAAAAAGCAACTAAAGTGCTACAGTGCCGCCAGATGTAACCCCACAGCGAGGAATTTCATGTTGATGCAGGAAAGTAAACACGCGGAAACGCTCCGCAACCTCGGTTTTCTCAAAACGGGAGATCACTTGAGGAATCCGGTTGCCGAAATGAGTTTCATCAAAGGAAACGATTCTCAGTTGCTCACTATCATCGTCGACGAAACAGGTCAGCGGTGGGCAGCTAGAGAGGAGGTTGACCCTAGTATACTGACCGAGCTTGGTTTTCGGGACGTCACTCCCGGGACCTATAAGCTGGTGGTGGCCTGACCAATCAAGACGGCGCTCGCAAGGCGCCGTCTTAGTATTTCTTACTTCAGGAAATTACCAAGCGAAAGTGGGCGCACCCATGCGGGCATGCTCCATATGCTAGGTAATTTTATTTCGCTTCGCTCAAAGATTACCAAGCGAAATGGGCAAATGCCTTGTTGGATTCGGCCATGCGGTGCATGTCGTCCTTCTTTTTGATTGCATCACCCTCGTTTTTAACCGCGAGGAGGAGTTCGTCAGCAAGCTTTTCAGCCATAGGCTTTCCTTTTTTGTTGCGAGCACCATTGATGAGCCAACGAAACGCAAGAGCGAGACGGCGCTGCTGGGGAACTTCACGAGGAACCTGGTAGTTTGCACCACCAACGCGGCGCGAACGCACTTCCATAAGAGGAGAAACGTTGCGGATTGCCGTATCAAAAGTCTCAAGAGGGTCGGCTCCTGACTCCTTTATTTTCTCCATCGCATCGTAGACAACGGCACGAGCAGTGTCTTTCTTTCCGTCCCACATGACGGCATTGATGAAACGAGTGAGGGTTTCAGACCCGTATTTGAGGTCTGGACGCCAGGTACGCTGTTTTTTAAGTGGACGACGCATGTGTATAAAATTAGATAATTTAAGCCTTTGGCTTCTTAGCACCGTAGCGAGAACGACCCTTTCGACGCTTTTCAAGGCCTGCCGTGTCGAGCTTGCCTCGCACGATGGTGTATTGAACGCCAATGTCCTTCACGCGACCGCCGCGAAGAAGCACCACAGAGTGCTCCTGGAGGTTGTGCCCTTCTCCTGGGATGTAGGCTGTGACTTCCATGCCGTTAGTGAGGCGAACACGGGCGATTTTACGAATAGCGGAGTTTGGTTTACGCGGGGTTTTGGTAGTCACCTTGGTGCAAACGCCACGCTTGAAAGGAGCAGAATAGTAGGTTGGACGGTTTTCAAGCGTGTTAAATCCACGCGAAAGAGCGAGAACCTTTGTTTTTCTCGGTTTGTCCTTGCGGTGCTTCTTTGTAAGCTGATTTATGGTGGCCATGAAGTGAAAGAAGACCCGCGTTCGGGTCAAAAGCACTATATATAAAGGAGGCCGGAAATGCAAATGAAATGGCAATGTCCAGGGCAGATTTACAGGGTTTTATACACAGGTATACAAAATAGAAAAAGGGCATACAATCGGGCTTAGACTAAGAGGGGAGGATACACCATGCGTACATTCTGGTGCCCTGGATGCAAGAAGCCACGCGGCTCAGGCCAGACAGCACGGCACGCGCCATGGGTCGCGGAAGGAAGACCCGTTTGTAGCGAACAATGCTACAACAATTATTCCAAGGGAAATCCGGCCCCACTCCAACAAGGAGGGACACCTGTCCCCGTGACTCACGCCTAAACCAAATCGCCCTCGCCGCCCATCCCTGACTTGATACTCGCACTGACCCTGCGAGTATCCTTGTTTCGTATTGAAAAAATAAATGGAAAAGGCCGCGTTTTGGCAAACGCGGCCTTTTGGTTTTAGCCTGAAAACTAAAACGATTGAGAGTGCGAAGAGAATTCGTGTCTGGGGCTAATGACGGCAAACGCGGAGTGCAGTCCCAGAGGCGAGGCGATGTGCCGGAAGACCGGCACCCAGCAAATTTCAGCTAGGGCGATACCGAGCATACATCGCGCACCGTCTTTTTCTTTTTGGAAGACAGTATCCAGAAAGAAAATTTCGCCCAAGTGCCGCCAATCTTCTGGAATGCAGTTGGGATGGGCCAAAAACCACTCTGCCCAGCATGCATTCAAGGATGAGAAGTCTCCTCTCAGACGTTCGAGAGACCTTCTGTCCGACGAAAACAGACTAAGAGCTTCGACCAAACCAGGTCTCCACCCCCAGACACCACCTAGTCGATGGTCGTCTAAAGCATAACCATCACGTACCGGAGGATTAACATCGGAACAGACCACGCAATCCTCTGCAGAAAATTCCGTCGGAATTGGAAAAGGAGAGCTTTTGCCACGTGCGCGGCGGAAAGTCTCGAGGTCAAGGATACTGCCCATGTCGTTCCCTTTCCTGGTCACGATGAGATGAACACCTATTTTTATTCTACAACTTTTTATAAAATACTCCAGTATATGTGAGCGACTTCGTAAATCGCTCGTTGCCTAGAACTGATTCTCTAATTTAGAGTTTTTATATCTATGAGAAGTTCAGGAAAGTCTTCTTGGTTTAGGTGATTTCTATCATCGAACACTCGGTTTTTCGCATCTGGAAGCAAACTTACATACTGTTCAAAATTTGAGAAAGGAACCACCTCATCATCCTTGCTGTGGTAGAGAAATATTTGCCCACCTTGTTGGAGAAATTTTCTGAGATCGGAACTGAGAATGAAATCTCCCAAGGAATGTTGAGCTGCGGCACTGAAAGGCGCAGCAACAAGAAAGGCGGCGCAAATTTTTTTTGGAAAAAATTCTTCGGAAAGATATTTCGCAAGAAAGATTCCACCCAAAGAATGGCCAACGAATATCACTCCGTCTCGTAGAAAAGGAATAAATTTCTCGAAATAAATTTTCCATTCCACATATTTTGCATTGTTGCCATTTGGCATACGCGGCGCAATCACTTCGTAAGCCTCTCCAAGAGTTTCGGAAAGATCATGTTTCCAATCTTTGTATTGGAGCGACTCAAGTGTTACCTCTTTCGCTTGCAAATAATGGAAGTATTCTTCGTACGAATCAAAAGTATTTCCACCGTGAATTACGAATACCTGAGTTTGCATAATCACAGTATACCAATGAAGTTATTTCCAGATTTAATCAATCAGAAAATCGAGCTGTTCCTTTGGGATGCCTATTGATTCGCCATATTCAACAGCATCCTTCCAGGTTGAAGTATCGCTGTGTTTTATAGTAAAAATTTTGTCTTTAAAGACTACGAGAACATCGTCTTCCCCGGGTTCCCAAAAGTGAATATACCAGGGACCAGAAGCAAGATATTTAGAAAAATTTTCTGCGGCTTCCCTTTCGATCTCTATTTCGTGGAATTTCCACCCTTCGTTTGCCAAACTATTTAGGACTTTCAGATTTTTTAGAATACCTACGTCATTCAGACTTTGCTCGATGATAATTCCTTTCAACATAGGAAACTATGTTCTACGCATGGACACAAAAAGCACGGACCACGCGGCAACCATGAGAATGGTTGCCGCAAAAAATGGAGTGGAGAGACCAATGATGCCAGTGCCAAGTCCCGCAACAAGTGGAACCACTCCTTGAGAAAGTGCGAGAAGCGAGCCGTTGATGCCGAGAGCCGCACCCTGTTTTTCTGGCGACACGCTTTTACTCACCAGTGCCGTCATATTTGCCATCGTGAGTCCTTGAGGAACGGCAACAAGGGGTGCGAGAGCGAAAATAAGAAAAGCACTCCCTGCAATCGGATACAGAAAGATTCCTATGCCTGCAATGAGTATGGAATATTTAAGAATTGTACGCTCGTTAAAACGATGCGAGAGTACTCGAAGAATGAAAAGCTGGGTTACGACAATGGATGCTCCCACCACTCCAAAGAATGATCCGATAGAAGTTTCAGAAAGACCGAAACGGCCGACAAGGAAAATACCAATGAATGACGTGAAGAATGCAAATCCAGACATGTAGAGGAAGTTTGCAAGGTACACCGGACGTGCGTCTCTATCTCTAAAGGCTGCCTGAATGTTTTGAATACCTTTGAGGATGTGAAACTTTTGTGCTGCTTTGCGATTTTTGTGGGTCTCGGGAAGGAAAAGTGAAACGAAAACCACGTTTATTATTCCAAGTGCGGCAGCAAACCAAAATGGTGCGGCCGCACTGCCTGTTGCACCAGCTATCCATCCTGAAAGAAGCGGGCCTAGGATAAACCCGGCTCCAAACGCCGCGCCCACGAGACCGAAATTTTTCGCCCGATCTTTTGGTTCTGAAACATCTGCGATAGCTGCTTGGGCGATGGAAAAGTTTCCGCCGGCAATTCCTGCGATAGCGCGAGAAACAAGGAGGAGTGAAATTGAAGCAATGCTAATCCCAAAACCAAAAAGAAGCTGGGAAAATGCGAGCACGGCAACACCAATGGTAAGCAGACGCTTTCTTCCATACACGTCAGAAAGCTCGCCAAGTATTGGTGAGGCAATAAATTGCATGAGACCAAAAAGGGCCGTAATGAGTCCGGCAAGGAAATACTGCATTCCCATCGAATATCCATTCAAAAGAAAATCCGCCGAGGTGGGGTCGGTGAAGACCGTGGGAATAATAGGAATGACCATTCCTATGCCGATAGTGTCGAGAAGAAGGGTGCCAAACAAAATGGGCAGAGCGTTTTTATACATGGAACCTCATGCTATCACGGGATAATTTATGGGATATGTGTAAAAGCGAAGGTGCCACACGAAGGTGGCACCAACTTGTTTTCTATGACGACTCTTTGAAGAGCTTCATGGCCTGGTCGAATGAATCGAGGAAAAAATCTAGATTTTCGTCCATCCGGCGGTCCCCTTCTGCCAGAGCTTCCACAGATTCTTCAGGGTCGCCATCGTGTTCCGTGCCACGATTATGCGGACCCAGAGGATAGGCTTCCATAATTGCCCGCTCCCCAGAATCTGGATGCATGATTTCTTTGAGCATTTCTTCTGCTACCTCACGAGCAGCCTCCTTGCTCGGAAGATCGAGCATCCGTCTCACTTTTTTCATAACATCCTCCTTTAAAGGACAGGTACAAACAAATGGTAGCACGCAAAAATGTTTAAGAGCACATTCAAAAACCTTCAGATGCGAGGCGCGAGTGAGGAGCGAATCGAGCCATATCAAGCATATGGTGAGAAAGCTCCGGAGCGAGCAACAAAGCAGGTGGAGGTTTTGGGACGTGCTCTACCCAACGAGAAGCCTGAAGAGATGATCAACAAGAACCGAAAAAGGACCCGCGAAAAAGAAGGAGAAAAGAAGCAAAACAAGTATGAGACCAGTGATTCCGCCACTACGAATGCGTTCTTCAAATTGTCGAAACGGTATGGAAAAACGATAGGGCAAAAGGCCGCGAAGCGTCGTGTATCCATCCATCGGCGGAAGTGGAATGAGGTTAAAAAGACCTAAAAATAGGTTCACAAACGACGTGGCGACGGCAATAGAAATAAAAGGATCAGGAAGAGTGCCGTACCCAAAGCGAGCAATGAGCCCAAAGATAACAGCAAGAAGAATGTTGGTGAGTGAGCCCGCGGAAGCAACGATAGCCTCGCCCCAACGCTGATTTTTGAGATTATAGGGATTATACGGAACGGGTTTTGCCCATCCAAAGAGGACGCCAGCATTGGTAAGCATTAAAAACGCAGGAATGAAAATGGAGCCGACAAGGTCGATGTGTTTAAGAGGATTGAGGGTAAGGCGGCCTGATAGTTTAGCCGTAGGGTCGCCAAGGGCGTTTGCCGCATAGCCGTGGGCCACCTCATGTATAACAATAGAGAGGATGAGGATGGCCAGCTGGAAGACAATGAAGAATGGGTCCGTTTGCATGAATACTACGCATCATGCTAGCATGCGGGGACTATGGCAAGAGCTTGCGCAGTAACGGGAAAAACAACCCAAGTGGGCGGTCGGTATTCAAACCGCACGCGTGCTACCCAATTTAACCCTACGGGAAAGGTTCGCCGCAAGGCAAACCTTCAAAAGCGCCACATTTTCGTGCCTGAACTCAATAAAACGGTCATTGTGGATGTTTCTGTAAAAGGCCTCCGCCACATCAAGAAAAACGGCGCACACGCAACCCTTAAAAAGGCTGGGGTTATATAAAGGTGTGCTTTGAAAAACCGCCGCCCCTTTGGGGCGGCGGTTTTTACAATACATTTCAAAACCTACTCCGCCGCCATGCGACTCGAAAGACCGATCCGGGCCGCTTGGCCATAAGTCTTAGTCTTCCTGGTCGCATGCCGTCTTCGTTTTAGGTTTTGAAATGGACTCTACTTTTGCACTACCGTTTCCCCGTCGCTTACAAACCTAATAGTTCCCTCCTCAATGGTTGAAACGACACCTGCCCCCGCGTTTTTAATGCGCGCAAGAACTTCAGGAGATGGATGCCCATACGAGTTATCTTTGCCTGCGGAAATCGCTACGATTTTCGGCTCTACCGCAGCAAGCCACGCATCGTCTGTTGAGTGTTTTGAGCCGTGATGCCCTGCTTTGAGTACATCACTTTTAAGTGCTCCGCTCTTCCCATCAAGAAGAACGAGCCAATCTTCCTCTGTTGAAGGCAAATCACCTGTGAGCATGAAAGAAGTGTCTCCGTATACAACGTGGAGCACTATCGAACCATTATTTGTTTCAAGTTTGGAAACATCCCGATCAGGATAGAGCACATCGGCATATGCTCCGCCTCCAAGATGAATACGCATGCCGCGACGTGCCGTGATGGTTTGCAGTCCTTGTTCTTTTTTCACCGCCGCTGCAAGTGCCACTGTCGCAGAGGTATCATTCGGAATTCCCGGCTCCATAAAATAAGAAACGCGATACCTATCAAATACTGCAGCGAGTCCGCCAATGTGATCTGCGTCTGGATGCGTTTCAACCACTATGTCGAGGGAACGATCAAAAAAATTCATTTCCTTTGGGAGCCTACGGAGCACGGCACGGCCTGGACCTCCATCAACAAGCATCTGAATGCCCGTTGGTCCCTCTATTAAAATGGAATCACCTTGGCCAATGTCGAGAATGGATACGGTTACCTCTTGACGATCGGAATGAAAAATAAAAAATGCGATGAACGCATTACATCCAATGAGCAATACGATTGCTCCCCATGTCAAAAACCGACGATTGTTCATAAACAACTAGTGCACCGTTTCTGAAGAGGAATGATATGATCGCACCTCCTCAAGAAGTTTGTCTACCTGGTCCTTATCGTCGAGCGTGATGGGCTCGTGGGTGTGTTGCGGGTCTTCAACATATTTGCGATATTGCTCCGCAAAGTGTTCGTTGACCCACCTTTCAAGGGCTTTTGAAGGAGTGGGTGCGTCCGGAAACGCCCTTTGTGCGAGCGCTATTTGGACTCGATTATCCGATATTTCCACCGACTGTTTTTGAGGCGGGTATCCCTCCATTACCCCAAAGTATAGCGCTTTATATAAAAAGACGGACCCTGGGAGGGGTCCGCAAGTGCAGAGATAGAAGTTAATTTTTCTCCGTGGTGATCTCGATTTTTTTTACGCGCTCGAAATCACGAAAACGACCCTTGCCGCTGGAATAATCCTGGACCGCAATCCAGGGAAATATCCCCTCCCTCATCAGGGCCATGAGGACCGTTAGAGGAGCAACTATAATCATTTCGTCAAATTTACCTGCCCGAAAGCGGGCGGCGATATCCCGAGCGCCTTCGAAAGGCTTAGGGTCACTTTTGATCTCGTAATCTCCGAATATATCTCGGAGTGCGCGACGCTGAACTCTACTGAGCAAATGCTGCGATACCCACAGAAGTTTTTTCTTCCGTGAAGGACCGTTTGGGGGAGCCAATGACTCCCAATCTGGGGCCATCATGAGCACCTCCATTGTCAGGGACCTCCTACACTCTCTTTCAAACCAGAAATGATTTCTGATCTGAAGAAGAGTGCCGACAGCTTTCACTGTCGGCACAAGATCCGGTATGTCAATGACGCGTTTGGGAAGAGAACGCGCGGAGCCGGACACGAAGTCAGTAGGTGTTGGTTGCCTCGCGCGCCTTGCGGGCGGCGTCTTCGAGGGTTTCCCCGAAATGAGGACAGCCGTGGCTGTCCCACGCGAACGGCCTGGTCACCACTCGGCTTGCCGGCGCCTCGTGGCGAATCTGATCGAAGAGCGGCTGAGACTGTTGGCGCATAAAAACCCCCAATATTAAAGAGCCGAGACCATTCTCGCACTCTGCAATAAAGGATACCATATTAAAAATGTAAAGTCAATAGGCTGTGGATTACTGAAATTCCTGTGCACAATCTTCCAAGGGTGCTTTATGCTACAGTCCTTATATATGAACTACGAAGCACGCACGTTCGCACTCCCCGAATTAAAGGGACTTTCGGAAAAACAGATTAAGGTGCACCTCGCACTCTATGAAGGATACGTAAAACACGTAAACCTGATCATGGAGAAAATTAAGGCTATGCAGGAAGCGGACGCCGAAGGAAATGCCTACGCTATTGCGGAAACTCGCCGACGCCTCGGGTTTGAATTCAATGGCATGCGCATGCATGAATACTATTTTGAACAGTTTGAAGGCGGCGCAAAGACTCTTGAAGCAGAAAGTGCCCTTTCAAGGGCGGGAGAAGAAAAATATGGAAGTCGGGGCGGGCTTGTGGGGCACATAAAGGAGGTGGCCGGCACCCGCGGCATTGGATGGGTCGTCGTGTATGTTGACCCAGTTGGAAAGCAGCTCCACACAACATTCGTCGGTGATCATGAGCTTGGGCAACTTGCGACACTTCCCGTTATTCTAGCCCTCGACCTTTGGGAACACGCCTACATGGTTGACTATGTTCCTGCAGAAAAGAAAAACTACATTGACGCCTTTTTTGAAAACTTGAATTGGGAAACGTGCGCGAAAAGATTCGAGAAAGCGATAGTGTAAATTTGTAACTTCGTTAAAAACAGCCCGGCGCAAAGCGCCGGGCTGTTTTTATGTGGTATGCACTTCTGGCTCCTTATACTTTTGTACGAACCACCACAAAAATCCATACGAGAGGATAACAAGGACAAATCCAAACGAAGGCAGAATGGCATGAGCAAAAGGAAATGCAGCTGCATATTCCGCTACGGAAACGATATACGCAAGAAAAAAATACGCAGGAATGCCGAGCGCCGGAGCGATGATTGGAATAATGATTCCCACAAGCCCTGCAATAAAGGAAAATGCCATGGCAATTGGCACAGCAGGAGCAACAAGAACATTTGCGATAAAAGAAATAAAAGAAAGATTGCCTGTCTGCCAAAGCAACAGCGGGAGCACGGCGACCTGAGCCGCAATGGTTGTCGCGACAATATCTCGCAGGTATCCATTTCGAATACGCGTTAATCGTTTTTCAACAATCGGTGTTCCCACAATCAGCCCGAGCGTTGCAATAAGTGACAATTGAAAACCTGGATCAAAGGCAAGAAGGAGCGGATTCCACAGGAGCATAAGGATGAGCACGGCGCACAGCCCCCGCAAGGCGTCGTAGATACGGCCCGTCGCTCGTGCAAAAAGAGCAAGACACGCCATGAGCGCAGCACGTACCAGAGAAGAGCCGGCACCAGCAAGAATGACAAAGAAGATAATTCCAACACCAGCACTCATGCGTGCAAAACGTTTTGGCAAAAACGAAAGTGCGCGAAGAAATGCTTCAGCGATAATCATGACGTTATACCCGGAGAGCACGACGATTTGCACGAGACCTGAAATGGTAAACGCTTCAAGAAGATCTTTTCCAAGCCCCTGTTTTCCGCCAACTAAAATTCCAGTTGCGAGCCCTGCTTCTGGTTCAGGAAGTGCATTTTGCAATCCGCGAATAAAAACGTGTTTAACACTATAGAGCGCAGCAACACTTTTAGGAACAATACCTGACGCTGACGAAATAATTTCTATACGCCCTTGCTGCACAATGCCAAAGACGCCATCCTTGGCAAGAAAGGTGTCATACGCAAATATTCGGTCTCCGTCGCCCTCAAACGGTTTTGGAATTTCTAGCTTTCCAGAAACCTGCACCTGCATGCCGTAAGAAAGTTCTGGATAGGTTGGCGCAACAACGAGGATGCGCGTTGTGGAATCTTCTTCCTGTATACGCACGGTCACTCGTTGATTTGTTTCGCGTACATCAGGATCGGAAACAATGATGCCTTCGCGCGAAATATTTTCTCCAACAGACGGAACGAACGCCGCGGGAAGCGTTTGTGGGGTGAGCATTGTGCGCCCTGCGCCGCACAGGAGGGCAAGCAAAAACACGGCCGCTAAAATATATCCCTTTGCTTCGGTTGCCTTATAGGCAAACCCGAGTATGGCAATCGGAATGAGTATAAAAATAAGAAAGGGAGTACCGAATATAAAAAAGGAACGTAGAAGGGTTCCCGCAGCAAATCCCGCACCCACGACAAAAAGAATTTTGTCGTTCATATCGGAAACCTAGGCGCCCCGATCCATTGCCCTATTTGCAAGTGCGTCTGCGGCTTTATTTTTCTCTCGTGGAATATGCGTAAACGAAACGGCCTTGAACATATCCACTAATGAAAGTACGCGAGCGGCGAGCGGTTTTAAGTTTGGATGTTTTATTTTGTAGTTGCCCTTCATTTGTTCGACGACAAGCTTGCTGTCCATTTCAACTTTAACCATGGCATTTTTTGTGTCACTCCCAAGTTGCGCAGCAAGGCCTTCAAGAGCCGCCATAATTGCTGTGTATTCAGCGATGTTGTTAGTTGCGTGACCTAAAAATTCAGAAACTTCAAGAACAATCTCTCCTGTAGCATTGCGAACGACGGCGCCAGCGCCAGCGGGCCCCGGGTTGCCGCGCGCGCCACCGTCAGCTTGAATAGTGAATTGCATGTTGGAATAGTATAACCCTTAGAATTCTTTATTTTCGCCGGCTGGCTCCACTGTTTCTTTTGGAATGAATTTTAAACCAGTCGCGCAATACGAAGACGAACGGGCATGCCTTTTGAAAATTGATCTCGCTCAATACTTCCAAGAATCGTAAGACGCATGCCTTCGGCAAGGTTATGCACACGTTTCCCTAATTCTCGTTTTGCATAAAAGGCAATTGCTTCAAGAGGAGTCGTGTCGCGCACAATTGAAATTTTGATATGTTCATTTGATTTTCCAAACCATGAAACCTGGGCCACTTCTGCGTCGGCGAATATAAATATCGGTTTTGGGTTTCCTTCACCAAACGGTGCCATCTTTCGAATTTTTGCGAAGAGATCGATCGTCACTTCGCCTGGTGTAAGAGACGCATCGGCACGTATCGGAGTCGTTTCGGCATCTTTAAGAGTCATTCGCGCTGCGCTCAAACGTTCCTCAAGAAAGAAAACTTGATCATCTCGGAGCGTGAAACCTCCTGAATACGCGTGACCGCCAAACTCCGCGAACACTTCTGTTGCAGCGGACATGAGTTTAACAAGGTGCACATTCCCGTAGGAACGACAGGAACCTTTGAGTGTTTGGTTTCCTTCGCGGCCCCACAAAAATACGGGACGTTCGTATTCTTCGGCAATACCACTTGCCACGAGCCCAAGAAGCGACGGTTTCCACTCGGGGTCGCCAAGTGCAATAACTTCTGGGACGGTTCCGGCAAGGACACGCTCTTCAACTCGCTCGTGGACGGCGCGGGTTATCGCAGCCGCCGCGCTGCGGCGGCTGCGATTGGCGGTCTCCAATTTTTTTGCGAGCATCTCGGCCTCATTTTCGTCATCCGTCGTAAAAAGCCTGAAAGCGTCTTTTGGATCACCCATGCGAGAGGCAGCGTTTATGCGCGGCGCAATCATAAAGCCAACATCTTCTTCGCTGATGAAACGCTGGTTTACGCGAGCAGCACGGCACAATTTTTGAAGCCCCAATCGTGGAGATTTTCGAAGGACTAACAATCCGTAGGTTGCAATGACACGATTCTCCCCGACAAGCGGAACCATGTCTGCAATCGTTGCGAGTCCAACCATATCAAGCAACCATTTTTCCCATCCCGCAGGAACTCGTGCGCGAAGTTCTGGAGACACAGCAAGGGTCGCACACGCAAGTTTCCATGCCATCGCCGCGCCGCATAATTCTGGGAAAGGATATGTTTCCCCTTTTTGTTTGTGATCAACGACAATAGCGTTTGGAAGTTCTTCGCCAGGAAGATGGTGGTCAGTCACGATAACGTCCATCCCAAGTTCGCGCGCACGCGCCACTGCCACCACATCCGTAATGCCAGAATCAACCGTAACAACCAATGTCGCTCCGCGCTTTGCAAGAAGTTCGATACCCATTTCGTTTACGCCGTATCCCTCTTCATGTCGATGCGGAATATAATTTTCAAAATTCGCATCAACTTTTTTCAGAAAATCATGGAGCACCACGCCTCCAGGAATGCCGTCACAATCGTAATCGCTCCACACGGCAATATGTTCTTTTTCGATGATGGCACGCGCAAGACGCGCTGCCGCTTCAGGCATATTTTTTAACAGAAGCGGGTCATGCAAATGTTCGTCGTACGACGGCGAAAGAAAGGCGAATGCCTCGGCTTGTGTTTTCACTCCGCGGCGCACTAAAAGACCCGCGGCAAAATCATCATACGCAGAGAGTATATTTCTTGTCGCCTCGTCTGGAGGCTCGTGGAGCAAGACCATTAGTGGATTGTACCAAATGGGGTTGCGGGACTCATGCGGACGACTACAATACACCTATGGACACTTCCTCTGAAACCGTGTTCGCGAAAATCATCCGCCGAGACATTCCTGCCGAAATTGTGTACGAAGACGCAGATACCATTGCCTTTCTCGATCACGCGCCCGACCAGCTTGGGCACACTCTTGTCGTGCCAAAAAAATATGCGCGAAGCATTTTTGACATAGACTCGGAACATTTCTTGACCGTTATGAAAACCGTACACATGATTGCGCGGCATGTGAAAAAAGCAGTGGGTGCAGACGGTATGAAAATTTTGATCAATAACGAACCCGCTGGTGGCCAGCTCGTCATGCATGTGCACGTGCACCTTATTCCTTTCTTCGATTCAAAAACTCCAGCAACGAAAGAAACGTTGTCCGAAGTGGCAAAGAAAATTCGAGATACTTTTTAAAACTTACCTTTCAAGTGCCTCAAGTCCAGGAAGGGTTCCTTTTGCAAGAAAATCGAGCATCGCGCCGCCTCCGGTTGAAACAAAAGAAAACTGATCGTTGAGTCCGAGCTTTTCAATCGCCGCAACAGTATCCCCGCCTCCAATAACTGAATAGCCCTGCGCCTCGGCAATGACTTTCGCAAGCGCTTCGGTGCCTTCCACAAATCCGTTTTCATAATTACCGAGGGTTCCGTTCCACAATAGTGTTTTTGCATTCCTTATATAAGGAGCAAGCATGGCGATAGTTTCAGGACCATCGTCGAGAATTGCCTCACCGTCCTGAACATCATCAATGCCTGCAATGCGCCCCGCTTCGCGAGAAGCTCCATGCGGCGCAACAACATAATCTTTCGGTAAAAGAATCTTTGGATTTTTAAGAAGCGTCTGTATTTCGTGTATAGCAGCGTCAGAGACAAGCGACATGCCAACGGGATGTCCCGCGACTCTCATAAAATCATTCGCAAGCGCACCGCCCACAAAGACTTGATCATAGAGCTCTACAAGTCGCTTCAAAACGGGCTGCTTGGTAGCAAATTTTGCGCCGCCTACTATGGCAAGAGACGGCGTGCGAGGATGGAGAGCTTTTTGCAATTGTTGCACTTCTTCTTCGACAAGAAGCCCTGCATAAGGCGGTAAAAATTCAGGAACACTCACAACCGACGCATGTGCGCGATGACACACGTCAAAAGAATCTTCGACAAATACATCGGCGAGCGAGGCAAGCTCCGCCGCAAACTTTTTATCGTTTTTTACCTCCCCTACATTGCGCCGCAGGTTTTCAAGCATGAGCACACCACCAGGAGGAAGATCGTGCACGGCTTTTCGTGCTTCGGGCCCTACGGAGACCGGACAAAAAGAAAGTTGGGGAATATATCGCTTTAGGGTTTCGTATACCGGCACAAGCGTCTCAGTTCCCTTTTCACCGATATGGCCCGCTAAAATTACCCGCGCATGACGCTCAGCGAGAAATTCGATGGTCGGTAGAGCACGTAGCAACCGAAAGGGATTTGTGACATGTCCTTCTTTAAGAGGAACATTCAACGCTGCACGAACCAGTATCGGAATATTTTCAAAAACCGGTATCTCACGAATAGTTCGCATATAGGTATGGTAGAACCTTACTCACCAAAAGGATACTCGGCAATGAGTTTCCATTCTTTCGGACTGCCTTCTGTTTGGTAGACATGCAATCGGTCGACCATAAACGTGATTCCCGCGTATGAATCAAGAGAAGGAATTATCTCTTCTTTCGTGTGTGCAGGAAGAGAACCATAAAAAAGACTCATGTGCGGGTGGTAGGTGCCTTGATCTTGCAGTTTGAATACGCGAACTGCAGCAACATGGGCGTCACGAAGTGAGTCGGTTATAACCACCTGTACATAGAGCGCCCGAAAAAAATAATCCTCTGCGCCAATGTTGCCAAGGGTAAGCGGAAAGGGCGCGAGTTCACGAGCAAGAGTATGTGCTTTCCCTTTCACCAGAGAACTGTCCTCGGGAGAAATGCCATGAAGGAGGGTGACATGCGGATCAAATGGTTCCCCGCCATATGTTTGTGACAATTCGCGTATGGTTGCGCTTGCTTTTTCTTTCACCACACCCGCAGGCAGAAGAAATATGTGATACCCCGTGCTTTTTCCATCAGTAAACATGCATTGCTTGTACGAGTGCCGAAAACATTTCAGGGTCAACAGAGGCATGACCGATAAGGAAGCCATCAATGCCGCTGGCCCCCGCAAGATCGCGCGCATTTTCAGGTTCGACCGAACCTCCATACAAAATTGCTATTTTTGCAGGTGCTTTGCCTGGCAAAAAGTCGCTCATTATTTTTCGTATATACGAAACCATTTCTCCCACATCACTTGCGGGAAGCGCGTCTGCTGCAGTTTTTCCTATTGCCCATACCGGCTCATAGGCAATAACGATTGCCATGCGTTCCTTTTGGGAGAGAGGCGCCATGACCTTCTGTATTTGATTGCGTATAAAAGAAAGGTATACAGCTCCCCCGTCACGCTCATGTTCCCCAACACAAAGGATGGGCACCACACCGTGCGCAAGCGCGTGCCGTGCTTTTTGTGCAATCATTTCGTCGGTTTCGCCAAGCGCACGACGTTCTGAATGTCCTACAATCGCGTAGGCAACAGCAAGTTTCGAAAGCGTTTGCGCTGAAACTTCGCCAGTCTTTGCCCCTCCCGTAGTAAAAGAAACATCCTGGGCCGCAAAAGCGACTTTTGATTTATTACCATGCGCGAGCAGACCAAGATGTGGCATCGAAGGCGCAAGAATGATCTGATGTTTGGTGCGTGCAGCAAGTCTCTTAGAAATGGCAAAAAGTTTCTTTGCTTTCGATACGTCCTCTACATAGGCTTTCCAATTGGCAACAATGAGCATGGCACAATTCTAGCACTCTTCCCCCACCCCTTTCTTCATTCTTCCCGCCAGTCCATGAGTTGATAATCCGCCGAAACAAGGGGCGTAAAGGGCGGCGGATCACTCGCCATTCGCCGATCATAAGAATCAATACGGGTTTGGTAGCCCGCATCAGAGTATCCGGTCCACCATGAATAGCAGCCATTTACCCATTTCGTTCCCGTTCGTTTATTTGAAACAGTTGTACCAAGTATGGTGAGCGTTCCTTTTGGTTCGTAGGAACCAGGGCAACCGTAGAGATTTCTTCCGAAGGCGCCCCCTTGTGCTATGAATATGCCGTGCAAGGTCATATTCTGCGGCGAGTCGGGGGTAACCAGCACATTGCGCTCGGCAATGAGCGTGAAGCCGTCTGAACCATCCGCCGCTCCGTACACGATATTATTTCGAAGATACGCACTCGGATGTATCCCCGCATCAGTATTGGCAACCACAAGCGTTATTTTTGAAGGAATAGTTCCCTCCACCCAGGTGTTGTCCTCGACAAAAATAAGCCCGCAGTCTGGGGAAATGGTATAGGTATTGAAGTTGGTTTCGTTTGCTATCACCATACGGTCTGCCACATCGTCCTCGTCGTCAGCAGCATTTACGGGCGTGGAGGATAATTGAGTGGTGGAAGTTACATGCCGCACGGTAACTGTGCCGTTAGCATTAAAAATGAGGTGGTAGCCTTTCCAATATGCAGCACCGTTATCATTCCCCGTACTGTACCGAGGCAGATACAGTCCAACAGACTGCGCCGTTGTTTTGAGATTATTGAAATCAGCGGAGATGGCACTGAAATCCACTTGTGGTGTTGGATATTCCCAAAGATTTTGGTTGGTACCATTTCCAAGTACTCCAGGCGCTGTTGGCTGTGACGTAGTAGAACTTCCACTACCGCCACACCCATAACTGCTCGTACAGTTCCACGAGGCAACCGAACTTGAGACCAGAGAATTCACACTGCCATCCATATGAATGCCGCCATTTGAATGGTACGGGCCAAGTATGACGCGGTCTGCACCGGCCCACACGCTGTCATTCAATATGTACGAATACGTTCCAACGGAAGGGCGCGCATAGCGCGCAAGAACAGTCTTTTTTACAAGAGGATTGTCGGACGCCACCCCCTCCGATTCAAGATCGATAGAGGTTACCTGCCCGCAGGCCGTATTGCCCGTAACGCCAAGCGTTATGGTTCCCGTTTGTCCGCCCTCAGGATCGTTATACGGAACAACAAAGGGTCCTGCGTGCCCCGTGCCGTTTGTGGTATCGCCGGGATAGTGCGCGAGAAACCAGCGATAGTATTCAATGCCTGCTTCCGCAATGGTAAAGGCCTGACTCTGAGAATATTTCACACCTTGGAGGCGATTTTCGATGAGTACATAACTTGAAAGGGCGCCAAGCAATCCCACAAAGATTGCCCCGAACACGAGTGCAAGGAGCATGAGATAGCCGCCGCGCTTCGCGCGGCGGGAAAAAAGTATTGCATTCGGGTTAAAAAACATATCAGTCATTATGACGTACGTTGCGAAGTGTTGCCTGACCGATGAGCGTAAAGGTAACGGGTGCGCGGTTTGGGTCAACGTCAACGCCAATGACTGCCGACACGGAGGCAATGTTACTTACATCAAATGGCGAAGAAAGTTCTGCTCCCGCATCATCATAATAATGGAAGAGCGGCGTTGACGTTCCATTTTGCACGTAATCCGCAGCAATGATAGTTGTTTCTGTTTGTCCGGCATATGAGGGCGGAGACCCCACTGGGTTGATAACCCCCCTATAGAGTTTTTTATCGGTGAGGTAATAGCGAATTTTTTCAACCGTGCCGTCGCTGTCCACGTCAGCATAAAAGGTAACGGTCGAGGTTGCGGCAGCGGCAATGGGGTATGCACCGTCTGCGCCATACGAAGCTTCGCGAATATTTTCAAGTGCGTATTCAATACCACGCCGTGCATTATCAGTCGCTGATGTTTGCTGGAAAATAAAAGCATTCGTTCGGTAGGTGTATACGATCATGTTTGTGAACGCGATGCTTACAATGCCTAAAATTGCTATCACCACCATTGTTTCGACAAGGGTGAAGGCTCGCATATCTTTGCGCATACGTGCTTGCGACATAACTGATTTATTCCAGTATTGCTTCATACGTTGTGTGCCCGGAAACAGAAAGATCTGTTTCACTTGCGGAAAGTGCTCCACTGGCAGCAGAGAGAGCATAGTCGTTTGCGCTCGCAAGATCTCCAAAATAAGCTACACCGCACGCGGATGCAGTGACCGTTTCCGAAAAACCAGAACGTGTGAGCGTGACGCGGGCGTATGGAAGAGTCGTGCTGCTCGTATTTTGCGCAGTTACTAAAAGCGAATGCGTCGTATCATTCCCAAAAAACAAGGACTCTTCACGTGAAGCTCCGGGCAACACGTTGTGTGAAGTGCAAACGTTCAACACATGTTGTCCTGAGGTTGAAAGCGTATATGAATCCCATTCAAGCGATACTGCTCGCGTGCCACTTGCACTCGTCGTGGTGGACATGGATGTTTTGTAAATGGGTAAGCCTCCTCCGGTAGAACCAATAGTTTTAGCGCCCTCAAGAGTGAAAGAAACGTTTGGAAGCGGTGTGGGGCCTGTTCGATACTCGACAGTCCAATCAAGAACCGCGGGCGTCGTTGAAGTGGCCGACGTGGAAAGCTCTGTGCGCAGCATAAGCGCAGGATATGTCGTCGTTGCAAGCGAGGACAACCCGATAGGAAAAGAAGAAAAACCAATGCTGTTTCCAGGAAGCACCGCATCCGGAATGAGCGTTCCGGTACTATCGGCAACATGCAGAGAAAGCGTGGTGTCGGTGGGAACCGATATGGTACCTGCAAGCGAAGACCATGAAACAAGGTAGGCTGGGGTGATAAGAACCGTAGTGCCGTCTCCAGAGAGTACATAGCCGCTACCGTCATTTGAAAGGGTGAGTTCCCCTCCAGAAACGGACGTATTATTCATTGTTCCAAGCCTTGTCGCATCAGCGAAAGAATCAGTCCAAGAACCCGAAACAATTGGATTAAAGGAATGAAAGAGTATCGACGCAAGAAGATCGATGGCAAAGGTACCCGTCGTTGTTTGATTTTTTACCACCGTAAGATGTCCTGGTGTTGGATTTTGGTTTGTTTCATCGCGATCGTACGTTTTTGCCGTCGAATATGCATCTTTCGTAACGGTGATTTTATATTCCGTCGATGTTGGAGCACCAGGAAGATAAACTATGCCGGTCGAATCTGAAAACGTGGTGAGATCAATGGAAGGAGAGGTGCTTGCATTCACAATGCGAACACCTGCTCCCGGCACCGGAGCACCGGACGCGTTCACCACCGTGACTCTAATAGTGCCCCCGTTTGTCGTTGTTTCTATTGAAGGGGGCGCGAATGTCGAAACAATTTGCAATTGTTTTGTACCCGTATCAGTCTCGTATGAAACGGATACTTTTGCCCGTTTGTAGTCGGTGGTAATGCTGTTTGAATCTAGTCCCTCGCTCCCGTCTGCAGGATCATCATAGTAGTCAATAAATGTGCGGACACTATACGCAACATTGTCGACCGTTGAAGTTGCATACGGCGCAACAACTCCTGGAGGAATACCTCCAATGGTACCAATGGAGTCATACGGAAGTGAGCGGAGATATTCCATGTGGCTATTGGCGAGTGCCGTAGCTGCAGCTTTGTTTGCTGCAAGAGTTGAAATAACAGCCGACGCGCGAAGCAAACCAAAGATGGCGAGGAAAATCGTGAGCATGACTCCGACACCAACCACAACATCGATCAGTGTCATGCCGCGCGAAAAGCTGGTGCCTCGATGCATACCACGAATGATAGCGTATGGAATGAATTTCAATTACCCAATCTTTGCCGTAAGTGAGTAGATTGGACCAATCATGGAAACCGCAAAGACGCCGACAGCAAGACCAATAATGAGCATGAGCACCGGCTCAATGATGGTAGAGAGATCCTTGGTTCTATCTTCAACATCGGTTTCGTAATATTCCGCAACCTGGGTAAGCATGCCCGCAACTTTTCCTGTCTCTTCACCAACTGCAATCATGTCGGAAAATAAAATAGGATAGAGTTTGTTGTGATCTGCAAAAGCGGCAGAGAGCGCTTCCCCTTTACGCACGCGTTCTTCGGCTTCCTCGATAACTCCCCCAAAGATGCGGTTTCCAACTACTTCGCGGGTTATGGAGAGCGCCGTTAACATTTCAACACCTGAAGAAAGAAGCGAGCCCATCGTGCGCGCTGCGCGTGCACTGAACGTCTCGCGCACAAGCACACCAACGACTGGAATATGGAGCGCAGCTCTGAAAAAAAGAGCATTCCCCACCCGGGAGCGAACAAAAGAAGCAACGCCAGCACCAAAAAGTACAAACAGTGCAATGACGAGGATGAGGTTGTGTACGAGAAAATCAGATACACCCAAAATAATTTGTGTCGAGAGAGGTAATTTCACCCCGAGCTCGATAAAGGTGGAAGCGAGCGTTGGCACCACATACACCATCATGAGAATACCGATGACAAGAATTGCAAAAAGGATGATGGAAGGATAAATCATCGCGCCCTTTATTTTTTTTGAGAGCGCATGCGAACGCTCCATTTGTTTTACCACTACTTGGAGAGACTCTGCGAGCGTTCCCGATTCCTCACCCGCTTTTGACATGGCAATTTCAAGTTTCGAAAAAACCTTTGGATGTTCTCCGAGCGCTTCGAAGAATGAACTTCCGCGTTTAACCGAATCTTGAAGTGCAATAACCGTTTTTTTGAGAATCTTGTGATTTGACTGCCGCTCAATAACCGACAGTGCGCGAGAAAGCGTAAGTCCCGCAGAAAGCATGGCTCCCAGGTTTTTTATAAAAGTAATATGCTCTTCAATGGGAATAGCACTTCCAAAGTTGACATTGAGCCATGCGGGAATGGCAAACGATCCGCCACCCTCTTCAAGAGACGTCACGGTTTCGCCCGCTTTTTCTGCCTGTTCATAGACGGCAAAACGCGACGGAGCGTTCACGGCACGCGCTTCTTCCGTTCCATCTTCCTTTCGAAACGTCGCGCGAAATTTCATGACTATTCAGTCACCGCACGGAGCACCTCTTCGAGACTCGTAACGCCGCGAGCAGCTTTGTAGATACCGTCTTCAAGCATCGTGAGCATGCCCTCCTTGCGCGCCTGTTCTTCGACGGCTTCAGCCGTTGCACCTTTAATAATGAGGTCTCGTGTGGCCGAAGAAACTTTCAATATTTCGTGGATGCCGATACGACCCGCATAGCCTTCTTCACAGGCCTGCGATGGTTTGGGGTGGTAAAAAGGCACGGCGTCAATTTTCACTCCGGGTTTTACCAATTTTTCCTCATGTAGTGCAGCGAGTGCGGCGTCAAAATGTTCTTCACTGGCAACTTTTTCTCTCGCAGTTTTTGAAAGTTCATATTCTTCCTTGCCTTCACACAATTGGCGCACAAGACGCTGCCCAACAATGAGTTTAATAGTGGACACAAGGAGAAACGGTTCGACACCCATATCAATGAGGCGCGGAATGGCGCCCGCAGCGCTATTAGTGTGAATGGTTGAGAGCACGAGGTGGCCGGTGAGCGCAGCTTGTATCGCCATTTCCGCAGTTTCCAGGTCGCGAATCTCGCCGACCATGATGATATCCGGATCCTGACGCATTAAGGTGCGGATGCCGCTCGCGAAGTCGAGCCCGA
>JBAQPM010000001.1:0-39946 GCA_049305795.1 Minisyncoccia bacterium | reverse complement strand
GGTGAGGGCGCCTGTTTGAGCAGAACCATAGGTTTGTTGAATGGAAGAAACACCGTTGTTGATTGAGGAGGTTGCGGTCCAGGTGGGGATGCCGTTGAGGATGGCGAGGACTTGGCCGTTGGTGCCGTTCGCCGTTGCAGTGAAAGCACCGGTGCCATTGCCAGAGACAAGACCCGTGAGTGAGGAAGCACCAGTGCCTCCGTTGTTCACTGCAAGTGTTGCGGTTGCAGAAACTGCACCATTGGTGGCAAAGAGGGTGCCGCTTAGGGAGCCTATAGTGAGGCCGCCGTTAAAAATATTGGATCCTGTGAAAATATTGGGCGTGTATGTTTTAGGAATCGTGCTTGATGCATCTACAAAATACGATGCAGAAGTGGTGCTAAAGAAATTATTTACAGTCTTCCATACATCTGCAGAAGTGGTTGAGAAGAAATATCCCTTATCGTACAAAGAAATAAAGTTTGTTGCAGATGTGGTGCTGAAGAAAAATCCTTTGTCGTAGGTGGAGAGATGGTAGTCGGCAGAAGTGGTTGAAAATGCCGCACCCGTATTTTGCGCGAGGAAATATGCAGCGGAAGTAGTGCTAAAGAAATTGTTTTGTGTTTTCCAATAATCAGTTGAGGTTGTAGAGAAAAAGAATCCCTTGTCATACGACGAAATGAAATTCGTTGCAGAGGTTGTCGAAAAGAAATAACCCTTGTCGAGCGTATCAAGATAGGTTTGTACACGACCGTCAGTGAAATATTTGTTGGTAACGCCTTCAGCAAGTGCGTCCGTCGTGGTGCCCGCAATAACTGCCGCAACTCGGTTGTTGGTGAAATAGAGATTTGAACCTTCGGCAAGCGCGCTGGTCGTCGTTGCATACCAATCCGAAAGTGCGAACTTTGCATTGAGTGCGTTTTGCAGATCGGTTTGACTTGAAAGCGTGCCGGTGATACTGCCCCAGGTTCCGCCACCGCTTCCTGAAATACCGAGTGATGATGTTGCAAGTAGATCATATCCACCTGCAGTATTTCCAACGAGTACTTTTCCGTAGGTTGGTGCCGTTGATGTTCCCGTACCGCCGTGACTAATAGCAAGCACACCACCGAGCGTAAGCGTGCCCGAAGAAGTGATCGGACCGCCGGAGATAGTAAGTCCTGTTGTGCTTCCTGAAATATCAACGGAAGTTACACTGCCGCTTCCACCATTAGAACTCGAATTGCTGCTGCGATTGCGGGTACTAACCGCACCCTCGACGTTGCGATACATGAGTTCACGAAGGTCTTCAATGCTTCGGTCAACGTATTGTTTATCGACCCCCGTGACAGTTACGTATGGCGAAATATATTTCGTCGTCGTTACGTTCGTTACTACCGAAGTCGTCGTCGCATGAAAAGCTTGTTCATGGAGCACCGGAGAGGAAATCACAATGACGTTCGGGTCGGGGTTCAAAAAGGCAATGACCCTTTGCGCAGTGCGTGCAAAAAAATCGTGTATGGTCGTGTAGGTGAAAAGTGCTATACGCTCGGGAGTGCTGTACGACCTACCTGCCGCAGCAGCGAGAGCGCTAAGAGAAGACGTATCTGACACCCGCGCAAGAGGTGCGGCAAGGTTCGAAACGCTATGTCCCACCGACGCCACAAGCGTTTCGGAAATGGATGCAGTATGTCCGAGAGTTGCAAGCGAAAGATCCGCAAGTGCTTGCGTGCCTTTTGAAAAAGCAGCAGAAGAAATGGCATTTTCCGGAATGGCCATTGCGAGCGCCGCGAATTCTCCCGTTTTGGTGAATGGCAGAAGTGCAAAACGCGCCGTTTCTGATGACGTGTTAAAAAGCGCCTTACCAAAATCCATTTCCATTTGCACAAGAGCAAGAGCGCTTGTGTACGAAGCAGAAACAATTCCATCAACAAAGGAATCGTATGCGCTCGCAACTTTTTTGGGCATGTGTGCAGCAACATTCCCGGTGGTTGCACCAATCTGGTACAACGCAGCAAGTGTTGCCCGTGCAAGAGGTTCGGGCGCCGCCGCACCCGCTTGTGCTGCCTGTGCATACACCGAAAGAATGCCCTGCGAAAGATCGACAGCATGCTTTGCAAACGAAAGTTCGAGTGCAAGCAACATGCGCGGCGCGCGGATTACCGTGTCACGCACATAGGTTCCAAGTGAAAGTGCCGCCGCCCCTGATGCGCGAATACTTTTTAAGTATGTATCTCCACAACATTCAGAACGGACCATGGCAGGTTCAACTGACGCAGTGGCCGGTGTTACAAAAATTTCTTTTTCGTTTGATTCATATGAATCAAACGCTACACTAGCGATTTCTGTAGGAAAGAAAACAGAAGTCGAAAAATCATGCGCGACCGTAATGCGCGTACGTGCATCGTCTGCAACAACACGCAAATGTGTGATGTTGATTTCTGTTTCGTGAACAAAATTCTGCGCAAGAACTGAGAATCCTTCGGCAGACTCTGTCGCAATTGCGTATGCGTAGGTAGCCGCTGTTTTTATGACACCACCTTCGGCGGCATACACGGCACCTCCCGTTACCAAAACCGCCACAGCAATTGCAGCAGCTTGGTTTAAAAACGCATGTGTCTGAATGCCATAGCTGTTTTTGACTCCTGACAGAAAATGTTGCCTTTTAGCGGCAGGTAGGCTCGAACGATATTCATAAGCTCGCGCGCGCGCGAGTGCGCGCGCGAGCTCTTCTTTACGACTGCCCTGCATTTCCATGAACGAAAAAAGCGAGTCGCGATTTACAAACCAATTTCTTCCCACCTGCATTCCAACAATTTTTCCTGATCGGGCGAGGCGAGAAAGATAGTCCGAAGAATATCCAGAAAGTTCTGAAGCCTCTCGTGTTGGTATTAGATTTTTTTCAAGGAGAGGATGCATGTCGGATAACCGTATTACCTAGATAATAACTGATGATTTCGGTTATTCCGTATAGAAAAAAGTTGTCTCAAGTGTGGATAAGAATTCGTGCTCATTTTGTATTTTCAAAGTTCTTTTATCTTTATTATTTCAACACCAATCAGACTGACATACGCGATACGAATAAACCGCGCAGAAATAGATCTTTATGGAGGAGAAAAGTTTCTCATTTCAATTTTTAAAAGAATGTAGAAAATAATATATCCTGACTTACACCATATATACGTCCTATATATGTCGTAAAATATGTAGTTATAAACGTTGTGCGACCCATGTGAAGGTTTTTATCCATTTATCACAAAATAAATATATATATCGTACTTACTGAATATAAAGGTATGCGAGTCAGACACTGTGAACAAAAATAACGCCTTGAAGGCGTTATTTTTGTTTCTGTTTTATACGAGACGAGAAAACCAGTATGTATCTATTTATTTGGACTATATATACCAGCAATATAGTTTAAAACAGGTATATTTTTTACGTGGAAACCGTACACTTCTTCCACATACCCCGTGCCAACGAGACCTCCAACGATAGAGATCATGATAACAATGGCAAGAAAAATGCGTATGAAGGAATTTCGAAGCAAGAACGCTCTATCAGTGCCTTCACGTTGAAATTCCCTCGTAACCTCCAGAGTCCCTATTTCTTGTGCAAATTGATTGGGAGTGAAAGTAGGCTCTTCCCGTACAGAGGCCCTTGCATCCTCTATATGCCTTATTGGTACGGACACAGCCTCTTCCTCACTCTTGGCGTAATTGGTGGTTTGGGGGGCAATTTCTGTCTCTAGCGAAGTGAGCTCCTCACTCACTTCCGCAGTCTCTTCAGTATTTTCGGTCCTCGTAACCTCTTTTCGAGTAAACCAGCTCTGCCAAGCACGCTGCATATCGTTAACAACGATTGTTTTTCGCACAGAAGACTCCTCGTGGATCCTATTAATCCCTAAGGTCGGTATGGACACTGGGATGTCTGGCATATATTTCGGAGAATTCCATGCTATAGGCTCCTCTTTCTTGGTGTGGGTATCAGATTTTTCAGACTGCTCGTCAGCATCCTTCGCAAATCTATGTTCTTTGACTGACTCTTCAAGCACGTACCAATTACGCCCGACAAGTCGCGCTTCTATTCTTCCCTCGCGACACAATTGACCAACATAATCTTTTGCATATCCAGTAATTTCTGCCGCACGTTTGGACGAGACATAGGTCTCTCCGTCAAGAATAAGTTCATTCATATAGCAAGTATATGTCTTTCTCGGCTTGTCGAGAAGTGTCTATACACAACACACTATGCTAGAGAAAAACTTATACCGCCAAGGTTTGACCTTGGCGGTATAAGACTTGAGAATCTATTTAGAAAGCTCCTCTACAAGAAGTGCTCGGAGCGTTTGAGGATTCCCTGCCCCGCGACTTGCTTTCATAGATTGCCCCACAAGAAACTGGAGGGCAGCATCTTTGCCACTACGATACTCATCAGCAACCGATATGTTTGCTGTAATTACTTCTTGTACAACCGCTCGCAGGGTTTCTACATCACTCACTTGTTCAAGTCCTTCGTGTTTTGCTATTTCTTCCGGATCACCTCCCTTCTCAAGAAGTCGGATCAAAATATCTTTTGCGCCACGAGAAGAAATTGCGTCACGGCTTACCATGCGCATAAGTGCAACAAATGTAGCGGGTGTGATTTTTGATTCGAAAGACTCATTTTGTTTTGCATACCACCCCGCAACATCCGAAAGAATATAATTTGCAGAGAGCGGTATGAGATCTACTTCGCTACCAATCTCAGAAAGCGCGGCATCAAAAAATGCACTCTGCGTCGGTTCGGACAGATATGCAATCGCATCCTCCGAAAGACCAAGCTTTTGATACCGAGTGCGGCGGTCCCACGGAAGCTCGGGCAGCGAAGCACGGAGTGCTTCGGGTGAAAACTCGGACACGCTCGAAACCATAAGTTTGGGAAGATCCGGTTCAGGAAAATAGCGGTAGTCGGCACTCCCCTCTTTTGTGCGCTGTCGGAACGTGACCTGTTTGTTCTCGTCCCAACCACGTGTCTCTTGCAGCACCTTCTCCCCTTTTTCAAGGAGGGCGGTTTGCCGCTCAATCTCGTAGGCGATGGCACGTTCGACCGAACGAAAGGAATTGATATTTTTTATTTCGACCTTGGTGCCAAATTTCCCTTCTTCATTTGAAATAGAGATATTCACTTCGATACGCATTTCGCCCTTTTCAAGATTGGCATCCGAAGCACCGAGCGTACGAAGAAGAAGCTGCAGCTCGCGTGCAAAACTACTTGCTGTTTCTGCGTCATGTATGGCAGGCTCGGTAACCAATTCCATAAGCGGTACTCCTGCACGATTAAAATCAACGAGCGACGTACCGCCGCGGTGGGTTGAACGCGCCGTGTCTTCTTCTAAGTGAATGCGCGTGAGTGGGATAGTTTGAATTGACCCCCCGAGAACAAGCGGGTGTTCATACTGACTGATTTGATACCCCTTTGGAATATCCGGATAGAAATAAGACTTTCGATCAAACTCACTGTAGTCGGCAAGAGTTCCGGAAACAGCCGTGCCGATGCGAAGCACGTGACGCACTGCCTCTTTGTTGATAACAGGCAGGGTGCCTGGGTGTGCAAGACACACTGGACAAACATTTTGATTGATCCTGGTCTCGTCCGGATCGTTTGGTGAATCGCAAAACATCTTGGTGTGTGTCTTGAGCTCTGCGTGGACCTCAAGACCTATGGTTGGGCGATACGTCATGTGAATACAGCTTATAGTGCGGAGCCTTCAGGGTAAAGGCCCTATATAATTTTGTGCAGCTACGAAGCTTCGCCAGCAAGCGCAGTCGCGAGTTCGTCCGAAAATTCCTTAAGGAGACCGTCATCAATCACGGATACTGGGATAACCCTCTTCCCTACTGCCTCTTTGAGGCTTGTAAGAACGTTTTCCCGTTCTGCTTCAGAAAGTAAGTCTACTTTTGACAGCACAACTATCTCGGGCTTAGAAACGAGCTCCTTGCCGAAAGACTCAAGCTCTTTTCGTACTGCCCTATAGGCTCCGACGATGTTTTCTTGGTCGGCCGAGACGAGATGTACTAGTATTTTGGTTCTTTCTATGTGTTTCAAAAATTTAGAACCAAGACCTCGTCCTTCCGAGGCGCCCTCAATAAGGCCAGGAATATCGGCCAAAATATGACCATAGAAATCTCCCAGGTGTGGATCGAGCGTAGTGAAAGGATATACGCCAACTTTTGAGCGGGCCCGCGTGAGGGCATTCAATAAAGATGATTTGCCCGCGTTTGGAAAACCGATAAAACCAGCCTCGGCAATGAGTTTCAGAGTAAGCTGTATATCTCCACCCTCTCCCGGCTTACCATCTGTTTGTTTGAAGGGATTTTGGTTTGTAGAGCCTTTAAAGTTGGCATTTCCCATGCCGCCACTGCCGCCCTTAAAAATCACGACTTCCTCTCCCTCTTTTGTTACCTCAAACTCAAGTCCGGTTTCAAGCACTTTTGCAACGGTACCAACGGGAACGGGAAGAATAAGAGGTGTGCCACTTGCACCGTGTTTATTTTGGTCTTCTCCTGCTCCACCATTCTCGGCACGAAAAGATTTTTCATACCGATACCGCGCGAGTATAGCGAGATCGTGGACACCTTTTACAATGATGTCCCCACCACGACCTCCATCGCCGCCTGCGGGTCCTCCCTTGGCGGTTTCTTTGCTACGCAACCAGCGGATGACGCCGTTGCCTCCTTTGCCAGCTTGCGCGCGCACCGTAATTTCGTCGATGAAAGCCATATTATTCTTTTACGATCTCCCACCCCTCGGCAAAAAGCGCTTCTGCCTTTTTGTATTTCACGGTCTGCACTTCCTCGCCCTTACGAAGCGTGACCATATCGTTTCTTCCGTAAGAAATACCTCTTGGCATCGAGAGAGCAGCGTCTTCGCCTGTTCCTTGCATGACAAGCTTTGCACGCGTTTTTGCCTCTTCTGCTTTTATGCGAGCATCGTCTGCTGGAACAATCCGCGCAATAGTCCCAACAATAGCGTTTGCGATACCTGCTTCCATGTCCCGAAAACGGGCAAGGCCTTCACGGCGATATTCAATAAGAGGATCCCGTTGACCATACGCACGCAGCGATACCGACCGACGAAGATATTCCATCGTCTCAAGCTGTTCAAGCCAGAACGCATCGGTTACCTGAAGAACGAGACGGCGAAGGAGTTGTACGAATACTTCGGCTCCGACTTCCTGTTTTTTTGCTGCATAGGTCGAACGTGCCTCTTCTGTCGTAAGCATTGCTTGCACAAATTCTTCTATTTCCTCGTTTGTGCCAAGGAGCGCGGTGCGACGACGCTGGTACACAGCCAAACGCTGCGTGTTTAACACGTCATCATAGGCAAGTACCTGCTTTCGAGAATCGAAATTGAATCCTTCAATACGCTTCTGTGCGGTTTCAAGTGATTTGGTTATCATGCCGCTTTCAAGCGGTTCGTCTTCGGGAATTTTAAAGGTTCCCATAACTCTTTTTATCGCGTCCGACGCAAACACGCGCATGAGTCGGTCTTCAAGCGACACATAAAATCTGGTCTCGCCCGGATCTCCTTGGCGTCCCGAGCGACCACGAAGCTGATTGTCGATACGGCGCGCTTCGTGCCGCTCCGTGCCAATCACGACAAGTCCACCAAGAGTGACAATTTCGTTTCGCTCCTCTTCTGCCACAGGAGAACCACCAAGTTTAATGTCGACACCACGTCCGGCGAGGTTTGTGGCGACCGTTACCCTTGCCTTACGACCTGCTTGTGCAATGATCTCGCCTTCGCGTTCATGATTCTTTGCATTTAAAAGTTCATGCGGCACTCCGGCGTCATGTAAGTAGTTACTTACCACTTCGTTGTCTTCAATAGAAACGGTACCAACCAATACAGGTTGTCCTTTTTTATGCAGCCGTTTTACCTCATGGGCTACTGCCGTGTATTTTCCTTTTGTTGTTTGGAAAATAAGATCGTTGTGGTCGATACGTGCAACTTTCGTGTTCGTTGGAACCGCGACTACTTCAAGACCATAGACAGCATAAAATTCTTCTTCAGAAGAAAGCGCAGTGCCGGTCATTCCCGCAAGCCGCTCGTACATGCGAAAAAAATTCTGGAACGTCACACTTGCATAGGTACGAGTTTCTTTTTTAACTGGCACTCCTTCTTTTGCTTCGATTGCTTGATGGAGTCCTTCTGACCAGCGACGACCAGGTTGCGGTCGACCCGTAGATTCATCAATGATAATTATTTCGCCCTGATCGACGATGTACTCTTTGTCGGGCGCAAATAATGCTTTAGCACGTACCGCCGTTTCAAGATGATGCGCATATTTCATTCCGCCTTCGGTATATAAATTCTCAAGTCCCAACGCCTGTTCCGCTTTTCGTATGCCCGCTTCTGTTATTTGTATGGCTTTTTGTTTTTCGTCGACAACGTAATCTTCTTCTGGAGCAAATGCACGCACAATGTGTGCAAAGCGTTCGTAAAGTCCCTCAGCATCTGCCGCAGGACCAGAAATAATAAGTGGTGTTCGTGCCTCATCGATGAGAATAGAATCTACTTCGTCGATGAGTGCATAGTGGTGTCCGCGCTGTGCAATGTGTAGAGCGTCGTATGCGGTATTGTCGCGCAAGTAATCGAAACCAAGTTCGTTGTTGGTTGCATACGTGATGTCCGCTTTATACGCGTCACGTTTTTCAACTGGACGCAGGTAGTCGTAAAATACGCGGAAAGCACCCGTTTCGTCACGCGGCGCGTCTTCGGAAACAGGAACATGTGAAGGATCATAGAGATAGGCCCCCGAAGAAGTGACTATTCCCACCGACAGACCAAGGTAGTGATAGAGCTGTCCCATCCAGGCAGCATCACGCCGCGCAAGGTAGTCGTTAACAGTAACCACGTGCACTCCCTTCCCCGCAAGCGACATAAGCGTTGCCGCAAGGGTAGCTACAAGCGTTTTTCCTTCTCCGGTGCGCATTTCAGCAATTTTGCCGCGCACCAGTGCAAGCGCTCCGACAAGCTGAACATCAAAAGGGCGCATTCCAGTTGACCGCTTTGCTGCTTCGCGTGCAATTGCAAATACGAGGGCCACGTCAGAAACCGATTCTGGAATTCCCGAAGAGCGCTCCCGTACGTCGACAAGACGCTTTTGGAGCTCTTCTTGCGAAATAGCCTCAAGCTCAACAGCAAGCTTTGCGGCAGCCTCTACAACAGGTTTCGCGGCCTTAAGAAAGGCCGCGGATTGGTTCTGAGAAAACAAATTGCCGAGAAAACTCCCCATTACGGGCACTATACCATTTCGCTACGTTTCGTGCGAAAAGCAAAACACCCCGTAGGGGCGTTTTGCGATGAAGCCTATTTGCGCTTCTTCGAACTCTTTTTCTTCGTTGTCTTCTTTACTGACTTTTTTGCGACTTTCTTTTTTGCCGCCTTTTTCTTTGCCATAGATTTAAATGATGAAAATTGACTATGACTGATATTGTCGACCCATCCGTGCGAAGAAACGTTCACCCGAATGTTTCTATGTATTATTATTGCGCGCAAAAAATATTTTTGTGAGTTTTTTTTCGTAGCTGTGGATAAGTTTTGTATTTTAAAAAAAATTTCTTCGTTGCAAAAAATATTTTTGTGAAAAATTATTTGATGGTGCGCACTTCCCACTCGGGAATAATGCCGGTTGCTTGTTGTACTTTTTCTACGACATCGTGCGCAAGTCCTGAAACATCGTGCGCTGTTGCTCCCCCCTTCGCAACCATAACGAGTGGTTGTGCTTCATAGAGTGAAACCAGTCCTTTTGAAAAACCACGAAGTGCGAGTACGTGATCGAGTATCCATGCAAGTGATATTTTGACACCAGCAGGTGTGGGAAATCCTGGAAGAGCGGGATAGTGTTTTTGTAATGCTTGATACGCATCTTCAGAAATAAAAGGATTTTTAAAAAAAGATCCTGCCGTTCCATAGATCGTAAGGTCAGGAAATTTCTTTGCGCGAATGGCGCGCACCGCTTCTCCGATCTCCTCTGGAGTCGTAAGAGAAATGCTTGCGTCTTTTGCCCGCACCAAATCAGGATATTCCGTGTGCGGTATTCCCTGTCTCGTAAGACGCAGCGCGACCCGCACGATAAGGTGGCCCGGTTCTCGTTTAAAATAACTGTCACGGTAGGCAAATGCACATGCATCTTTTGAGAATCGTCGGAGATTCCCTCCGTCGATTTCAAGCGCCTCGACCCATTCGACCGAGTCTTTAAGTTCGACACCGTAGGCACCGATATTTTGCACCGGAGCAGCACCCACGGTTCCTGGAATACCTGCAAGATTTTCAATTCCCCACAACCCTCTGCGCGCCGCTTCTTGCACGAGTGCGTCCCAAGATACTCCTGCCTCTGCAACCACAATCGCATCGTCTTCTTCTTCGAGAAATGCCACGCGGGGTAATTCCATTTTGAGTATTACTCCCGTATAGCCCTCGTCAAGAGCAAGGACATTACTTCCCTGCCCCAAAGGGTAGAAAGGTAGACCTTGCTCCTTGGCAAAACGAATCGCTTCGCGCACCTCGCTTTCATTCCCCACCTGAATAAGAAAGCGGGCCGGACCCCCAATGCGTAGTGTGGTAAGGCGAGACAGCGGTACGTATTCTTCAATCTTCATTGCTGGTTACGGCAACTGTTTCAGAAACGCGTTACCGGTAATAGCTGTTTCTGGATATTTTTTTATCGTGGCGAGAACGAGGGCACGAGCCTCAAAGTTTCTTCCAGAAACAGCGTATGCCGCCGCAAGCTGATAATTATTATTCGCAGACGCCTCTTTGGCAGCACGAACCTCCCAGAACGTGACGAGATCGTCGTACCGTTTTGCTTCGTAATACGCATACATGAGTACATCACTGTCGACCGTAGTGGTTCCAAAATGGTTTTGGAGAATTGTCTGGCCGGCTTTTGGATCGCCCGCAATAAATTTCCCAGCTGCAGCATATACGGCCACGTCATCAAATGACGGGTCGAGTTCGTAGGCAGTATTGAAAAGTTCATACGCTTTTTGTGAATTTCCACTTTGCCAATACGCAATACCCTCTTGAATATAGATTTGCTGTTTTTTCGGGGAAAGTACCCGCGCTGTTTCTATCGCTTGTATGGCATCCGTCAAATCTCCCATTGCACGATAGGCATTTGAAAGCTGTAGGTAGAGGCGTGCGTCCTTTGGAGCACGCATGAGTTCTTTATTCATTTCCGATACTGCAAGAGCGGTGAATGCCGAGCGTGTCTCTTGCGGAATCGTTTGCTGTCCGGCAACACTAGCCGCATACGTTATCAATTGTTCACGAATTTCTTGTAAACCAAATGAACCTCCAGCAAGTGTTTCTTGGAATAATGAAAGATTTACCGAAAGGTCACTCTGCGGAGAAAGCGCATGAATGAGACGTTGTCCCGCAAGAACGCTTGGAACGTTTACCATATATATAAGGACAGCCCCAACAATGCCGACAACCGGGAGCGCGATGCTGCCCAGTGTAGAGACATCTGGAGTTGGCAGTCGCATGAGGCGATCGATGGGACGTGCGGAAGCTGCGTGTGCAAGCGCAAACAATGCCGCAAGCGGCACATAGGTCAGAAGATTGTCGAACACGAAAAGCCCCTGGAAAGCATACGCGGCAAATGCTGCAATGAGCATGACTCGTTCTCCACGAGACGCAGTGCCGCGGTACAAGGCGACCACTGCACTTGCCAGAAGTGCTAGGAAAAGAAGCAGCGCGGGGAATCCTCCTGCAATCAGCCAATCGAGAAAAGTGTTGTGTGCCCGATCAAACCACGGTTCCTGATTGTACATGGAGGGTTCGTAGTAGGTGTTGAAAACATAATTGAATCCCTCATGCCCCCACCCTGTAACCGGGCGATCCTTTGCTCCCTCGAGCGCCATGCGCCATATAGTGAAACGGGTCTGGCCCTCTGCAAGAGAAATGGAGGCAAGACGTGCAAGGGTTGGCTCTTGTTGCACCCATGCGCTGCTGCGTATTGATAGAAACCCGCCGACAAGCAGAATAAAAATACCCAAAATGACGGCTGCAATTTTTCGTTCTCGTTTTCCTGCTTCAAACATCCACAATAGTGCTGCGAGCACTGCTGCACCAACTGCTCCCAAAATCGCACCGCGTGTTGCCGTGAGAAAAAGAATGATGACCTCAAGCCCAATGAGTCCGTAAAGACTATAGCGAAGCATTCCTTTGGACTCGATTGCTTGCCAGCAGGAGATCGCAATTGCAAAAAGGAGATAGGCGGCAAGATATGCAGCGTTTCCAAGCGTTGCATCGACACGCACTCCTCCTTGATGAATTTGAAACCAGCCCATCGCTTGAAAAAGCGCATAGAAAGAAACAATGCTTGCAACACCAAGAAAGGTAAGCCACCACTTCCTCCAGAGTTTGTCAGCCGTAAGTACGGAGCCTGCCACAATGAAAAACACAAAGAGGTGCGCAAGTGTCACCCACCCGTCCATGCGCTCATAGTTACTCCAAAATGCCTTATGCGGATTTACTGCAAGCGCGTCTGCAACGGCCATCCACACTACTAGTGCCCCATGCAGAACAAGCGTCCATGAAAAACGCGGCCGATATTTCGTGTCACCAAGAGCAAGCAACACCCACCCCGCAGCGGCTATTTCAACTAAAATACGAAAAGCGAACGCCTTACCAGTTATAAAGGGGAAAAAGAGGCTGTTGGTAACAATGAGGGGTAAAAACGGTATGAGAAACAGCGCTCCAAGAGTAACGAACCAAACCGACCGCGAGAGATTCATGGCTGAGAGTGTATCACGAAAACTACAGTATCACTGAAACCTAAGATGCCGTTTCGTGGTATCAATTAGTACCTATATATAGGTATACTATACTCAATAAGCCTCTATGCATACCAAAAAAGCCCTTATCACCGGTATTACTGGCCAAGATGGCTCTTACCTAGCGGAATTCCTACTTGATAAGGGGTATGAGGTTCACGGCCTCATCCGCAGATCGAGCTCATTCAATACCCAACGTATCGAACATATTTACCAAGACCCCCATGAAAGGAAACGTCGTCTCATCTTGCACTATGGAGACCTCTCTGACGCAAGTAATCTATCGCGTCTCATAGAGAAAATAGGACCGAAGGAAATATATAATTTAGGGGCACAAAGTCACGTGCGGGTAAGTTTTGATATTCCTGAATACACTGCAGACGTAACAGGTCTCGGAACACTACGTCTTTTAGACGCCATACGTGAGTCGGGACGCGAGAGGGATATTCGTTTCTATCAAGCCTCCTCTTCAGAAATGTACGGGAAGGTTCATGAGACACCCCAAACGGAAGATACTCCCTTTCATCCACGGTCCCCCTACGGAGTAGCAAAAGTTTTTGCATTTTGGATAACCAAGAACTATCGTGAAGCATACGGTCTTCATGCCTCAAACGGCATTCTCTTTAACCACGAATCCTCGCGACGCGGAGAAACTTTTGTTACACGAAAAGTTACTCGTGGTTTGGCAAAAATAAAACTTGGTCTTGCTGAAAAAATTTATATAGGCAACCTAGACGCACGGCGTGACTGGGGTCATGCCATGGATTATATAGAAGGAATGTGGCTTATGCTGCAGCAGGACAAACCTGACGATTATATACTTGCTACAGGAGAGGCCCACTCTGTGCGTGAAATGATAGAAGTTGCCGGAAGAGAATCCGGTTTTCATATTGTATGGGAGGGTGAGGGTCTTAATGAAAAAGGGATCGACCGAAACACCGGCAAAACATTGATCGAAATAGATCCTGTTTATTTCCGCCCTGCGGAAGTTGACCTGCTCATAGGGGACGCGCAAAAAGCAAAAGAAAAATTAGGATGGGAACCAAAAATAAAATTTGAAGAACTCATCACTACAATGGTTGCAGAAGATATAAAAGATCTAGAACAAAAGAAATAAATCGCCTACGTATGAGTATTGAAAAGCCCCAGAAAGATTCAAAGATATTTGTCGCTGGACATCGTGGTCTTGTAGGCTCCGCAATACTTCGTGCACTCACTGATGCAGGATATACCAACATCGTCACCCGAACTCATGTTGAGCTCGATCTTGAAAATCAAAACTCAGTCGATCTGTTTTTTGCAAAAGAAAAACCTGAATACGTTTTCTTGACGGCCGCCAAGGTAGGAGGCATTTTGGCAAATAAAACCTATCCAGCCGAATTCATACGAACAAACCTTGCGATTGAAATTAATGTGATAGAAAGCGCGAGAATATACGGTGCGAAAAAACTTCTATTTCTTGGAAGTTCTTGTATTTACCCACGAATGGCAACACAGCCAATCAAGGAAGAATATTTATTCACTGGACCACTTGAGAAAACAAATGAAGCCTACGCAATCGCAAAAATTGCAGGCATTGTTATGTGTCAGGCATATCGTACCCAATACGGAAGTAATTTCATTAGCGCAATGCCAACAAACCTATACGGTCCAGATGATAATTTCGATCCTTTACATTCACACGTTTTACCAGGACTTATGAGACGTTTTCACGAAGCAAAAATTGCAGGGTCCACCGAGGTGGAGGTATGGGGTACCGGATCCCCAAGACGAGAATTTTTACACGTGAATGATCTTGCCTCTGCACTCGTATTTCTGATGGAAACCTATAATGAAAATGAACCTATCAATATCGGAACCGGTGAGGATATCTCCATCAAGGAACTAGCTGAGCTCTTACGGGAGGTAACAAGCTATACAGGGATGCTTTCTTGGGATCATACAAAACCCGATGGCACTCCGCAGAAACTTCTTGATGTTTCAAAGCTGCACGCTCTTGGCTGGAAACATTCTATATCTCTGGAGGATGGTATACACGATACGTACCGTTGGTATCTCGAACATCAAGCAATGCCTCACGCGAAATCCGAACGATGATACTTTCATGACTATGATTAGTCGTAATGCAGTGCGACAAATGGTAAGGCGCGGCGGGGACATACTTAAGACCGACCTTGGATATCTCCTACGCGGAGGAGGATGGCTCTCTCTTGGACAAATAGCAGCATCGGGATCTTCCTTACTCCTTGCATTACTATTCGCAAACCTTCTGCCCAAAGAAACCTTTGGAACCTATAAATATATTTTATCGCTTGTAAGCATATTTGGTCTTAGCACGCTTGTCGGCATTAATACCTCGCTTGCGCAGGGTATAGCAAAAGGAAATGGCGGGTCATTCCTGCCGGCCATACGCACGAAGATACGGTGGGGATTCGTTGGGAGCGTCATCAGCCTCGGAATTGCAGCCTACTATTATATTAACGGGAATTCGGAGCTTGCTTTTCTTATTGCACTAATCTCCCTATTCATCCCCATCATGGACCCAATGGGACTTTACTCAGTCTATTTACAGAGCAAGAAACTTTTTCGAGAATCGACAATATATTTCCTCATAAGCCAAAGCATAGCGTTTGCAAGCATGGCAACAACATTGCTGATCACCGAGAATGTTGTATTCATCGTACTCGCCTATTTTATACCCTGGACCCTCACGCGATCTATATTCCATTTTCTCACGCTCAAAAAATTCCCACCAGAATCCCAGCAAGATCCATCTATCATCAGCAAAGGAAAACATCTGAGTATAATCGGAATTGCCACGAATGTTGCAACCTACTGTGATTCTCTTATCATTTTTCATTTTCTCGGCCCAGCATCGGTTGCACGGTATGCTATTGCAATAGCACCAGTGGAAAATCTTCGAGCGGCGTATAAAAATATTATTCCTTTAGCACTTCCAAAACTTTCAAACCGATCAATATCTGAAATAAACACCCTCCTTTATAAGCGTCTTTTGCTACTGTTTGGACTTGGGATTGGGACAGCTGCTGCATATGCCCTCATTGCACCTTTTGCATTTCATCTGCTTTTCCCCAAATATCTTGATGCAATATTTATTTCTCAAATATTTGCCTTTACTATTGCATTTAAGCTTCCAGGAACATTCTTTTCGGCGGCAACTCAATCGAAAATCGACCTTATACCGAAGTCATGGTTGTACTGGAGTAGTGTCCCTCAATTCGTATTATTACTCTCCATGTTAATACTTACACCCCTATACGGACTTTTCGGAGTGCTTTTGAGTAAATTCCTTGAACAGATAGTAGGATTTGGAGTTGGATTTACACAGTGGATATTGCTCTCAAAACGTCACCGCTTATGAAACAAGCCCTTCGTAAAGTGGGTGTTGTACCAAAAGAACTTTTGCGCGACATTTTACCCGAAAAACCGCTAGTCGTGGACGCTGGAGCCCACATAGGTGTTGACAGCATCGAAATGGCAAAGATGTGGCCGTATGCGTCGATACATGCGATTGAACCGGTGCCACATCTTTTTGAAGTTTTAAAAAAGAATACTTCCTGTTTCCAAAATATTTCCACTCACGACATTGCTCTTAGTGCTGCCGATGGAACGAGCATCATGCACATAAGTACAGGAGTTTCAGACGCCTCAAGCTCGCTTCACACGCCGAAAGAGCATCTTACCAGGCACCCGGATGTCCTATTCTCAGAAACAACCACGGTAAACACAATGACACTCCCTTCTTGGATGAAAACACACGAGATAGAGAAAATAGACCTTCTTTGGTTTGATCTACAAGGCCATGAATATGATGTTCTCCTCGCCGCACAACACATCCTTCCAAAGATATCGGCTATCTATACGGAGGTGAATTTGGTCGAGTTATACGAAGGTGCCGGAAACTACCAAGTGCTTCGAACGTTTCTTGAAAAGAATGGATTTGTGGTTATGCGAGAATATCTCCCCTGGGAAGAAGCTGGTAATGTTCTTTTCGTGCAAAGGGATGTATACGAAAAAAGGAAAATTCCAATGACCGCAATTGTCGCGGGACATGATGAGGGCGCACTGCTTCCAGAGTGTTTGGAGAGTGTTGATTTTTGTAAGGAACGACTTTTCATTGATCTTGAATCGGCTGACGGCTCATCCAAAAAAGCTGAGAGTGTCGGGGTCCGTGTCATCCCCCACCAATTGGTACCTATGGTGGAGAAAGTACGAGGAGAAATTGCCAGACAAGCTCTCTACGATTGGATCATATTTCTTGATCCAGACGAACGTATTATGCCAGAACTCATCACCGACTTGCGAAAAAATCTTACTGACGACGTGGGACTTATTAAGGTACCTTGTGTGTTTCATTTTAAGGACACTCCACTTCAAGGGACGGTCTGGGGAAGTAGGCGACGCCCGCTTGTGGTACACAAAGGACGTGTTTCTATAAACACTACGGTACACGGAGGATATCAAGTTCGATTACCCTATCGCACGGTTGAAATAGAAAGAAAAGGAGATAATTATGTCGAACACTTGTGGGCGCGCAGTTATAGAGAAATCCTCAATAAGCACTCGCGTTATGCGCCACTTGATGGAAAAGCACGCTATGAACATGGAGAACGAGCTAGCTGGAAAAGTTTCGCTTATCGACCTGTTCGGGCATTTTGGGAATCATTCGTTGAAAAAAAAGGGTATCGGGATGGCTTGGTCGGCTTTCTATTGAGCCTCATCTACGCTCGTTATATTGCAGAATGTTATTATCACCTCTTCATACATCAGAAATCCGTTAAACATTTATGAAATTTTCAATCATAACACCCTCTCTCAATCAGGGTCAGTATATCCGAGAAACAATCGAGAGCGTACTATCTCAACCCGGAAATTTTTCTATAGAATACATAGTTATTGATGGGGATTCGACAGACGACACTAAAGCCATTCTTAAAGAATACGAGGAGCGAATCATGTCAGGCTCCTATCCATTCCAGTGCACTGCTATTTCTTTTTCCTGGTGGACACAGGGAGGCAAAGGCCAGTCCCAGGCGATAAACGAAGGATTCGCAAAAGCGGCGGGCGATATGCTGGCATGGATTAATTCCGATGATTTTTATGAACCGGGAGCATTCGCTGCCGTGCAGGACGGATACGCCAAAGACTCTGCAGCGTCCCTCTTCTGCGGCGACGTGTATTTCAAGAACGAACTAACGAACACTACTGACCGCCGTCGGCCCGAAGACCTTTCATTTGAAGGCATTACCACGCGTGGACATCGCATTTATCAACCAGGCGCGTTCTTTCCGAGGCGCGTTCTACAGGAAGTCGGCCGTCTTGACGAGTCCCTTCACTACGTCATGGACTATGATCTGTGGGTACGTCTTCTTTCCAAAGGAACCGCGTACCGGATTGAAGAACCGCTTGCAACTTTCCGTATCTGGCAGAACTCAAAGACGTCGCTTTCAAAAAAGAAATTCGAAGAAGAGTGGCGGCTGGTACATAAAACGTACGGACTACCCCTTATCAATCCAAAGACCGTGTCGCGTCTCACCAAAAGCTTCCCTTTTGAAAAAGCACGAAACATGGCGCCCGGAAGCTACGAAAAAATAAAACGTCTTTTTTATCGAATAAGCCGCAGTATTCACTACTAAGTATTTCGTACCGCTATTACGGTGGACCAATGGTGACTGTCCTCACGCGCAGAAAAACCGTGCTTGGACAACATATCTATAAAGGACGGCATCGTTTCCTGTCTTTCTGCGTCTTTTGCGAAATGCACTTCTATTTTTGCGGACATCACGATACGAAGCCAATCGAGATTTTCTTTGAAAATGGGGATTTCCGCGCCCTCGATATCCATTTTTAGGTAGTCTATTTTTTCTATTCCATACTGCTCAATGAGCGTAGGGATGGTTATCGATTGGATTTTTTGATAAGTACCAGTACTTGAGACTGCATATGACTGTTCATCCTGCCCTCCATATTCCACCAGTCCGTCACTTGTCCAAACCGCAGCGTTAAGTAGTTCACAGCCCTCATAACTTTCTGTATTTTTCTTACATACTTCAAAATTCTCCTTATCCATCTCAACACCAACGATCCGCGCATGCGGATACGCATGCTTTAGGTGCGCAATCGTATAGCCGACATTGGAGCCAAGATCCAAGATAGTGCAGTATTCAGGAAGCGGTAGTGGCGGCAATTCGTACTGATTAAAAAAGGTGGTGCGCAAAACATCCGGATCAGTAGTCCCGCTCCGGCACCACACACCCTTCCCGCCAAGTTGCTTAATATGTATTACAAAGAATTTCTTTGCTTTTATTCTCTGTGAGTATTCGTACGTAAGTATATCGATCATTCCTGTGCAGAAGAACCTGTCCCGCAGAAATAGACTCGCCATAACCCTGGGCAAGCGAAGAAAACGTTTAACACTGCTTAATGGCGACATACTGCTGGTTATAGCGCATTCTCCTTGAGAAAAGAAGGAGCCGTTACAATTATAAATATATAATCAAAATACCTGAAACATTGTCGCCGCGAGATATGGCGTTCCATGTAAATCATCCCATCAACCGGTTTGAGAAGAATTTTTGTCCGCTCGTTGGATTTGAAGGAATAATGACCACCCAAGAAAATGCATTCAAAACATCTAACTTCAATGAAAAGTTACTCATAAAACATACGGTAGCAACATACATGAAGATCAGAAAAGGATCTTCATGTTGATAGCGTTTTTTAGTTTTTAACCGCTTCGATATTGAGGCTGATTGATACGGAACCCTGCTCGTCCGTAAATACGCGGTTCGTCTTATCGCGGAACTCGTGGTGCGATGCGGTTGCAGGATTCCATGAGCGAATACCAGTAAACCCAGCGTCGGTGAGCATCTTCTTTGCGAACGCTTCGTTCCAAATCGTATGATGGTCATCGTATTCTCCATCCTGACCAAGGAGTTGATTTACAATACTTCCCACCTCATTTCCAGAGCGGTGATAAATTTCGACGAGGCTGTCGAAATTGGGCACACCAAGACGAAGCACCCCGCCCGGCTTCAGGACTCGATTCCATTCCCGAAGGGCACCTAGAAGACGTCCTCGGGGAATGTGTTCGGCCACGTGACTTCCGTAGACCATGTCCACGCTATTGTCCGGAAACATGTAGAGATTCTGAATATCCGCGATAAGGTGTGTGCGCCGGAACGGGACTGCATCAATGTTAACGAATTCTTTTGAGACGGTATCTCCCGCGCCGAGATTCAGGTACGTTTTACCACCTGCGTTTTTAGGGAACGATTCTCGCGCAAACGCGTATTTCAAGCGCCAGAGTGATGCGAGAAGGAAATTCTTAAATGGCCGGAGGAGTGTTTTCATGTGTTCTTGGGATTGTAATCGCTGGCTTGCGGAAAAGCGAATACGGGGCGTCCTGTAAGTTCATCGATATACGCAATCAGTTCGCGGGCAAGAACCGCATTTGAACATTCTTTCTGGTAGGTTTCTTTCGCGCCAAGAACAATACGGGACGCAAGCCCCGAGTCCTGTGCAAGGAGACGTATCTTCTCTGCAAGATCCGCTGCATTGCCTGCCTGCACCATAAGGCAATTCCTCCGATCATTAAATAATTCACGAATAGCGACGGAGTCTGCCGTAAGATATGGAAGCCCGAGCGCCATTGCTTCGTATGCTTTATGCGGAATAGTGCGTTCAAGACGTTCATGGCGCTCAACTTGCCCGAACGCTGCGTGGCATTCACACATGGAGCGCCACAGTTCAGTGCTCGCAAAAAAACCGATGCGCGTTTCAATATTTTGAGGAAGGTCTTTTGGTATCAGCCAGTTCGGACTAATGATAAGAAACTGTATTCCCTCCCCCTCAAGCAGCCGTGCGGCCTCAACAATACATGCAAGTCCCGCCTCCGGATTTGCATAGCCGCGAAACACCACCGTGAATGCGTTTCGTTTTAAAATGGAAGTATCAGGCGCAACCCCCGATTCATCGACGCCGGTAAAAAGGCGTCGACATGCAGATGCTTTTCCGCGAACAAGCGACGTGTAGAACCTAATTTGCGCATTAGTTTCAAGCAATACGAGGTCGGCAGAGAGGTAGGAAATCCAATCGATGGACCAGACGCGCAGACGCTTGAACGGATTATTACGATGCTTTCCTCGCGAGATAACAGTCCCCTCATAGAGAGACCACCCCGCGTCAAAAATAACCGGCGTCCGTGTAATAAGTTTTACAAAGGGAACAAGAATGGCGCTTGCGCACCCCACTATGACGACATCATACGGCTCCGTGAGCTCTGCATGCTTTTTAAAAATTCGAAAGAATTTCTTCAATCCCGGTGTCGTATCGAAGCACTCGAGCACATGGATGCCCTCCTTCCGAAGCGCCTTAATGTAGACATTGGTGCGTGAGAACGTCGGTTCGGTAATACCCATATAACACACCGTGAGCGGATGGATAGCGGTCATAGGGAAAGCGGTTTGCGGCAAAGAACAAATTCAGTTGAAGATGTTTGAGAAGAAAAACGAGTAAGCAAACATTCTACCGGGAACAAAAGCATCCCGAACACGCCGCCTGCCGCAGGTATGCGCGAGAGAAGACGAACACAGGCTCGCCACCACCACGTAGCCCCACGCTTAGTAGGAGCGTTCATAAGAATAAACATTGGTCGCCGAACGACGTGAGTGAATCCAATACGTTCCAAAAGAGCTAGGATTTCTTGTTCTGATCGAGAAACTTGATGCTTAACCGAAACTCGATGTAAGGGAAGATTTTCTGAAAAAAGAAAGTAGCCGCCAGGGGCAAGATGTTCATATATCGCGCGCAATGCTTTCTCATAGCTTTCGTCATCAAGAATATGAAAAAGAATATCGATAGCAATCACCATATCGAAGACGCCTTCAATACCGCTTGCGACATCTCCTTCCTTAAACCGCGTGTTTGGAAATCGTATCGAGAGTTGCTCAATCGCAAAGGGCGAAAGGTCGATGCCAGTAACATCGCGTCCCTGTTTCAACAGAAGCTCGGTATAAAATCCTGTCCCCGGTCCTATTTCACACACTTTTTTTGCCGGTATCGACTTTGTGATTCGACCAAACACCACCTTCCGTACCCGATACATCCAGACGTTAAAAGGTTGGCCAAGGGAGAGGTACCCCACACCCTCAAGACCCCAGTGCTCTGACAGCCGTGTATCCCAAAATGCCTTGGTATCCATAGAAGACAACTATATCAGTACTACCAAACGATTCGCTCCAAAATCGCTATGAGACGCTCGGCACGTGTATTCCAATCATAGGCGCCAGCACGTGCACGCGCCGCCTCACCCAGACGCGTTCGAAGCGGTACATCCGAAAGAAGTTTTTGCATAGCTTCGGCAAGCGCGACTGAATCATCGGCTGGAACAAGAAGCGCTGCATCTTCTACAATCTCGCGAACGCTTGGGAGATCAGAAGCAACTATCGCCTTCCCTGCCGCCAGGTACGCAAGCAGTTTAAGTGGCGAGGTGAACGAGGTGGATATGGGGTCTTTGCCAGTATTTGGAAGAACACATATATCGGCGGCGGCAAGATTATCCGCCAATTCTCGATACGGACGTTCACCAAGAAAACGAATGCGAGGGTGGCGCTTTGACTCGATATCAATCTGTTCTTTTCGCCCTCCAATGACTGCAAGCACTGAGGACTCAGGAAGGAGTGTCCCCGCGTCAAAAAGGGTTGCGGTGCCCTTCCAGCCGCCGAACGCGCCCGCATACAACGCAATCGGAATACCCAGTGGAAGTCCAAGACGAGAACGAGCCGCAATCGGTCCTTCAGCACTGGCAAACGCAAGGACGTCAACACCGTTCGGTATCGAAGAAATTAGCCGTTTAGGAACGCCTCGGGAAAGATAAAATGTACGCTGCGCTTCGGTTACGGTGATAATAGCGCGAATGCGACGAGTAAGTCCGCGAGCAAACCTATTCCATGCACCATCGTGTGATTCCCAAACAATAGGGGTCCGCATAAAAAGACTGATAAGAAAAAGAACGTGCTCATCACGCCCGTACACTATGTCCGGTCGTTGTTCTCGTACATATGCTGCGCTACTGAGCGCAAAAGAGAGAATTTGAATTAAGAATCCTAACCGGCCCCACCGGCGGACAGTGTCCGGCACCGCAAGATACGTGATATGAAACGGAGAGGTAATACCATAGTATGCCTCTGGTGTTTCCTCTATAGGCGTATACCGACGCGGTACGACAAGCTCGATATCATGCCCTGCCTTCGCAAATGCTTCGCATGCCTTCACGATCTGTACTCCATGCGCCATTTCAGTCGGCATGCGGATGTTGGCAAGATAGATTATTTTCATAGTCTTATCTCGCAGTCTTGGATGATGAAAAAATAAACCAGTGCGAAATCAAAAAGGTTTCTACCGCGAGGATAAGAAGCGTAATGAACTGCGCAGCGATAGACCAAAAACCAGCGTACTCTACGAGAACAAATACCCCGGTAATGTTAAGAAACATATTGCTGAATTGAAGAAGAAAGAAAGACGCTACTTGTTTGTGTATCGTTTCACTACTACCATCCTTAAATGTCCAAAGTTTTTGGAGAAGAAAACTAACGAAAAACGAAATCAAAAATGCAACCACGACCGCATAGAGATACCATAGACCGACCATGCTTGTAAGAACATGGAAAATAGCCAGATTAACACCCGCAGCAACGATGCCAGAAACAACGAAGCGCGTCACGCGTAAGAGATGGGTGATCATGATCGTACCGTATCAATAAATGTTCGAAACGCCGCGCTCTTTAACAGATCCGCTTCTTGTATCCGTGTTCGGGCATAATGCCAGGACAGCGTGCGAGGACGAAGTTCCGGCACATCTCCTGGAAGTGCATGTCCTGGATGAAAGAGTACCTCAATAGACTCAGCAGTATCTGGAAGACCACGCATAAGTGCGGTGAGTCCTGAAAACGTCACGGCACCAGTCTGAAAGACGCCCACAAAAGCATCCGGTGCGGAAAATCCCGCTCTTTTAACGAGCGATTGTGCACGACGAGAGACTGCATTCAATAACATATGTTTTATAAGATTTGGACCCCAGAGGTGTCGGTTTCGAATAGCACCGAGCGGTTGCGGAAATGGTTCTTGAATAAGACGGAATTCAGCAACACGACCAGCACAGACGGCAATAATTTCGTCGCGAATAAGGGGTGCCAAATGAATATGTTCGTGTCCATTTATAGAGAGGCTACGACTAGGGAATATAGATTCAACTCGAGTTACCTGAGCCTCAATCTCGGTTCGGATCTGTCGGGCTAATTTCTTGCGCATGGGGCCCCAGTAAAAAAGTGATTTCAGAAAAAATGAGGTAGAGGAGTGACGGAAGTCGCCGTGCGCATCCACCAGAGACGCCACATTTTCTTGCGAAGAAACAGGTTTCCCTTCTGTCAGATTCAGGTGCACCGCAATAGCGATGGTTGGGTTCTTTTCAAGTAATTCGACCGCTTGAGTGAAGTACGAACCGTTCGCGACAACACTTACCTTGGAGAGTGGTGTTACAGAAAAAAGGCACGCAATGCTTTCGGTGATACCACGTGAAAGTCCAAAGTCATCAGCGGTTACCGTTACCTGGCGCGCAGGATGACGAAGTGATTTTTGAAGGAGAAAATGAGAGGTTGAGAAATACCACGGACGAAGCGGGTAGTACGCAGCAAGCGACAGAATACCAAACCGCCTCTTTACTTTGAGCGCACGCAAATCAGTAATGGTAAATCCAGCACGCCGTGCAAACTGACGAAACGCTCCCGGCGTAAAGTAATGCATATCAGACAGCCGCTGAAGATCCACTGCATGCGCAGAATAATCTTTCCGAATATTCCAGAGTGAGATATACCAATCACTCATCCACCGAGGCAGCCAGTTCACAAACGGAATGCGGAAATGCGGGTCAAACCAGCCGAAGCGATTTGGCACCGAAATATATGCGGCCCCGCCTACAGCAAGTACTCGATGTATCTCTTTGAGTACTTGCTCAGGATGCTTCACATGCTCGATTACTTCACCGAGATTTACAAAACCAAAAGAGTCATTTTCAAATGGCAGTGCTTCCGCATCTCCCACAATAATTTCTGCAGCGCATCCAGAGTCCTTTGCCATCTGTACCTTTTCTGGATTTATTTCAATGCCTACACCGCTTGGGAAATCGGCCAGGAAGCCTCCCCGCCCACAGCCAACATCAAGAACTCGGCGTTCTAAAAGATCTGGAACGGCCACGAGCAAATTCCGTGCGTGAGAATTCATGACCGTCCGGAAGCAGCGTTCACCGTCTCACGGACCACATAGAGCGGGCGACCAGTAACTTCGCTTTTGATGCCTTCAATATAGAGCGCCATGAGACCGAGCGATATGAGAATAATTCCGACAAGAAAGAGAATAAATATAGCTATCATGGCCGTGCCAGAAACCTCAAGACCAAGAGGATCCCCAAGTATTGGCTGCTCAACAATAACAAAGAGGCCAAGCGCCATTGCAAGCGGTGTGATGATGATGCCAAGATAGCCCACCAATCGAAGAGGAAAAAAACTATGTGCAACAATTGCAGAAAATGCGAGTCCAAATAGTTTTGGATAGCTGTATCGCACCGCGCCACGAACGCGTTCTGGCGCGACAAACGCTACAAACACTCGACGGAATCCAAGCCAATCGATAAGACCACGGGTAATGCGCCGATGTTCGCCGAATTGCTTGAAGGCCTCTGCTACTTTTCTATCAATGAGTCGGAAATCGCTCGCGCCGCGCACCGAAGGAACCTCGCTCAATCTACGCATAAAAAATGAAAAGAGATGCGAGCCTGCCTGGCGCAATATTGGCTCGCCACCCTCTTTGGTGCGAATACCGATAACCACCTCATTCCCCTCTTCCCACGACCGAACAAGTGAGGCAATGACTTGTGGTGGATGCTGTAAATCAGCATCGAGGGTAACAATGGCATCGCCCGTAGCAGCATGAATCCCGGCTGTGAGCGCAACTTCTTTTCCAAAATTACGCGAGAGACCGATAAGAGATACACGCGCGTCCTCTTGTGCAAGTGCGTGTATTTTTGATGCCGTACCATCCGACGAACCATCATCGACAAAAATAATAGTCGCAGTATATGAAGAAAGATCTTCTTCAAGAACACGGGCCACCGCCTTATAGATAGGTTCAATATTCCCCTCTTCGTTAAAAGCCGGAATGACGATCGAGAGAGATTTATTTGCGGGTGAGGATGACATAGCGGTTTATGATTTCGGCAAGCACATACGCGTTGAAAAGCTCTGGATTCTCCCGATAGGCGGCATCGCCAGTGATAACGACATCCGCAGTCCCGGCAGAGAGCACGCTGAGCTCCTCCTCCCCGATAAGCTGCTCAGGATGAGGGGCAATGTACTGATAATACGCCCTGGTTTTGAAAAAAACCACCGTCTCAGGAGCGTTATACACAAAGAGGGTTTTGTCCTGTGGAAGGACCTCAAAATAGGTCGAAAGCTCTGCGGTGCGAGTCGCACGGTAGTAGGTTGCGACATAGGAATGAAAGGCGAGTTGATAGGCCTGAAACAACGGAAGGAGTGCAATAACGTTTATACAAAGGAGTTTTAAAAATGCTGCGGAAGGCAAGCCAAGGAAGCGCGGCAGACGTGTTCGCACGTGTTTAGCTATGAGGGAAAGCGCTGCTGGGAAAAACATGAGAGCCATGACCTGTGCCTGAAAAAAATAACGGTACCAACCAGGAGTTCTGAGATAGAATGCAAGGATAAGTAGTGTAAAGATGGCGGCAGCGCATTCAGTAGCTGATAGTTTCCGTCTGCGAAGAAAAAGACTTACCCCCCATACGCTAAGGAGAAGAAAAAGGTAGAGCGGACTTATTTCTGTAATAAACCTCAGTAGATTTTCAATAATGGTGCGACTTAGATCTTCAATAAAATATGGGTTTGCATAGAAAGAAAGCACCGTCTTGAAAGAAAAGGTGAAACCAAATTGCAGTACAATCCATAAAACAAATGGGGCCAAGAAAGTAACACTTCCGACAACGATACCAAGGTAGTGTTTAAAAAAACCACGACCATATATGAGTATCCCTATAAACACAGCTGGCAGAAGAAGCAGATAAATCGGTTTCGTGACAATCGCGAGTGATGCAAAAAAACCAAGGGCAGCATAGCGCCCTACGCCCTGCCAGGTATGCCGCTCAAGCGACAATAGAACCAAGAGCGTAAGTACAACAAAGAAAAGACCGGGCACTTCCCCAAGCACTGCCTTTCCGTTTCCATACAACACGGGGAACGTGGCAAGTAACAACGTTGCCGCAAACGCAGGAACTACACCAAACAACCTTCGTATAAGGACATAAGCGCTTATCAAAAAACCGACCAGAAACAAGACCATGACAGTGCGCCCCACAAGAACACTCTGACCAAAGAAAAAATATGCAGCAGCGACTGGCGCGATAACCGGATACCCGACCGTGACATACGTCGATGCTGGAAGTAGTACTCCGGGTGCAACCTGAATCCCCTCTCGACCAAAAGACGCGAGGTTTGCTGCTGTCTGCATATAAAAACCTTCGTCATACCACACGGCCGGACTTTCGGATAAGTAATGCATTGAAAAAAAGAACGCGAACAATATAAGCGCTGTACATGAAAATACTTCAAAACGAGGAGATGAGAGGAGGCGATTAAAATTATGCATAAAAGAAAAGAAGCTCATCGACATGGCGTTCGATGGCGTATGGCAGTGCCGACTCCTTTGCGCCGTTCCGAAGGCGTTCACGAAGATGCGAATCCCGCGCGAATACACCCATAACAGCCGCCAGATCATTTGCCTCGTCTCCTGATGCGACAAGACCATTATATCCATCCGCAATAACCCCCGTGAGCGAAGCGGATGCGGAAACGATTCCTGGAACTCCGCAGGCAGCAGCCTCGACAAGCACGAGACCAAAACCCTCCCGACGAGACGGGAGTACCACGCCATCACTTGCTGCAAGAAAACGCGGAACCTCATGGCTCATGCCGATAAAACGAACACGCGAACCGAGCGATCGAGCCGCCTCACTTTCTTCAAGAGTCTTCCGTTCCGGCCCGTCTCCCACGATAAGGAGCGTGCCATCTTGAAGTTGGCACAAGGCAGACAAGAGAGTATCCACGTTTTTATCCTTTACCAATCGTCCAATAAATATAAAGAGGAGATCATCAGATGAAAAACCAAGCGCCGCACGAGCAATACCTTTTTCTTCTCGATATCGCGAAAGATTGATGCCGTTCTTTATAACTGAAATTCGGTTCGATCGGATTCCGGACTGAATGAGTGCGTCACGCACGGATATGGAAACCGCAACAACCTTCGTACCGACGAATTGAAGTATGGTATCAAAGAAACGTTGCTGAAAGGGGAAGCGTTTTCGAGGAAGAGTATGTTCAAACGAGAGGACAGCAGCTTTCGGCACCAAAAGAGCCGCAAGTCTCCCTACTGTGTTTGCAAACCACATATGCGTCATAATCATGTTCGGCTGAATACGATATAGGCAGCGGACCGTAGCAAAAAAACCTCGGATGTTGCGTAGGCGTGGGTAAGGAATATATACGGTGCGCTCGCTTGGAAGCGCACATTCATTCATGAGAGACGCGCCTCCCTCTTTTTCAAAGGTAACCAGCCAGACGTCTATTCCGCGAAGAACCATTTCATGTATGTCATCAGCGATAAGTCGTTGAACTCCGCCCATCGACATATTCTGCACCAGAATTACGATCTTCATGAGAGAGATTTTTGCTGAAGCCGCGCGCGCAATATTTCCGCGAGCTGCTTTGCGAACGAATCCATGCGCAGGTAGTCTGCAAAAGCCGCGCGTGCTTTGCGCTGCATCTCTTCAAATTGTTCCGGCGAAACCTGGGCATGAAAATTAGCGAGAATGTCACCGATACGGTTTATATCTCTCCAATCAACAAACACACAAAAATCGCGATATCTAATTTTATCTTCAAGCGGCAGCACACAGGCAGTATCAAGAAAAAGTGGAATCTTCCCGAGCGAGAGTGCTTCATAAAAACGTACCGACGAATTTGCGTCGCCACGAACGCAGAGCGCATAATCGGATTCAAACAGATTCTGAACAAATTCTCGACGATTATCTTCCCCGTTCCCTGTGAGCGTTGCGACATGGCCAGAATACGTTGGTCGCGCCTTCAGATGTGCATCAATACGCAAACTCTTCGCAAGAGCATTGAGGGCACGTTCACGGAAAAAAAGTCCCTTATGCTCTGCTCCCCGCTTAGAATCCAGTGTGGCTGCGAACGTTATTGGTAGCTCCTTAATAGCCGTCTTTATACGCTGGACAAACGGCATGCCTGACCAGCCAGCAAACCCGACCGATGGACGTTCTGTTTTTTTTCGAGGCTTGAGTACCCCTTCCCCATACGCTTCAAGTAAATCTTCGGCGAGAAACGGTATGGTTATTTCTTGCGAAGAAACCTCGTAGCGATACTGGCTAAGACGCAGTACCACGGCGTGTTCAATTGAAAGCGGTTTTTCGAAATCACCCGCTGCCTCAATGAGCAGCAACTTCCGTGCCGCTTTCGCATCGGCAATAATAGTCTGTACTAACGCTGGATTCACCTGCATCAACCGCCAATACGGGTGTGGCATCACTACGAAATCTGCTTCTTCAATGATCGAAACAAGCATATAGTCCTTGGGAGAATACTGGTGCTTTTTCATCGCCTCATACACGTATGGCATCGACTGTTTTTCGGGAACGCCCCAAAAAGGATAGAGGAGCGGAATATGGCTCATACCGCTTACGCGATAGTTTGGAGAAACGTACAGTCGTATCGGGTTCATGATGCGGCGCGAGCAGTAACGACATACCCGAGCGCATAATCTGCCGGGTCATATTTTTTTCCGAGAATGCGCGCGAGTTTCACAAACAACCAGTCGATACCTACTGCAAACATGCCGATAAGGTTCCAGAGCGGAGAAAGAAATTGAGGGAGTAAGCGTTCAAGCATTAGCCAGCCTGCAGAAAAGAGACCGGAACCGAGAGTCGTAATGGAAATATCCTTGAGCCCTGCCTTAAAAATAGCGAGTGAAAGTGCTGGTGCGGTATATCGATGGAAATCATTCGGCGACGGATGATAGGGGAAAAGAAACGGCACAACAATGACCAGCGTTCCCCCTGGACGCAAGACTCGGGCACATTCTGAAAGAAGCCGCCGATATTCAAATACGTGCTCAAGAACATTAATAAGGAGCACACTATCATAGGACGCATCGGCAAACGGAAGCGGTTCTTCTAGGTCGAGTGTTACGTCAGGAGCGGGCTCGCCGCCAAGGTTTGCGATTGTTATGGAAAAGGTGCCCTTAAACAATTCATGATATTTGCTGCGACGTTCACCGCCAAGATCAAGGACTGCTCCCTGAAGAGATACGGCACGGAGCGCTCGATATTCTGCTTTACGCAAAATGGTCATACTTATAGTGTAGCGCGGGGATTGATGATGTCGAAAAGCTTCAAGCCAAGGGCCGTGAGCGCGTTATCGTGGACGAGCATATCGAGAGTGGCACGATATTCTCCGCGTGTCTTTTCGTTTACCGAAAGTAAGAGCTGAAGATTGTCGGCAAGACCGGCGGCAGTCTCGAATTGAAACGCAGTCGAGGTTGCGTTTCTAAAGTCCTCACTCGATGCAAGGATCAGGCAGCCTGAAGCGGCAGCTTCAAAAATGGTTTTGTCGAACATGCCGCTTGGCGAGCAGTTTACAAAAATCTCGTGACGTCGAAAAATGTCAGGAACTTTTTCATTTGGAACACCCGGATAAAATCGTACACGGTTATGGAGCCCGAGCGCTTCGGCGCGCGTCTGAAGGTTTTGATAATAGAATTCATGTTCGGGAAGCGGAGATCCGTATACGGAAGCGACAAAGCTTACGCTTTTGGAAAGCAAAAGACCGAGTGCTTCTATGAAAATATCCAAGCGTTTTGAAGGCGCGATACGTGCAAGAAAAAGGATGGAACGATCTTCACGCGAAACGGTTTCGTCTGGAAAAAAACGCGCAGTATCAACGCCGACGGGCATAAGGATAGTTCTCTTATATCTTGCGGTGTATGAGTGGCTGGAAGTGCAAAATACATTTTTGCAAAAGAACGCGGCGATGTCTGTGCCGAGCGATCCTGCGTAATGATTACGCCATAAATAGATTGGCTTTTTGAGAAATCTCCAGAGAGGACCGGCAAGAAGAATGTATTCCTGGTTCATGTGCACAAAGACACGGTCATATTGCGCGCGAAGTTTCCACGCAAGAGACAGGAAACGAAATGCATATACGGCGCGGCTTTGTGCGCCATGCTCTTTTCCGAGTGAATACACCTCTACATTTTCAGGAAGCGTATGCTCGCCTTCCTCAAGACAAATGACGAGTATCTTTTCAAAATGTGTTGCAAGTTCGATAACCCACCCATGGTAGGCACCGAGAAGACTGTCATGCCGGTCCATCTTCTGTGTGATAAAAAGAAGAGTCATGGCAGTTCCGTGAGTGACCGTATGACGGGCCAACGGCCGTCTCCGGCTCCCCCGTCGCGACGCATTTCATACACACGAACGGCCGGACAATGCGTCATGACGCTCTCAAGCTCTATAGTGCGGTCATCAACAAATACGGGAGACGCATATGCGTGAATCCGCGAGGTGAGAAACTCCCCCTTTCGCGTTTGATCGGTATAAAAAACACTGAGGCGGGGAATACCTTTCAGTGCATGCTCTATTTTGAATTTCTGAAGCAGTGGGTTTCCATAGGTAACAATGGTCGCTTCGTTACCTGCACCGCGCAAAAATTCCGGCACATCAGCGTATACAAACTCTTTTAGTTCTTCCGGCGGAAAAATGACTTCGCCTTTTTTCATACGTTCCTCTAACATTCGTCCCAACTCTTCATCACGTTCGACTGATGCAGGTTCGGATGTGGAATGTTCAAGCAACCGCGAAATGAATGCATCAGTATCAAACAACGTTCGGTCAAAATCAAGAAAGTACGTCATGGGAGTCGCCGTATACGCTTCGCAGTAAATCAAGATCTTTTCCTGACCCTAAAAGAAGGACATTATTTTTCTGAACGGCTGCAGTGAAAAAAGAGTTGCCCTTTTCGTCTTTCACACTGTCTTTGTACAATTGTCGAAAAGCCTCAAGATCTTTGATGAAACAATGGCCCCCCGCACCCCTTCCTGCTTTCTCTGTGTGTCCAGAAGCCGACACCACGGAGAGGTGCGAAGGGCCGATACGTGGGTCCGCAGCAAGAGTGTCTTTCACGGCTTCATAGTCGGCAGAAAGTGATTGTGCAAGATCAAACAACATATTTGCGTATATCACCTTGAGAGAAAGAAATACGTTCCCTGCATATTTTACAAGCTCTGCTTCACGCGCATACATGATGCGCGTGAAGGGAGCTTCCGGTAAAACAGCAAGTACTGATTCGGCCGCCCTGCGATAGCGCGGCAAATCTTCGGGAATGCCGATGAGATTACGTGAAGGATTCGCAGCATCATGCGCCGCATTTGCCTCGCGCAGAAATTCAGGAGAATTAACTATGAGAATATCTGGAAATTCTTTCTGGAGAGTCTCCGTGGTCCCAGGCAAAAGGGTCGATTTTATGACGGCAATTTTTCCACTACCGACTAAAGACAATACGGAGCGCACTGCGGACGCATCAAATCCAGTCTGTGTCGTTGGTGTTGGCACCGCGATAAACACTATGTCGCACTCGGCAATCTTTTCTTTATTCCCTGCATATTCCGGTTCAAGAGCATACCGAACAATCACATATCCACGCCGTTCAAAATCGTCAGCGTAGTTTTTTCCAATCCAGCCCTGCCCTATAAAACCAATTGTTGGTGTGGTCATGAAAAAAGAGTGGCAAGTGCCGCGGCAAGTTTTGCAGGATCATGACGAATTAAGGAGCGCGGTAAAGGGTCGTTTTCAACGGAAGGCACGGCATACACCGAGACAAGCGGAAGCCGCTCGACGCGCGCATCGGTCATAAGAAAATCATCATCGGGGGGATATTCTCCACTTTGGGCATATGTTTCGAGTACTTCTTTTTGAAGACCGTTTTGATTTAGAAAAATAACATCGGGTTCGCGACCAGCGTAGCGCGCAATTTCGCGTACGTGATCGCGAGCGGTGTATCCTTCAGTTTGTCCCATTTTTGTAAAAAGGTTCCCCACGTATACGAGACGCGCCTTTGAGGCAGTCACCGCCTCTTTCATGCCGCTAGGCAGGAGGGCCGCAATACTTGAAGTGTAGAGGTCGCCAGGTCCAAGAATAATGAGGTCTGCTGCTTCGATGGCATTCTTAGCCGCTGGGGAAATCGGCTCGGGTGTTTCAAGTGTTAATTCTTTTATACGTGGTCTGCCTGCTATGCGCTCATCAATGGATCGTTCATTTCGTATGATGGTGCCATCTTCAAGTGTAGCCAGAAGCGTTGAAGGTTTTTCAGTCGCGGGTATCACGACCCCGCGTATACGAAGAATACGCGATGCTTCTTCGAGTGCTGCTGCATCAGAACCAAGAAGGTCCGTGAGTGCCGTGATAAAAAGATTTCCAAGATTATGTCCCTTGACCTCACTTTTTGTGAAGCGGTACGCAAATAAATCACGAAGCACATTACCGTCTTCTGCAAGGGCTACGAGGGCCTGACGGGCGTCTCCTGCGGGCAAGAAGCCGTATGCGTCCCGCAAGTGCCCCGTTGAGCCGCCATCGTCAGCGGTTGTCACTATGGCTGAGAGCAAGACGTCTGGGAGGCGCCGTAAGCCCGACAGCACGGCAAATGTGCCCGTACCGCCTCCAATGGTAACAATGTTAGTCATGAGTTTATCGAAGTATTACCGCTATTTAGAACGCTTGCAAGATCGCTCGCTATGCGGACTGGCTGGTCCGTTTGTGCCCCAAGGTGTCGCATAACAGCATCGTATGCAGAAAGCATGAGCACTCTTCGCAGCTGGTTATCTTCAATGAGTCGCACGATATTGGAGGCGACGCCTTGGATATCTCCGACAGGAGACGCGAGCACGTCAGACCCCGCGGTAAATACTTCGCCGACTACGCCCACATCCGTGGTTACAATCGGAACCTTGGCGAGCGCTGCCTCAACAAGTGAGAGTCCGTATCCTTCGTACGCGCTCGCGTGTACAAAAGCGTGGGCATGTGCGAGAAATACCCGTGCGTTAGGTTGGTTTCCAAGAAAGATGACATTTCCGGAAAGTCCTAATGCTCTTGCGCGTCGCACAAGAGCTGCGCGTTCCTTACCGTCGCCCACGATGAAAAGTCCCGTATTGGGATATTTTGTGCGCACTAAGGAAAGTGCCTCAAGCAAATCGAATACTCTTTTTTCTTTTTCGAGCCGACCAACGGCAATGAGTGCAAAAGAAAAAGAGTGGGGTGGAAGTGGGGTGGAAGTGGGCACCGACAAAGACACGGCAATTGGAATGACTACTGGTTCTTGTATCCGATTTGCATAACGCGCGATAAGGGATTGTTTAATGCGCTCCGAAACGACCCGTATTCCGTACGCACGCGGAAGTATGCGAGTAGCCATGCGAACACGGATACGATTTTTATATGACTCCTTCGCAAAGTATGGTGAGAGAAAATCTGTATGTACCTGAATATGCAGCCGCGCCGTGGTGCCTAAAACTGCCCGAGCTGCTGCCCATCCGTGTTCAAAAGGATCCTGTGCGGATACAACGTCGATGCTGCGCGCGCGGATTACTGCGCGCGCCTTACGCACAATCGCAAATATACGAAACACTATAAAACCCGAAACAGGATACACATGCAGCACGCCATCCTGTTCTTCCTGCGCTTCCCTCTTCCCCGCAGATATGATATGTAATTCTCCGATCGCAGCCGCATAGTCCCGTAGGCGTGCCCGTACCGCACTTTGCGGGTCAAAAATATTTGGATCATTTGAGATAAAAAGTGCTTTCATGTCTTCCTTTATACCGAAAGCACTTCGATAACTGCATTAACCATGCGCGCATTGGTAAACTCGCTACACAATGCAGCTGCATTTTTAGTTATCTTTGTTTTGAGTTTTTTATTTTTCATCAGATCCGAAACGCACTCAACAATGCCTGCTTGGTCAGCATACGAAAAAACAAGACCTGTTTCTCCTTCAGAAATCAGTTCCCGATTCCCTCCCGCATGCGTTGTCGCAACGGGAGTGGCAAGCGCAAACGCTTCCAAAATAAGGTGCGAGAGACCTTCATAGCGAGTATTCAAAACAAAAACTTCTGCATGCGACAACCAAGAAAGCGTTTCTTCGTGGCTTACATTGCCCGTACAGATAACACGTTCCCCAAGCCCGAGGTTACGTATGCGCGCTTCTAGTTTTGCACGTTCTGGTCCATCGCCCACAATGACCAAGGAAAGCTTCTTGTGTGTTTTAGAAAGCACCGTAAATGCCTCTATGACTACACCCATTCCCTTCCAAGGAACAAGACGCCCAACCGTTACGATATAGGGACCCGAAATTTCAGGTTGAGGATATTCTTCTTGCACCTCGGGTATACCGTTGTATGCCACCTGAATAAAAAGTGGCGAAATATCCCACAGCGTCACAATGCGCGCTAAGTATTTGCTCGGCACTATGATGCGTTTTGCACGACGCGCCACGAATGTTTGCACCGCTTTTAGTGCGCGAACTCCAAGCGGGAGCTTTCTCCGAGATACGAACACGTCAAGGGTTTCGGATATCCCCCATCGTTGCACTCCCTGTTCCCAAGCATAGTCCCCCGCAATACGTACAAAAAAAGGCTTTCCCGCAAAGTGAGCGGCGATGAATGCGGGCAAGCCTGTTGAAACAGGATCAAGCGCAAGCACCATGTCGGCACGCCATGCTTTTTTAAATACCCGCCAGCCGTACACCAGGTGTCTCAGAAATTTCGGATGGTGTCGGACATCGACAAATTTCACAACTTCGACTTTCCATCCTCGCTCTGGAAGTGCCTCCTCAAGGATTTTTGCAAACGTGGCCGGCCCTCCAGCTTCAGGCGGGTAAAGAGGTGTGGCGAGCACGAGCTTCTTCATAGCTGAATTCTAACGGTTTTATCGGAAACCGTCGAAACATGGGATTGCTGAAAATCAGGCATCCCTAAAACTTTATTTTGTATACAAAAGATCTTTGAAAAGACGTTGCATTGATTTAGTAACGGTATTCCAGTCATATTTCTCTTCAACCATGGCCTTAGCTGTTGCCGCAATGGCACGCACTTTCTCTGGATGCGCCATGATATTTTTTATCGCCTCAGCAATTTGCTCTGGAGAATCTTTGTCGACTGCCCAGCCAGTCACTGGCTTGTCCGGATTACGTTTCTCATCAAAAAGAAAATCTGCAATACCTCCCTCTTGCGTTGCGATAACTGGCAATCCAGCAGCCATTGCCTCTACAAAAGAATTTCCCATGCCCTCGGAACGAGACGCCCGAATGAAGATGTCCGAGGCCTTGAGATATTTTGGCATGTCAGCGTGACCGACCTGGCCCACAAAACGGACACGATCTAAGACACTTAGTTTTTCTGCAAGCTTCTTCAATGCTTCCTCATCAGGACCAATACCCAAAATGATGAAGTGTACATTCTCCGGCAGGAGCGGAAGTGCAGAAATCATATCGTCAACCGCATTTTTCTTTACGAGACGCGACGTAGTGATTACGAACACGTCCCCCATTTTTTTATCGAGCGTATCGCGAACTTCATTGATAACTGTTTCTGGGTATGTCTGTGAAAAATGTGCCGTGTTAACGGCGTTTGGAATTACTTCAAGCGGACCTGTGAATCCACGTGCACGTGCCCACTTTGCAAGAAAGGTTGAAATGGCTTGTATGCTGTCGGCCTTGGTAAACGCACGGGTGAAAAGGGGCCGCAGAGCCCGCATTTTTGATTCAATGTATTCGATAGGGTCACCTTCCTGAAGAGTCAGGAGGTAGGAAACACGTGGGTGCGTCATTTTAAAAATGGCGGCGGGCACGCCGCAGGAATGTGCCATCATCGCCCACGTTCCATCGAAATGGTATTTCCGATTCAAAAGGTGTGCTTTCCATGCGGCCGTAAATTGAAAAAGTATCTTGTTGAGCTGCAGCGGGAATTTTCGCAAATCTCCCATACTCGGATTGTTTTTGGTAAGGCCAATGCGGTGCACTGTCACATTTCCTATTTTTTCTTCTTTCGGGAGTGTCGAATCAAAACGATTGGTTATGAGGTGAAACTCAATTTCCTCTGGCGAAATACGGTCGGTGATTTCTTTTATGGCTACTTCTGCCCCGCCGATAAAACGAGGATAGTAATTGAGCGAGAAAATAAGAACTTTTTTCACAGGGCGAGTGAAGTACGAATATATTCAGGAAGGGTACGTTTCGGTTTCCAACCGAGCAATTGGGTCTTTGTTGTATCAATATCAGAGCTCATACGGTTCCCCGCAGCTTCAGGACCCATTTTAATGTCACCTCCGAAGAGTTTTGCGACTTCCAGTATCGAATACGCCTGTTCACTTCCTATACCAAACTCGTCACCATCTCCCTTTCCCCCCACGAGAACGAGTCCGTCCACGATGTCTTCTATATGTGTAAAATTGCGTTTCTGTGTACCTGGAGCTGTGATAGTAAGAGGTTCGCCCGCAAGCATTTTTTGTCGAAATATCTCAATTACAGTACCGTATGATCCAGCGCGCTCGCCAGGACCGTATACATTATAAAAATAAGTGATAGCGTAGGGCACACCATACCAAGCGCCGTAATTCCCTACGAGCTCGGTGTTTGTAGCTTTCGACCAGGCATAAGGACTCTGATCTCTACCAAGTCCTCCGTCTCCAAACTTCGTGGAGGAGCCCGCATATACAATCTTCGTATTTTTCTTTCGACAAAATTCAAGTACGGCAAAAGTACCCAGTTTATTCAGATCCCAGACAATCGCAGGTTCTTTGAGACTTTTTTCCACGCGAGAGTATTCCCCGAGGTGAAAAATAATATCGGGAGATTCTGGAATCAGAATCTCTATGTCTTTGGTATGACCTTCGCGGTACTCTACGCCTGGGACATGGTTTTCCCGAGAACCCGTGAAGTAGTTATCAAGAGAAATGATTCGGTAGCCCTCACGCACCAAACGGGCGCACAGATGCGATCCAATGAATCCAGCGCCCCCTGTTACGAGTATAAGTTTTTGAGCCATGATTATCTAGACACTACCAGCATTTGGAAGGATAGAAAAGGAAACATTCTTATAAAGGAAAAGGTTACCGAACTACAGATTTTCCTTAAAAATCTTGCGCAAATCCTGTTCTGGAATTTCAAATGGCTTTGACGGCTGAGATTCCTTCGGTTTTGGAACTGGATTTTGCACAGGCTCCTTTTCCTTTGTATCTTCGGGTGGTTCGTTTTTCGTAAGGATAGTGCCTAGACTATTTTTAAGGGCATTACTTTGTTTATGTGCCTTTATTTCTCGCTCTTTGCCCGTGCTCTCCGTCATACGGCGCAAAATGCTGCGCAAATCTTCTGCGGTTTTCGCATTCATGGGCGGAGCACTGCGCGTCTGGGGGGTAGCTGAGGGAGGATGATTTTGATGCTGCATTCTCTCTGGCGGCCGTCCACTCTGAATTGATTCGCGAGGAGGCTGGTCACGGGGTGCTCCCCTTTGCACGCGTACGGCCGGAGGAGAAGAGTTCTCCACGCGTCGTGGCGCCGGCGAGGACGACTGCGAGGAATTTGACGTGTATGGGGTGGTTCGCCGTTTTGGTTTTGACTCTTCAGGCTCCGCCTCTCCAACCGCTGAAAGCTCGTCAACAATTAATTTCTCAATGCCTTCGCGTTTTGATGCAAAACGCGAACGCGAAGCAGCAATCACTTCTTTGCGAAATGAACGCGCTGGAGGTTCGATGGATGGAATAGTGGTAGCGGAAAAAGGACGAGACCCAACGCCATCAATCATGAGTGAAAGATAAATCTGAGCGAAGCCGAGGTTCACTAGATCTTCTTTGGTAAATTCAGGCATAAATACAATTTCAAGTGTCTCAGCATCAAAAGGTCCAACGCGAAATGCAATGGTGGTACCGACGTTTCCAAAGACTGCATCGCGAACCTCTTCTTCCATCTGCTCAATGTATTGGTGGGCAATCGTGAGGTTCAATTTATATTTTCGAGATTCAGAGAGAATTTCCGCGAACGTTTCGTTCGCGAAATTTTGAAATTCGTCCACATAGAAGTAAAAATTTGGAAGTTTCGCGAGATCTCCTGCCGCAAGATCAGCGCGACTCATGGCCGCCAAAAAGATACGGGTCGTGAGCATGCTCCCGAGCAGCTGCGTATTCGTGTCGCCCACCTGCCCTTTGGAAAGGTTGATGATGAGAATTTTTCGTTCATCCATCATTTGGCGAATATCAAAAGATGAGGTGGGCTGGCCGATGATATTACGAATCAAGGGGTTGCCCGTAAATTGACCGATTTTGTTTTGGATGGCTGGTGTTGCTTCTTGCGTATAGCGGTCAGTGTAGGTAGCAAACTCTTTTATCCAAAAATCCTTCACGACGGGGTCTTTGATGTTGTCGACCACTTGCTTGCGATATCCTTTGTCGGTGTACATGCGATTCACTCCAAGCAGAGTTGCGCCCGGATATTCAAGAAGAGCAAGGAGCGTATTGGTGAGAATGTATTCCATACGCGCCGACCAGGCATCTACCCAGATTTTCTTAAAGGTCGCCATGAGGCCCGAAACCACAAGGTGACGCTTGTCATACCCCACGTCTTCCATCACATTGAAGGCAATAGGATTGTCCATATCAAACGGCGCGAAATACACGACATCATTCAGACGATTCTCGGGGATGTAATCGAGAAGTTTATCGGCGGTTCCGCCATGCGGGTCGATAAATGCCAAACCTTCGCCATTTCGAATGTCTTGAATTGCTAAATTTTCAAGAAGGGTCGACTTGCCCATGCCCGTCTTTCCAATGACGTACATGTGCCTGCTGCGGTCTTTTTGCTTTATGCCAAAAGGCACGCGCTTCCCCCTTGCATCAGTCGCGGCAAAATAGGTGACGCGTTCTGGGTTATCCATATCGGCAAGTATAGCAAAGTGATGCCGCAGCG